>JAQDCK010000009.1 GCA_027681045.1 Lactobacillaceae bacterium AF64-9pH9TA | reverse complement strand
CTCCCTCGATTGAAATCGAAGGTTTCCGCACGCTACATTTTAATGAATCTAGTTTACTCGCAAGCGGGGCTTTTTTTAAGAAAGGAAAAATAATGACCAAAGTATTAGTGACGGGTTTTAATCCCTTTAACCATGAAAAAATCAACCCGGCCATTGAAGCGGTGAAATTGCTGCCGGATGAAATCGCGGGCAGCGAGATTATCAAGCTACAGCTGCCAACCAGCTACCGGGAAAGCGAGAAGAAGCTGAAAGAAGCTGTTGAGAGAGAAGAGCCGGACTTTGTCTTAAATGTTGGCCAGGCCGGAGGACGGGCCTGCTTGACTCCAGAACTGGTTGCCATCAACTATGATGACTGCCCGGTCGCGGACAACAGCGGGGAGAAGCGGGAAGGACAGGCGATTGATCCAGAGGGGCCGGCGGCTTACTTTACCCAGCTGCCGGTTAAGAAAATGGTGAAAGCTATTAGAGCGGCGGGCATCCCGGCTGAAGTGTCGACCACGGCCGGCTGCTTTGTCTGCAACCATGTCATGTATTACGCGCAGAGCTTGAGAAAAGAACATCCGGGGATGCAGGCGGGCTTCATTCATATCCCTTTTTTGCCAGAGCAGGTAGTCAAGCGGCCAAATACTCCATCAATGGCTTTGGAAACAATCGTGACTGGTTTAACCGCGGCAATTGCCGCATTTTTGCCGGAGGGGACTAGGAAGAGTTAAATTTTTAGGAAAAATCCGGCAAAAATTTGGAAAATACGGGAATCGCTACCATCGGCATAAAAACAACTTTGGCGTTTAAAATAGTGCTATAATATTCTCAAGTAAAAAGCGCTTTACAGAAAGAAGGCTGGTTAAAATGAGAAGCACGGAGGAAACTATGTTGATAGACACCATGATTGCTAATGGCGTCAGCAACAAGATGACCGAGCAGGCAACTGGTCTTGCGGTTCCAAAGCCAGTGCAAAAGAAAAATACAGCTAAGCTGGAGACGCGTGACATGCTGCTGGCCAACGGGGTCGACGAAGAAATGGCCGACCTGGCGGCAGATGTGTAATTTAATTGAATTGTTTAGACCTGGCAAAATAGCCGGGTCTTTTTTTGCAATCGTCCAGGCTACCTCAAAAGGCTGGTAAATGATAAAATCAACTGGTGAGGAATGCATATGACACAATTTATTGAAAAAATTTCAGCCTTAGCCAAGGAATTTGCTGATCCGGAATTGGACCGGCAAGTGCAAGAGATCAGAATGATTGATGAGTGCGTATCCAACCAGCGGATGCTGCTGTTTGCGCCAGACCCTTTAGGCATCAGTGATGACCGTTTTGCCGAGATGACCTGGGATCTGCCTGACAGCCAGATCAAGGACCTGCGGGCTTTAAACAACCTGCTGAACAATGTCCGCCAGTACCTGTCCATGGAATACGGGATCTGGTCTTTGCCAAACATGGAAACGGCCCAGCTGATCAGAGATGAACTAGGGGTTGAAACTGCCCTGGAAGTTATGGCCGGCAATGCCTACTGGTCTAAAGCCTTGAGTGAGGCTGGAATCCAAGTCTGGGCCACGGATTCTTTAGAATGGTCCAAGAGTTCCAAGACCGGAAAGAAGCCTTTTTACCCAGTTGAAAACTTGCCAGCTGACCAGGCAGTCATGAAGTACGCGACCTGCGACATGATTCTTTGTTCCTGGGCACCGAATTTCGGCAAGGCCGATTTAGAACTGATCGCTGCCAAGCAGCACTACGCTCCAGCGGCCCGGCTCTTTTTTATCGGGGAAAAAGGAGTGACCAATTCCCCAGAATTCTGGACTAGAAAGCATTTCGCCAAATCAAGCGAACTGAGAAAGATCAATCGCAGCTTTAAGTCCTACGACTTTATCAAGGAAAAGTTTATTGAGGTGAGCTGATGAAAAGGCACAAACTGTTTGTTATTTTGTCCACCTTTTTCCTCTTCATCATGATCGGCTTCGTCTGCTCCAACATGCAGTCCCAGCTGGCTGACCAAATTCTGCAGGCGCAGGGGATGAGCATGGAGGCCCGGATCGTCAAGCCGAAAAAGACCATGACGGTTGCCTCCTTTCTGAAGTGGATCAAACAGCAATTCCCTAAGGAAAGCATCCAGATGCAGTTTAAGAGCAAGGAAGACAAGAACCAGGTCTTGATCTGGTCACAAAACCGGGACCTCAACTACTTTCCTGTTTCCAGCGGCCGCTTTTTCAGTGAAGACGATTTTAAGGGGCAGGTCACCATCGCGGCGGTTTCCCCATCCTCAGCGGCATCCCAGATCAAGACCCAGGGCAATACTTACTTGATCGCCAACGGCCAGTATTATTCCGTTGTCGGCAGCCTTAAAGCTGTGCCATACCAGTCCAGTAAGGCCTACTACTTGACGACGGGGGTTAAGCAGGAAACCGGGCAAAGCCGGATAAACCACTTTACCTTGTACGTGGACGCCAGCAGCCAGACGATCGGTAAGATCGCCAGCCACTTAAAGAGTGAGACCTACTGGCCTGACTTTGTCAAGCGGGGCCGGCAAAGAAGA
Source organism: Lactobacillaceae bacterium AF64-9pH9TA (assembly GCA_027681045.1). Taxonomy (GTDB): domain Bacteria; phylum Bacillota; class Bacilli; order Lactobacillales; family Lactobacillaceae; genus Lactobacillus. The sequence goes on along the minus strand of JAQDCK010000009.1, from coordinate 60,965 downwards.
TTGACGCTTCTCATGCCAGAAGTCCTCTTAATCCTCTTCTTGCTGGGCGTGGGGGTCCTTTTGATGGGGCTTATTGCCTGGCTGACTTGGAAAGAAGCCGATATGAGCAATGTCAAAGGAGACCTTTTGTCCAACCTCATCTTGAACCGGAGCGGGCGTTTTGTTGTCTTTATGGTTTTGGAAGCCTTTGCCTCCTACTTCCTCTTGGTGTGGAAGGCTTACTATAGCAACCAGAGCGTTTTAGGCCTGCTTTTGCTGGGGACAGTCGTGGTTGAACTAGCAGTATATGTTGGAATGATGGTTTATATGTACAGAAAGGGGAATAAGGCGGATGATTGAGATCCCAGACCAGTTTAAGGAGAAATTTACGGGTCTGCTTGGCCAGGAAGAAGCAGGAAAGCTGCTTGAATCTTTACAAGAGCCAAGCAAGAAGGCCTACCGGATCAACAGTTTGAAAAAGGGAGCAGTCGCATACCCGCAAGAAGAGGCGGTGCCCGGCATCCCTAACGCTTATTACGGTGAAGTTTACGGCAAGGATCCGGAATGGACGGCTGGCCTGGTTTACTCGCAAGACCCGGCAGCCATGTTCCCGGCCCATGCGATTCCGGTTAAGCCCGGCGACAAGGTCTTGGACTTGTGCGCGGCTCCCGGCGGGAAAAGCACGGCTTTAGCCCAGAAGCTAGAAGGTCAAGGGCTGCTAGTAGCTAATGAAATTTCGCCTTCCCGGGCCAAAATTTTACGGGAAAACCTGGAGCGCTGGGGCGTAGCAAACGCTATCGTTACCAACTGCGACTCTTTTGCCTTGAGCGCCCGTTTCCCGGGATTTTTTGACGCGATCTTAGTGGACGCGCCATGCAGCGGGGAAGGGATGTTCAGAAAGAGCGAGGACGCCATCAAGTACTGGAGCCAGGAGAATGTCGACCTCTGCGCTGACCGGCAAAGGGAAATTTTGACTGAAGCGGTCAAGATGCTGAAGCCGGGCGGGTATTTGCTCTATTCGACCTGCACCTTTTCACCAGAAGAAGACGAGGAGATCGTCAGCTGGCTGCTGGATGAATATGGCTTTAAGCTTTTGCCAATTGCGGCGGAGAAAGCCGCGCCAGGCCGGCCGGAATGGGGCAACGGGGATGCTAGTTTAGCAAACTGTGCCCGTTTTTGGCCACAGGACGGTGTTGGTGAAGGGCAGTTTGTAGCCAGCCTGCAAAAGGCAGCTGGCGAAGACAGCTTTGCAGCTGAAGCAGGAGAAGTTTTTTCTCCGGTCAGAAAAAGCAAGGACAAGAAGAAAAAGGGCAAAGGCAAGAATAAAGGGAATAGAAGCAGCCTGGAGCGGCCAAGCAAGGAAGAGTCCGGCTATATCAGTGAAGCTATTGCCGGCTTTAACTGGCCGGAAAGTCTGGCTTCCTGGCCAAGCCAGATGCTGAAGAGCCAGGATCACGTCTTTGTCCCAGCCCTTGAACCTGAGTTATTAAAAGGGATCAAGGTTTTAAATAACGGTCTGGAACTGGGGATCTTGAAGAAGAAGCGCTTTGAGCCAAGCCACCAGCTAGCGGAAGTTTTAGGTCAAGTTGACCAGGAAAGAGTAGTTGATCTGACTGAAGACGAGTATGACCACTACCTGCACGGGGAAAGCCTGCAAGTAAATAGCAGCTTGAAGGGCTTTGTCTTGGTTTCCTGCCGGGGGATGATTTTCAGCTTTGGGAAGTTATCTGGCAGAGGGCAGCTGAAGAACTACTATCCTAAGGGCTTGCGGCAATAGAAAACTAGCTTTACATAATTTTGCTTATGTGAAAAGGAGACAGGATAATGAAGGCAGCCCTGGTTGGGTGTTCAAATCCCTTAAAAAGAGCATATTGGCCAGTTGTTGACCAGCTGGTAAAGATCCTGGAAGACCGGGGACTGGAAGTCGTGGTCAGTCCATTTTTGACCGATGATACTTTAATTGGCCGGGGAGAAAAGCGGGCCAGGGAACTGGAAAGTTTCTTCCTGGATCCAGAGATGGGGCATATTTTTGACATCTCTGGCGGGGACTTGGCCAATACGGTTTTAGGCCACTTGGATCTGGATCAGATCAAGGACAGCCAGGCGGTCTTTTACGGCTACAGCGACTTGACCACGATCTTGACGGCCCTGGCCAAAAACGGCAACCAGGCGGTCAACTTCCAGCTGCGCAATTGCCTGGTCAACAAGGATTTGCTGAAGAGCGGCTATTTTGACCGCCTGCTGGCAGGAAAAGAAGCTGCAAAGGAGCTGGATGAGCTAGAAGTGACTTTTGTCCGGGGCAAAAAAATGACAGGGCCAGTCTACGGGGGCAACCTCCGCTGCCTGCTGAAACTGGCAGGGACGCCTTACTGGCCCGGTTTTGCTGGCAGCATCTTGCTGCTAGAAGCCTACCGTGGGAAGCCAGAACTGGTAGCTAGCTTACTTGAGCAATGCCGGGAGACCGGGATTTTTAACCAGATCAGCGGCGTTTTGCTGGGAACCTTTAGTGAGCTGGACAAGTTAAAGGAAAGCCAGTTGCCAGAAGAAATTCTCTTAGACCTGCTGCCGGCAAATGTCTCAATCGCCAAGACGGAATTTATTGGTCACCGGCCGGATGCTAAGGCAATAAGGCTGGGGAAAGAGTGCGCTTTCAGGGAAGTTGGCGTATAATATAAGTATAAAACCGCCCGCTAAGCCCCGTAGAAATCGGGTGATTATGATGCTTAGCGAGAAGATTATTGACTTGTTGGTATGCTTTGTAGCATTCGTTGTATTTGCAATTGTCGTTTCTCTCTATCCAGAGGAAATGTTTGCATTGTTGATCGCGACCGTTCTTTTGATCGGCATTTATGCTGTAGCTAAGGAACTGGTCAAGGACTGGTTGAAACACAACCATCGTTTTGGAGTTTAGTGGGCGGAGAAAGAGACTTCTGTGGGAAGTCTCTTTTTTGTATATTAAGGGAAGAAAGAAACTCATGCATGTTTGACAAGAAGGTTAGAGCAAGGCGCCTTGCTGACGTTGCAGAATTCGAGGTAATAAAGAACATGTACAATGAATTAAAGGGTCAAGCAGCGATTGTTACCGGGGACAGCTCCGGCATTGGCAGAGGAATTGCCGAAAGATTTGCGGCTGAAGGAGTTGATGTCGTCATTACCGGCCGGCATGAAGCAACTTTGAAGGAAGCTGCGGCCTCAAGCGACAAGATTCATTATGTTGTAGCGGGCATGACCAACACTGATGACGTAGCCAAGACTGTCACCTACGCCAAGGACCACTTTGGCCGGCTGGACATTTTGGTAAACTGCGCTGGCTGGTGCCCAGTTCAAAACATCAAGGAAATGAAGCTGGAAGACTACAACCGGGCATTTGACCTTGATGTCAAGGTAGTGGTTGACATGACCATTCAGTCTTTGCCGCTGCTTTTGTAATCAAAGGGCAACATCATCAACCTGTCCAGCATCGGTGCTACCCACCCGTCAATCAACCTGTCAATGTACACTGGCGCCAAGGCAGCCATTGAAAACTTTACCAAGGTTTGGGCTGTTGAACTGGCTGAAGACGGCGTGCGCGTGAACGCGATCGCTCCAGTCGCGGTTGAATCCAATATTTGGAACGTGCCGGGACTGACGCCGGAGCAATCAGAAGCGCACATGAAGAGCATTATCGACGGCATTCCTGTCAAGCGGATGGGCAAGCCGTAAGACATTACCAATATGGCCGCTTTCCTGGCTTCTGACCAGGCAGACTACGTAACTGAGTCAATCTTCAAGGTTGACGGTGCTCTGGCTATCTGAGAGTAACTAATCTATCTAATCTAATTAATATTTTTTCTGCATCTAAAAATTTATATTGCATCTGTTTGATTTTTGATAATATCTGCCAAAACAGGGCTCCGGCGAATGACCGGAGTCCTGTTTTTTGCTTTGGAATAGGGAAAAAGAGTAAACTGGAAGAAAATGCTGCAGGTGATGAGATTATGGAATATGAGTATGTATAAGCGGACCGGCGGACGGCGATTTATGGAACCAAGCGACTCTTAGATGATACAATTTGGAAAATTGCCAATACAGAGCTGGCTGAAGGAATCAGCTATCCAGAAACATCCATGATCTGTGACGGGCAGGGAGTGGCAGGAGTCAGCGTTAAGGCGATTATTAAACACAGAAGATTGATAATCCGCGAGAGCGGGCCTTGAAACTGCTAGGCGTAATTACCAAAGGCCAGAGGTTTAATGCCGGCAACAAGCGGACAGCGCAGCTGGTCGCCAATCATGTTCTCGTGCACAATGGCACGGGGGTCTTGGCTGTTGCGGTTGAACAAAGAAAAGAATTTTTGACTAAGCTGGCCGCTTTTTACGAAACAGGCGAGCAACAGGCCTTAAACGATTTCTTGTATGAGGAAGTGGCTGCCAAGTGGTTTGATCATGGGGAAGCTTGAGGAAGTCGAGGACAGCTACAAGAAGAGATTAGCTGATAGAGAAAGGAAAGAATAAATTGGATCAAAATGTGACAGAAGCTATTGCTATTGCTAGTGCAAATTTGGCAGAATTAGCGGTAAAAGGTACTGCAATTGCCGTAAACAGCAAGATTCAATCGATAAAAAAAGAAAAAAATGCAGATAAGATACGCAATACGTATGATGAAATAGTAAGTGGCTTGCTTGCTGAACGAGAAGATGTTATTAGAACAGCACAAGTATACAAAGAAGCCTATGAAAGCGTAAGTATTAATGATGAAGATATTGAGTATCTGCACAATACTCTAGAAGAAATTATTTCCATCATTGAAAAATACCAGGTGCTTAGCAAGGAACAAGTACAGCCACTGCACCAGTTGGTGGAGTTACTTAATAAAGATACGCTAAAGACTATGCAATTGTTGGGATTTAATTACAAAGAAGCCATAGGTAAACCATTAACTGAGGCATGTGCAAATGCAATTTTGACCAAATTGGGAGTGTCTGGTAATAAAAAGAGAAGAAATTGAGATCATTTTTCATGGGGGATGTTATTTGGGTATGACCTGTACTGAAGCTAAGAATGTGTTATGGCCATTTATCTAAGGTAATACCCAAAGGGGAGAACTTCCTCTATAATATTAATTAACTAGTTAGAGGTAAGGAAAAATGAAAAGTAATTTCGAGTTTTTGATGACCGATGACAACGACTTAAAAAAGTACTACACCAACGGGGTTCATGCTGAAAAGATATACTCAGATGGGTATTATTCAGAAGAGGTAGTAACTGTCAGAAAAATCGCTGAGCAGCTCACCAGGGACATCATGGATCTGAAGTACATGGTGGTTGAGGACCGGGCAACGTTTAACGATAACTTGACCCGTCTTAGAAACGGCGGCTATGTAACCGATCGGACGCTTAATCTCTTGTACGAGGTTAAACGAAGCGGGAATATTCAAGCACACACGTTGGAAGAAACGGCTACTAAAGAGACGGCTTTAAAAGAATTAAAGAACATTTGGTATTTATTAGGCGACTTTGCTGGTAAATACTATGAGATCCCGGTTGATACCAATACTGCCAAATTTAGGGAACCGGTCAGAGAAACAACTTACAGTTCTTCAGAGAGAAGACTGGTTTACATCCAGACTGTGGACAATTCCAGCGGCAAATGGTCCGCCTATATCGGGGCTAGAAAAATTGGCAAGGCATCAATCGATGATGACCTTAGCCATAATTTAGAGGCCAATAGTGATTATCTGCGCAAGTGCGCTGATGACCGTATTAAACAATACATGAAGACGGCAGGAGCGCCGTATATTGTTGAATGGGCCGAATTAGGATTTTCTAAAGTAACCAGAAGCTGGTTTGGGGATGAGGCTGTTCACGCGGTATTAGGGCGATCTGGGATCAAGCATGCGGAAGGTCTGGAAGGAAACGAATGGTACACGGTTGACCTAGAGACGGCTAAAAAGGCAATCACTGCTGTCAAAGAAGGAAAAACCGCCATTGAACTGGATAACAAGCCAGCCAAGGAAAATAAACCGATTAAATTTAAGATCACTCTTAGACCGGAACAAAGGGATGCGATTGACAAAACCAAGGCAGCTTTCAAGCACTATAACCAGATGCTTTGGAATGCCAAGATGCGGTTTGGTAAGACTATTACTGCATTAAGCCTAGTAAAAGAAGCCAAGTACAAGAAAGTTCTAATCATGACTCACCGGCCGGTTGTCAATGAGGGCTGGTTTGAAGACTTTAACAAGATTGGGATGACTAAAGCAGGGTACCTTTACGGGTCAAGAAACCGTGGGCACCGGTCAGTTGCTGAACTGGAAAACTTAGGTCAGCCATACGTTTACTTTGCTTCTATCCAGGATTTACGTGGCTCAACGGAAATTGGGGGCAAGGTCAGCGACAAAAACCATGATGTCTTCTCAGTTGCTTGGGATTTAGTCATTGTTGATGAAGCACACGAAGGAACGCAAACCGACCTGGCGCAGAACGTCCTTGACGCGGTATTAAAGAACAAGAAAAACACCAAGCTTTTGGAATTATCAGGCACTCCATTCAACCTGCTCTCAGACTACGAAGAAGAACAGATCTTCACCTGGGACTACACGATGGAGCAAGAGGCCAAGCTAGCTTGGTCCGATGAACATCCGAACGAAGTCAATCCGTATGAATCTCTGCCGAAGGTTTCCATGTACACTTTTGAGATGGGAGACCACTTTAAAGATATCAACTTCACGGGAGATGGCTTTAGCAAGTACTCCTTCAACTTTAAGGAATTCTTCCGGACGAATGAGAATGGTAAATTCGTGTATGAGAAATATGTTCGGCAGTTCTTGAAGAACATTACGTCTCCAGGACCGACCAATTATCCATTTGCCAATCGGGCTTTCCGCAACAACCTGCGGCATACTTTATGGATTCTGCCGGGGATTAAGGAATGTAACGCCTTAGAAGACCTGCTTAAATGCTCATGTACGGTAAAGAAGCAAGCAACCGAAAACAATAGATAGACCGCCAGCACTACACTATTCCGAACCAAAGACCAAAAGATAAGCATTTTGAGAAAATCTAAACTTTTGGATTTTCCTACAATGCCGACTACGGCGGAATCCCTCCCACTCCTTATATATTTCTTTCTGTATACATTGAATTTGTATTTAGTAAAATGCAGACAACACCACGGATCGGCTTTTGGCTGGACAATTCCAACCAAACACCGCAGCAGACAGTAGAAACCATTCTGAACGTTAGGAAGCCGGTATGATTGTTACATATAAGGGGAAGAAAAATTTCTTTTAGATACTTGTTTTCCTAAAACTGATGTGATATAATAATGCTAACTTCCCAGGATTTTACAACTCAATGTCTAAGAAGCCTACTATTACGGCTTTTTTCGAAGTTTAAGATAATATTTTTTGAGTTGTAACTTAAACTCAACGAAATCCTCTAAAAGGTTGATATATCAAGTGATAGAGCACTTTGAGTAGTAATTTATGGGAAATTAGCAAATAATTCAATTCCAGAAAAGGAGTAAAAAATATGCGGCAAGGTATTCTTAAATAAAACTATAATCAAATAGTGGGAACAAAGGATTATGATAGTCCCTTTTGTAGGGGCTTAGTTTTTTGCACCCAATTTAAGAATACTTTTGCCTTATCAATTTTGACATATCCCCAAAAACAGCACTCACAAACAGGTGTATGCTGTATATGTGTATGTCCGCAAATTATCATCCCCAGTGGTAAAAGTATTTTACTGCCGGGGATTTTTATGCCCTTCGGGGCAGTAAAGGGAGGACAATCACATGAAAATAATCAATATTGGAATTCTTGCCCATGTAGACGCTGGAAAGACGACCTTGACGGAGAGCCTGCTATATGCCAGCGGAGCCATTTCAGAACCGGGGAGCGTCGAAAAAGGGACAACGAGGACGGACACCATGTTTTTGGAGCGGCAGCGTGGGATTACCATTCAAGCGGCAGTCACTTCCTTCCAGTGGCACAGATGTAAAGTCAACATTGTGGATACGCCCGGCCACATGGATTTTTTGGCGGAGGTGTACCGCTCTTTGGCTGTTTTAGATGGGGCCATCTTGGTGATCTCCGCTAAAGATGGCGTGCAGGCCCAGACCCGTATTCTGTTCCATGCCCTGCGGAAAATGAACATTCCCACCGTTATCTTTATCAACAAGATCGACCAGGCTGGCGTTGATTTGCAGAGCGTGGTTCAGTCTGTTCGGGATAAGCTCTCCGCCGATATTATCATCAAGCAGACGGTGTCGCTGTCCCCGGAAATAGTCCTGGAGGAAAATACCGACATAGAAGCATGGGATGCGGTCATCGAAAATAACGATAAATTATTGGAAAAGTATATCGCAGGAGAACCAATCAGCCGGGAAAAACTTGTGCGGGAGGAACAGCGGCGGGTTCAAGACGCCTCCCTGTTCCCGGTCTATTATGGCAGCGCCAAAAAGGGCCTTGGCATTCAACCGTTGATGGATGCGGTGACAGGGCTGTTCCAACCGATTGGGGAACAGGGGAGCGCCGCCCTATGCGGCAGCGTTTTCAAGGTGGAGTATACAGATTGCGGCCAGCGGCGTGTCTATCTACGGCTATACAGCGGAACGCTGCGCCTGCGGGATACGGTGGCCCTGGCCGGGAGAGAAAAGCTGAAAATCACAGAGATGCGTATTCCATCCAAAGGGGAAATTGTTCGGACAGACACCGCTTATCCGGGTGAAATTGTTATCCTTCCCAGCGACAGCGTGAGGTTAAACGATGTATTAGGGGACCCAACCCGGCTCCCTCGTAAAAGGTGGCGTGAGGACCCCCTCCCCATGCTGCGGACGTCGATTGCGCCGAAAACGGCAGCGCAAAGAGAACGGCTGCTGGACGCTCTTACGCAACTTGCGGATACTGACCCGCTTTTGCGCTGCGAGGTGGATTCCATCACCCATGAGATCATTCTTTCTTTTTTGGGCCGGGTGCAGTTGGAGGTTGTTTCCGCTTTGCTGTCGGAAAAATACAAGCTTGAAACAGTGGTAAAGGAACCCACCGTCATTTATATGGAGCGGCCGCTCAAAGCAGCCAGCCACACCATCCATATCGAGGTGCCGCCCAACCCGTTTTGGGCATCCATCGGACTGTCTGTTACACCACTCCCGCTTGGCTCCGGTGTACAATACGAGAGCCGGGTTTCGCTGGGATACTTGAACCAGAGTTTTCAAAACGCTGTCAGGGATGGTATCCGTTACGGGCTGGAGCAGGGCTTGTTCGGCTGGAACGTAACGGACTGTAAGATTTGCTTTGAATACGGGCTTTATTACAGTCCGGTCAGCACGCCGGCGGACTTCCGCTCATTGGCCCCGATTGTATTGGAACAGGCATTGAAGGAATCAGGGACGCAACTGCTGGAACCTTATCTCTCCTTCACACTCTATGCGCCCCGGGAATATCTTTCCAGGGCTTATCATGATGCACCGAAATACTGTGCCACCATCGAAACGGTCCAGGTAAAAAAGGATGAAGTTGTCTTTACTGGCGAGATTCCCGCCCGCTGTATACAGGCATACCGTACTGATCTGGCCTTTTACACCAACGGGCAGAGCGTATGCCTTACAGAACTGAAAGGGTATCAGGCCGCTGTCGGCAAGCCAGTCATCCAGCCCCGCCGTCCAAACAGCCGCCTGGACAAGGTGCGCTATATGTTTCAGAAGATAGAGAAATAGAAAAAATGCACAATGCCTTAAAGGGAAAACAGGAATTTATTGTGCTATCCATCATCGGGCCAACCTGACCTGAACTTTCAAAACTGAATATCCACCGCCCATCGGCGGCCAGCGAAAGCAGTAAGTCTGAAAAAGATTTGCTGCTTTTTTCTTTATCCGTTTGGCAAAATCGCAAAGTCATCCGTAGTAGGTAGGTGAAGCCGGAAACAAAAAATTTTCTGCGGCGGTAGCCAAATCTGCATTTTCTGTATTTCTAAGGCAAAGGAAAATTTGAGAAAATTCCCGGCAAGCGGGTAGCTGGCGGCCTTTGAAATGTATCTTTAGCGGAAAGAAAGAACTGCGGGTAAAAATCGCCCCACGCCGTAAGATTTTTGCAGAAATCCGGCCAAAACAGGCGGCAGCTATACGAGTAGTAAGTGCAAGGGGAAATCTACGGCTTACTTAGAGCAAGTTTCTACCACGGTGCCAAAATCCGCAATTCTGCGGTTTTGCCCCTCGCGGGAAACTTGTTGGGGAGTGCCTTCCCCAAACCCTGCTATGCGGCTTACGCCGCAAAAATATTTCTGTCCGGCAGACAGGAAATGCCCCGAAAATAGCTAACAGACCAGCCCATTTTTTGTGATAAGTGAAAGGAGGTTTACAGCCCATGCCGAAGCGATACAACACCCCCCACCGCAGCCATGTTGTGAAAACCCGGCTGACCGATGAAGAATACGCCGACTTCACAGAACGGCTTGCGCCCTATGGTATCAGTCAGTCCGAATTTCTCCGGCAGGCCATCCGGCGCACTACCATACGCCCCGTACTCCATGTGTCGTCAGTCAATGACGAGCTGCTCTCCGCTGTCGGGAAGCTCACAGCCGAGTACGGCAGGATTGGCGGCAATCTCAACCAGATTGCCCGCACCCTCAACGAGTGGCATAGCCCCTACCCGGCTATGGCAAAGGAATTGCGGGAAGCGGCCGCCGACCTTGCCGCCCTCAAGTATGAAGTCCTAAAGAAAGTAGGTGACGCCGTTGGCAACACTCAAGCATTTAGGCTCTAAGAACGCCGACTACGGAGCCGCCGAACAATACCTGCTCTTTGAGCATGACGAATTTACTATGAAGCCCGTCCTTGATGAAAACGGCAGGCTTATCCCCCGTGAGGATTATCGCTTGTCCACGCTGAACTGCGGCGGCGAGGATTTTGCCGTTGCGTGTATGCGCTCCAATCTCCGCTATGAGAAAAATCAGCGGCGGGAGGATGTGAAAAGCCACCACTATATCATCAGCTTTGACCCACGGGACGGGCCGGACAACGGCCTGACCGTAGACCGGGCGCAGGCGTTGGGGGAGCAATTCTGTAAAGAGCATTTCCCCGGCCATCAGGCCCTTGTCTGCACCCACCCGGACGGGCATAACCACAGCGGCAACATCCATGTGCATATCGTCATTAACAGCCTGCGGATAGAGGAAGTGCCGTTCCTGCCCTACATGGACAGGCAAGCGGACACGAAAGCCGGGTGCAAGCACCGCTGCACCGACGCAGCCCTACGCTACTTCAAGTCCGAGGTCATGGAGATGTGCCACCGGGAAGGACTTTACCAAATCGACCTCTTGAACGGCAACAAGAACCGTGTCACAGACCGGGAATATTGGGCGCAGAAAAAGGGACAGGCCGCACTGGACAAGCAGAACGCCCCCATGATTGCAGGCGGTATCACGCCCCGGCAGACCAAGTTTGAAACGAACAAGGAGAAGCTGCGGCAGACCCTACGGAAAGCCCTTGCCACCGCTGCCAGCTTTGACGAGTTTTCCTCTCTGCTGTTGCGGGAGGGTGTGACCGTCAAGGAGAGCCGGGGGCGGCTGTCCTACCTCACGCCAGACAGGACGAAGCCTATCACCGCCCGGAAGCTGGGCGGCGACTTTGACCGCACCGCCGTCCTTGCCGTTTTGGAGCAGAACGCCCAGAGGGGCGTAACGGTTCGCTACACCCCGCAGCACCAAGCCGCCAGAGCCGCCGAACAGACCGCAGCCATACCCGAATACCTACACGCCGGGAAAGGCCGCTTACAGGGCGAAAAGACAGGGAAAATCGACCCCAGACAGGACAGTGTGCAGCGGCTTGTGGACATTGAGCAGAAGATGGCCGAGGGCAAGGGCAAAGGCTATGAACGATGGGCGAAGATACACAATCTGAAACAGGCCGCCAAGACCCTGACCATCTACCAACAGTGATATCAGTGGTGAGAACTTTAACAAGTACAAGGTCTTAGTTCCAGCGGCTAATGGTTCTGGTGCAATAGGTGAAGTATTAAGCACGCCACTTATTGGCACGCCACTTATTGGCTATACGCAATCATTTATTGGAATTGGAAAATTTAATACTAAAGAAGAAGCAGAAGCTTGTTTGAAATATATTAAATCAAAATTTGCTAGAACCATGTTGGGAATTTTGAAAACAACCCAACACAATCCCACTTCGACTTGGAGATGTGTTCCACTTCAAGACTTTACCCCTAACTCTTATATTGACTGGACAAAGTCAATCCCAGAAATTGATCAACAGCTATACAAGAAATATAATCTCACTGAGGACGAAATCAACTTTATTGAAACGAAAGTGCAGGCAATGGATTAATGACTGATGAACGATTGATCAAATCAGCAGATCGGGTCAAGGATTTCGGTGAAGTATTTACACCAAAGAACATAGTTGATCTGATGCTGGATCAACCGGAAATTAGTGTTAAAGTAAATGACATAACTGCTACTTTTTTAGAGCCAGCAGCTGGTGAGGGAGCTTTCTTAACAGAACTACTTACACGTAAGATGCAGGTAGCTCTTGAAGGCAGTACTTCAGTTGATAACTATGAAGATAGAATTTTGCTGGGACTTTCATCTCTTTACGGCATTGAACTGATGGAAGATAACTATAAAATGCTTCGGCACAACATGTACCAAACTTTTGTAGTCGAGTATCTTAGAGGACTCAAGGCAAAGGGGCAACCAGAACATGGCAAGCCTAAGGTTTTGAAAAGTGCTAAAACTATCATTTATGCCAACATGGTTCAAGGCAACACTCTGACTTATAAGAACGTTTATGATCAGCCTATCATTTTCAGTGAATGGGCTTCATATAGGCAAGATGTACGGATTTGGGTTAAGCGAACAACTCAGACTTTTGAGTCGATTGTTGAAGGCGAGCAGAGCGATAGTGGTTTAGTCGTTCCAGAATATTCACAGCTAGACTTATTTACTGATTTCGATCCAGATACCCATGAGGTAAAATCAAAGGATTCTTATCTCCAATATAAGCCTACTCAAATTGTTGACGTCTACAAAGAAGAGTTAGTTGATACAAACAAAGAGTAAAGCGAAAATGCATCCCTAAGTATGACCTTTCATACCAGGGATGCATTTTTGCGCCTATTAAGTTATTAACTCAAGCCAAGAATCGACTTAGCCGCTCTGCGGCCTTGATGGATGGCTCCAGATACTGCCGTACCTGAGCCTGGGTAGTAGGATCCGATCCAGCCGCCGGCGTTCATCCCGGCAGCGTAAAGGCCAGGAATCGGTTGTCCAAAGTTGTCGATGACATTGCACTGCGCGTTGATCTTCAAGCCGCCAATCGCGCCCAGGTTGCCGGGCGTGTTGGTGTAGGCATAGTAAGGTCCGCTAAATGGCTTAACGCCCATGGTCCGTTCATATTCCGGATCTCTGCCTTCAGCCGCGTGCTTATTCCAGGTTTCCACGCTTTTGACTAGGTTTTCTGCGGGTATGCCAACCTTTTCCGCCAGTTCTTTCAAACCGTCGGCAGTCTTAACTAAGCCGCTTTCAACGTCCTTGGCCAGGCTTGCTTCATTCCATGGAGAAGCCGACGCGGTAATTGAGTCCTTGCCAAAAATCTGGTAGGTTGGCTTGCCCAGTTTCTTCTCTTCGTTGAAAATTGCCCGGAAGCCATAAGCGTAGGTCGAGTCTTCATTGACAAAGCGCAATCCCTGTCCGTTAACAAAAATTGACGGGATAGTTGGCAGACGGTCGTCAGTCCCGTTACCAGTCCGGGCATCAAAGTCAATCGTGCCGCCAAATCCAGTGACAGCCGCGCCAATGTTCATCCCCATCACGATCCCGTCGCCTCTGTCAGAAGCAACAGACCAGCAGAGGTGGCGCTTAACGTCTTCATAATGCTGCGGACTGAGGTCCTTAGCCAGTTCTACGTTTTGGTCAATTGAGGCAGCTGACAGAATTACCCCACGGTTGGCCTTAAAGGCGTAGAGCACGCCGTCTTGTTCCGCAATCACCCCGGCTACTTCACTAGAGGTCTCGTCCTTTAAGACCAAAGCAACAACAGCTGTGTCAAATTGGAATTCCGCCCCTTGATTTAAGGCGTATTCGTAGAGCTTGCGGGTTGCGATAATCCCGTTGCCGCCAGCACCGCCGCCTTCATAGACGTGAATTCTGTCTGCAAAGGAATCTTTTGCATAAGGAATTTCAGTGTGGCCATACACGCTGGTCCACTTAACGCCAACTTTGTCTTCCAGCCATTCCAAATTTTTGCCGGCATTCTGGGTAAAGTCACGGACAAGCGGTTCATATAAACGGCCTTCACCAGCAGCCAAATATTCAGCTTCGTGCTTTTGAGGCGTATCGTCCTTGTAGTCAGTGAATTCCTTTTGGTACTTAGTGCCAGCCGCCTGCATAACCCCGCCGGAAAGGCTGGTCGTCCCGCCAGGAATGCCTTGCTTTTCAATCGCCAAGACACTGGCGCCATTTTCCGCAGCCGTTGCTGCAGCAGAAAGTCCGGCACCACCTGCACCGACAACGATCACATCATATTCGTCGTCGAATTCAATGTCGCCTTCATAGAACTTTTCCTTGAGGAGGGGATAGTTGTTAGGCTGGTTATGAATAGAAACAGAAGAGATAGCGTCAATATCCCCGCCAGTAGCTTCCGCATAAGCCATTTGAGCTGCCTTTCTTAAGGCACCGGTTGAAACTGAGGCACCAGAAATAGCATCTACCTCGACTGAATGCTCAGCGTTAGCTTCTTCCAGCCAGGTGTCAACCCCAAGAGCGCCGATCGTGTTTGGCACTTCGCCTTCAGCGCTGATCTTGAGGATCTCACCGTTTTCGACTTCAACGATTGCCGTGATCTCCGAGTTGAAACCATGGGCTTTAGCTCTGTATTCGGTCATTATTTTTTCTCCTTAAAACACAATGCTAATATCGCTTATCTTTTTCCTTGCAGCGTTGGTTACGCTTACAAGCTTTATGATACCATATGTTATTTATTTTATAAGCAGAAAATAATAAAACGGTTTATTTTTTCTTCATGGTAAAATAAAGCTGTTAGCAAGCAGGTACTATGAGCACTTAGGCTACAAATTTGTCGGCCGTTTCCACCAGTGCGGCTATAAATTCGACCGCTGGTATGACATGGTCTGGATGGAAAAGATGCTGGGTGAGCATACCATGCCTGCACCAACGATCATTCCTTTTCCGGAGATGAAAAATGATTAACGACATCAATACCCTGGCTGACTACTTAGGTCCCCGCGACTTGCCGGCCTTGACTCAGACAGCTTTAGAAGAAAAATATGGCATCCCCCAAGCCGACTCTTTCGTTTTATTTGGCGGCAGCATTCTGCCCGGCGGGGATATTTTTGCCGCGGCTAAAAAGGCTGGGATTGCCAAAAAGTATATCATCGTCGGCGGCCATGGCCATACCACTGATGGCTTGCGGGCCCAGGCAAAAGCTGCCTTTCCGGATCTGGAAGTGGACTCTTTATCAGAAGCGGAGATTTTTGCCGCCTATGTACAAAGAAAGTACCAGATTACTGCCGATTTACTTGAATGCCAGTCGACCAATTCTGGCAACAATATCACTTACTTGTTAGACCTGCTTAACCGTCATAATATTGATCTGTCATCGGTCATCCTCTGCCAGGACGCGACCATGCAGCTGCGCTTAAGTGCCGTGTTACGCAAGTACCGACCAGAGCTGACCATCATTAATTACGCGGCTTACCAGGTTCATGTCTTGGAGAAAGACGGACAGCTGGCTTATGATAAGGAAATCCCTGGCATGTGGCCAATGGACCGTTATATCAGCCTGCTCATGGGCGAGATTCCTCGCTTAAGAGATGACGAAGAAGGCTATGGGCCGCGCGGGAAGAACTACATAGCGCATGTGGACCTGCCAGTTTCGGTTGAAGGGGCTTTTTCCCGCCTGCTTAAGGAATTTGGCGGCTCTGTCCGCCAGGCTAACCCGGCATATAAGAGCTAGTTTGAGGTGAAAAATGGACGTAGAAGAAGAGATTTTTGCTAAAAGACAGTGCAGGTTTAATAAGCTGGCCGCCTATGGCTTCAAGAAAAATGGTGATGACTATTATCTTGAAGTTCCCTTGAAAAGTGCTAATTTTCTCGCAAAAATTAGAATTTCTTCAGCTGGTAAGGTCAGCGGTAATGTCTATGATCTTGATACTGGGGAGGAATATCTTTTACTCCGCGTTGAAAGTAACACAGGCAGCTTCAGCGCCGTAGTCAAGGCGGAATACAGGGCGATTTTGCAGGATATTGCCGGTAAATGCTTCGTCAAAGCCCAGGCAGACAGGATCAAGGATGAAATTAAGTCCCGCTACGGTGATGAGCCGGATTTCCCTTTTAAGAAATTCCCGGACTACGCTGTCTTCCGTAATCCCCAGAACCGGAAATGGTATGGCTTGCTGATGGCTGTGTCTCTAGGCAAGTTGACAGGTGATGAGAAAGACCAGCAGGAAGCCGCGGTACTTAATTTGAAGCTGGCTGAGGAAAAATTGCCTGCTTTGTTGAAAAAGGCAGATTTTTTCCCGGCTTACCACATGAATAAGCAAAACTGGCTGTCAGTTCTGCTCAATAATGATCTGCCAGATGAAGAAGTTCTGGCCATGCTGGACGAAAGCCGGGCTTTTACTGAGAGAAAGAAGTAGCAAGATGGATCCTAAACTGCATGACTACACGGTTTTTGACTTGGAAACAACCGGGAAAAAGATCATCCAAATTGGGGCATTAAAGGTCAGAGACGACCAAACCGTAGCGAAGTTCTCAACTTATGTTAACCCCTTGGAGAAAATTAATGATTACGTCTCTCATCTGACCGGCATCAGCAATTACCAAACTGATGCCGCTCCCTTGATTGAGGAAGTTATGCCAGACTTCTTGGACTTTGTCGGCGACGATACCTTGGTTGGCCACAATATACTTAGTTTTGACTGCAATGTTTTGGCCGATAACGGCTATCCGGTGGCTAATCCGAAACTGGATACCCTGCTTTTGGCCAATAGTTACAAAAAAAGGGGACTATTTCTAGATCCTATCCCTAACGTCAGACTGTCGACTCTGAAGGATTATTACGGGATCAATATCAACTCCCACATTGCCATTAGCGATTGTATTACCAACAATATCGTTTACCAGAAGCTCCGCGATGGCGATTTAGCGAAAGCCACGGAAATAATTGATTTTACCCCCAAGCAGGTTGACTCCCGCCTGGCTGGCCAGCGTTTTGTGATTACCGGCCAGTTCCGCCAGGCAACCAGATATGAGCTGACCAGTTTGATTCAAAGCCACGGCGGCAAGGTGACCGGCTCAGTGTCTGGCGTGACTGACTACTTGCTAAAGGGCGAGCTGGATCATGTCACCAGCAAGTGTAAAAAAGCTGCTGAAAAAGGGACGGCAGTGATCGACTATGAGGACTTAATGTTGCTTTTACAGAAATAAAATAGAGCTTCCAGAATTTTTCTGGAGACTCTATTTGCATCTTAGGGTGGATCAGTAAAGTGATATTTAGTCTTCTTCAAGTAATGCAACTTTTAATTCAGAAAGAGAAGCATAACCTGGTACTCTTGGATCGCAAGAGATTCGCCTTGCTTCTTCCATTGCTAAAAGAGTAGAAGCTTTATATGTTGGCTGAGCTGTATTTATATTTTTCTCCGTACTTCTTTGCAAATCCGTTGTAGTCATAGGAAATATCTCCTTTCTATTGATGCTAATTTTATGCTAGTTTTGTCCTGACACCAAGTAATACGCAAACAAAATCTTTGCATCTCAGGGAGGAATTTTTGCATCTTACCGGAAAAGCTGGGACAAGACCGGCAAAAAACGATACGATAATATTGCAAAAGAGCCAAAGAGAAAGAAGGTGGCCAGCATGAAGGTTAAAGTTGAGCTGAATAAAGACCAGGACTTGCCCCTGGCAGTGATCTATACCGACAAAATGACTGAAGAGGTTGAGCGGGCAGTTGCTTTCCTGGAAAGCAGCGCTAACTCTGGCCCGTTAATCGCCCAGCAAGAAGACCGCCTGGTCATCATCAAGCCTAGTGACGTCATCCTTGTCCGGGTCGAAGGCGGCGATACGGTCATCTACACCGGAAAAGGCAAGTATTTTTCCAGAAAGCGTCTGTATGAGGTCTACCAGCAGCTGGGCCAGGACTTCATGCAGATTTCCAAGCAAGCCGTCGTCAACTTGACCTGCCTGGAAAGCGTTGAAGCATCTTTTAACGGGACCATGTTCCTGCGTTTAGAGCATGGCCTGTCTGATTACATTTCCCGCAAATACCTGCCCGCTTTTAAGCAGTATTTGGGGCTTTAGGAGGGAAGTAAAATGTCTGCCATAAAAAATATCCTGTTCAGTTCCCTAATCGGAATTGGCATCGCCGCCGTCTCGTCCTGCCTGGAAAGCTTGTTGCTTTTAGCAAAAGGAGCCGGCAGCTTGACCATGACGGTTGCTGAATACACTCAGATGCTGGCCGGCATCGTCTTAGTCGGACTCGGTTTTGGTCTGCCCAGCATCGTTTATCAAAATGACAAGCTGGCACCAGCCTACCAGGTCTTAATCCACATGGGAACTGGCTGTCTGGTCATGACCCTGGTCAGCTTTTGGACTGGCTGGATCCCGGTTAAAGCCGGCTTTTGGCCGGCCTTCATGACTATTGCCGGTGAAATCGCCGTTGCCTTTATCGTCTGGCTGATTTTTTACCAGCAGGAAAAGAAGCTGGCCCGGAAGATGAACGACCGGATCAAGCAGCTGAAAAAGTAGCTATCAGGCAAGATTGGAAGAAATTCCAGTCTTGTTTTTTTGTATAAACAGGAAAGTTGAACTTGTAAAAAATAAGTAGTATCGTTTGTATATCTTTTAGATTCAATCTATAGAAATGTGAGCTAATGCAATGAAAAAATACGACTATATTATCATCGGCAGCGGCCCGGCGGCCAACCACCTCCTTTTCAAGTTAGCCAGAACTGACCGGACCGCCCTGGTCATTGAAAACAACTTGTGGGGCGGAACCTGCCCGAATACCGGCTGCCAGCCCAAGATCTTTCTTGAAGGTGCCGTCCGTCCGGTCTTGAACACTTATTATCTGACCGGCAAGGGGGTAAAAGCAGCCGCCAAACTGGACTGGAAGACATTGATCAAGCGCAAGAAAGAGATCTGGGCAGAATTTCGCGCAGAAGAGCGGCCCAGCATCGAAAGCGACCAAGTGGATACTGTCTTTGGCAGCGGAGTGATCACTGGACCGCATACGGTTGCGGTGGCTGGAGAGGAATATGAAGGCACAAATATTGTCATCGCGACGGGTCTTCTGCCGCACCACTTGGAAGTGCCCGGCAGTGAGTATGCCATCACTAACGATGAGTTTTTTGACTTGGATGAATTGCCGAAAAAGGCGGTCGTCATTGGGGGCGGCTATGTCGCCCTGGAATTGGCCACAATCTTGCAGGCTGCTGGGAGTGAAGTCACGGTCTTGCAGCACTCTGACAGATTGCTGCGGCCTTTTGACCAGGAATATGTCGAGAAATTGACGGAAATGATGGAAAAGCGCGGCATTGCGATTCATCTGAACACGCCAGTTAAGGCAATTGCCAAAAAATCTGCTGCATATGAAGTAACTGTGGAAAATGGGCAAAAGTTTGAAACCGATCTGGTAATCGATGCATCTGGCCGGCGGGCTAACGTCGACGGCCTGGGCCTGGAAAAATTAGGGATCAAGTTTGATCCGGTCAAGGGCGTGGCAGTTAATAAGCACTTGCAGACTAATATCCCGAGCATTTTTGCCGCCGGGGATGTTGCTGATAACGGTCAGATGAATCTGACGCCGGTTGCCTGGGTCGACTCCTACCACATTTTTGATTTTGTCGAAAATGGCCTTACTGAAGGAATTAAGTATCCTGCCGTAGCTACCAGCACTTTTACCTACCCGCAAGTCGCCCAGGTAGGCAAGCGGGAAAGTGAAATGGCAGAAGGCGACACGATTAGAAAAATGAAGCTGGGGTCGACTTTTGCCTCCATGGGCAAAGGCGATGAAGAGGCGGAATTAAAGGTCATCTTCAACAAGGATGGCGAAGTGGTCGGCGCTTCAGAAATCAGCATCAATGCCGGCGATGACATCAATCTCTTCGCCCCGCTGATTGGCAAGAAGGACCCGGCAGAATTTGCCATGAATAATTTAGGCTTCGCCTTCCCGACTTTAGCCAACAAACTGGACGTTCTCTTCCGCTAGAAGCTGACAACAAGTTAAAATTTGAAAAATTTTGAATTCGAGCAAAGGTTTATCCTTTGCTTTTTTCTTTGCCCGCGGATTGAAAATTGGCTGCTTTTACAGATTGATTTTCCTGTAAAAAGCTTGTCAGACCGGGCTTTGGCAGGGGTGACCAGCGGCTTTTTCCTTTAGGAAAAATCTGCTTTAATCAAAGCTAAGCTTCGAACATTTGGTCGAGTGATGAATGTGATGACAGAAAGGAGAATGAGATGACATATTCAATTCAGCAAAGCAGGGAAGGATGAACTTCATTGAAAATACTGGCCTGTTAGTCAAGCCCTTTGACAGACTGTCTAAGCTTGAACGTGAGCAGATCAGTGACTATGTCAATATGTACGCCTATAAGTTTAAGGCTCAAGTCGCTAAAAGACTGATCAGTCCTAGGAAAGGCCGGATTGACCTCGCAGCCGCATTAAACTTGTCTGCAAAAGTGGCGGTGTCCCACTTAAGTTGCAATACCAGCACCCTAAAAAGCGCCCCTGCAAGCTGGTCATCTTTTTAGATGTGTCTGGCTCCTGTATCAAGGCGGCAGAACCGCTCTTCTTATTCGCCTGCTGCTTAAGAGAGCTTTTCCCGGCGGGCTGTGAGATCTACGCCTTTGTTGACCACATGGTGGATCTCTCAAGTGACTTAAAGGCGGGGATGTCCTATGGCGAACTTACAGAAGTATTGCGGAAGGTGCCAACCATTGGCGTCTACTCGGACTATAGTAAGCCGTTAAGAGAATACAAGGCCAAGCAGGGCCAGCTGAACAAGAGGACCATTATGCTCTGGATGGGGGATGCCAGAAACAACCACTTGCCAAGTGAGGAAAAGATCTTCAAGGATTTGTGCAAGCCGGTGAAGAAATGCTACTGGCTTAATCCTGAAGCTAAAAGCAAATGGAATACCGGAGACTCAGTCATTGGCAGATATACCCCATATGTCAGCAAACTGGCTGAGGTTACCAATACGGCCTCTTTAATCAAATTTTTGTGTGAATTACAGAATTGAGGATGAAGATGAAAGAAGAAAGCAAAGTCTTAACTGAAAAAGAAACTGACCAGCTAGTCAGCGACTTCTTTGAGAATTACGAGAGCTACTTTGACCGGCCATATTACATGGATGTGTTGGCCCAGACCCTGGCTAAGCAGTATCTCCGGCCAAGCAGCTTAAAGGTTTGCCTGACTTACCAATTGCTGACTATGGAGTGGCTGAAAGCCAAGCTTGAGGAAGAGACTTTCCATGAGAACGAGAAGCAGCGCATTTACCTGGAGCCTGGTGAGTTGAAAGAATATTTGCCTAAGGAAGATTGGGATCTGGCCAGCGACTACCTGTTTCCAGGAGACAAGCAGGCTTACCTGGAACTGACAGCCGATAAAAAGAAACTTCTCTTACCAAGCAACAAGCGCCAGCAGCTTCAGCACTTTAAGACCAGTTTGGCTAATTGCCAGTCCTGGCAAAAGCTGCTTTACCATATCAAGGAAAATCATGCTGACCTGTCGGTTGATTGGCATTTCACGAACCAGTCCAAGCTCGAAGTGACTTTGACAGGGAGAAAGGATCACGAGCATGCTTTTGCTTTAAAAGAGCCAAAGGTGATGGACGAGGAGTATGACAAGTTTTTTGCCAATTCGAAGAAGAAAGAGGCGAATTACAAGAAAAAGATCAAAGAAAAGGTTGCTGCTTCCAACCTGCGGGGGGACCTGTTAGCCCGGGCAATTGCCCAGCTTGCTTTGAGAAATGAGACGCGGATTACGCCAAATAATTGTCTGAAAATTTTGCGCGGACTGTCTTATCCAGATTATGACGCGATCAACCATAGCGACTATGACAGACGTTTTCGCTTTCTGCCAAACCAGGAGATTCTGCAGGTAATTGAGGCGATGCAAAAAGACGGACTGATCACGGCTGAGGAACGCTTTTATTCTGACTATCATGTTTATTACCATGAATTGGTGCCAACTGATTTGACTGAGGAATTTCTTAATGCGGAGGCAGCAGAAGGGTCAGATCTGGCTCTGCTGAAGGAACTTAATGAGTCTGCGGATAAGACTGATCTTTCCGCTTTTAACGTTGTTAAATTAAGCCAGGAACTTCTGCAGCATCCCGCCCTGGTTTGCGTTGACCAGAGTTATCAAGCCTTTATCGACCAGCATGACTTGGCAAGAGAATACTTGAAAACCCGCCTGCAGCTGACGACCAACAAGTTTACCAAGAAGTATCTCCGCCTGCTTTTAGAAGAAGGGGATGTAGAAAAAAGCATCCCTGGTCAAGCGGTGAATGCTTGATTAGGGATGCTTAGTAATCGTATCTGATTCTATTTCTTTGGAGGGATGCTACTTGGTCAGCTGATCAACGAAAGCCAGGTATGCAGCTTGCTCACCAGTTTCTTCAGTCTTTACCTCATTCAGCTTAACTTGACCGCTGTGCAGCTGGTCTTCTGGAATTTCAATAGTATGGGTTTCGGTCGCGTTGCCGATCAGTTCGATCCAGTAGCCGTGGTCCTTTTGGTGTAAGACGGTCTTGACCATGCCGCCAGGATTGTAGACAGAGATCTCTTTTTCAAAGTGGCCCAGGTCCGGGTGAGTCAAGGCGAAGGCCAGAGAGCTGGCTGACATCCCAGTCCCGCAGGCGTTAGTAAAGCCAACGCCCCGTTCGTAGGTTCTGACAAAAAGCTGGCTATCACCGCGGATAACGGTGTAGTTGATGTTGACCCCGTCTGAGAAGTATGGATTTTCGTCGTTCAAGTAGGCACCTAGCTCCCCTAAGACCGGGCTGTCCAGATCCTCTTCTTTGATAAAGGCAATAAGGTGAGGATTAGGCACGGCCAGAGCACTAAAGCGCCAGCCTGGAACCAGTTCCGGCACCAGCGTATCTAGCAGGCGGTCGTGGCCTAAATTGTCAAAAGGCAGAGCTTCTTTGTTAAAGCGCACGGGGGAGATTTCTACCCCGAAAGCCGGCACTCCTTCTGCAAAGTCATCAGCTTGCCGGACGTCCAGGTCAGCGTACATGGTTTCCACCTTAAACCGGCTTTCCCCGGTCTTTTCGTGCAGGTAGCGGGCAACCGTTCTAAGACCATTGCCGCACATTGAAGCTTCACTGCCGTCAGCGTTGATAACCCGCATTTTGCCTAAAACGCCAGGATGGCTTGATGCTTCAACTGACAGGATGCCATCAGCCCCGCCGAGAAGGCCGTTCTTGTGGTCGGTAAGTGTCTGGGTCAATTGTCGCAATTCATTATCAGTTAGCGGAATTTCCAGTTTAGTCTGGTCCAGAATGAAGAAGGAATTCTGTGACCCGTGGACTTTCAATAATTTAGTCATCTTATTCTCCTTGTGTTTCTTGCTTGAAAAAGTAGTCGTAAATCGCGGCTACCGCCTGGTCGGCATCTTTAGCTGCTGTCCCGAGCATGATGGATATTTCAGAAGCCCCTTGGTTGACCATCCGGAGGGAAATGCCTTCTCTAGACACAGGTGCAGCAATGTCCCGCATGACCCCGATCCGGTCCCGCATCCCTTCACCGACTAGCATGATGATCGCGTAGTCGCTGATCCATTCCAGGTGGTCTGGATTGACTTCAGTTTGAATTTCGTTGCAGACTTGATCGATCAATTCATCGTTTAAAGTGTCTCTGTCAAAGATGATCGTCAAGTCGTCGATCCCAGTTGGCATGTGTTCGTATGAAAGCTTGTGCTTGCTTAAGATCTGCAGAATACGGAGGGTAAAGCCAACTTCCTTGTTGAGCAGGTACTTATGCAGGTAAAGGGCACCAAAGTGCTTACCGCTGGCGATCCCAGTAATGATAGTTTCCGGCTTGAAGCCTTTCTCAGGTACGATCATGGTCCCGCGCTTTTCCGGGTGCTGAGTGTTCTTGACGTTGATCGGAATCTGTCCTTGAATAGCCGGGATCAAGGCTTCATCGTGAAAGACAGAGAAACCAGCATAGGACAACTCCCGCATCTCCCGGTAAGTCATCGTGTGAATCGGCTGCGGATTGTCAACGACCTTCGGGTTAGCGGAGAAAATAGCATCGACATCAGTAAAGTTTTCATATAAATCAGCGTGGAAACCTCTGGCTAAAATCGCCCCGGTAATGTCTGAACCACCT
Source organism: Lactobacillaceae bacterium AF64-9pH9TA (assembly GCA_027681045.1). GTDB lineage: Bacteria > Bacillota > Bacilli > Lactobacillales > Lactobacillaceae > Lactobacillus. The sequence goes on along the minus strand of JAQDCK010000009.1, from coordinate 36,636 downwards.
CTTGAGAAGGTGGCGATGTGGCCAGCCAGAGTATAGCCGTAAAAGCCTGGGAAAATCAGTTTTTCATCAGCGTCATAGGCAAAGTTTTCCAAGAGCTGGTAGCTTTCCGGATTAACAGATGCGTTATTTGGACTTCCAGTAACGATGATCCCGGCTTCTTTAGGGTCAACGTAGCGGGCCTTTACCCCCTGGCTTTGCAGAATCTTGGCGATTAACTTGGCGTTAAGGCACTCGCCGTGGGCCTTAAAGGCTGCCTGCAGATAGTTCTTGTTGGGATAGTGCTCCTTTGGCAAAGCCAACAGGATTTCTTTCAAGGGCAGGATTTCTTCAAGCGGCAAGCTAAAGTATTCGCCGATTTCAACGTAGCGCTGGAAGATCTGGTCAGCAAGCTCAAGCCCGTTTCTGCCATGGTTGATTTCATGGGCGTACTTGATCAAGAGGTCAGTGATCTTGATATCTTCGTCAAAGCGTTTGCCTGGGGCAGACGTAACGACAACTTGTCTTTCAGCTTCAGCGGTAATAATCTTCAAAGCATTTTCTACAGCAGGGCCGCTAGCCAGGGAACTGCCACCAAACTTAACAACTTTCATGGGCTACTCTCTTTCGTGTTTGTCTTTAATCATAATTTAAGTTTAATCAGAATGGACTTTACCATTTTTCTCTGGAAATTGCAAAGAAAGATTCTGAGAATTTATGATAATCGTCTTCTAAACACTGTGATACCAGTGGTTGAGGAAGTTTTAAATAAAAATATGCAAATAAAAAAGCTGAAAAGCTGTTGACAAGATAAACCCAATATTATAAACTGATTACAAATTGAAGAGGCGCGACCGACAAGAGTAAGGCAAGGGAGCCAGCCAGGCGGAGAACTTGCAAGAAAGGGGAGGTTGCCGAAGCGTCCGTTTTGGCAAGGCGGATTGGCTGGGCTATGACTTAAGAGGCCATGGACTGTCGCAGGGAAGGTACCTGCGTTGCGCTTGCAATTTGACGTGAGAATTTGATTTTGAATTTTTCGGGCTCCAGATTGTTAAGGCAATCTGGAGCTTTTTCTTTGCCTCTTCAAAGTAACAAAAGCAGATACAGATTAGAAAGAGAAAGATACCATGGCAGAATTAGACGCACAAAGCATTATCAATTACATTGGTTCAGCGCCAAAGAAGACCCCGGTCAAGGTTTACTTGAGAGGAGCAGATCTGGACCAAGTCACTTTCCCGGAAGGCACGGATCCTTTTGTCAGCGGACAAGCCGGCGTGGTCTTTGGTGACTGGCAAGATCTTAAGCCTTTTTTAGCAGAACACGAAGCTGACTTTGAATCTGTCCGCGTGGAAAACACGGCCCGCAATTCTGCCGTTCCTTTGCTGGACCTCAAGGAGATCAATGCCCGGATCGAACCAGGCGCTATTATCCGTGCCCAAGTCTTGATCGGTGATAATGCGGTCATCATGATGGGAGCAGTGATCAACATTGGCGCGGAAATCGGTGCTGGTTCAATGATCGACATGGGTGCGATTTTAGGTGGCCGGGCGATTGTTGGTAAGAACTGCCACATCGGTGCAGGTACGGTCTTAGCCGGGGTGGTTGAACCAGCTTCTGCCTTACCGGTCCGCGTTGACGATGGCGTTCTGATTGGGGCCAACGCGGTCGTTTTGGAAGGTGTCCACATTGGCGAAGGCGCGGTTGTCGCAGCGGGTGCGGTTGTGACCAAGGATGTGGCTCCGCACACGGTGGTTGCCGGCGTTCCGGCCAAGGTGATCAAGGAAGTCGATGCTAAGACCGAAAGCAAGACCGGCCTGGAAGAAGACCTGCGCAAGCTGTAAAGAGTCAAGTTAAAGTAAATTAAGCAGACATAAGTTAGTCCATATTAAGGAAGTTTTTCAATGGCAGTATTGACTGAAGCCGAGTTGCTTAAAATCCGGCGCCAACTCCACCAGATTCCGGAATTGGCATTAGAAGAATATCAAACTCACGCTTATCTCTTGGATGTGATCAAGCAGATGAAGCAAGACTACCTGGAAATCATGGAGCCAGCAAAATTGCCAACCGCCCTCCTAGTTCTGGTCAAGGGGTCAAAGGCCAAACGGACCATCGGCTACCGGGCGGATATCGATGCTTTGCCAGTAACTGAAGCAACCGGCCTGCCATATGCTTCCAAGCACCCAGGCGTGATGCATGCCTGCGGGCACGACATCCATATGACGGTTGCTTTGGGTATTCTCAGCTACTTTAGCGAGCATCAGCCAACTGACAACCTCCTGTTCTTCTTTCAGCCGGCTGAAGAAAGCGAGAGCGGCGGTATGAAGGCCCACCAGCTGGGACTTTTTACTGGCAAGTGGCATGTTGATGAATTTTACGGCCTGCATGATAACCCAAGTTTGCCGGCTGGGACGATTGGCTGCCGAAACGGCACCTTGTTTGCCGGAACGACTGAAGTCAACATTGATATTCAAGGCAAGGGCGGGCACGCTGCCTTCCCGCAATTGTCAAATGATGCGGTTGTCGCGGCAGCGGCCTTGATTATGCAGGTCCAGACCATCATTTCCAGAAATATTGATCCAATTCAAAGCGGGGTTATCACCTTGGGCAAGGTGACTGCCGGCAAGATCAGAAACGTGATCGCGGATTCAGCCAAAATTGAAGGCACGATCCGGGGACTGACCCAAAGCATGATCGAATTGATCGACAAAAGGCTGGCCGAAGTCTGCCAGGGAATTGAGCTAAGCTTCGGCGTCAAAGTCAAGCTGGAACTCAACCAAGGCGGCTACTGGCCAGTTGAAAATAACCCGGAATTAACTGAAAACTTCATTAATTATATGAAGCAGGCTGACGGGGTTGAATATGTCGAAACAGCACCGGCGATGACCGGGGAAGATTTCGGCTACCTCCTGGCTCAGATCCCGGGAACCATGTTCTGGCTGGGTATTGAGGACGATTCACCCCTGCACTCAGCAACATTAACCCCCCAGGAAAGTTCAATCAGCCGCGGCATCGCGGCAATTACCGGCTTTTTGGAATACCGGATGACGGAAGACTAAATATACAATAGAGGCAAAGATAATGAACCAAAAATTACAAAACGCGGACTTACTGACAGCAATCATCACGCCTTTTACTGAGGACGGAGAGATCGACTTTGCCAGCTTGACTGAATTAACCAATAATTTGATTGACCAGGGCTGCAACGGCTTTGTGATTGGCGGGACAACTGGTGAGACGCCAACTTTGACCCATGACGAAAAGATTGCCTTATACACCCGCTTTGGTCAGATTGTAAATGGGCGTGTACCGGTTATTGCCGGCACGGGCAGCAATAACACAGCAGAAACCATTGCTTTTACTGAAGAAGTTGCCCAGATTCCGGGCATCGACTATGCTTTAGTGGTCGTTCCGCCATACAACAAGCCAAACCAGCGGTCAATGATCGCTCACTTTACGGCAGTTGCCGACCAGGTTCACATTCCAGTAGTCATCTACAACATCCCTGGCCGGACTGGGGTTAAAATGGAAGTGTCAACTATTTTACAGCTGGCACAGCATCCCAACATTGCCGGTATTAAGCAGTGCGCCAGCCTGGAAGAAATCGAAGAGATCGTTTCCGGCCGGCCAGTAAACTTCGCTGTCTTTACCGGCGAAGATGCCCAGGCGCTGGCTGCCAGAGTATTGGGCGCTGACGGGGTTATCTCAGTTGCCAGCCACCTGTATACCCCAAGAATGCGGGAGATGTACGATGAACTTTACGCGGGCAACTTTGCCTTGGCCGGCAGCTTGCAGCGCTGGCTGACTCCGCGGATGAACGCCCTGTTCATGTTCCCATCACCATCACCAGTTAAGGCGGCTTTAGCAGCCATGGGCTATCAAGTTGGCGGCTTACGCTTGCCGCTTGTAGCTTTAAACGATGAAGAAAAGGAAGAACTCGCCACTGCTTTGAAGCTGCCGAAAGATTCTTTAGCCGGCGAGCTAACGCGTGATATGTTAGAAGGAGAATAAGATGCCAAGAATTTTATTGGCCGGTTTTGCCGGCTCAATGGGCCAGCAAGTCGTTAAATTAGTAGCAAGCCTGCCAGACTTTGAAATTACGGCTGGCCTGGCTCACCGTTTAAAGAGCAGTGACCCTACAGAATATGGCCTGCCAGCAAGCGCTAAGCTGTACACCAGCCTGGATGATATTCCGGCAGACGCCGCGGATATCTGGGTTGACTTTACTGTCCCGTCTTCTGTCTACCAAAACGTCCGCTATGCCTTGGAAAACGGCTACCGGCCAATCGTGGGGACGACCGGCTTGACTGACCATCAAGAAGCTGAGCTGAAGCAATTGGCCAAGGAGAAGGGGATTGGCGGCTTGATTGCTCCTAACTTTGGCATGTCAGCTGTTTTATTGATGAAGTTTGCCCAAGAAGCAGCTAAATACTTCCCAGACGTGGAAATCATCGAAATGCACCACGAAGATAAGAAGGATGCTCCATCAGGCACGGCCTTGGCCACAGCCAAGCTGATCGCTGAAGTCCGCGAGCCCCACCAAACTGCAGCAGACACGACAGAAAGCCTGCCTGGTGTAAGAGGGGGCGATTACCAAGGCATCAAACTGCACGCGGTTCGCTTGCCAGGCTACATCGCTCATGAACAGGTCCTTTTTGGCGGCAAGGGGGAAGCCTTAACCATCCGGCAGGACTCCTTTGACCGGTCATCCTTCATGAGCGGGGTCAAGGTTGCCTTGGAGAAGGTAGCTGACTTAGACCAGCTTTATGTCGGCCTGGAAAACATTTTGTAGAAAGTATTCTTTGTTTTTAAATAGAAAGACGATCATCATGCCAGAAACAGATCCTAACTTGCGGGATTTAGGCAACAGAAAGCTTGCTAAAATCGCGCCTTCAGCCATCCGGGCTTTTGACGAGGAAATTTCCCAGATCCCGGGAATTATCAAGCTTACCTTGGGAGAACCAGACTTTGCGGTGCCAGACCATGTTAAAAGAGCCGCTATCAAGGGAATTGAAGCAGATGACTCCCACTACGGGCCATCAAAAGGGAAGCTGGCCCTGCGCCAAGCTATCAGCAAGTATCTGGCGGCAAGCAGACAGGTTGACTATAACCCGGAAACTGAAGTTATTGTTACTGACGGGGCAACTGAAGCAATTACGGCAACTTTACTGGGACTTTTAAATCCAGGTGACAAGGTTTTAGTACCAACTCCAGTCTTTTCCCTTTACTTTACCAACATTGAAATGGCAGGCGGGGAAGTGGTGATGATCGATACCTCAGATACTGGCTTCAACTTGACGCCAGAGCGCTTGGAAGCGGAGATTGAGGCGGCCGGTGACCAGGTTAAGGCAATCATGCTCAACTACCCATGCAACCCAACAGGACGGACTTATTCCAAAGCTGAGTTAACTGCTTTGGCAGAAGTGATCAAGAAGCACCATTTGCTGGCAATCTGTGATGAAATTTACAGCGAACTGACTTATGACCAAGAACATTTCTCTTTGGCTACTTTACTGTCGGGACAGGTAATCTTGATCAGCGGTTTATCAAAGTCACACGCCATGACTGGCTATCGGCTCGGATATATCGCGGCTCCAGCAAGTTTACTGCCGAATGTGGCCAAGGCGCATAGTTTCATGGTGACCTGCGTGGACAATATCGCCCAAGACGCGGCAATCGAGGCTTTGACCAAGGGGCTTGACGATCCTAAGGAATTTAAGGCAGCCTACCAGCGCCGGCGGGACTTCATGGTTGAGCATCTGACCAAGCTAGGCTTTGAAATGGCCGTGCCGCAAGGGGCATTTTACATTTTTGCCAAGATTCCGGAGAAGTTCGGTAGTGATGACTTTGCTTTTGCCAAAGATGTGGCTAGAAAGGCTCGAGTTGGTTTGATTCCAGGCAGCGTATTTGGGAAGGGATCAGCTGGCTATGTCCGCTTCTCATATGCCGCAGCTGACGACAAGCTGGCAGAAGTAGTCAAGCGGCTTGGTGAATATGTAGCTCAGCTCTAATATTTTTTCTAAGACAGCAGTTCGCTGTCTTTTTTTATGCTGAATGATATAATTTAGAAAGAATCTAAAGAATTAATATGACAAGGAGCACATAAATAATGTCTGAATACCCACAACTTAACCTTGACCAAGCCAAGGGCCAAAAGGCTACTATCAAGACCAACCACGGCGACATCGTCATCCAGCTTTTCCCTGAAGAAGCGCCAATGACCGTTGAAAACTTCGTCCGCCTGGCACAAAAGGGCTACTACGACGGCGTAACCTTCCACCGGGTGATCAGCGACTTCATGATCCAAGGCGGGGACCCGGAAGGTACTGGTGCCGGTGGTCAAAGCATCTGGGGCCACAACTTTGAAGACGAATTCTCAAACGAACTCTTCAACTTGCGCGGGGCTTTGTCAATGGCCAACGCTGGTCCAAATACCAACGGCTCACAATTCTTTATCGTGCAAAATAAGAACATGCCAAAGCGCTTCATTCAACAATTGCGCGATGCCCAATACCCAGAAGAAGTTGTCAAGGCTTACAAGCAAGGTGGCACGCCATGGCTTGACCACAGACATACTGTTTTTGGCCATGTAACTGACGGCATGGATGTCGTTGACGAAATTGCCAAGGTTGCCAAGGACGGTAACGACAAGCCGCTTGAAGACGTGGTAATTACGACTGTCGAAATTGCTGACTAAGAGTAAGTAAGAAAGGTTTGCGTGAACAAGAGTGAAGTTAAAACGGCTTCGGCTCGTTAAGTTAATATTTGTATTGGCTTTTGCCTTTTTTTTGGCGCCAAAGGCAAAGACTACGGCAGCTTCAGATGCTGACAAACCGTTTTACAAGAATGCCATGGTCAACACATACGTATACGACGAAAAAGGCAAACGGACCAAGGACAAGAAGATCCTAGCCGGTAAAGCCGTTGGCTGCTACAGCATGATTAATTATGTTGGTGACAAGTCATATATCATGATCGGCCAAAACAAGTACGTGGCATATATGAACGTGGTTGGCCTGGATTGCCAGTTGAACCATAACAGCTACATTTATTCCAGCAAAGGCAAGCGGATGAAGAATTCCGGTGTCTTGCTGAAGAATGGCTCGGTAACTGTCTATGGCGGCAAGAAAAAGATCAATGGCAGCAAGTACTGGGCAATTGGCGTTGGCTTGTACGTTAAGGCAAGAAATATCGAAACGCCTAAGGGCGAAGTGACTAGTGATCCAAACACGCAGAACCAAACAACTGAACCGCAAACATCTTAAACTTGAGCACTGCAAACGCAGTGCTTTTTTGTTTGGAGGGGATACAATTTCTTTTTTATCAAGTAGTTCGAATAATACATATTATGTAAAGTTGTGTATAAAAATCTACGAGAGAGGACGCTGATTAGCCCCCAGATGGTCATTTTGTCCGGTAGCATTTGATACTGTGCTCTGATATAATTTAGATAATCTTTTTCGTAATTGCTTTTGGATTAGAGATGGGTTTATGTTTAGCTACAAGATCAACGATGAATTAGAGTTAGCCGTGCCAAGATTGACTGACGGTGAAGCTCTGTATGACTTAATTGACAGAAACCGGGACAATTTATCATACTACTTGCCTTGGGTTGACCACGTTCATGACGTGCAAGCTGAGACTGACGCTATTAGGCATGCTTTAGTCAGGTTTGCTGAAGGCAAAGCCTTAGACCTGCACATTTGGTATCATGGCCGTTTAGCTGGTAAAGTCAGCTTGAATTCAATTGATGCTAGGTACTCTGAGGCAGATATAGGCTACTTTTTGGGCAAAGAATTCCGCGGACGCGGGATTATGACGATGGCTACCCGGGCTATCATCAATATCGCCTTTGAGGAATATGGCCTGCACAGAATTATGCTGCAGTGCGCTGTAGACAATCTGCCAAGCAATAATGTGGCTAAACGGCTGGGGATGCGGTTTGAAGGCTGCCATAAGGGCCGGCTGATCCTTAGAGACGGCTATCATGATAGTAATGAGTACGCGGTGCTTGCTGAAGAATGGCCTAATGTGCAGGAAAAGTACTAAGTTACCCTCGCTTGAAGATCAAAGTTTTAGTGCTGATTCCTCATGTGTGTTAGTTTAAAACTATAATTTTAATGACAGAAGTTCGAAATGCTCTTTTGGCTCAATGATTTGCTATTTAGCAAGTTTACTGAGTTTTTGAGCATTTTTTATTTTTCTTTTTTGCTTTTGATTTCTGTCTTATCAAGCTACAAAAAATCTACCGTGATTTGCGGCAGATTCAATAGCTTAGACTTGTTAGATGACCAAGTTCAAAGATTTTGGCTGAACGACCAGATGATACATGGCAGCCTCCTTCTTTTCGCCATCAAGATTCATTGCTGCAGGCGTTGTTATTACGCATTCTTTTACCTGCTTCACTACTACATCCTTGCAGCTATTTAGGTTCTTTCGAAGAATTTTATAGATATAATATGGCGCGAATAAGCGATTCACTTTTGGCAGGATTACCATGTCAATCAGACTGTCATTGATCTTTGATTTGAGTGAAATTTGGAAGCCCCCGCCGTAAAAACGTCCATTGCAGAAGGCACAGAGCGTGACTTGATCATTAAAAAGAAGACCATTTTGGCCCATAACTTTCACTTTGGCAAACTTATAGCGGCTGATATTTCGCAGGATTGAAGCCATATATGCTGCGCTTTTAGGCGTTTTAACGTCATGTACCGTATTGGCAATCAAGACGTCAAGTCCAAAGCAGCTAACGTTGACGCAGGAGCGCTCATCATTGACTAAAATCGTGTCAATTGGAATCGCTGGCCGGTCTAAAGTCGCTTTGAGGATGGCTTCAGGACTCATATGGCGATGAATCGCGCGGGAAAAGTCATTGTCCGTCCCAAATGGCAGGCAAACAACTTCGTGGTCTGTATGCACGAGGTTTTGGGTGACTTGGTTGAAAAAGCCGTCTCCGCCAACTGAGTAGAACCGGGTCTTTTCCGAGTAATTTTTGATGATTTCTTTGACGTGATCCTTGTACTCACTAAAGTAGATCTCGTAATCTCTCCCCTCCATCACCCTAGCGGTATTTTTGACGAGGGGATTACTTTTGGACTGATCCGGACTTGGCTTGATCAGAAAAAATGCTTCATAAATGATATCGACTTCCTTATTACAATAATTTAATGTAAGCACAATCTTGCCGGTTTGTACAGAAGCCGTAGCAAAAAGGAGGTAGCAAGGTATCGCCTCCCCTGTTCCCTCCCCCGCTTTTGGAGGTGATTTTTATCCGTGCTACTAATTAGTAGCGCAACTTTTGAAGAGATGGTATAATAGTGGTACAAAAATCAAGGAGATATGGGAGCCTATGGAAGTCGCTGAAGCACTGGCAAAGCTAAAATTTCTGGTCAGTCATGATAGATTTAAATTGGTTGCAAGACGGGACACAATGAAAGTGCCTGTTTCTCGCATGTTAGCAAAGACAATCATTGAGCAATTATCGTCAGAAGACTTTGTAAAACACGAGCGAAATCGCAATAATTATACTCAATTTATCTGGGTGTTTAAAACTGAGTATGATCAAACGTACTATATTAAGTTTGTTTTTGCCGATAATGGTCATCTTGTAGTCTTTATCAGTTTTCACCTTGATTCGAATTAACAAAAAGGAGATGTTTTCTATGTCATACGTAAAAGATTTTACGACAGTCTACACTATCGGAAACCGAAACTACGAAGTTACAGCGCCAGCTCGCTTTGATGATGAAACAAATCAGCCAATTTACGATGCTGAACTCGATGAACGTGCAACTGAAATGGCTAGACAAGCGTACCGCGACGACATGGGTCTCCTCTCGCCAACAGAGCTCAAAAAATATCGGGCTAAAGTTGGTCTTTCTCAACGCAATTTGGCAGAACTGACAGGACTTAGTCCAAACACTATTGCTCTGTACGAAGCTGGTGCATTTCCTACACCGGCAAACAATAAAATGTTAAAGTACTTGATCAATGACGATGAATTGTTGCGTCAATACATAATGGATGACACTAATAATTACTCAAATGATCTTGTTGCTAAGGTCAAAGCTTATCTTCAGCAAGAAGATATTGTTGTTATTGACCAAAACTTCCAACCAAAGTTCACTGCTGTACAATTGGCAAATTGGCTAAGAGTTGAAAATTATTTTGGCCGAGAATTAGATGAAAACGTTGAACCATTGACACAAATGAAGCTAATCAAGCTACTGTATTTCGCATATGGGCGCTATCTGGTGAAAACGCACAACAAATTATTTACGTCTTCAATAGTGCACTTACAGTACGGTCCAGTAATTACAGAAGTACATAGCAAATTTAAGGGACTTACGGTATTAGATACTGGAAAGCCTAGTAAAGAAGCATTTGATGATTACAACTTGGTTTCTAAAGATAGCGATATCTCTCATCTGTTGAGATTGGTTAATGAAGCCTACATTAATTACAGTGCATCTGGATTAAGCCAAAAGACACATCAACCAGGATCCCCATGGTCTTTAACTGATGACGGCAGGATTATCAAGGATCAATTGATTTTTGATACATTCAGTAATGGCTTAGAAGAATAATGGCATTTTACTGACAACGAGAGCTCTACCCAAACTTTAGGTAGAGCTCTTATTGTTATTTTTAATTCATTGCTGCATAAGCACTAGCATACCGGCCAGCAATTCGACCTGAATTCCAGGCAAAGGCATTGCTTAAACCTTCAATTGTTGGATAAGATGAGTCATAAAGGCCCGATGCGTCATTTCCGACCGCATAAATACCATCAATTACTTGTCTCTTCACATTTAGAGCCTCAAAATGCTCATTGACTAATGCACCACCGACAGTCCCCAGGGTAGTTGAATTAGCACGAACTGCATAGAAAGGTCCCTCTTTGACTGGCAAAGTCATGAAATGGTCATCTTTGTAAAGATCCAGGTCTTTGCCTTCTACCACCAGTTCATTGTATCGGTTAACAGTTGCAGTAAGATTTGCTGGATCAACTGCAATCTTCTCTGCTAATTCTTGAATGCTATCTGCCTTGAAGACAGCACCTTGGCTGATACCCTCATTTAAATCTTGATCTAGTTGCGGATATGGACCAACTTGATAAGTCATTGGCTTTTTATCTAGTAAGCGGAAGGTTCTTTCAAATGAACTTGTCCAGTCCAAAGCTTGCTGACGGAGATAATCGACAGTTGCTTGGTCAAAAAGGAAGTAGTAGTACCCACCGATCTGGTAGACGGAATCACCCCATAAGGCGAAATCATATACTACGTCTTCATTAGTAAATCGCTTGCCTTCCCGGTTAACCCATAAGAGTGGAATGTTGGTCAAGTCAAAAAGACTTGCGTTGTGCCACTTTGGATCCGTCTTTGAGTAGACAGTTGCCGCATGGTTTTCAAAAATTCTCTTGTAATCACTAACGCCGCCAGCTTCTTTGAGCATCTGCAGGCCATCACCGGTAGCTTTCCGTTCACCCATTGAGTACAGGTCATCTGGATCAATTGCTAAAGTACGCTTGATTTCGTCCTTATTGCCAACAAATCCTCCATCAGCCAAGATTACGGCTTTAGTTTCCAAGGTGATTTCTTCGCCTTTTCTGTTTGCTTTAACGGCAGTTACTTTACCCTGTTCTTGAACAATTTTTTCGGCTGAAGTTTCGGTCATAAGGACTCCGCCGTTTTCTAAAAAACTGTTCATTACCCGCTTAAATCCGTTAAATTTATCGATAAATTGGTGATAGGTTCTGGGATGCTCCTGGTGGACTTCTTGAGTGTTGGTCACTAATTCAGTCTCCAAACCTGATTCAGCCATCCAATCGATTGTGGCTGCTGATTCTTCAAGAATGGCTTTAACCATTAACGCGTTAGATGAATGGTGAGTATAATTGATGATTTCCTCATAGGCATCTTTAAGGCTGTACTTCACTCCAGCTTCTTTTTGAGCCCTGCTTTCAACCGCAAATAGTCCTTGGGCACCAAACATCCCTGCACCGCCAAACTTGTCGCCTTTTTCCAACAGTGCTACTTTTGCTCCGCATTCTGATGCGGTTAATGCTGCACTGATGCCAGAAGCACCAGCTCCTACTACTACGATATCAAAGTTCATTTTGTTCTCCTTAAAATAGCTTAGTTACCTTAATCACTATATTTACATCATAACACGATGCAAGGATACCGCTTTCTTTATTGAGATTATACTGTGTTAAGGTTAAACTTAATATCAAAAGGAGATTAACATGTACAATTCTGAACTTGATACATTTCTAGCAGTTGCAGAAGCTGGAAGTTTTAGTAAAGCAGCAAAAAAGTTATATATATCTACACCAGCTGTCGTTCAGCAAATGAATCTTTTGGAAAAACGGTTAAATGTCCAGCTTTTTGTTAGGAATACCCATGGTGTAACACTTACTCCAGCAGGAATTGAATTTATTCAATGGAGCAGACAGATAATATTTGATTGCCAACAAGCGGAGAAGGAATTAGGAAAATATCAGCAAAAAATTGTTTTTGCATCTGGGTATTTAAATGGACAAAGCTTAAGTAGTCGCCTAATTCCACAATTTCAGAAGAACAATCCTAAAGCACAAATTTCTTTCAGAGAGATAAATGATTATCAGCAAATACCTGCTGAAGTAGACATTTTAGAAATGGTTTATGCGAAAGAACCACTGAGTGAACACGAATTCTCTTTCATATCCATTGTTCCATCACCTCTTCGAGTAGCTTTGCCAGCAAGTCATCCCTTAGCCAAGAAAAAGCAACTATCTTTACAAGACTTGGCAGCACAGGATTTAGAAATTGTAGCTCCATCTATTGCAGGTTCTGAGGATGCGATGTTAAGCAAACTTCTAAATGTTCGCCCGGCAGTTAAACTGCACTATTATAGCGTGTTTAACAAAGCAGTGGTTAATCAAGCACAGCTGACAAAGCATCTGTTACTAATTCCAGAGGCCTATTCAGAATTGTGCCATCCATATATTGTTAAACCGGTCTCTTGGTCCTTTGCAACTAGCTATGGCTTCTACTGTCGTAAACCAGTCCCCAAATTAGTACAGGAATTTATTGATCTCGCCCAAAAAAGTTAGTAGATTTTTTCAGCCTTGGCATATGCTCCTTTTGCCTCGGCTAACGGCATTTTGTTTGGTCCACCATCGATATTTCATGAAACTGAAAACAAAATAAGCACTTGGCAAAAGTAATTGTACTTTACATAACTAAAATTATGGCTAGTACAACTAGCATCCCTCTTCCCCATCATTTCCTCCCAGAAAGGTGCTATAATAAACATGTAAATCTTAGAAATACACCACTCATAGGAAGAAATTACCATGCGCAAAGCAGTACCGATGCTGGACAATAGCTTAACTACAGCAGAATTTTTAGACTTAATCCCATCCGCCTTCCAATCAGTCGTCTTTGGCACGATCGCGAATAGCCGCCCTTATACTAACGTTGCCGATATTGAACTATGCCTTGACGGCAAGCTCTACTTCGCGACGACTTATCAAAAGAGCTTCTACCAACGCTTGCACGCCCAGCCCTATGTTTCTATCACCGCTCTTAAGGGCGAAGAGACCATGTCTAGCGTCGGCTTTACCTTGAACGGGACGGTCAAAGAAGTCGAGCTCTCCTACCTTGACAAGATCTATGACCAGCATCCCGAAATGCTGGAGATCAACAAGACCGACTCCGAACGCCGGGAACTGCTCCGGCCATTTGAAATCACCCCTACTGACGGATTTGTTTACGACTTGCGGCAAACCCCGATTTTCCAAAAAGCCTTCACCTTCTAATTCCATGCAAAAAGCGACCGAACTGTATCATGTTTCGATCGCTTTTCATTTGCTATAAAAACTTAGTCTTGCTTAGTCTCTTCTAAAACAATCCCCTGGTAAAGCTTAAGGGTTACCAGGTAGTAAACCAGGTACAGGAGGAAGAAGGCTAAGAATGGGATCCAAATCCGGAAGTAGGGGTCTGGCAGCAGAATCGTGAAGAACTTCAAGCCAAAGAGCACGTCCAGGCTGCCAAGTACCGCCGGTGCCACAAACAAGATGGCAATTTCCTTTCTAATCGCTGCTTTCAAGACGCTGTTTCTAGCCCCAAGCTTGTAGAGCATCTTGTAGCGCAATTTGTCACTGGCTGCGGCTGACAGGATCTTAAACATCAGAGTTGAAGCCAGCATCATCAAGAAGGACAAACCAAGGAAGAGGCCCATGAATTCAAAGCCTGAGCACATTGCCGCAATCTGCTGGTAAAGAACCGGCTTGGTAAATTCCAGGTAGCCGTAAGTCATTGAGTCCTTGCTGAACAGCTTCATTTCTTGGTCAGTAAGCTTTAGCAATTTCTTATTGTTCTTGGCAAAATCCTTAACCTTGTAAAAAGTAATTACCTTAGTCGTCAGCTTCTTTTTGGCAAAAGCTGTATCTGACAAGGCAACAAAGCCCTTGCTGGAATCTTCTGGGAAAAGGCTGGCGGCCTGGGCAGAATTTCTGATCGTGGCTGTGGTCTGCTTGCCAGTTAAGGTCTTGGAAGTAACCTTGACCGTATGATAGATCCGCCCTTCCTTGTCAATCGCCTTCTTCTTGTCTGAAGATGCCGCGTTATACATTTGGATCTTAAGCGGCGTCTGGTCAATTTCACTTTTCTTGACATAGAGGACGCCATTTTTCTCATCAGCCTTGTAGCTGTAAGTAACTTTCTCCTCTGTACCGATTCTTTTAACCTTGTCAGCCAGCTTCTTCTGCTTGCCAACTAAGACAAAGTCGTAGTACATAACATCAGTCATGGCATTCTTCAAGTTGTTGAAGTTAATGCCGACCGTAATAGCGCCAAGGGCCAGGGCCAGCATAATTGAGATAGCTGACAGGATTCTGGTATAGCCATGCAGGCGGAACTTGAGTTGTCCCAGAGTGTAAGGCCGCATCCCCTTATAGAGGAAGCCGTGTCTCTTCCGCAAAAAGTCGATCACGGCCACGAAGAAGGCGTCGAAGATAAAGAAGCTGCCTAAAACGATAGTGATCAAAGAAATCGGAATTGCCTTCAGCTGCAAAGTAGTCACATGCCACATTGCCCAGTAGCCGGTGGCCAGTAAGGCAAGACCAGCGATAGCTTGGATAGTCCGTAAGACTGGCCGGCTCTTCAACTTGCTTGGCTTCTGGTCTTCTTTTAAGAGATTGATCAGCGTAGTCTTGGTCAGCTTAACCACGTTCCAGGAAGCGGCCAGGAAGAACAAGGCAATAAAGAAGAGCAAAGTCCAGAGAACCGCTGGCAGGTAAAGTGGGTTAAAGTGAGCCAGAGTCAGCCCCAGCTGCTTAACCATCAAAGCTGAAACCAGTTCAGTTAAACCTACGCCTAAAACAATCCCGATCCCGGTCGCCAGAAGGCCGGTTACCAGGGTTTCAGCGAAGATAAGTTGGCCGATCTTGCTGCTTTTTGCCCCTAGCATCATGTACATGCCATAATCCCGCTTTCTCATGCTTAAGAGGAAGCTGTTGGCATATGCCAGGTAAACCAGGGTCAAGATGGCCAAAAGGACGATCCCAAAGGAAAAAATAAACTTGGTTGCTGCCATGGTCAGTTGACCCGCTACGCTGGACTTCAAGAAGGATGGGTTAGCGGCCAGAGTCAAGAACATGTAGAAGATCATGCTGGCGGCGCTAAGGCCGGAAAACAGGACCAGGTAGTCTTTTAGCCGGCTTTTCATCCCGGTCATTGACAGTTTAAAAATCATGTTAATCCCTTTCTTTACTCAACTAGTCGGCATTTTCGCTGAGCTGACTGATCAGCTTCTTGTAAAAGTCCTGCCGCTTCAAGTCCCCGCGCTTGATCTCTTCATCAATCAATCCGTCCCTAATAAAGAGAATCCGGTCAGCAAATGATGCTGAGAACGGGTCGTGAGTGACCATCAAGATTGAAACCTGGTCTTTCTCATTAAGCAGCTCCATCGTGTCCAGCAAGGCTCTGGAAGACTTGGAATCCAGAGCCCCGGTTGGTTCATCGGCCATCAAGATTGCCGGTTCATGAACCAAGGCTCTGGCAGCAGCAACTCTTTGCTTCTGCCCGCCAGAAATGGCTGCTGGGTACTTTTCCAAGACTTCGCTGATGTTGAGCTTAGCGGCGATCTTATCAACCTTAGAGTCGATTTCTGAGCTTTTGACCCCTTGCAAAGACAAGGGCAGGGCAATGTTTTCTCTAGCGGTTAGGTTGTCCAAGAGGTTGAAGTCCTGGAAGATAAAGCCAATTTCTTTAGCCCGGAAGTCAGCCATCTGATTCTTCTTCAGCTTGGCGATGTTTTTGCCGTTGATCGTAACCTCGCCGCTAGTTGGCTTGTCCAAGGTCGACATGATGTTCAAAAGCGTCGTCTTACCTGAACCGGAAGTCCCCATAATGGCGACGAATTCGCCCTTGGCCACGCTGAGCGAGACGCCCTTCAAGGCCTGGAACTGCTTCTCGCCTTTTTTGCCATAAGTCTTTGTCACGTTGTTGACAGTCATCACTTTTTCCATAGTTACCCCCTAAATCGTATCGGTGTATTACTGTTGTGATACACTAAATGATACTGTAGTCTTTAAGAATCGTCAACAGAAAATTTAGCGATTTGTAAAAAAGTTGTCACAAAAAACAGGCGAAGCCCTCCTTTAGTGGAAAAGCTTCACCTGTTTCAGTACTAGACGAAAAAGCCAATGGATCTATTGCTTGCTCCAGTGGCTGTCTGATCGTTAGTTTTCTTGAGTTTTCAGATCGATAAGCAAAATTCTGACCTTACAGCGGATATGATGTTGGTAGTCCATTTGGCAGATCTCGTTAAAAATCTGCAGTTTCTTGTTGCAGCGCATAGCTAGGGCGGTGTCCTGCTTATTAAATTTTCCCAGCTCATCCCCTTCCAGGGTGCAGACCGTAATCTGCTCGTAAGCGGGATTCAGCTGCGGAAACAAGAGCAGCCCTACTTCCACCTCTTCAATCAAAAGGGATCTTGCGTAATTATTGCAGTTCCTGCTTCAATTTAAGTATTTTGCTCTCGATTTCTTTAATCACCTGCATAAAGGTCTCATCATCTTGTCCAGTTGGATCTTCTAGTCCCCAATCTACCCGCTTTTTTGCAGGCAAATATGGACAGCGGACTCCGCAGCCCATGGTGATCACGTAATCAACTACCGGCAAGTCAGCGAGGGTCTTGGGCTTTTGCCCGTTGGCCAACATATCGACGCCATACTGCTCTTTGATCAGCCGAACTGCGTCGGGATTAATCTGATCTTTGAGGTCCGTGCCGGCTGAATAGGATTCAAAAGTATCCCCGGCCAGCTTTTTGCCTAATGCTTCGGCAATTTGACTCCGGCAAGAATTATGTGTGCAGATAAAGGCTACTTTCGTTTTGGTCATGATATTCTCCTATTATTTCTTCTCAAGCAGTCCAGGGTTACTGGAAAAAATGACAAAGGGAAAATTTTCCAAGCGAACCGTAACCGGTTGCTTTGGTCTCTATTATAAACTAAAAGCAGCATCCCCCGCACTAAATACAGATGAATGCTGCTAATGTAACTTAGTTATCTTTTCTAAAAATCGTTCTAAACAAGAATCTTACTGCAGAACCGCAGAAGTGAAGAGTGCGGTCACGATCAAGATCATCGTTGGACACATAAGGCGGACAGTGACTGGGCACCGGATCAAGATGACCAGCAAGAGTGGCGTTTCAGGTGTAATCAGCCGCTGAGTCAAGTAAACGACAGGCTTTTCAAAAAAGCCGCATACAATCGTAAGCGGTTTTCCATATCCAAAATTATGTCAACTTGTCTCTATATTTCGTTTTGTTTCCGGGTCATTACCAAAACTGCCAGCAAGTAGAAGACTACCCCAGTAACCAGTAAGACAATCACTGATACCCAGGCTGCCGCGGTGTGGCCGTCATAGACGAAGACAATCCCAAACATTTCCTTGATCTCTTTTAGTACACTTGCCGACTGATTGGTGAAATTTGCCTTAATTGCGGGCTTCATCAAAAGCTGCCGGTAAAGTACTGCTGAGTGAGCACATGGGAAATACTTGACCAGCCATTTAACGTTGTCTGGCAGACTCCCAATTGGAATATACGCCCCGACCAAAAAGCCGATCAGAGTTCCGACAATCGAGCTGGCGGCTGAATAGGAGCTGTTGGTCTTCAGGAAAGAAATTATGAAGGAAGCAATCGCCGAAGAAGCAAAGGCTGACAAGACAATTACAGCAAATAACTTTAGTAAAGTCTCGATATCCAGTACTGCCCCGCCGGCCATACCCAGGTAGATTTCCCCGAAAATTAAAGTAAAAATAGACATGATGATGCTAATGATGAAGCCGGTCACGATATAGCCGCCCGCGACCTGTCTTCTGCTAACCGGAGATGAGTAAAAGTCCTTGATCGCCTTATTCTCCCGGTCGCTGATCATTACCCCATATGCTCCTAAACTCGTAGTGATCGACGCCGTAGCAAGCATCCCCGCTAGCATCCAAGCCCGCATCAAGCGGTTGGGATGCGGCAGGAACTTTAACCCGCTGGTCACCGAATCACCAATAAATAAGATGTAGAGGGCAAAAATGATAATGACACTCAGCATTGAAAAGAATACTAAAGCTTTGTCTCTAAAGTAAATCTTGAGATTCCTTTTGACCATCGCGCTCATTCTCTTAGCCTCCTCCCTGTAATATTTAAGAAGACGTCATCCATCGTTCCGTGCAGGACTTCAAAACTTTGCAATTGGTCCCGCATTCCTTCTACGATATCAATGGCATCCATGGTGTTCGTTAATTCTATTTCATAGTAATCTGCTGCCTTATCCCACTTGAGCGAAAGAGCAGTCAGCATGTTATCCAGATTATTTCCTGCCTTCGGATACAGCTTCAGCCGATCATAGCTGTAGCGCTCTTTCAAGCTGATCGGACTGCCTTCAGCAACAATCTTTCCGTGGTCCAGTATTACCACATAATCCGCTGCGGATGCTTCGGCCATATAGTGCGTCGTCAAGAAGATGGTCATCCCCTGCTCTTTTTGCAGGCGCTGGATCGTTTCCCAAATATGCTGCCTGGTTTGCGGATCAAGGCCTGTCGTTGGTTCATCTAGGAAAAGGATTTTCGGCGTATTTAAGAGCGCTCTGGCGATATCTACCCGCCTCCTTTGCCCACCGGACAATTTTCCGTATTGCCGCTTAAGCAGGTCATTAATCTCCGTATATTCGCTTGCCCGGGCAACAGCTGCTTTTACTTCAGCCTTGCTGTGATAATAAAAGCCAGCACGAAGAGTTAAATTCTCAAGCACTGTAAGGCGCTTATCCAGCAGTCCTTCTTGAAAGACGATCCCGATCCTCTGCTTGATCTCCTGTGCCCGTGTCTTCATGTTAAACCCGGCTAACTTAATCTCACCAGAATCGAACTTGGTCAAAGTCGACAGGCAGTCAACTGTTGTAGATTTACCGGCCCCGTTTGGGCCAAGGAAGGCAAATAGCTCGCCTTCGCGGACTGCAAAGGAGATGTCATTGACGACTTTCAAGTCCCCATAGGACTTAGATAGGTTTCTAACCTCAATAGCATTCTTCACTATTTTGCAACCCCTTTCTATTTATCTTTCTAAGTTAATTCTACATCTTTTAATATTTTCTTGGGTTAAATCTAGGTAAGATGCAAAAATAGATGGCTAAGTTGCAAAAAGCTGGAATAAGAAAAGGATACGCTGGTTGGCGTGACCCTTTAGGTGATGTTGAGTGAGTTAATTTGATCGAGATACAAGTCTCAAGTGCCGTAAATTCAATGCTTCATGTTAAAATTAACGGTAATTAGATACTATTTAGAGGTGGCATCATGCAAATTAGACGCGCGCAAGTTAAAGATATTCCAGCAATTATGAAGCTGCTGAACCAAGTTTTGGAAATTCACGCTTCGATTCGTCCAGACATTTTTATTCCAGGCACAACCAAGTACACGGTGGAAGAGCTGACGACAATCATTAACGATGACCAGAAAGCAGTTTTTGTCGCGGTTGACGAAGATGATCAAGTGCTCGGCTATGCATTCACTCAGCTGCAAGAGCAGCCCTTTTCAACCAATATGGTTCAGTTTAAGTCACTCTTTATCGATGACCTCTGCGTTGACAGTACACAACGCTCGCAAGGCGTGGGCCGAGCCCTGCTTGATTATGTCAAAGCTGAAGCCAAAAGACTCGGATGCTATGAAGTGACACTTAATGTATGGGAGGGGAATGATTCTGCTATAAACTTCTATAAGAAGAATGGCTTGAAGGTCAAAGAAACAAATATGGAATTTATTTTGTAAGCAAAAACCGATCTCAAATTCTGAGACCGGTTTTTAATTCCAGCAAATTGCTTTACATAACATAATTTATGTAGATATGCTTAATCAAAAATGTATAGTGCTGATAAAGCGATTCTGTTGCTCTTAAAAAGTTAAAGTTGATCACCTGCACATTTAAGCGCAATAGAACTCACTTCTTAAAAAGGTATATTTTACCCCAAACGGAAAGACTTCAAATCTTCTTCCATGCTTTCGTCTTCCAAGCCGATATATCTCAGAGTAGTGGTTGGGCTGCTGTGGTTCAGCATCTTCTGCAGCTTGTATAAGGCCCGGGGATCTGGATCACCTGCTGGCGTTGTCGCGCTCTTGATGTAGTGATAACCAAAAGTCTTTCTTAGAGTGTGAGTCCCAACTGTATTGGGATCAATCTCGCACTGCCGGGCGGCCCGCTTCAAATCTTTATAGAAAGACTTTCCTTCAATATGACCATCCCCTTTTCTAGAAGGGAAGAGCCAGTCACTTGGTTTCAGCTGCATCTGGTCAATGTAATTCTCCAAGTCCTGGCTGATATTGCCAATATAGGCATGCCGGTTCTTGTGGGTTTTGGTTTCGACCAGGTTGTACCATTCCCCGTCTTCAATGTCTGAGACCTTGGCCTTGACGATGTCGGAGATCCGGAGACCCGTATTGATCCCAAAGACAAAAATCATAGCATTCCGCAGGCCATTTCTGTTTTGCCCGGTAACTGTCCCGGTCCCAAACTGGAGGGCCCGCTTCATGGCGTTAATTTCCTTGGCAGTTTTCAGCGGCCGGATATTTCTGCTGCTCTCTGTTTTTTTAACTTTTCGGCCCATTTTGCTAGCAAAATCCTCCCCTCATCGAATGCGTCGTTATGTATTTATTCTATCACAAAGGTGCATTGAAGCGGAAAAATTGTTAAAAATTCCGTCCTAACTAATCAATATTTGAATGCGTAAAAATGCTTATTTATACGCATTCGGCAAAAAGCTGATTTTTTGCCAAAAATGCTGAGAAAAGCTCTCATTTGCACGCAAATTTTTTGAGATGATTACTTGTCCTTTTTCTCTCAAATCAGGTCAAAAAGATGTCAGGCAAACTTTAAACTAAAAAGCAGCATCCCCTCACACGAAAAAATGTGCAGGGATGCTGCTTAGTATCTATTCAATTTTATCTACTTCGGTAGCATATATTTAGTGCCTCTGCCTTCACCGACTTTGATTAGGTACCCTTTCTTTACCAAGGAGTTTATCAGCCGCAAGCTTTTGGTTCTGCCAAAGCCAACCACACCATTTATCTTGCTTGTAGTTTCGTTTCCAATTATAGCAATTGGATCGAAAAAGCGATAGATTATCTTTTCAATCGCATTTGCGCTCGCTTTGGAGCGATTTTTTGAGCAAAAGTGATTGCAAACGCGATAGATTATTCTTTCAATCGCTTTTCCGTTCCTTTTGCGATTGAAAACATCCGCAAATTCCAAAGCAGCATCCCCCTCACGAAATAATTTTGCAGGGATGCTGCTTATTTGCTTACAAATCCAGCTTGGCAGAATACTTGATGATCACCGATCCATCATGACCTAAAACGGAACTGCTAAAGTCTTCCTGGTAAAAAGGCGGGATAACTTTTGCCTTGCTTCTTAAAAATTCCAATGCCTTCGTCCCATTGCCAGCAACATCGTCATTCTCTATTTCCTGGTAAAAGCAGGCATACTTCCCAGCCGCTTTGACGTAATTACCCTCTTCTACTTCCACCACTTTGTTCAAACCGGTCTGTTTCAAGTCACTGATCCGCTGGTCAAAAAATTCCAGGCTGGACTTGATCTTTCCCAGCTCAGCAATCTCTCTTTTGACTGCTTCCCGATGCTTGGCTAAATACTTCTGCCGGTCAGCCAAATCTTTTAAGGTAAAAAAGTCACCGACCTATGATGGGAGATGCCCTCATCTATGGCCGGAAAAACGAATATTCGTGATTATCCAGGCAAATCATGCTTTTGCCTAGATAAATCAACAATTATGAACTAAATGTATATAAAATATACGCCTTTCTTAATGAAAATCAAGAAAGCCACTTGCAAGTCTTGCATCTATCCTTTATACTATTGAAAAAATAGAAAGGAAGCAGCAAAAATGGCCGCATTTATTAACATTAATCCAGATATCTGCCCAGCTTCATTCGCTGTTTCTTTTCCATTTTTTCAAATTATTAATATTTCATCACTTAAGACATGTCACTCGCTGACATGTCTTTTTTTATAGGAGTCAAACAATCAATGAAAGCGCGTTTAATACTGGAAGATGGACACGTTTTTGAAGGCGAAAGCTTCGGCGCGGTCCATGATGTTATCAGCGAATTCGTCTTCAACACGGCGATGACTGGTTATGTGGAAGTCCTGACCGACCCATCATATGCTGGTCAAAGCGTGGTCATGACCTATCCCCTGATCGGCAACTACGGTGTTCCCCTGGATGACCAGGAAGCCGCTCACCCCTTTGTCGAAGCCTTTGTAGTAAGCGAGCTTTCGCGGCTGGGGTCCAATTTCCGCATGAACATGAGTCTGAATGACTATATGATTGAAAACAACATCCCCGGCATTCAAGGCGTCGACACCCGGGCCATTACCCGGATCCTGCGCAAAGAAGGCTGCATGAACGGGATGATCACCACAAAAGATTACGAAGTCAGCGAAGTAATTGACCAGATCAAGGCCTTCAAGATCCACGGCGTCGTTGAAAAATGTAGCTGCCTTGAACCCTACCATGTCGGTCAAGGTGACTATGAAGTTGCCCTCTATGACTTCGGTGCCAAGCGCAATATCGCCACAGAATTAGCTAAAAGAGGCTGCCATGTCACAGTCCTACCGGCTGACACCCCTGCCCAGTATGTCTTAGACAACAACTTTAACGGGATCATGCTGTCAAACGGCCCCGGCGACCCAAGCGAATGCACGGAAATCATTGACCAGCTGAAGATTCTTGCTTCTTCCGGCATTCCGATCTTCGCCATCTGCCTGGGCCACCAGCTTTTAGCCTTAGCCCACGGCTTTGAGACGGAAAAAATGGTCTACGGCCACCACGGCAGCAACCACCCAGTCAAGGATCTGACTACTGGCCGGGTCTACATCTCCACTCAAAACCACAACTACGTGATCAAGGAAGACACAATTGATCCAAAAGTAGCCAAGGTCTGGTTCAAGAACGTCAACGACAAGACCAACGAAGGCCTGGAATACTTAAATGAAAACATCAAGTCCGTCCAGTTCCACCCGGAAGCCTGCGGCGGCCCGCACGACACGGAATACCTCTTTGACAGCTTTATTGAAATGATGGGAGAACACAAGAATGCCTAAGCGCGACGATATCAAAAAAGTTTTAGTGATTGGTTCCGGCCCGATCATCATCGGCCAAGCCGCTGAATTCGACTATGCTGGCACCCAGGCCTGCCGGGCCCTCAGAGAAGAAGGCATCGAAGTTGTCTTGATCAACTCCAACCCGGCCACGATCATGACTGACGGTGACATGGCTGACCACGTCTACATCGAACCTTTGACTGTGCCAGTCGTCAAGCAATTGATCGAAAAAGAAAAGCCAGACGCCCTTCTGCCAACCATGGGCGGGCAAAACGCCTTAAACATCGCCATGGCTTTAGCTGACGAAGGCTTTTTGGAAAAGCACCATGTCAAGACCATCGGGACCGACACTGACACGATCAAGATGGCTGAAGACCGGCTGGAATTCAAGAACTTGATGGAAAGAATCGGTGAACCGGTTGCCAAGTCAGTTGTCGTCAACTACGTTGAAGACGCCATCGCTTTTGCCAAGGAAATCGGCTATCCAGTAGTTGTCCGCCCGGCCTACACCTTGGGCGGCACAGGCGGCGGGATAGCCCACAATGAACAAGAACTGCATGAAATCTGCTCTAACGGCCTTCGCCTCTCCCGGGTTACTGAATGTTTGATTGAACAATCAATTGCTGGCTGGAAGGAAGTTGAATACGAAGTTATGCGCGATGGTGCCGGCAACTGCATCACTGTCTGCAACATGGAAAACATGGACCCCGTCGGTGTCCACACCGGTGACAGTATCGTGGTCGCGCCATCTCAAACCTTGTCAGACAAGGACTACCAGATGCTCCGCTCCTCTGCCCTCAACATCATCACTGCCTTGAACATCAAGGGTGGCTGCAATGTCCAGTTTGCCCTCAACCCAGACTCCTTTGAATACTGCGTCATTGAAGTCAACCCTCGTGTTTCCCGGTCTTCAGCCCTGGCCTCAAAAGCGACCGGCTACCCTATCGCCAAACTCGCTACCAAGATTGCATTAGGCTACACCTTGGATGAAATCGTCAATGCCGTGACGGGCAAGACCTATGCTTCTTACGAGCCAACCCTTGACTACATCGTCTGCAAGATTCCTAAGTGGCCTTTTGACAAGTTCTACGACGCCTCCCACAAGCTGGGCACGCAGATGAAGGCAACCGGGGAAGTCATGGCTATCTGCAACAACTTCGAAGGTGCCTTCATGAAGGCACTCCGGTCCCTGGAACAAGACAGCTACTACCTCTATAATGAAGAAATTGCCCAGCTGTCAGCTGATGATCTCCGTAAAGACCTCCGCAAGATTGACGACAAGCGGGCCTTCAGAATTGCTGAAGCCTTAAGAAAGGGCGTCTCCATCCGGGAAATTCATGCCATTACCAAGATCGACGTCTGGTTCATTGACAAGATCAAGCACCTGGTTGAAATTGAAGACCGGCTCAAGAGCGAAGAACTGACGCCAGACCTTTTGAAACTGGCCAAGCACTGCGAATTCCCAGACCGGGTCATCGCTAGCTTGACCGGCAAGACGGCTGATGAAGTCTACTACCTCAGAAAGGGCTTGAAGATCACGGCCGCCTTCAAGACTGTCGACACCTGCGCAGCTGAATTTGACTCCGAAACGCCATACTTCTACAGTGTTTACGGCGGTGAACATGAAATCCAGCCAGACCAGTCCAAGAAAAAGGTGATTGTCTTTGGTTCCGGTCCAATCAGAATCGGCCAAGGGATTGAGTTTGACTACTGCTGCGTGCACAGTGTCTGGGCCCTGAAGGAAGCTGGCTACGAAACCATCATCGTCAACAACAACCCGGAAACTGTCTCAACTGACTTTGACATCGCCGACCGCCTCTACTTTGAACCTTTAACGGCAGAAGACGTGCAAAGCATCATTGAACTTGAGCAGCCAGACGGGGCCATCGTCCAATTCGGAGGGCAAACCGCAATCAAGCTCTCCCAGGACTTGATGAAGATGGGCGTGCCGATCCTTGGTACCTCTGCCGACAGCGTTGACGCGGCTGAAGACCGGGAAAGATTTGACGAGATTTTGGAAAAGTGCCAGATCGACCGGCCAAAGGGGCAAACCGTCTTTACGGCTGAAGAAGCCTTAAAGGCCGCTAATGAGCTGGGTTACCCGGTTTTGGTCCGTCCTTCCTACGTTTTAGGCGGGGCTGGGATGGAAATCGCCTTAAATGACGGCGATCTCAAGCGCTTTATCGACCACATAACTTCCCAGTTCAACATTGAAGACCACCCGATCTTGATCGACAAGTACCTGGCCGGCAAGGAATGTGAAGTTGACGCCATCTGCGATGATGAAGGCATCTTGATTCCAGGGATCATGGAACACGTAGAAAGAGCTGGTGTCCACTCTGGTGACTCAATCTCTATCTACCCGCCGCAAAAGATCTCCCAGGAGATGAAGGAACGGATCGTCGAATACTCCAAGCGCCTGGCCAAGGCCTTGAAGGTCAAGGGTTTGATGAACATCCAGTTTATCGTTTACGAAAACGAAGTTTACGTGATCGAAGTCAACCCCCGCTCTTCCAGAACCATCCCTTATATCTCCAAGGTTACCGGGATTCCGCTGGTTGACGTGGCAACCAATGTCATCATTGGCAAGTCCATCAAGGAGCAAAGTTATGACTACGGCCTGGCTCCAGAAAAGAAGACGGTTGCCGTCAAGATGCCAGTCTTCTCCTTTGAAAAGATTACCGGGGCGGAAATTGCCTTGGGGCCGGAAATGAAGTCAACCGGTGAAGTTCTGGGAATTTCTGAAGACGTTGAAGAAGCCATGTATAAGGCCTTTATGGGGACTGGGCTGGACCTGCCTAAGCACAAGAAGGTTATCTGTACAGTCAAGGATTCGGCTAAGGAAGAATTTTTGCCAATCGCTAAGGAATACCATGACTTCGGTTACGACCTTTACGCGACCCAAGGGACATACGACTTCTTGCAAAGTCACGGCATCCCTGCCCGCCTGGTCAACCGGATCAACGACAAGGAGAATACCATCTTTGACTTGATCTTGACGGAAACAGTCGACCTGGTTATCGACATCCCAACCAGAAACAACAACTTGAAGGACGGCTTCCTGATCCGCCGCTTTGCCGTAGAAGCCGGCGTGCCGATCTACACTTCCCTTGATACGGCGCGTGCCTTGATCCACGCCCTGGAAGCCAAGCACGACAACAAGATCTCCTTGGTTGACATCACTAAGCTTTAAAAAACTCATCACACTCTACTCAATAGTTTAAACGTCAGCATTTGCTGGCGTTTTTTTCTTTGAAAAAGTTTCTTGATTTTCTCTTGTAATTACTTAGCACATTAAGTATAATGCTTAGTGTATTAATAATTAGGCTTATAACAGTTAGCCGCCTAAGTAATGAATCGTGAGGTGTATTGACTTGGAATCATCAGATAATTCCCAACAGCAAAGTATTATAAAAGTCATCAGAAAGCGGGGCTATATGACCATGCTTTTGCACAAGGTCTACCATGCTGAGTTTAAGGACATGCAGCTGACCAGAGAATCTGGCGGCCTGCTCTACGCGATCAAGACCACCAAGTACAGCCAAACTGAGCTGGCCCGGCTTTTTCACATTACCCAGGCCAGCCTGTCCGGCCGGATCAAGCGCCTGGAGCGGGATGGCTACCTGGTCCGGGTCACTGAACCAAAAGACCGGCGCAAGTACCGGCTGGAATTGACCGCCAAGGCCAACCAGGAGCTGGATGAGGTCATTGACAAAATGAACAAGTGTAACGCGCAAATTTTTCAAGGAGTGACTGACCAGGACTTTGAACAGATCCTACATTTCTATGAGATGATCAGTCACAATCTGGAAGCAATGGTCAAGGAGGACGAGGATGATCAAGCTTAGAAAATATCTCTTACCCTATCTCTTCCCGATTCTGCTGGCGATCGCCTTTATCTTCGGGCAGGCTCAGACCGAACTGGCCCTGCCGGACTACATGAGCGATATTGTCACCAACGGGATCCAGGCTGGCGGCTTTAAGGACAGCGTTGCCGATGTCCTGTCGCCTCAGACCTACCGGCAGGTCATGACTTACTCAACTAAGAGTCACCAGCAGACAATCAAGGCCAGCTACCGCTATGTAAAAGCAGCTGACGTCTCAAGTGACTTAAAGAAGACTTTTCCTAAAGGAAAAAATCTCTATGTTTTAAAGAAAAACGTTGACCGGGACAAGTTGAACACGGCCATGCTACGGGGGATGATACTCTACTACACCCTTAACGGCAATAAGAACTCAGATACCAGCAAGAAGTTCCTCAAGAATATCTCCAAGGGAATCAAGACTGCTAAAGGCAAATACGCCAAGGGTGAAAAAGCTTATCAGCAACTGGCCAAAGTTGCCCCGGCCAGTCCCCAAGCTGTAAAAATGAAGACGCAGCTGGATACGGCAAAAAAGCAGATCGACAAGATGGAAGCGGCCTACCAGAAAAAGGACCTGGCCTACTTCTTCAAGCAGATGAGCGCCAAACAAAAGCAGAAGATCTACGATTCTATCGACAAGCAGATGAAGAAGATGGGGACCAGCACCATGAACATGGCCGGCGGCCGGGCAGTCAAGCTTGAATACAAGCGCCTGGGTGCTTCCACCAGCAAGCTGCAGACCAGCTACATTAAAACCGCGGGTCTGAAGATGCTGGGCATTGCCCTTCTTGGTTCCGTCGTAACGATCCTGGCTGGTCTTCTAGCTTCCAGAGTTGGGGCTGGCGTGGCCCGGGACTTGCGGCTGGCCCTTTTTGAAAAAGTCGAGTCCTTCTCCAATACAGAAATGGACCGCTTCTCAACGGCTTCCTTGATTACCCGGTCAACCAACGACATTACCCAGATCCAGCAAGTCATTGTTTTGATGATCCGGATGGTAGCCTACGCGCCAATTCTTGGCATCGGGGCCCTCCTGCATGCTTTGGACTCTTCTCCATCGATGACTTGGATCATTGGGTTGGTCGTTTTGCTGATTTTAGTCATTCTATTGATTACCATGGGCCTGGCTATGCCGAAGTTCAAGATTGTTCAAAAATTGATAGACAAACTGAACCTCTCTATGCGGGAGAACTTGACCGGGATGCTGGTCATCCG
Organism: Lactobacillaceae bacterium AF64-9pH9TA; assembly: GCA_027681045.1. GTDB lineage: Bacteria > Bacillota > Bacilli > Lactobacillales > Lactobacillaceae > Lactobacillus. Next base: position 7,936 of record JAQDCK010000009.1, on the reverse strand, counting down.
GGCCTTTGGCAATGAAAAAGTCAGTGAAGACCGCTTTGATGAGTCAAACCGCAATTTGACCAGGGTCAACCTCTTTACCAACCGGGTCATGTCAGCCTTAATGCCGATTATGATGTTCATCATGAACACGGTTGCTCTGGTAATCGTTTATGCTGGCGCCAAGCAGATCGACTTGGGTAAGATGCAAATTGGTGAAATGCTGGCCTTCGTGCAATACGCGATGATGATCATCATGGCCTTCTTGATGGTCGCCATGATTGCCATCTTCATCCCCCGGGCCAGCATCTCAGCCGGCCGGGTGGCAGAAGTCCTGGAAACAGAGGCTGAGATTGAATCTCCAGCTGCAAGTAAGTCAGGCAAGGAAAACACGGGCGTTATTTTTGACGACGTGACCTTTACTTACCCAGGCAGCCAGGAAGCAGCTTTAGAACATATCAGCTTCACTGCTCCAGCCGGCAAGACGACCGCGTTCATTGGCTCAACCGGGTCTGGCAAGTCTAGCTTGATCAACCTGATCCCCCGCTTTTATGACGTTACGAGCGGTAAAGTCACGGTTGACGGAATAGATGTTAAGGATTATGACCTGCAAGACCTGCGCGAGCGGATCGGATTGGTGCCGCAAAAGGGCCAGCTTTTGACCGGGACGGTTAAATCTAATGTCTTATATGGGGCAAAAGATGACTCCCACCTAGAAGAGGCCTTGCGGGTCTCACAATCAGAAGAATTCGTTGACCGTCTGCCAGGCAAATTGGAGGCCTCGATCGCTCAAGGCGGCAGCAATGTTTCCGGCGGGCAAAGACAGCGGTTGGCAATTGCCCGCGCTCTAGCCAAGGATCCAGAGATTTTGGTCTTTGACGATTCTTTCAGTGCTTTGGACTTTAAGACTGACGCCAAGGTACGCCGGGAACTGACTAAGATGGCCGCTAAGGAAAAGAAGACCGTCCTCTTGGTTGGCCAGCGGATCGCGTCAATCATGGATGCCGACCAGATCATCGTTTTGGATGAAGGCAAGATTGTCGGCAAGGGCAAGCACCAGGACCTGCTTAAGAATTGCCAGGTCTACCGGGAAATTGCCTATTCACAGCTTTCAAAGGAGGAATTAGCCGATGCATAACCATGGCAACGCAAGAGGAACTGAGAAGGCAAAGGACTTTTCCGGAACTTTTGCCAGACTCTTCCGCTACTTAAAACCCTATTACTGGTCCTTGCTCGCTGTAATCATTTTCGCGATTGCTTCGACCGTCTTCTCGATTATCGGGCCGAAAATTTTATCTAAGGCAACTGACAAGCTGATTGCCGGGATCAGCGCCAAGATCCAGAATGCCGGGGGAATTGATTTTACCTACATCAATAAGATCCTGCTGCTGCTCTTGGGCCTTTACCTCCTGTCCATGCTTTTCAATTATGTGCAAAGCTGGATTACCTCAGGTATTTCCCAGAAGGTTGCCTACTCTCTTAGAAAAGATATCGCGGAAAAAATTGACCGCCTCCCGCTCAGCTTTTTTGACAAGCATGCCAGCGGTGACATCTTGTCCCGGATTACCAACGACGTAGACACGATTGCCCAGTCACTCAACCAGTCTATGGCCCAGATCATCACTTCAACCGTCACCGTTGTCGGGGTCGTGATTATGATGTTTACGATTTCCTGGCAATTAACCCTAATAGCTTTAGCGATTTTGCCAGTAACTTTCGGCATTTTGGGAATGGTCATGAGCCGGTCGCAAAAATACTATATCGGCCAGCAAAAGGCCTTAGGTGACGCGGACGGCCATATCGAAGAAATGTACGGGGCCCACCAGATCGTCCAGGCCTTTAACGGTGAAGCTGCATCAGTGGCAACTTTTAAGAAGTACAATGATGAGCTTTACACTTCCGGCTGGAAGTCCCAATTCTTTGGCTCCTTGATGATGCCAATTTCCAACTTGGTCGGCAATATCGGCTATGTCGCGATCTGTATCATGGGCGGCTTTTTGGCGGTAAACAGCGTGGTCACGATTGGTGATATTCAAGCCTTTATCCAGTATGTAAAGAGCTTTACCCAGCCAATCACCCAGATGGCCCAGATCATGAACATGCTGCAGTCTACAGCTGCAGCTAGTGAACGGGTCTTTGACTTCCTGGAAGCAGAAGAGATGCCGGAAGAAGAGGTCGAAGTTTCTGCTGAAGAAGTTGAAAAGCTGCCTAGCGATGTGACTTTTGACCATGTCCGCTTCGGCTACAATCCAGACAAGATCATCATCAAGGACTTCAGCCTGGATGTTTCTGCCGGGCAAAAAATCGCTATCGTCGGACCTACTGGGGCCGGTAAGACCACTCTGGTCAAGCTTTTGATGCGCTTTTACGAGTTAAACAGCGGGAAGATCACGATTGGCGGCCAGGATATCAGCAAGATGAAGCGGTCAGATTTACGGTCCATGTTTGGGATGGTCCTGCAGGATACCTGGCTCTTCAACGGTACGATTAAGGAGAACCTTCGCTACGGGAATCTTAATGCCAGTGATGAGGAATTGCGGCAGGCGGCAGTTGAAGCCCATGCTGACCACTTTATCGAGCAGATGCCAGAGGGCTATGACAGCATGATTAACGAAGAGTCCAGCAATATCTCTGCCGGGCAAAAGCAACTGCTGACGATTGCCCGGGCTTTTGTCAAGGATCCGAAGATCTTGATTCTGGATGAAGCAACTTCATCAGTCGACACCCGGACTGAGCTTTTGATTCAGCAAGGGATGGACCGGCTGATGCAGGGGCGGACGGCTTTTGTTATCGCCCACCGCTTGTCAACGATTAGGGATGCCGACAGTATCATCGTCTTGAAGGATGGGGATATCGTTGAAGTCGGCAACCATGACAGCTTGATGGCAAAGAAGGGCTTTTACGCCGACCTTTACCAATCACAGTTTGAACATGGCGAAGAATAAGAAAAAAGCAAATCACTTTGGATACATTAAAAGAGTCTGGGAAAAAACTAGACTTTAGATAAATGAAAAAGGTGAAACTCGATGTAATATTTCGAGCTTCACCTTTTTTGATTAGCTGGAAGATTCTCAATATATGACAAAAAGAGAGCTTTAGCAGCTCTCTGCTCTAGTATTTAGTAACATGAGTGATTTGAGATGCATAGCAAAAAGGCTTCCAGAAGTTTTTCACTTCTAGAAGCCTTTTTAATTCGTTAGAGTCTTTTTTCCCAGACTATTCTTATATGATCTATACAAGATAAATAGATAGATCCCTACCAAACACTGTTAATGAAGGCATAACCTAAGGTAAACCCAAATCAAATTGTATTAAGTCTATTGCTTTAAATTTGTAACCCATTGATCAACCGCAGCCAATTGGCCTTGGTAAGCTCGAAGCAGTTCTGCTTTAGTATATGTCTTTGATAAAGTGGCATAGTCAAGAGCCTTCCCGCTATCAACTTCAACGGCAGCTAAGGCAGCAGCAAGTAATGATACTTTAACTCGATCACCTGAAATTATTACTCCATAGTTACTATCCATAGCCATATGGGAGCGGTTGGTATCATTTGAAGATGTACATACAAAGAAACGACCATTACCATAATCTTTCATGGTTATCCCTGCATTTTCAGCTTCTGGAGTTGAGCTCCTGGTTGGTGCTGAAGGAACTTGGGCATTATTATCAAACTTCATTATCGCCATGATTGCTAGTTCCTCATTAGTAACTGAGCTAGAATTTGTTTGGCTAGATGAAGTAGTATTGCTAATATTGCCTACAATTTGAGTAAAGCCGTTCTTTAGTTCATTATTCTTAGTTTCGCCAAAAACATAGCTGTTCTTTTCATTCCCTTGGTTCTGTTCAGAAATTAAGACAACAGGCTTACCATTGTAAATGGTGAACAGATAGACATGGTAGCCAAAGGTAGTCTTCACATTAGTAACGTCTGAGTAGCAAGCAACTATTAAATATGTGTTACTAGCGCCTTGGCCATTCTCTGACCAAGCAGATGAAACTTGGTTATCAATATCAGAAATTGCTAAATGCCATGTACCATTGTAAATATCATTCGGAATTTTAATTCCATATACATCCCCAGGATTATTAGGAGTATACTTCACATACTTCTGATTCATGGTTGCTCCCCAGCTTGACATAAAGCTAGCAAGTTGCTGATCTTTAGCTGAGTTCCATGGCGTCTCTGCCTTCTTACTGTGAATAGTTGATTTACTAGTAGTTGAACTAGCAGATTTGGATGATGCTGACTTCTTTTCTTTAGACTTACTTGCTTTTTTGCTTGATACCTTACTCTGTGAGCTCTCCTTAGTTTGTGACGATTGTTGCTTGCTGCAAGCAGTTAATGCAATTGCACTAATTGCAGATATAACGATCCAAAATTTCTTAATTTCCATTTTTCTACACCTCAGTAAAAAATACTTACACACTTAATTGTATCATTAGTGACATCCAAAATATTGTATCGAATGATGGTAAACTAGTGTCATGTCATAATGTCAGTATGAAATTACATTAGACATAGCACAAGCCTTTCGTTTGATATTGATGTTGTTGTAATGGAACTTGTTCAAAGCATGTCTAGAAAGGGAAACTGTCACGATAACGCACCAGGTGAAACTATATTCAACTTAATGAAACGCGAGAAGCTAAATCGAGTTAAACTGAATTCTTTGGAAGGAGTCCAACAAGAACTTAAAAATTGTTTAACAACATCAGACTGTCCAATAAACTAAATTACACGACCCCTGTAAAATACAGAGATCGTGTAATGGCAACTATTTAAGATTTCCTAAAATGTCTAACTTTTCTATGGCACTTCACAAACTTGGTGGCTTTTGCTATTTTACGCTTCTGGTCGCGATGAAAGTCGGGATATTCAATTCGTGCAGACGGCCTTCGCCGTTGGTATCTTCATAGAGATTGGTCAAGGTGAAGCCTGCCTCCAGCTGGCCACCGATCTGTTCATCCAAGGTATGAGAGAATTGGACGCCAGAATCATCTTTTTCCAGCTGCAGCATCTGGTCAGGATTTTTCAGCGGATTAAAAGGCAAAAAGTTGACGACATACTTTTCTTCATCGCTATCAAACAGGTAGTTGATCCCGTTATCCAGGCCAAACAAGAGGACTCCTCCCTTTTTCAAGACCCGGTAGCATTCTTTCCAGATTGCTTTGACTTCTTCAACGTAGCAGTTGGCAACTGGCTGGATGATCATGTCAAAGCTTTCGTCAGCAAAAGGCAAAGGCTGGGTCATGTCGGCTTTGACAATGTCGATGTCGTAGCCTTCTCTTTCAGCAACCAGGCGCTCGCTTTCCAGCTGCTGGTCAGAATAGTCCAGGACTGTGCATTCTGCCCCCAAGGCAGTCAAGATTGGCATCTGCTGGCCACCCCCGCTGGCTAAGCCAAGAACCTTTTTGCCTTTTAAGTCGCCAAACCAGCTGTGCGGGACATACTTAACCGGGGTCAACTTGATCTCCCACTTTCCTTCTTTAGCGGCTTGGAAGGTGTCGTGGTTAATCGCCTTGCCCCATTCCCAGCCTTCTTTGACCCAGCGGTCGATCGTCTCCGCGTTGATGTCTTGGTAGTTCATGGTTGTTTTTCCTCCTAACACATTTTACTTTTAGTTTAACAAAATGATAAAAATAAGACTATTCTTCCTAACCGTAAATTTATTTTTTTGTCATTTGCTGTTGACTTTCTCAGATTTAGGATTAAGATAAAAGACATGAAATCAAAACAACATTGCTTTGAAAAGGAAAAGTAGTTTTGGCGAGACCTGCAGAGAGCTTCTGGTTGGTGTGAAGAAGCGGTCAGACCAAGTGCGAAAATCACCTTTGAGCGGGAACTGCGATATTAGTGGTTTCGGGGTCCGCCCCTTAAAGCGGCAGCGCATTATCTGTGCGTGAAGGCCTAACGGCGAAAATAGGTGGTACCGCGCTAACAGCGCCCTATTGGATCGATTTGATCCAGTGGGGCGCTTTTCTTTTCCCTGAAAGCTGAAAAGAGGAACACAAATGAAAGTTAGAAAAATGGCAACAGTTGCATTACTTGGCATGTCAGCTTGCACGTTGGCAGCCTGCGGCAATAACAATTCCCAAGCATCCAGTGGCAAGACCAGTTTGAACTTAATGGAGACTGATGTAGTCAGTTCCCTCGATACCTCAGTGACTGCCTCAATCCCCCAATGGGACACTTTGGTGCAAACTATGGCTGGCCTTTACCGGTCAGATAAAAATGACCAGCCAGTTCCCGCGGTTGCCACTAGCTATCATAAGTCCAGTGACGGTAAGACCTACACTTTCAATCTGAGGCACAATGCCAAATGGTCAAATGGTGATACTGTAACCGCGCAAGACTTTGTAACAGCCTGGCGAAAAGGCGTTTCTCCCAAAGCAATGTCTGGCTATAACTACATCTTCAGCAACATCAAGAATGCTGATCAGATCTCTCAGGGTAAAAAAGCGGTTAGCAGCTTAGGCGTCAAAGCCGTTGGCAAGTATAAACTGGTCGTGCAGCTTGAAAATCCAGAACCGACCTTCATCGACAAGATGGTTATGCCAGCCTTTTACCCGCAAAACACCCGCCTTGTTAAAAAATATGGTGCCAAATATGGTACGTCTGCTAAATATACTGCTTTTGACGGGGCCTTCAAGGTCACCAAGTGGACCAACACCAGCGAAAAGTGGACTGCCGTCAAGAATCCATACTACTACGCTAAAAACGCGGTCAAGCTGCAAAAGCTTAATTATCAAGTCGTCAAAGACTCAAACACTGCCCACCAGCTCTTCCAGCAAGGCAGCCTAGATGACGCGGTAGTTTCAGGCACGACGGCACAAGGTCTGCAAAACAACAAGAACCTTTACCACCTCTACCGGTCAGGTAATAACTTCGTAAATCTGAATATGGCTAAGGGCGCCGTATTGGCCAACAAACAACTCCGTCAAGCCCTCTACTTGGCTGTTAATCGTACTCAGCTGTCTAAAAAGGTTTTAGCAGATGGTTCAAAGCCATCCTACACCTTCTCAGCACCAAATGCTGCAAAGGATCCAGCCAGTGGCAAGGACTTCGCAGCAGCAGCGCAGCCAAAAGAAACTTACAATGTTGCCAAGGCTAAAAAGCTCTGGCAGGCCGGCTTAAAGCAGCTGGGCAAGTCAAAAGTTGAACTGACCCTGGTGGCAAGTGATACGACTACCGACAAGAATGTCAGTGAATTCCTGCAGTCACAGCTGGAAAGCAAACTGCCAGGACTTAAAGTGACTGTCAAGAATCTGCCATCCAAGTCAGCCTACAACTTGGTTGCCAATGGCAAATATGACCTTTACCTTTCCCTCTGGCTCAACGACTACGCTGACCCATACAGCGAACTGCAGACCTTGGAAAAGACTAACAGCCACAACTACGGTAAATACACCAGTGCTGCCTACAACAATGAGCTCAGCCAAGCCAGAAAAAATGCCACGACCAGATCAGTCTACTTCAGCCACCTGTTAAAGGCACAGGAACAAATGAACCAAGATTACCCTGTTCTTCCTCTTTACACCATGGTTGAAGACCACCTGGTAAACTCCAACTTAAAGGGGGTACTTTGGCACAAGGTTGGCATGATTGACTACACGAGAGCATATTTCAAGTAACAAGTGAATTTATGACTGAAGGAGAAAAAATCATGGATCAAACGAGAATCGTTACTTTAGAAAATGGCTATCACCTTTTTACTCGTAAGGTCAATGAAGGACCGGTCAAGTTGCTCTGCGTGCACGGCGGGCCTGGTGACAACCATGAAGACTTTGACAATTTCAAGGATGGCTTAGCCGGCAAAGGAGTTGAGGTTTACTCTTATGACCAATTAGGTTCGTACTGGTCAGATCAGCCAGATTTTTCAAAGGAGGAAAATCGCAAGTATTTGAATATTGACCGCCAATTGTAAAATCAAATTGAACACTGTTCCGATCCAGTAAGTGA
>JAQDCK010000008.1:18362-66101 GCA_027681045.1 Lactobacillaceae bacterium AF64-9pH9TA | reverse complement strand
GCAAGTGAATCTGCAAGTACTTCCGCATCAACCAGCGCAAGTGAGTCTGGCTCAACGAGCGTAAGCAGCTCCGAATCAGCTTCTGCAAGTGAATCAAACTCAACGAGTTTAAGCGGCTCCGCATCCATTTCAACGAGTGAATCTGGTTCAACGAGTGCAAGCAGCTCCGCATCCACTTCCACGAGTGAAAACGAGTCTGAATCAACTTCAGCAAGTAGATCTGGCTCAACGAGTGTAAGCGACTCCGAATCAGCGTCAACAAGTGAATCAGGTTCAACGAGCGTAAGCGGCTCTGAATCAACTTCAGCAAGTGCATCTGGTTCAACGAGCGCCAGTGGTTCAGAATCCACATCCTCAAGTAAGTCTGGTTCAACGAGCGTGAGTGGTTTCGAATCAGCGTCAACAAGTGCATCTGGTTCAACGAGCGTAAGTAGCTCCGCATCCACTTCCACGAGTACATCCAACTCAACGAGCGGAAGCAATTCTGAATCCACTTCCTCAAGTGAATCTGGTTCAACGAGCGTAAGCAGCTCCGCATCCACTTCCACGAGTGAGTCTGGTTCAACTAGTGCAAGCGAATCCGCATCCACTTCCTCAAGTGAATCTAGCTCAACGAGCACCAGTGGTTCCGCATCCACTTCCTCGAGTGAATCTAACTCAACTAGTGCAAGTGGCTCCGTATCCACTTCTTCAAGTGAGTCTGGTTCAACGAGCACAAGTGGTTCCGAATCTACTTCACCAAGTGAGTCTAGCTCAACGAGCACAAGTGGCTCTGAATCTACTTCAACAAGTGAATCTAACTCAACGAGTGTAAGCAGATCTGCATCCACTTCCACGAGCGCAAGCGAGTCTGAATCCACTTCCTCAAGTGAATCAGGTTCAACGAGCGCAAGCGAGTCTGAATCCACTTCTTCAAGTGAATCAGGTTCAACGAGCACAAGTGGCTCTGAATCTACTTCAACAAGTGAATCTAACTCAACGAGTGTAAGCAGATCTGAATCCACTTCCTCAAGTGAATCTGGCTCAACGAGTACTAGCGGTTCCGAATCCACTTCACCAAGTGAGTCTGGCTCAACGAGCGTAAGTGGCTCCGCATCCACTTCAACGAGTGAATCAGGTTCAACGAGCGCAAGCGAGTCTGAATCCACTTCCTCAAGTGAATCTGGTTCAACGAGTGCAAGTGGTTCCGCATCCACTTCCTCAAGTGAATCTGGTTCAACGAGTATAAGTAGCTCCGCATCCACTTCACCAAGTGAGTCTGATTCAACGAGCGTAAGCAGCTCCGCATCCACTTCCACGAGTGAATCTGGTTCGACGAGCATAAGTAGCTCCGCATCCACTTCACCAAGTGAGTCTGACTCAACGAGCGTAAGTGGCTCCGCATCCACTTCCTCAAGTGAATCTGGTTCAACGAGTACTAGCGGTTCCGCATCCACTTCCACGAGTGCATCTGATTCAACGAGCGCAAGCAGCTCCGCATCCACTTCCTCAAGAGAATTAGGTTCAACGAGTACTAGCGGTTCCGCATCCACTTCCACGAGTGAATCAGGTTCAACGAGCACCAGCGGTTCAGAATCAGCTTCCTCAAGTGAGTCTGGTTCAACGAGCACCAGTGGTTCCGCATCCACTTCACCAAGTGAATCTGGCTCAACGAGTACCAGCGGTTCCGCATCCACTTCACCAAGTGAATCTATCTCAACGAGTACTAGTGGTACCGGATCAGCTTCCACAAGTGAGTCTGGTTCAACGAGCGCCAGTGGTTCCGCATCCACTTCACCAAGTGAGTCTGGATCAACGAGCGCCAGTGGTTCCGAATCAGCTTCAGTAAGTGAGTCTGGTTCAACGAGCGCCAGTGGTTCCGAAGCAACTTCCACGAGTGAATCTGGCTCGACAAGCACCAGTGATTCCGCATCCACTTCAGCAAGTGAGACTGGCTCAACGAGCGCAAGCAACTCAGGATCCACTTCCACAAGTGAATCGGGCTCAACGAGCGTAAGCAGCTCCGAAGCAACTTCCACGAGTGAATCTAACTCAACGAGCGTAAGTGGTTCTGAAGCAACTTCTGCAAGTAAGTCTGGTTTAACGAGTGCAAGTGGTTCCGCAACCACTTCCACAAGTGCATCTGGTTCAACGAGCACCAGTGGTACCGAATCAATTTCACCAAGTGAGTCATCTTCCTCAAGTGAAAGCACGAGTTCTTCAACTACTTCTACTAGCACTAGTGAATCACTTAGCGTAAGTGAATCTGAAAGCATCAGCCAATCTCAGAGTTTGAGCAGCGCTACGAGTGAAAGCCAATCAACTATTGAATCACTGAGCACTTCAGTAAGTCAGAGTGCTACCCAGATTCCTAATGTTGGCAACACTCCATTTGTTCCGACGATTCCGGCTGCAAATACTCCAGCTGCTAACACGCCAACTGCTCTAGCAGGCACTAACGCTGCAACTCCTGCAGCTGCCGCAACGACTGCTGGCACTACAACTGTCCAAGGCATCGCGGCTACGACGAACGGTACTACCAATGCAGGTACAACCACTACAAACGCTGATAATACCACCAACACTCCAGCTCAAAACTCCACGAGCACTAGCGTTGGTTCCGTCACTGCTGATAGTTCCGAAGGTTCAGTAACTTCTTCCGTTGGCAATTCTGAAAATACCAATGCTGAATACCAAGCTTCCGTAAGCGCGTCAATTTCCCAATCAGAACTTGAGATACTGCAAATGTCCGCTTCCGAACTGGCAAGTATGAGTGACCCGACCTCAGCTGAACAAAGTGTCGTAACTTCTGTTTCAAACAGTGCGTCCGCGTTAACCTCAGAATCTACTTTCAACTCGAGTGTCGCTAACTCCCAAAGCAACAGTTAAGTAAACCTTAACCGGTAATTTTTATAATAAATAATTGATTTGAAAGCGTCTAAACTCTTATAGGGTTTAGGCGCTTTTTTATATAAAAGTTGTTGGGAAAGCCCCAATAATTTATGAAAAAGCTGTATCATAAATAAGGATATTCATTGCTTTGCCTTCTTATATAGGCGGGGCAAGGCCAGCAGCCAATAGCTGCTGATCCTGTTACGACGGAAAGGAAAGCAGAAAAATGAAGTTGTTTGATTTAAATCGCTTTTCACGCAATTACGGCTTTTTAGTAAAAATCGGGACGGCTATTCTATACTCAGTCATGGTTGCCGTAGCCTTGAACTTCTTCTGGCATCCCGGCCATATCTATTCTTCCGGGATCACTGGCTTCGCGCAGATCGTCAACACCGTGACCAGCCGCTATATGCCATTTACCATCCCAACAGAAGTGATGTACTTTGCCTTGAACGTACCCCTCTTTATCCTAGCTTGGTTCAAGATCGGCCGTGAGTTTACCGGCTACACCATCTTCGCGGTTGCTATGTCCTCGATCATGATGCGTTTCATCCAGCCGACTCATTTGAGCCTGGACCCAATCCTCTGCGCCATTTTCGGGGCAGCAGTCAACGGGATCGGCACTGGTATGGCTTTGAAGAGCGGGATCTCTACGGGGGGGTTGGACATCTTAGGCATCGTGGTCAGGAAGAAAACTGGTATGAACTACGGCAAGTTCAATATCTTGGTCAACTTGATCATCGTTTTGATCGCCGGTTTTCTCTTTGACTGGTCCAGAGCCCTCTACACGGCCTTGAACATTTTCATCAACGGCCGTTTCATCGACTCAGTCTACACTCAGCACAACAAGCTGCAGGTAATGATTGTTACTGAACATCCCAACGCCATCATTGAAGGGATTCAAGAAAAAATGCACCGAGGGATCACCATCTTCCACGATGTAGAAGGGGCCTACGGGCACACTGAAAAGACCGTCCTTTTAACCATTATCGACACTTACGATCTCTACGACATCCGGACCACTGTAGAAAGATGCGACCCCTTTGCCTTCATGAGTGTCACGGAAGTCCAGAAAGTTTATGGCAGATTTAGAGAACAAGAAGTAGTTTAGCTATTGAAAAATGTCAAAAAACAAATTATACTTGTGTTATAAGGAATAAGTGAGGTGGTGAAATAGATGGCAGATGAAAGGGACAATAGCCGCTATCAACCAAAATATATAGGCTTGGATTTGGCGACTGAGATCGCCACTACTTACGCTAAACAGCACGGACACTACAATGTCAAGCTGATGATGACCAAGACAAGCCCTAACAAACGATCAGAGTATTTTTACGTCTTCAGCGTAACTGACAGATTGCGCGAGAACGGCAAGAAGGAATATTTCATTTTAGTCGATCCAGTTTCTGGAGAAGTCTTCAGAGTTGATGAAAGTCCCCTGAAGTAAAAGAAAAACGCGCGCTTACGTTTGTTGTAAGCAGCGCGCTTTTTTTACGCAATTATTTGATTAATCTTCTTCGTAACCCAGGTGGTTCATGATCAAAGCCGCGGTTTCTTCGATTGACCGTTCAGCCACGTTGATCACGAAGCAGCCCAGCTTCTTGTATAAGGCCATGGCACTGTCCAGTTCGGCATTGATGGAGTCCATGTTGGAGTAGGCAGTGTCGGGGTCCATCCCGTAGCTGATCATTCTTTGCCGGCGGATGCGGTTGAGCACTTGCGGGTCGTTGGTCAAACCAATGATCTTCTTCGGGTCAATTTGGTAGATTTCCTTTGGAATGTGGGTCTGCGGCACTAGCGGCAAGTTGGCCACCTTAAGCCCCTTATTGGCCAAAAGCAAGGAAAGGGGAGTCTTGGAAGTCCGGGAGACACCTAACAAGACAACGTCCGCTTCCAAAAAGCCCCGCGGATCCTTGCCGTCGTCGTACATAACCGCGAATTCCATGGCGGAAATCCGGTTGAAGTACTTGTTGGTCAATTGGTGGTTAGCTCCAACCATGCCGGTTGGCTTCATATGGGTCGTCTGGCTGATCGCCTCAATGATCGGAGACAAAATGTCGATGTACTTAGCCTTGTGTTCCCGGGCAAACTTGATGATCGGCAATTGCAGCTTTTCATCCAGCATGCTGTAGACGATGACCAGGTTAGGGTACTGCTCGATTTCTTCCAAGGTCGCGGCCAGCTTCTTTTCGTTAACCATGAAAGGATAGCGGCGGTAGTTGACTTCAGCATCAGGGAACTGGACGGCAGCCGCCTGCGCGTTGTTAAAAGCCGTTTCCCCGGCTGAGTCGGAGATAATGATAATGTTGACTTCCGTCTTTTCAATTTTTTCTGTTTGTTTGTTTTCTGCTATATTTTCAGTCATATAGATCACCTCATCAACTCTATTATACCGGATAATGCGCTTTCTGGGCCTTAGCCCCAAAAAATTATCAAAAAATCAGTCCAGGCTATTGACGATTAGTCGTTTTTTGCTATAATTTAGATAAATGTTTATGGCAGCAATGCCAAGAAATGGAAGGAGGGATCACACATGGCTAAGACTATCGTTCACGAAAACGAGTCTATTGATGATGCTCTTCGTCGTTTCAAGCGTTCCGTTTCTAGAAGTGGTACTTTGCAAGAATACCGCAAGCGTGAATTCTACGAAAAGCCAAGCGTTCGCAGAAAGTTAAAATCTGAGGCCGCTCGCAAGCGTAGACATTATTAATCGACTGAAGCTCTCGTGAAAACGGGAGCTTTTTTCTTGCTTGATTTTCCGTGTTCTCTTTTGGCCTAAATCGTGTATCATTGGTTTAGAAGAGTATAGTCTGGTGGGCAGAGATGTGCTTGCCCGCTGGTTTGAAAATGAAGGAGTTCTTTTATTGGAAAAGAAGTTTTTGCCCCACAGCAGCGAAAATATCCAGAAGCTGGTGGGCGTCAATGACAGCAATTTAAAGCTGATCGAAGAAGGCTATGAGGTTACCGTTACCGACCTGGGCGGCCAGATCAAGGTCGCTGGATCTGAAGAACAAGTAGAGACTGTTTTGCGGGTTTTAAAGGCCCTGGACGGGGTAGCCAGCAACGGGATCAACTTAACCCCGGCTGATGTGGTCAGTGCCATGAAAATGGCTGACCGGGGGACAACTGAATACTTTCGCGACCTCTACAAGCAGATTTTGATTAGAGACGCCAAGGGCCGGCCTGTCCGGGTCAAGAACATGACCCAGAAGAGCTATGTCGAAGCCATCAATAAGAGCGATGTTGTCTTTGGGATCGGACCTGCCGGGACGGGGAAGACCTTCCTGGCCGTTGTCTGCGCGGTTGCTGCCTTTAAGCGGGGAGAGGTCTCCAAGATCATCTTGACCCGGCCGGCAGTTGAAGCCGGGGAATCCCTGGGCTTTTTGCCAGGGGACCTTAAAGAAAAGGTTGACCCATACCTGCGGCCAATCTATGACTCCCTTTATGCCATCTTAGGGCAGGGACCAACTGACCGCTTGATGGAGCGGGGCGTTATCGAAATCGCCCCGCTGGCTTACATGAGAGGGCGGACCTTAGAAGAAGCCTTTGTCATCTTAGACGAAGCGCAGAACACGACAGACGCCCAAATGAAGATGTTTTTAACCCGGCTGGGCTTTAACTCCAAGATGGTGGTCAACGGGGACATGACCCAGATCGACCTGCCTGGCAAGGCTCACAGCGGTTTGATCACGGCCCGCAATATTCTGCAGGGGATCGACCAGATCAAGTTCGTGGAATTCAGTGCGGCTGACGTTGTCCGGCACCCAGTCGTAGCAAAGATTATCAAGGCATATGAAGAGGAAGGAAAATAATGCAGGGAATTGATGTAAGCTACAGTGATCAAGTCGGCTTTTTGACTAAGGGAGACCGGGACTGGGAAGACTGGATCATGCAGCTGCTCCTCATGGCGAAAAAAGAAATCGGCAAGGACAATGCCCAGGAAATGAGCATCAACTTTGTTGACGAAGACCGGTCGCAGGCTATCAACCAGGACTACCGGGATAAAGACCGGCCAACCGACGTGATTTCTTTTGCCATTGAAGACGGTGACGACGGCCTGGACCTGGCCATGTTCACCCAGGACCCGGACTTTACTGAAGACATCGGCGACTTGTTTATGTGCCCAAGTGTCATCGAGCGCCACAGCAAGGAATATGGCACCGGCTTTGACCGGGAATTTGGCTACACGATTGTGCATGGCTACCTGCACTTGAATGGCTATGACCATATCGAGCCAGACGAAGCCAAGGAGATGTTCGGGATCCAGGGCAAGGTCTTAGAAGAATACGGCCTGCCTCTTTACCCGGACCAATTAGACGAAGGAAGAGGGAAGTAGCATGAACGAGTTGGAAGAAAAACTTTTTTTGCTGGCCAAGGACCATTTGGCGGATGCCTACAGTCCATATTCGCATTTCCATGTAGCCAGCGCTTTAGTGACGGACTCTGAGGAGATTTTTACCGGGGTCAATATTGAAAATTCTTCTTTTGGCTTGACCAACTGCGCCGAACGGACGGCGATCTACTCTTGGGTGAACGCTGGCCGGCCGGGCAAGATCAAGTGCCTTTTGATCATTGGCAATACAGACCGGCCGATTTCCCCTTGCGGGGCCTGCCGGCAGGTAATGAGCGAATTCATGGCTCCGGAAACGGAAGTAATTCTGACCGACAGCCAGGGTGACTATGAGCGCTTTACAGTCGAGCAATTGATACCATACCATTTCACGGAAAAGGACATTCAAGATGGGGCAAACAAGTAAACAGAAGTCAGGTTTCGTAGCATTGGTTGGCCGGCCAAATGTCGGTAAGTCAACCTTGATGAACCGCTTAATCGGGCAGAAGGTGGCGATTACCTCCGCCAAGCCGCAAACCACCAGAAACAAGATTTCCGGCATCTACACTGAAGATGACATGCAAGTCGTCTTCGTCGACACGCCAGGGATTTTCAAGAGCCATTCCGACCTGGACGAATACATGGACAAGGCTAGCCTGTCTTCTTTAAAGGATGTTGACTTAGTCATGTTCATGGTTGATGCTAAAGAAGCCGGCAAGGGCGAGGAATACGTGGCTGGTCTTTTAAAGGATTTGGATATTCCGGTATTTTTGGTCATCAACAAGATCGACCAGGTTCACCCAAATGAACTTTTGCCAATCATCGACTCCTACCAGGCCGTGGGCAAGTTCGCGGAATTTTTGCCAATTTCCGCCCGGCAGGGCAACGGGGTCGACGACTTGCTCAAGACATTGAAGGACTATCTGCCAGAAGGGCCGCAATACTACGCTTCAGATGAAGTAACCGACCGGCCGGAATACTTCGTGGTCGCTGAAATGATCAGAGAACAGATCCTCCGCTTGACTGACCAGGAAGTTCCCCACTCAACTGCAGTTTGGGTTGACCAGATGAACCAGCGGATCAATGGCAAACTGCAGATTGACGCGACGATTTTTGTAGAAAAAGACGGGCAAAAGCGGATCATCATCGGTCAAAGAGGGTCTATGATCAAGCAGATCGGGATGCGGTCCAGAAAAGAAATCGAAAATCTCCTTGGCGAGAAGGTCAACTTGAAGCTCTGGGTCAAGGTGCGGCGCAACTGGCGGCAAGACCCGGCCTTCCTCAAGTCCATCGGCTATGACAAGAAGGAACTTTAATGGCCGCTGACCTGCTCGATGTCCACGGCCTGCTTTTTAAAAGGCAGCAGTATAAAGAGGCTGACCTTTTGGCCAAGCTCTGGACCAAGGAATTGGGAATCGTCACGGTGATCGCCAAAGGCGGGATGCGGCCCAAGTCCCAGCTGGCTGCCGCGGTTTTGCCCTTCACGGAAGGGACTTTCGGCATTCTGACCCGCTACAAGGGGATCAGCCAGCTGCGGACCTATAAGAAGCTCAGCCAGCATGACGAGCTTTTCACCGACCTAGACAAAAGTGCCTATCTCTCTTATCTTTTTGATTTAGCTGACCATGCCTTCAGCGAGTATCAGAAACTAGGGGGCTACTATGACCTATTGCTGGTGGCCTTTGACCGGATCGTGGCAGGCCAGGACCCGGAAATCATCACTCAGATCGTCCAGCTGCAGCTCCTGGCAGCCTTTGGGGTGGCTCCGCAACTCCGGGCCTGCGTTATCTGCGGCAAGGAAAAAGGGATTTTTGACTATTCCATTGCTGCTGGCGGAGTGGTCTGCAGCGACCATTTCCGCTCTGTCAGCCGCCTGCACTTGTCGCCAAAGGCCACGGCCTTAATCAGAACCCTGGGTCTTTTGCCAATTACCCGTTTAGGCGAGATCCAGATCGGCGAAGATTTGAAAAAGGAAAGCCGGCGGGCCCTAGCCCAGATATATCAAGCAACCGTTGATTTAAACCTGCCCAGCCTCCGCTTTTTAAATGAAGTCCGGGGGAGCTGATTTTCCTAAAAAAACATGAAAAGAAAAGGAATTTGTGGTAAAATAGCCTGTATATTGGTAATGATGAGGAAATAGAAAAGTACCGCGGCAGCGAGTATCGGTTGGTGGAAGGATACAGCGGGAAAAGGCCCCTCTAGCCAAGCTAATTAAGAGCAGGAGGCAAATAGGCTTCCTGAATTAGGGTGGAACCGCGAATACTTTTTTCGTCCCTATGCAAAAGTAAAATTGCATAGGCTTTTTTTATGGCCTTGCATAGGAGGTAACTATGGCACAAAAATTAGATATCCAGACCATGATCTTCAAGCTTGAACAGTTCTGGGCTTCAAAAGGCTGCATGATCATGCCGTCATATGATGAAAACAAGGGTGCGGGGACGATGAGCCCATACACCTTTTTGCGGGCAGTCGGGCCTGAACCTTGGAAGGCCTGCTACGTTGAGCCTTCCCGCCGGCCAGCTGACGGGCGCTACGGGGACAACCCGAACCGGCTCTTCCAGCACCACCAGTTCCAAGTCGTTTTAAAGCCGGCTCCTTTGGAAATCCAGCAATACTACCTGGACTCCTTGAAGGTCCTGGGCATTGAACCTTTGGAACACGATATCCGTTTCGTTGAAGACAACTGGGAAAACCCATCCATGGGCTGTGCCGGTGTCGGCTGGGAAGTCTGGCTGGACGGGATGGAAGTTTCCCAATTTACTTACTTCCAAACTGTCGGTGAACTGGACGTCAAGCCAACCATGGGTGAAATTACCTACGGGGTTGAACGTCTGGCTTCCTACATCCAGGACGTTAACTCAGTCTTTGACCTGGAATGGGGCGACGGCGTCCTTTACCGGGACATCTTCAAGGAGCCTGAATACGAACACTCCAAGTACGCTTTTGAAGAAAGCGACCAGAAGCAATTGCTGGAATTCTTTGACACTTATGAAAGAATCGCCAAGCGCCTTTTGGGCAAGAACCTGGTTCACCCAGCTTACGACTACATCTTGAAGTGTTCCCACACCTTCAACCTGCTGGACGCCCGCGGGGCAGTTTCAGTAACTGAACGGGCCGGCTACCTGCACCGGATCCGCAACATGGCTCACGAAGTAGCGGTTAAGTTTGTGGAAGAACGTGAAAAGCGCGGCTTCCCATTGTTGAAGAGTGCACAAGCAAAGGCGGAGGCAAGCAATGACTAAAGACTTTTTATTTGAAATCGGCGTTGAAGAAATGCCAGCCCACGTGGTCAGCAAATCAGTCAAGCAGCTGGCGGACAGAACTGGCAAGTTCTTGAAGGAAAACGGCCTGGGCTTTAAGGAAATCAAGACCTACTCAACTCCCCGCCGCCTGACTGTCCTGGTCAAGGATCTGGATGAAAAGCAGGCTGACGTGGACGAAGTCAAGAAGGGGCCGGCCAAGAAGATCGCCCAAGACGCTGACGACAACTGGACCAAGGCCGCTGTCGGCTTTGCCCGCGGCCAGGGGATGAGCGCAGACGACATCTACTTTGAAGAACTCAAGGGTGTTGAATATGCTTATGTGCACGTGCAAAAGGCCGGCAAGGAAGCCAAGGAAATTCTTTTGGGCCTGGATGAAGTAATCAAGGCCATGACCTTCCCAACCAAGATGCGCTGGGACTCCCAAGACTTTGAATTTGTCCGTCCGATTCACTGGCTTGTTGCCCTTTACGGCAGCGAAGTAGTGCCAGTTCAGTTCCTGGACATCACTGCCGGCCGCAAGACTGCTGGTCACCGCTTCTTGGGCGACAGCGTGGTTTTAGCTAACGCTGACGACTATGTGGAAGCTCTTCGGGACCAATACGTTATCGTTGATGCTGACGAACGCAAGGACATGATCGTTTCCCAGATCAACGACCTGGTAAACAGCCACAACTGGCAGATCAAGCTGGATTCCAGCCTCTTGGAAGAAGTCAACAACCTGGTTGAATACCCGACTGTTTTTGCCGGCTCATTTGACCAAAAGTACCTGGAAATCCCAGACGAAGTCCTGATCACTTCCATGAAGGACAACCAGCGCTACTTTGAAGTCTATGACCAGGAAGGCAAGCTGATCAACTACTTCATCTCAGTCAGAAACGGGAACAAGGACCACCTGGAAAACGTCATTTCCGGTAACGAAAAGGTTCTGGTTGCCCGGCTTGACGACGCAGTATTCTTCTACGACGAAGACCGCAAGTACCCGCTCAGCCACTTTGTTGACCGGATGGACAGCGTTTCCTTCCACGACAAGATTGGTTCAATGGCGGAAAAGATGACCAGGGTGCGGATCATCGGTGACTACCTAGCCAAGAGATTTGGCTTGTCTGCTGAAGAAGTAGCTGACTTTGACCGGGTAAGCGGCTTGTACAAGTTCGACCTGGTAACCCAGATGGTCGGCGAATTCGCTGAACTGCAAGGGGTTATGGGGATGCACTATGCCCGCTTGGCAGGCGAAAACGAAAACGTTTCTGTCGCCATCAAGGAACACTACATGCCAACCACGGCTGAAGGTGACTTGCCAAAGACCAAGGTCGGCGCCCTCTTGTCAGTTGCTGACAAGCTGGACACCATTATCGCCTTCTTTGGTGCCGGGATGATCCCTTCATCATCAAACGACCCATACGCATTGCGCCGCTACGCTTACGGGATCGTCCGGATCCTTCTGAACGAAAACTGGTCTCTGCCATTTGATCAGGTTGTTCCGGAAATTGTGGAACTTTTGTCTGGCAAGACTCCAGCCAAGTTGCCGCAAGGGGCGGAAGAAGACAAGCAACTCGCTGACTTCATCCGTGACCGGATCAAGCAGTTCTTGCAAAAGAACAACTACCAATACGACGTTATCGACGCCGTTCTGGCTTCAAGTGAACAAGACCCAAGCCAGATCCTGGCCGCTGCCAAGGTCCTGCAGCAGCACCATGATGACGAAGCCTTCAAGCCAGTCGTTGAAAGTCTGACTAGAATCGCCAACATCTTGAAGAAGGCTAAGTTCAGCCAGGCTAGTCCGGTTGACCCAAGCTTATTTGAAGACAGAAGCGAACAAGACCTTTATAATGGAGTTGAAGCTTTGGCAAATGTCAAGGACCATGCTGAACTTTACGAAGCCTTCGTTGCCTTGCAAGGCGTAATCGACCGCTACTTCGACGTCAACATGATCATGGCCAAGGACGAAGCAGTCAAGAACAACCGCTTGAGCCAGCTGGCAGCTGTCAATGACCTGGCCAAGCGCTTGGGCGACTTGAGCAAGTTGGTTATCAAGTAAGAAGCAAATTTTTAATAAAGGGTGAGGCAAATTGGCTGGAAGAATTTCGGAAGATTTTATCAATGAAGTTCGGGAAAGCGTAAATATCGTTGACGTGATCAGCCAGTATGTATCACTGGAGAAGAGAGGCAAAGACTATGTTGGTCTTTGCCCTTTTCATCAAGAAAAGACCCCCTCTTTCAGCGTCAACCCGGACAAGCAGTTCTTCTATTGCTTTGGCTGCCATAAAGGCGGCAATGTCTACAAGTTCATTATGGAAAAGGAAGAAGTTACTTTTCCAGAAAGCGTTGAAAGAGTGGCAGAATTCGCCAATATTCCCATGCCCCAGGAATACCAGGAGCAGCCGGTCAAGCTGAACCCTTTGATGCAGATGCATAAGGATGCGGCGGACTTTTACCAGCAGGTTCTGATGACCACCAAGATCGGGGAACGGGGCCTGGAATATGCCAGAAAAAGAGGTCTGGACGATGATCTGATCAAGCACTTTAAGATCGGCTATGCCCCAGGCAAGTCCGACTTGCTCTTGACCTATTTGCGAGGTGAAGACTATACGGATGATCAGCTGGCGGAAAGCGGCTTGTTTGTCAAGAGCCAGGACGGCCGCCTCTTTGACCGCTTCAGAGACCGTTTGATGTTCCCGATGAGTGATGAAAGCGGCCACCCGGTAGCCTTTTCCGGCCGGAGAATCAGCGATGACCCGGAAGAACCCAAGTACTTGAACAGTCCGGAAACCAGCATCTTCAACAAGTCCGACCTGCTCTTCCACTTTTCAGAAGCCAAGAAGCATGCCAGAAAAGAGGGACACCTGGTCTTGTTTGAAGGACATATGGATGTGATTTCGGCCTATAAGGCCGGGGTCAAGACCGGGATTGCCTCCATGGGGACCAGTTTGACCCAGCAGCAGGTCTATATGATCCGCCGGATCACCAAGCAAGTCGTCATCAACTATGACGGCGATGATCCAGGTCAGCACGCAACTGAACGGGCGGTGGGCCTCTTCAAGCAGGCCGGCAACTTTGACCTTGGGATCGTGATCCTACCTGACAAGCTGGACCCGGACGAATATGTCAAGCGATACGGGGCAGACAGCTACCAGGCCGCGATCAGAGGGGCCATCTCAACCACTGACTTTTTCCTGCAGCGCTTGAAGAAGAAGTACAACTTAAACAACGAGCGCGAGCAGGTGGCTTATTTAAGCGAGGCAATAGCGGAAATCGCTGCCTTGCCCAATCCGGTTGAACAAGACCTCTATGTCAGCCGCTTAGCTAAAGAAACCGGGGTCTCCCTAGATGCCTTGAAGGTCAACCTGTCCAGGGCCCGCCGCAAGCAGCGCCGGGTTGACCAGCATACCAATAGCGAAGTCTTGCCAGAACCAGTCCCCTTGGCGCCAGCCGCGGATCCGCAGCCGGTCACCCGGGCCCTTAAAGCCCAGCAGCGCCTGCTTTATGCCTACATCTATTCTGATGAGGCCCGGGACTACTTGATTGTCAACGGTTTTGTTTTTCCAAAACCGGAATACGAGCGTCTGGCCAAACTATGGCTCAATTACATTGAAACTCATGAAAATGTTTCAATGAGTGGCTTTTTGGATTTTATTCCAGAAGAACTTCAGAGTATAATTGTTAGTACTGATATGACCGAGCTGCCTGGTGAAATCACCCTGGAAGAGCTCGAGGCGCAGGTTCGGGTACTCAACCTGTGCAAGATAGATGATGAGATCGACCGCCACATGCAGGCGATTGCAGACGCGCGTCGGCGAAACGACCAAACGGCAATTTTGCTGGAAACACAGGCAATTTTGCAGCTAAGGCAACTGAAGCTGCAGGAAGAGGAGGCAGTTAGTGACGGAAGAAAAGCAAGCCAAGGCTAATGAGATGTCCCTGGAAAAGGCGGTGAAACTGGTTGTTGAAGGAGTAAAGGCCAGCCACCAAATCACTGAAACTGCTTTCACCGAGCGCTTGATCAAGCCTTATAAGCTGGAAGGCAAGGCCGTCGACCAGCTGGTCCAGGAATTTGAAGACAACGGGATCAGCATTGTTGATGAGGAGGGCAAGCCCTCCAAGTTGGCTTTGACCAAGCAGAAAAATGTTGAAAAGGCGGAACTGAACAATATGACCGCCCCGACCGAGATGAGGATAAATGACCCGGTCAGAATGTACTTAAAGGAAATCGGCCGGGTCAACCTTTTGACCAGTGAGGAAGAAGTCGCCCTGGCCAAGCGGATTGAGGCCGGCGATGAAGAGGCCAAGCAGGAACTGGCTGAAGCCAACTTGCGTTTGGTTGTCTCGATTGCCAAGCGCTATGTCGGCCGGGGAATGAACTTTTTGGACTTGATCCAGGAAGGGAACATGGGCCTTATGAAGGCGGTCGACAAGTTTGACTACCGGCTGGGCTACAAGTTCTCCACTTACGCGACCTGGTGGATCAGGCAGGCCATCACCCGGGCAATTGCCGACCAAGCCCGGACGATCAGAATTCCGGTCCATATGGTGGAAACCATTAACAAGCTGATCCGGATTCAACGCCAGTTCCTCCAGGATTTAGGCAGAGACCCGGAACCGGAAGAAATCGCGGCGGAAATGGACTTGCCGGTCAAGAAGGTTAGGGAGATCTTGAAGATTTCCCAAGAGCCGGTTTCTTTGGAGACCCCAATTGGAGAAGAAGACGATTCTCACTTGGGCGACTTTATCGAAGACAAGGATGCGATGAGTCCCGAACAGCACGCGGCTAATGAGATGCTGAAAGAGCAGCTGGCTGAGGTTTTGGATACCTTGAGCGACCGGGAAGAAGAAGTCCTCCGTTTGCGTTTTGGCTTAGATGATGGCAAGACCAGGACTTTGGAAGAAGTTGGGCAGCATTTTGAAGTGACCCGAGAACGGATCCGGCAAATTGAGGCCAAGGCCCTCAGAAAGCTCCGCCACCCGAGCCGGAGCAGCCAGTTGCGGGATTTCTTAGATTAATGTGCAGCGTGACGCTGCTGTGATAGAGTGAAGGCAATTAAATGACAGACAAAGCTAAGCAGACAGGAAAGGCAGGCCAGGTATCCCTGGCTGAAGCCGTTAAGTTAGTTGTTAAGGATGTCAAGAAGAGCAAGCAAATTTCTGAAAAGGAATTTACCGACCGCTTGCTGAAGCCTTACCAAATTGAAGGCCAGGCGGTCGATCAGCTGGTGCAGGAATTTGAAGACAACGGGATCAGCATTGTCGATGACAAGGGCGAACCGTCCAAATTGGCCCTGGCCAAGCAGAAAAACGTGGAAAAGGCAGAGCTGGAACACCTGTCAGCCCCAGGCAGCCGGATGAATGACCCGGTTCGCCAGTATTTGAAGCGGATCGGCCGGGTCAGCCTGCTCAGCGGGGATGAAGAAGTTCAGTTGGCCAAGCGGATTGAATCCGGCGACCAGGAGGCCAAGGATGAACTGACCAATGCCAACCTGCGTCTGGTGGTTTCCATTGCCAAGCGCTATGTTGGCCGGGGGATGAGCTTTTTGGACCTGATCCAGGAAGGGAACATGGGCCTGATGAAGGCGGTCGACAAGTTTGACTACCGGCTGGGCTTCAAGTTTTCTACTTACGCGACCTGGTGGATCCGGCAAGCAATCACCCGGGCAATTGCCGACCAGGCCCGGACGATCAGAATTCCGGTTCATATGGTGGAAACCATTAACAAGCTGATCCGGATCCAGCGGCAGCTTCTCCAGGATTTGGGCAGAGACCCGGAGCCAGAAGAAATTGCCGCGGAAATGGACTTGCCGGTCAAGAAGGTCCGGGAGATCCTCAAGGTGGCTCAGGAGCCAGTTTCCTTGGAGACACCGATTGGGGAAGAGGATGACTCCCACTTAGGCGACTTTATCGAAGACAAGGATGCGACCAGCCCGGAACAGCACGCGGCCAGTGAAATGCTGAAAGACCAGTTGGCGGAAGTGCTTGACACTTTGACTGACAGGGAGGAGAATGTATTGCGTCTGCGTTTTGGTCTGGATGACGGAAATCCCCGGACTTTGGAAGAAGTCGGCCGGGTTTTTGGCGTGACCCGGGAGCGGATCCGGCAGATCGAGGCCAAGGCCTTGCGCAAGCTGCGGCACCCTAGCCGGAGCAACCAGTTGCGTGACTTTTTAGAGTAGTAAATTTTTAGCAGAATAAGAACAGGGCGGATTGAATGGCAAAAGAAAATGCTTCTAACGTAAATGATTTTCCACTGGAAAAAGCAGTTAAAATGGTGATTACCGGTTTAAAGAAGACCAAGCGGATCAGCGAAAAGGACCTAAAGGCCCGGCTCTTGGTGCCGTATGGTCTGAATGATGCCGAAACTGCCAAGCTGGTAGAAGAATTTGCGGACAATGGGATTAGTATCGTTGACGACCAGGGTGAACCGTCTGCTCTGGCCCTCAAGGCTGAAGAAGAAGCTGAAAAGAAAGAACAAAAAGAACTGGTCGCTTCCAGCGACAATGACCGGGTTTACGACTCGGTCCGGATGTATTTGAAGGAAATCGGCAAGGTCCCGCTTTTGAGCCGGGACGAAGAAGTAGAAGTCGCCAAGCGGATTGAAAACGGCGATGAGTCAGCTAAAGATGAATTAGCTGCCGCTAACCTCCGGCTAGTGGTCTCCATTGCCAAGCGCTATGCCAAGCACAATGGGAAGATGGGGATCTTGGACTTGATCCAGGAAGGCAATATCGGCTTGATGAAGGCAGTTGACAAGTTCGACTACTCCAAGGGCTTTAAGTTTTCAACTTATGCTACCTGGTGGATCCGGCAGGCCATTACCCGGGCCCTGGCTGACCAGGACCGGATGATCAGAATCCCGGTTCACGTGGTGGAAAGCATCAACAAGATGAACCGGATCCAGCGGACTCTGCAGCAGGACCTGGACCGGGATGCCAAGCCGGAAGAGCTGGCCGCGGAAATGAATGAACCTTTGCAGAAGGTACAGGAAATTATCACGGTAGCAAAGAACCAGGAAACGGACTCTTTGGACAAGCCGGTTGGCGAAGAAGGGGACTCGCAATTAGGAGACCTTCTGGAAGACAACAAGGCAATCAACCCGGAAGAATACACTGCTTTTGAAATGCTGAAGGATCAACTGTCCGGCATGATGGGCGAATTTTTGACTGACCGGGAAGCCAAGGTTTTGAAATTGCGCTTCGGCTTAGAAAATGATGAACCGCATACCTTGGAAGAAGTTGGCCGCAGCCTGGGCGTTACCCGGGAACGGGTCCGGCAGATTGAAGCCAAGGCCGTCAAGAAGCTGAAGCATCACTCAGACCTGCTCCAGGACTACTTCTCAGCAGAATAGACTAAGCACAAAAAAGCGATCAAGATCATAGCAGATCTTGGTCGCTTTTCGCGTTTTTGTCCAGGGATTAAGTGGCAATAAGAATTAAAGCAGTTTAGTCAAGGTCAGTACCGTTGGATTCGATGACCCTCTTGTACCAGTAGTAGGAGTCCTTTGGGGTTCTGCTGAGGTCGCCGACTCCT
This sequence comes from Lactobacillaceae bacterium AF64-9pH9TA, assembly GCA_027681045.1. Lineage (GTDB taxonomy): Bacteria > Bacillota > Bacilli > Lactobacillales > Lactobacillaceae > Lactobacillus. Next base: position 48,122 of record JAQDCK010000008.1, on the reverse strand, counting down.
TGGTCGTTCTTGTTGACGTAGATGAAGCCGTAGCGCTTGTCCATCTGGCCGGTACCGGCAGAAACCAGGTCGATTGGCCCCCATGGCAGGTAGCCCATTAAGTCAACGCCGTCAATTGCAACCGCCTTTTCCATTTCGCTGATGTGCTTCTTGAGGTAGTCAACCCGGTATGGGTCGTGGATCTTGCCGTCTTCGACCTTGTCGTAGGCCCCTAGACCGTTTTCCACGATAAACAGTGGCAGGTGGTAGCGGTCAGTCAAGTGGTTCAGAGCCAGGCGGAGGCCAACCGGGTCAATTTCCCAGCCCCAGTCGCTTCTTTCCAAAGTCGGGTTAACGGCAACAGATTTTTCCAAGTCGCTCAGTTCATCGGCAGAAACCTTTTCGCTAGAGACAGTAGTTGACTGGTAGTAAGAGAAGGCCACGTAGTCAACAGTACCTTCCTTAAGGACAACCCGGTCTTCGTCAGTGATGTCTGGTCGGTAGCCGTGCTTTTCAATGTAGGCTTCAATTGCCTTTGGGTATTCGCCGAAGACTTGGACGTCAGAGAAGAAGTCCCGGTGCTGTTCGAATTTGTCGGCTAAAAGGGCGTCTTCTGAGCTTGGGGTCAGCGGACGGACTGGTGAGTAGTTGATCATCAAGCCGATCTTGAAGTCCGGGTTGATCTTGTGGCCCATCTTGACTGCCAGGGCGCTAGCCACGAATTCATAGTGGGCAGCCTGGTACATGGCAGCTTCCTTTTCTTCATCGGTCATGCCGTCCTTAAAGAGGATGCCGGAGTTGGTGGCCATCAAGAAGTCGTTGTTGAAGGCACTTTGGTTGTCGATTTCGTTGAAAGTCATCCAGTACTTGACCTTGTCCTTGTAGCGCTTGAAGCAGACTTCAGCGAAGCGGACAAAGAAGTCGATGGTCTTGCGGTTGGTGAAGCCGCCGTAGTTTTTGGCCAGGTTAAATGGCATTTCAAAGTGGCTTAAGGTGATGACTGGTTCAATGCTGTACTTGTGCATTTCGTCAAAAAGGTCATCGTAGAACTTCAAGCCTTCTTCGCTTGGTTCAGCGTCATCGCCATTAGGGAAGATTCTGGTCCAGGCAATGGAGGTTCTGAAAGCCTTGAAGCCCATCCCGGCCAGGAGCTTGATGTCTTCTTTATAGTGGTGGTAGAAATCGATAGCTGAGTGGTTCGGGTAGTTCTTGCCTTCTAAGACCCCGTCGGTGATTTCCCGGGGCTTGGTGGCAGAACCGACCGTCATGACGTCTGCGACTGACACGCCCTTGCCGCCTACGTTCCAGGCACCTTCTAATTGGTGGGCAGCAACCGCGCCGCCCCATAAAAATCCTTCAGGCATTTTTGCAGAATACATTGAGCAAAACCTCCATTTATCACTTTCAATTTTTCTTTATTTTCATTATCCAAGTGTTTACTTACATTCATTTTCATTTTATTAAGTAACCGCTTTCGGCTTTGATTATAGTTTGTATCCATACTTAATGCAAGAGAGAAAGGGGATATTATGGTATTTTTCCTGGACAAAAAATAGGTATTTCGCGGATTTTCGCCCTTTTTTAGCCATAAGCCAGAAGAAAAATGTAATGAAAGCTGCTTACTTTCAGCTGAAAACAGTATACACTTGATCGCCTAGTGGATGGCTGCCCGGGCAAGGTCAACCTAGCTCCGGGAAATCGGTAAGGTTGAAGCAGTTCCAGCCTTGTTCAACATCAACGAACCATTCCTGTTCGGTCTGCCAGTTGTTTACAACGTTAACTTGTTTGTACCATTCATCGGCGTCCCAATGGCTACGAACATTGTCGCTTACATTCTGCACGCTATCGGCTTTACGCCAGACATCCGCGTACAACAACCATGTCCAACTCGGTACCCATTCATGAAGCGCTTCGACCCCAAGACTTACAAGAGGAAGCAAAGGAAATGCCAACGCTTAATTAGCAATACATTAGTAAAAAAACGCCAGTTGGCGGCTTTTTCATTGCTTTATACTGTTATAACAAATATGGAAAAGTTCTTGCCAAATTTTTCCCTTGTGCTACAATCTAGGAAACGTTTAAAGAAAACGAGGTAAATAAAATGGAAAACAAAGTGTTGGTAGTGACAACGGAAAATATCCCAGGCCGCAAGTATGAAGCAATCGGTGAAGTTTTTGGCGTAACCACCCAGTCAAAGAACTTCGCATCTGACTTTGGGGCTGGCCTTAAGAGCATGATTGGCGGGGAAATCAAGGCTTATACCAAGATGCTGACGACTTCAAGAGAAGTTGCCCTGGACCGTTTACGTGAAGAAGCAGGCAAGCTTGGTGCGGACGCCGTAGTTATGATGCGCTTTGACTCAGGTTCAATCGCTGGCGACATGCAATCAGTCGTTGCTTACGGGACGGCCGTTAAGTTCGTCGACTAGTAAAAGGATAGATTAGCTAAAAGCAGTTTCCATCGTGAAGCTGCTTTTTTTACTTGCAGAAAAACGATTAATTTCCTTTTAAGTCAGCAAAATAATATTGTCACTAACTGATGACCTTTAGGCGGCTTATGATATTTCGACCCTCGATTATCCCTAATAAAATCACTATTGATAAGAAGCTTCCAGCTGATTGAGCAAAAGATTCTGATAATTATAAAATAATACCTTTATCGTAAAAAAACCATTTGTATAGGTAATAAGATTAGTCGTAAGCTTATGAGTTGTAAAGCTATTTACTGATAGGATAAAGTGCAAACATTAGGATTAATTTGGGTAAGAGAGGTAGTTTCAGCTGTTATTGACCTCGCGGCATTCGTCTTCCTGGCCCGCTTTCTTTTCCCAGCCAACCGCCAGGCCTTCTGGGCAGTCTTGACCGCCCGGCTAGTCTCTGGCAGCTACAACTATCTTTTGAACCGGCACCTGGTCTTTGCCAAGGCCGGCCAGCACACAGTTCTTAAATATATTGGCCTGGCCATCGTGCAAGCCGGCTTAGCCGCGGCTTTGACCGGGATGCTGGTGATGCTTTTTTCCGCCAGCCTCAATCTGGAGACCGTCATCAAAGTTTTAGTTGACCTGGTCTTGTTTGTCTTTTCTTATCAAGTGCAAAAGAGGTGGATCTTCAATGGCAATTAGCCGTTGGAAAAAATTCCTGTACTGTCTCGCTATCATCTTATCTGCCATCTACCTGATTTGGCGGCTTGGTTGGACCATTCCCTGGGAGCAAAGCTTCTGGGTCCTTTTGTATGCCATCATTCTCTGGATCTGCGAAGTTATCTCCAACTTGACGGCGTATATCACGATCATTTTCCGCATGCTACCGCCCAAGAAAAACTTGCAGATGGACCTCCATCATGTTCTGGACACTTGGCAGGTACCGGATGTTGATGTTCTGATTGCCACTCATAATGAAGACCGGGAGCTTTTGGAAAAAACGGTCAATGGGGCGACCTACATGAACTACCCCAAAGACAAGCTCCATATCTACATCTGCGATGACGGCAACCGGCCAGAAATCAAGGACCTGGCTGACCAGTACGGGGTGGGCTATATTGGCCTGGAAAACAATCATGAGGCTAAATCCGGCAACTTGAACCATGCCTTAAGTCAGTTGACTTCTCCTTTATTTGTTGACTTTGACAGCGACATGATCCCTTATACCAACTTTTTGCAAGAGACCGTGCCATATTTCCAGCAGAACTGGCTGGATTATCAAAACAACCCGGATCACACCCAGCCACTTGGCTATGTACAAACCCCGCAGAGTTTTTATGAAAATGATATCTTCCAGTACAATCTTTTCTCTGAAAGAATCGTAGCTAATGAGCAGGACTTTTTCTCAAGGGATGTCAATGTCCTTTACGGTCAGCATGGCTACACTATCTTCACCGGGTCTAACGCCCTGTTCCTCCGCCAGGCAGTTGACAAGGTAGGTGGTTTTCCGACTAAAACTTTGACGGAAGACTTTGAATTAGGTGCCCGGGTCAACATTGCCGGCTACTCCAGCTTTTCAACTACCGAGCCCCAGTCTGCCGGTACGACGCCGCTGGACTTAAAAGGGGTTATCAAGCAGCGGAGCCGGTGGGCCCGGGGCGTGATCCAGTCTTGCCGCAACCTCCATATCTTTCTTAATCCCAAAATTGCCTGGACTCATAAGGCGATTTTGGCCAATACCTACTTTTATTGGTGGTCCTTCTTCAGACGTTTGATCTATATCGCTGCTCCAATCCTTTTTGCCGTCTGGAAGATCCAAGTGATCGACACCAACTTCTGGCTTTTGATGCTGATGTGGGCGCCGGGTTATGCTCTTTTGCATATCGTCTTAGGGGAATCTTCTTCCCGGATCAGGAACGAGCGCTGGGGGGAAGTGCAGGAAACCTTTTTTGCCCCTTATCTGTTCCTGCCAGTCATCCTGCAGACTCTGCATATAAAAAAGCACAGCTTCCACGTGACCAAGAAAAGTTACCAGCGCAACTGGCTGGACCGGGTCTACCTTTTGCCACATTTAGCCATGTGGCTGTTGACCACATATGCCATCATCAAGTTCAATTACGGCAAGTGGGGGGCAGAAATTCTTTACGGGGCTGTTATCACTTCCTGGCTCTTGATGCACTGGATCAACCTGTCCTTTGCTGTCTTTATTGCCATGGGCCGGCAGGTTTTCCGCCAGCAGACCCGCTTTCTGCGGATAATTGCCGGTATGATCAAGGGAGTAGGGGAGATGGAGACTATCGACATCTCAGACACTGGCCTGTCTTTCCAGTTAAGGGATAAAAATGCTCCAGTCCTCTCTGCTGGACAAAAATTGACGGGAAAACTGCTCTTAAGTGATGAATTAATCAAAGAGCGCAACTTCCGTCCCCAGGACCAGACGCTGGAATTTGACTTGACCATCGTCCGCAAGATTGATGACCAGGGCCGCTATGCCGCAACGGCAACGCCGGCTGACAGCAGCCTGCCTGGCTGGCTCCACCTGGTCTATGACCAGCACAACCAGGCAGTTCCAAAAGAGTATGACCGCTGGATGACGCCGTTTGACATTCTGGGCATGAATGCCAGGAAGCGGCTGGAAAAAATAGAGTGGCATTTACGCCGCCGCTTTACCAGACAAAGGGAGGGATAAGATGCAAGCAATATTGACGGTTCTATTTGCCCTGTCTTACTGGGGCTATGCCAATTTGGCTGAAATCGCCGGTTATCCCCGGCAGATGAAGTGGCTGGTCGCTTCCGCCGGCTTAATCAACCTCCTTTACCTTTTTGCCATGCTGGACCAACTAGAGGCGGGTTACTGGATTTTGCTCACGGCAGGGGTGATCAGTCAGCTGGTCCGCTGGGGCTTGGTCATCACTAAGAAGTGGCAGCCAGACTTTGCTGATGAGCGGCTCCACCTTTATGACTTCTGGATGCTGTTTGCTGGAATTCTTTTTGCCATCCAGCTCTTAAAGAGCCCCCTGGTTCACTATAACAACTATTCCCACTTGGCGGTTATGGTCAAGTACCTCCATTTCACCGGCCACTTGCCGGATGCTGGGCAAAAATTGATTACCTTCACCAGCTACCTGCCAGGCAGCAGCCTCTTCATTGCGTACGTAGTCCGTTTTTTAGGCTACAGCAGCGGGACCATGCTTTTAGGCCAGTTCTTCCTCATCTGGTCAGCCATCGGCGGTCTATTTGCCGTCTTGCCTGACCAGCGCCGCCGTCTTAACCAGCTGGTGATCTGCATCGCTATCGGCTTCAGCATGATGGCCAATATTTCGATCAGAACTAACAACCTCCTGGTTGACTATCTTTTAGCTGCCTTTACGGCGGGGGCTTTAGCCGGAATCTGGGCCTTGCGGCAAAAGCCGCTTTTGCAGCTGGCCTTCTTTTTCTTGATGGCTTCAAGCTTGCTCTTGATCAAGAATTCCGGCTCCTTCTTCGTCCTGGTTCTCCTAGTCTACCTATTGACCTTGAAGAAAAAATGGCTTTGGCGCTTGGCTGACTTTGCCGGGGCGGGAATTGCTTTTTTGCCATTTTGGACCTGGCAGCAGCACGTTAAGGCCGTCTTTCCCAATGCCGGCAATCATGCTATCAACACCCAGCACTACGAAAACGCCCTGGCCGGACAAAGCCAGAGCGACCTAATTGCCTTAGGAAACCGGATTTTGCATCACCTTTTGTCTTGGAAGACCATGTCGACTAGGGAATGGGTCTTAATTAATGTCTATGGCTTGCTCCTTTTTATCGTGGTTAACTTGATTCTTAAGAAAAAGCAACCAATCATGCGGACGGTGTTTGGCCTGGATGTTATGATCGGCCTTTTCTACCTGTCCCTATATGGGACTTACGCTATGACCATGACGAAAAAAGAAACCATGAGCCTTAACGGCTTTGAGCGCTACATGTCAACGGTGATTATTATCGCCATCTTATCCATGGGCGCCTTGACAGCGGTCGTGATCGACCGCTGCTATGTTGAGCAGAATATCGAGAAGAGGGACTTTAAGTCCTATAAGTCGATTTTTTCTAAAAATCTCTATCAAATGTCGTCCATAGTTCTCTTGGCCTTTTCCGTTATCGCCATGCTGTCAGAGACTAACGGCTTAGCCTATAACACCCGCATGGCCAAAAAGGAGCTGCCGATCAAGCTGGCCAAGGTTGCAAAAGAAGAAACGCAGTTAAACCACATGAAAATCCTTTTGGTTGATCCTGAAGCAGGCAATGTGGATGATGACTACGACTATTACCTGGGAAGAGACTGGTTCTTTTCAGACCAGGTGACAGCCCGGGAAGCCTTCGATATGTCGGCGGAAGATTTCAAAAACTATGTTTACCGCTACGACTATGTCGTCTTGCCAGTCAAGCACCAGACCTTCACTGCTTTAACCAAGCAGGCCTTCCAGGAAAAGGTCACCACAGGCCTTTACAAAGTTACGGCTGGGGGCTTAGAAAAAGTTGAAAACAGAACAATTAATCTGGAAATCAAATAATTCAATAGAATAAATAGTAAATTATGATAGAAAGCACAAATATCGGTTGCCAAGCAGGAAAAGTTTGGTAATAATAGTTGTTAAAGAATGAAAGGTTCACAAAGTATATGGATTTGTTGCGCAGAATGAAGAAGAAAAACTTGGGCCCCTTGCTGGTATTGCTGTTTGTTTTCTTGAGCAGCTCTTTGGCCACCGCGTTTATTGTCAAGCGTGACTGGCAGAACCTCAACGAGCGTCACCAGGTGCAGACCAAACTGAATACTCAGCTGGCCAGCGACTATTTTAAAAAAGAGCTGGAAGAGGGCCAGTATATAACTGACAGTATCGAATCCGGCATAGTAGGCAGCGGTGGTGACTCGACCACTTTTGCCGAAATAGCCAAGTACATGCTGAAAAAGTATCCGGACATTTACTCTTTACAGCTGATTCATGGCTATCAGACGATCAATGTCTATCATAAAAAAGCAACTGAAGTGGGCCAATCCAGCCTGTTGCATGACAGTGAAAGCAGGAAAATTTTTGAATACTGCAGGCAAAAGCGGATCAACGGGATCGTGGGGCCGATCAAGACAGGGAAAGACAAGAACTCCCTGGCTATCTGCAAGCCGATTTTCATCAAAGACAAGTTCTGGGGCTACGCGGTGGCCGTGATCAAGCGAAAAGACCTCTGCAAGCCGACCTTTAAGAAACTGGACAAGTTGGGTTATGACTACCGCTTGTCCAAAACCCATTTTTTGACTGGCAGCTACCATACGCTCAGTTCCACCTTAAAGAAAGACAATGCCCAGGCGAAAGTGACCTTCGGCTTAGGGGGATGCAGCTGGAAACTGGAAGCTGCCAGAAAAGATGCCGGGCAAATGCCGCATGAGATCAAGTACGGAATTTTCTCTGGGCTCGTCATCATCGTTATCAATACCGCCCTGGCTGCTTTTCTTTTGAACTACCTTGAGCGGGGGAGAAGACTGGCCAAACTAGTTGACACGGACTATCTGACGGATATCATGAGCCGGCAGGCCTTTGACCGGGAAGCCTACAAGTACCTGGAAAAGCACCCAGATGAGCCAGCAGTTGCGGCCTTGATCGACATTGACGACTTCAAGAATATCAATGACCTCTATGGTCATGAGGCAGGGGATGAGGCGCTGAAGGCTTTTGCCAGCTTGCTGAAAAGAGAATTTACTGATCAGGGCTTGGTCTGCCGCAATGGTGGTGACGAGTTCGCGGTCCTCTTGAAACAGACAGACCTGGAAGAGGGCCGGGCGGCTTTTGAAAAGTTTTACCAAAGTGATTTTTTCTTCACTTACCGGAGTAAAATTCACCGATATACTATTTCGTTAGGCTTTGCCGCCTACCCAGACCAGGCCAGCAGTCGGGAAGACCTGATGAACAAGGCCGATATTGCTTTATACGACGTAAAGCTGACAGGCAAAGGGACCATGCAGGCTTTCAAGCCGGGGATGGTCAAGGCCGGCCGGACTCAATTAGGTTTTAAGCTGGAAGACGTGGCATTGAATTTGCCAGGTGCCTTCTTTATTTTCCAGCAAGATACTGGCAAGATCTTGTTTGCAAATAGTGAGCTATTGAAAATGGTTGAATGCGACGACGTGGAAGATTTCAATAACTATATTGGTCAGAACTTTAAAGGTTTGATCGCTCCAGAAGAGCAAGCAGAGACGATGAAGAAAATCTACCAGCAGACCGGCGATGGCGATGAGGGTAGGGCAGTATCAGACTACCACTTGGTGACTAAGATGACTCATAAGCGGCTGCCAGTCCACGCGGTTGGCCACATGGTCAAGAACCAGTTCTTTGGCAAGGTTCACTATGTCATCCTTGGATTACGGCCAGAAGATGAAAGCAAAATTTAAGCAGTTTAAAAGCGAAGCTACTCTAATTGAGCGGCTTCGCTTATTTCTTTGCCAGTATTATTTCTTTATATATTTCTTAAAAAAATTCAGTTCATCCAGGTTGCACTGCTTGGCGATGTCGTCTCTTTGATCGCAGTGGAAGACATGGCCGCGCGGGTTCTCTATATCCCCGTAGATGTGGAGTTCATGCGGGATCTCCTTGGCCAAAAGGTAGCCGTCCAAGCGGACAGCAGAATCGTGCAGGAAGTCCTGGTTAGCCGTCATGATAAAGAGTGGCGGCAAGTTTTGCGTCAGATACTTTTCTGTGTTCAGCATCTCTTCCTTGCCGCTGACTGCTTCTGGGGTAAAGTAGGCGCCTGGCACGTCATCAGTAAAGACCGGGGTGAGCATGAAGTAGGCACCGCAGTTAAGCGCGGCTGCTCTCACCGTCAATTTAGGCAATTCGTAGCCAAAAAGCTGGCGGAACTTATCATTAGTCAAGATGGCCAGGTACTGCTCTTCCATCTGCCCGCCGGCTGAATCGCCAACCAAGAAGACATTGTCCGTGTCCAGGTCATATTCAGAGCCATGTTCAGCCACCCAGTGCACCAAGCGGTTGACATCATCCATTTCGCCTGGGAACTGGACGTCTGGGGCCAGGCGGTAGTTGAAGTTGACAAAGGCGAAGCCTTCTTTAGCCAGGCCCAGCCCGTAGAACTGGTAGGTTTCCTTAGTCCCGTAAACCCAGCCGCCGCCGTGAATGCTGATGATGACCGGGACTTTCCCGGTCCGCTTCTTAGGCAAGTAAATGTCTAGTAAGTTCCACTTGGGGTCTGGCCCGTAGCTTAAGTCATTGATTCTTTCAACTTCTGGAATTTCGGTTGGCAAGCCTTCATCGCGCTTGTCGTCGTGCATCTTGGATCCAGTCCGCATCTCTTCAACAGCTTGTAAAATTTTGCTATCAAGTGTCATATTTTTCTCCTTTCGCTTGTAAGCGTTAACCAAATTATAGCCGATATGGTCATTTTTGGCAGAAAAATTAGTTTTATTACAAAAATCCAGATTAAGCGTGAATTTAATACTTTAACTTTGCTATAATGAAGTCACCTAAATACAAGATGCAGGAGGAAAAAGAACAATGGAAGCAGTTAAAGCAGAAGATTTGTATCAAGTCGTCAGCCTGGGCAACTTGCAAGCAAGCGGCCAAAGGGCGGTACTGGCCAGAAACCAGGCTAAGGCTGATGGGGAAGGCTACTGGAACTGGCTGGATGTCTTTGAAAATGGTGAGCTCAAGCGCTTAACGACTTTGGGGCAGGAAAAGAGCTATGCCTTGGTAAATAACAGTGTCTACTACACCGCCCAAGAAGGCAAAGGCAATTGCCTGCTCTACAAGCAGGAACTTGACCAAGCTAGTCCGGCAAAAGTCGCTGCTTTCAAAGAAGCCGGCTACCAGGTAATTAATTCCGTTGCCAGCCGCTATCTCCTTTTGTCCAGACGGGTGGATTTAGCTGAGAAAAAATCCACCGATTACCAGGCCCTGGATGAACTGCCATACTACTTCAACGGCCAGGGCTACATCAACAAGCTCCGCGACCGCCTCTATGTCTGGGACCTGGAAGAAGAAAAGCTGACTGAACTTTTCAAGGGCGACCCAAGCTTCACGGTCATGGAGACCTTTGTAGCCAAGGAGAAAGTCTATGTGGTCGGGGTCAGCTACCAGACCCGGAGGCCATTTGACGGGGCAGTCTATGAAGTTGACCCAAGTACGGGAGAAGCTAAGCTCCTTTTAGCGGCAGGTAAGGCCGAAGTTTCTGCAATTTTTGCCTTGAAGGGACAAGTCTACTGCTTAGCCAACACCCATAAAAAGACCGGCTTAAACGAAAATCCGGAATTCTACCGGTTGACGGAAAAGGGACTGGAATTAGCGGCTCACTGGGATAATTCCGGCCGGAGCGCTATCGCCGGAGACTGCGGGGTGATCAGCGGCAATTCCTTTGATGTTTATGGCGACAAATTCTACTTCGTGACCACCATTGTTGACCACGATGAAATCTACGTTTTTGACGGGCAGGAGGTTAAGCCCTTTTTTGCCACGGACGGCATCATCAAGGGCTTCCGTTTGACTGGGGAAGGTGAATTTTACCTAGAAGCAGCCTTTGCCAATGAACTTTTGGAATTCTACCAGGTTAAAAATGGCCAGGTGGAAAAATTGTCCAGCTACAACGACCAAGCCTTAGCGGGCAAGTATGTAGCCAAGGTCAATGAAGTGGAATACGAATCAGTTGAAGACGGAATCCAGCACGGCTGGGTGCTTTTGCCAAAGGATTACCAGGCGGGCAAAAAGTACCCGGCGATCCTGGACGTTCACGGCGGTCCCCGCGCTACCTACAGCAAGGCCTTCTTCCATGAGATGCAGGTTTGGGCCGGAGCCGGCTACTTCGTCTTCTTCTGCAACATCCACGGGTCAAACGGGCAGGGGAACCAGTACGGCGACCTGCGTGGCCGCTACGGGATGGTTGACTACGAGGACTTGATGAAGTTTACCGATGCTGTTTTGGCGGCTTATCCAGATATCGACCAAACCCGTTTAGGCATCACCGGGGGTTCATACGGCGGCTTTATGACCAACTGGGTGATCGGCCATACCGACCGCTTTAAGGCGGCAGCTTCCCAGCGGTCCATCTCCAACTGGCTCAGCTTTGAGCATATGTCAGATATTGCCCCGGAATTTTGCGTTGACCAGGTGGGGGCCAGTGAAGATGATAATCCCGAAAAGGTTTGGCTACACTCACCGCTCAAGTACGTAAAAAATGTAAAGACACCGACCCTGTTTTTGAATTCAGATGAGGATTACCGCTGCCCGGTTGAAGAAGGGATGCAGATGTTCCATGCACTTCTGTCTCACGGCGTGGAAAGCCGGATGGTGGTCTTCCACGGGGAAAACCATGAACTGTCCAGAAGTGGGCGGCCAAAGAACCGCTTGAGCCGGTTGCAGGAAATCCAGACCTGGTTTGACGGGCACTTGGGTGAGTAAAAATTACACAATATGATGACAATAATCCTTCCAAGATATTTGGGAGGATTTTTTGCTTACTATTTATCAGCGAAGAATCATCAAGGTAGAATAGACATGAGCAAATAAACAAATTGGAAAGATGGAAAGTATGAAGACGAAAATAAGAAGCAAAATTTTGGCCAAAACTATCCCGATTCTGCTGACCGCCTTGCTTTTCCTAACGGCTTGTCAAAAGCCTTTGACTAAGGCAGAGAAGAAGGAGCAGGCCAAAGAAACGGTGACCTTTTTCTTCCATGGCTACGGGTCCAGCATCAATGTGGAAAAGCACATGGCTGAAGCAGCAAGACAAGTGGGCAAGAGCAATGAGGTTTTAGAAGCCAGTGTTGAAGGAAACGGGTCAGTCAAAATTAAGGGTAAGCTCGTGGATAATCCGAAGAACCCAATTGTTCTGGTCGGCTTTTCCGACAACCGGAATCCTGATTACCACAAGGATGGCTGGTATGCCTACAAGGCAGTTAAGGCAGCCCAGAAGAAGCTGGGCTTTTCCAAGATGAACCTGGTCGGCCACTCCATGGGCAATATGGCGATCAGCTACATGATCTTGGATTATTCTGCCAAAAAGAATTTTCCAACGATCAAGAAACAGGTTGATATTGCTGGCCACTTCAACGGGATTGTCGGCATGGACAAAAATTCTCCAATTGACGCGTACGGCAAGCCGAAGAAAATGAATTCGACTTATCAAGAACTGACGAAGCTCCGACAGGTCTACCCAAAGGGGATTGACGTCCTCAACATTTACGGCGATACTGGTAAAAAGTCAGACGGCAGAGTCTACAACAATTCATCAAGATCCCTCAAGTATCTTTTAATTAGGGCCAAGAGCTACAAAGAAGTAAAGATCACTGGCAAGGGCGGCCAGCACAGCCGCTTGCATGAAAACAGCCAAGTGGACCAGGTCCTGCAGAAGTTTTTGTGGGAATGAGAAAAGAAACAAATCTAACCAAATCCTTTCAAGCAAACTACTTGGAAGGATTTTTTGAGCGCGAAAAAGAAAACCGAGATGAGATAGAGAGGGAAAAACAAGAACATCAAAAAGATTGTTAAGCTGGCTATCGTTCCAGCTTCCCTGATTGCCTTATTGCAAACAGGCCTGCCAAGCGCAATCGCGGACGTCTTGCCCCCGGCAGCTGTCGCGCAAACTGCCAAAAATGCGGATGTGGCAACCAACTCCAATGCAAATCAATTCTCTCTATTTGCTTAGAGAGAGTTTTTTAGTAGAGTCTAAAAGGCCATTAAGGAAGTAAAATGCTATCATATAAGTATCTATAGAGAATGTGAGGAAAAGAAAATGAAGGGTACTGCGATACCAATTTATGAGATGTTTGACGGCTCAAAAACTAAGCTACAAATTCCTGTATATCAAAGAAATTATGATTGGAAGGTTCCGAACTGCCAACAACTTTTTGATGATTTGGTTGATATGGTAAAAGAGGATAGAGACACCCACTTCTTCGGTAGCATTGTTGAAATTGGAGGAGATTACAGCAGCAAACTTCAAATTATCGACGGTCAACAGCGCCTAACTACCGTATATCTTCTTATTTTGGCTATGGTTAAACTACTAGAAGATGGTCAAATTGAAGCCGAAGATCCAGACCTAGTTGCTGAAGAAATTGAAGAGGATTATTTAATCTGCCGGCATGTGAAAGACAGAGAGAATATTGACCATTATAAATTGCAGCCTGTCAAGCATGATGCCGAAGCCTTGATGAAACTATTTGGACCGGAATCAGACTATGTAAAAGAGTCTAATCAAACAACTAACTTTAAATTCTTCCAAGATGAGATATTAAAGAAAAGGATCACAGTTGATGAGCTCTGGGATGCAATTCAACGTCTTATCGTAATTGATATTTCACTCAGACAAGGGGAAGATGATGCCCAGCTGATTTTTGAAAGCTTGAACTCCACCGGTGTTGATTTGACCGAAGCTGATAAAATCAGAAACTTTGTCTTGATGAATCTGCCAGCGGATCAGCAGGAAGAATTTTATAACAAATATTGGCATCCGATCGAACTTGATACGGAAGAAGGTAACGAGTATCACGTTTCTGAGTTTATTCGTAACTACTTAACCTTCAAGCTCAAAAAGGTTCCTGCCATGGGCAAGGTCTATCTGGTCTTCAAGCGTTTCATTGAGCAGAAAAAGATGACCACGGAAGCTGTTTTGCAGGATTTGCTCAAGTATGCAGGTTACGAGAAACAGATCAGAAGTGCGCAAAGTCCAAGCGACAAGGTAAACGTGTTGCTTAAGCGTTTGGCTGTCTTGGAAGTGAATGTTACCAGACCGTTTATTCTGCCGCTTTTTGACTACTGGCAAGAAGGTAAAGTCAACGCTGATGAAGTCGCGGCTGTTTTGGGTAGTATTGAATCGTACATTTTCAGACGGCTAATCTGCGGGATGCAGAACAATTCATTGAACAAGCTGTTTGCGACCCTGTTCAGCGACTCCCTTAAGTACGTTGACCAGTCAGACAACTATGTTGATATCATCAACTACTTGCTTCTGTCTAAAGCGGAAGTCTCACACTTCCCGACAGATGATGAATTCGCGGAGAGCATTGAGACTAGGGATGCCTACAACATGCGGCAGCAGACCAAGTATTACATCTTTGACCGCTTAGAGAACCAAGACTCACTTGAAAGAGTCAATGTCATTAGCGAGATGCAGAACAATCGATTTACGATTGAACATATTATGCCGCAGACGTTGTCAAGCGCGTGGAAAAAAGAACTTGGGGATGATTATCAAGCGATTTATGACCGTTGGGACAACCGGCTAGCTAACTTGACTTTGACTGCTTATAATTCAAGCTACAGCAACAAGAGTTTTCACGAGAAAAAGACGGCTGAGAACGGCTTTGATCATAGTGGGTTTAGACTGAACGATTTTGTTAAGGGATGCGACCAGTGGACTGAAAAGGAATTGATAGAACGCAGTGAACTGTTGAAGCAGACCGCTTTAAAGCTCTGGCCAATGCCAAGCAGTAATTTTCAGCCAAAGGTTGTCGAAAATGAAGTTTATGGGCTTGATGACGATAACAACTACGCTAACGTGAAGATTGCTTCCTACAGTCTGATGAACACGCCGTATAAGCTGCCTAAGCGTACTTGGAAAGAGATGTATATCGGAGTTGTGCGGGCACTTTATGAGCTTGATCCTGCACCTATGCGCCAACTAATTGCAGGCGATCAAACTAAACTTGAAAAAGTTCTGATTGATCATCCAGAAAACGGCTTTAGCCAAGTTGCTGATGGTGTTTACTTGTACACGAGCACCGACAACTGGAACAAGATCCACAAGTTGAGAGACTTGTTTGACTTCTATGGCATTGACCAAAGTGAGTTGCAGATTGAAGTTATGTCTGGGAAGAAGGGATAGAGATAAAAATAGTCTAAAAAACTCTCTAGGTAATGAAGTGCCATAGAAAAGTTAGACATTTTAGAAAATCTTAAATAGTTGCCATTACACGATCTCTGTATTTTACAGGGGTCGTGTAATTTAGTTTATTGGATCGTCTGATGTTGTTAAACCCGTGACAGTTTCCCTTTCTGGACATGCTTTGAACTAGTTTCATCTTTTCAAAGCGGGCTTCGTAGGTTGGACTTTGATACTGAGAACCTTGATCAGAATGGATAACTGGGTGGGAGTGAGCCGGTAGTTTGGTTTCCAATTCATCTAGCATACCCAATACTAACTCCATGTTGGGGGAGTAGCTGGCAGTGTGATATAGCTCGATCTTCAGCGCACTGTTTCCATCGCTAATTTAACGCCCTTGTCACGCAGAGCAGCCCACATTAGACAGTAGCCATACGTGCCTTGGCCTTCGTTGTGGTAGATATCTTTGATAAGATCTTTTACTTCGGCGTACTTATCCTTCTTAGCGATTCTTTTAAGGTTGTCGTAATAAGTCTTACGATTGAGATTAAGAGCTTTAAACAGCTGTTTTAACTGAAATTCTGAGTGGTCTGCTCGGATATCACAAGCTATTTGTGTCTTTTGTCGATTGGATAGCGGGCGGCCACTTTTTTTGCGATGATGAGCTCCAATTCTAATTCTTTGATTCTGGCATCTTTTTCTAGAAGTTTGGCCTCATATTTCTGCTTATCAGTTAAAGTTCCTATTTGCTTATTACGCTTGGCTTTCTCGGCCTTCTCGGTCTTCTTAGACATTTTAGCGGGTCTACCTTTCTTGACAGGAAGGAGCGCCTCTGGACCATCTTGCTGGAACTTCTTAGTCCATGAATACACTTGTGATGGATTAATATTGAATTTAGCAGCTACCAGATTACGTCCTGCATCGGATTTTAGATAGTAGCTTACCACATCCAGCTTAAAGTCAAAAGAATATTCTCTTTTGGTTCGCTTAACTTTTAAGCTTTCCAATCCATTGAGTTCAGCTGCTTTCACCAATGTACGAATTATTGCCGCGGCGATATTATACTATTTGCTTAATCCATTGCATGAGTTTTTGCCGTTAAGATAGTCAGAAGCAATTTGTACTTTTAGTTCAGATGAATATTTGGTCATAAAAATACCCCACAATCGTTAGATGTCTATGTCTAACAATTGTAGGGCACTTCATGCTTAGGGAGAGTTTTTTGATGTGTTTGGGGTGCTGATATTTCGGTTAGAGCTATAACCAAAGACATGATACATTTATTTGAAACTTGCAGTATTTTTATTCACTTTGCGAGCTAGTAAAACTATTGTGCAATATTAAGACTTTCATGTCCTTACGTGAAATATCCAATAATTTAGCAATACGCTTCTTGATTGATTTTTCTGAATATCCTGTACGTTCAATAATATTGAATCCTAAAATAGTTTTGTTCAATAATAAAGCGTTGTTTTCTACAAGTATTCCAAGTGCAGATATGAGCATTTTTTGTCCGTTCAAGTCTTTTATTTGAAGTGTAATTTTACAGTAAACTTTAGGTGAGAGTACCTCACCATCTAGCTGAAATCTTTGAACTGTAAAAGTATCATAGTTCGTTTTATAGTATGATTTTTTGGCTTCACGGAGTAGTCTCTTCTTAGGTGCTATCCAAATTATGTGTTTACCCGATGAGATACCTAGAACGGAATTTTGCATTAAGTCATCATAATCGGGGTATTCATCTGTATCTTTAACTGGCCAATTTGGTATACTCGTAAATGGTTGCGTGTAAAGCTTATCGATTTTCCAACTATCTATGGAAATTGGAGAATCATAGTTAATCAAATTAATCATTGCAAAATGGTTATTGAGCTGTTTCATAACAAAAATATCTTCAACTGATATAGAATGGAGTGTTTCGTTCTTTAATGTCAAAGCTATTTTCGTACCATTGAACGTATTAGTATCGATGGTTGTACCTAGCAATGTTATTTTCTTTGAGAATATGGTCAAATGAAAGGTCAAACCTGTTAAAAGAAGGGTTGCTATGTTGCCAAAAAGGTTAAAGATTGTTGAAAAAGCAGTAAATTCAGCAGAATTTATAAAATTGAGTAAATGCATAATTGTCATGTCCTTGAGTTTGTATAAAATTAACTATTATGGCTTTCTGATCAGAATTTTATATAACTTGATACTAAAAAGCAATTCCAATCAACCGCCGATTTACCGCTTATTTAGTGCTAGGAAGCAAGGAGATAAATCTTTGGAAAAGAGTGAGTGAAAAGTACTGTCAATAATTCTTGCCTAAGTGTAGACTTTAAGTCGAAAGATTGTCTTCTATAAAAGTAAGCCTATATAATTCAAGAACCTTCTAAAAGTAAGAGTTAGAAGGCCTCTTTACATACTGATAATCGTGTAAAGCTTGAAATGATCGGCTATAATTAATATATAGACTAAATGACATGGGTTGAAGCAATAATTCTAGAATTTTTGCATCATGCTTACTTAAACTTCCCACTTACAAAAGTGGGCTTGTACCTTGAAAATTCAATAGTTTAGCCAATAAAAAAGCACAAGGCCTTTGTTCGCTTGATATAATTAAGTCGACCAAAACATCATCAGTATCAAACGAAAGGCTTGTGCTATGTCTAGTTTACCATCATTCGATACCAAAAACGAACCCCAAATTGCCCGTTCTGTTGAAAAGTTCTTCAAGGACTACAAAGTTATGGAGCTTCTCCGTAGATGTGGGCTCCGCAAGTCCAAAGGAATCCCACTTTGGTCGATCCTTTCATACATCTTCAGTAATGTGTTTCGAGATAGAAGCATGTACATGCAACAGAAGTCTGGCAAGTGTACTGCTGGCTTCTCCGAAAACACCTACTATCGATTCATGCATAACCCACATATCAACTGGCTTCGCCTCACTATTCTGCTAGCTGAGAGGATCGTCAATGGGCACTTGAAAGATCTGACCTCTGACCAACGTGCGGATTGCTTCGTCTTTGACGATTCGCTCTACTCCAGAACTGGATACAAGAAGACTGAGCTGGCTGCCAAAGTATTTGACCACGTTTCGATGACCTACAAGAAGGGCTTTCGGATGATGACCATGGGTTGGACTGATGGATCCTCGTTCGTCCCAATCGCTTCATCACTCCTGTCCTCAAAGAACGATCAGAATGTCATCGGGACAACCAAGAAGATCGACAAGCGCACAATTGCGGCCAAGAGGCGAATTATGGCCCAATCAAAGGGGACCGATGTAGTTATCCAGCTGCTCGATCAAGCCTTGAAAGCAGGGCTCACTGCCAAGTACGTCATGTTTGACACTTGGTTCTCCAATCCTCATCAGATTGTCCAAATCAGTCAACGTGGTTTGAACGTAATCGCCATAGTGAAGAAAAGCTCCAAGATCACATACGAGTTCGAAGGAAAGCGAATGAACGTCGAACAGATCTTCAACGCATGCAAGAAGCGTCGAGGCCGTTCAAGATATCTCCTGTCCGTCCCTGTTAAAGGTTGGCGATCCTGCCAAAGATGGTGCCCAGATTGATGCCAGAATAGTCTGCGTAAGAAATCGCTCCAACCGCAAAGACTGGATAGCCCTTATTTGCACGGACATGACGATTGATGAAAGTGAGATCATCAGAATTTACGGCAAAAGATGGGACATCGAGGTCTTCTTCAAGACCTGCAAGAGTTTCTTGAAGCTTGGCACTGAATACCACGGCCTCTCATATGATGCATTGATTGCCCATACAGCTTTCGTCTTTCTGCGTTACATGTTCATGTCAGTTGAGAAGCGAGATGATGAAGATGATAGGACAATAGGCGAGCTCTTTTACTGCATGGTAGACGAGCTTGCGGACATCACTTTCAATCACTCCCTACAAATCCTGGTGGAAGCCGTGTTCAAGAGTGTGAAAGAGATCTTCCAACCGACAGAAGAGCAGATGGAAAGGCTCACCAACGCTTTCATTTCCCGCCTCCCGAAGTACATGCAAGAGGATATATCGCCATCACTAGCAGCTTAATTGAATATTTACTGGCTAAACTATTGAGTTTTCAAGGCTTCATAGTTCTTTTTGGTGTGGGAAGTTTAAGTTACAGGAGAAAAAACAGAATTTTAAGGAGACAAACATCATGACTAACAAGGAAAAAGCATTGGCACTTATCAGCACTTTTGCATCAGGTGACTTGGAATTGGCCAAGAGCCTGCTGGCACCAGAATATAAGCAGCACAACCTGGCCTTCGGCACCGGGGCAGACGCCTTTGTCGCAGCTGTGGCCGGTCTGCAGTAGGCACCAGAGAATACTACCGTCAACAACATCCGCGCCTTTGAAGACGGCGACACGGAAGACGTGAAGTTTAACCTGATCACGGATATCCGGAAGGTGACCAACCTGAAGCTGAAGCTGGATTTCTATCAGGAGCAGCCGGTAAGTGATGTCGTCAAGCCGGCGACCTATCGCATCCGGTTTGAGTCGGATGCCGGAGAAGTGATTTCCAACGAGGTTCTGTATACAGCTGACAGTTCTTCTGAGAACCCGGGCGACCGTATGGTATCGCTCCATTTTGACATCAAGAAAAAAGCTTATGGAAGCCATCATAAGTATTTCCTGAAGGTTCTCAAGGAAGAGTCCGGAGCGGAGGTGCAGAGCAGACAGGTGATCATGGATCTGCCATTTACGGATGATTTTGGATTTGGAATATAAACAATGGCGGGGGTTAGTAAGATGGCTGATACAGAGGTAAACGAGAGCCGTAGAGAAGAAATCAGGAAGAAACTAAGAGAGCATTTTGACGGAAAGATTGTCCGGAAGGATCTGACGAAAAAGATCAAGGAAGGCGCGAATGTACCGGTCTACGTGCTTGAGTTTCTGCTTGGACAGTATTGCAGCTCTGACGATGAAGAGATCTTGCAGTCGGGACTGGAGAGTGTGAAGAAAATTCTGGCGGACAATTATGTCCGTCCGGATGAGGCACAGAAGGTCCTTTCTATGCTTCGGCAGCACGGCTCCCATACTGTCATTGATATGGTATCGGTGCAGCTGAATCTCAAGAAGGATCTGTATGAGGCGTCGTTTACTAATCTGGGACTTACCGGTATTCCGATTGATGAAGAGTATCCGGAAAAGTATGACAGACTCCTCTGCAGTGGGATCTGGTGCATCGTGCAGCTGGAATATAACAGTGAGCATGATGACTTCGGCTATGTAGATGATGCTGGGGCCGATCAGCGCTCAAAGCGTGCGAAGCAAAAAGAAGTATCCCCGATCAGTATCAATCGTCTGACACCGATTCAGATGCCACATGTGGATATCGAAGAGCTGAAAGAGGGAAGAAAGGCCTTCACAAAGGACGAATGGCTGGACGTTCTGCTCCGTTCTACTGGAATGGAACCAGATGAATTTACCTATCAAGAAAAGTGGCTGCTTTTGAACCGTATGCTGCCGCTGGTTGAGAACAATTTCAACTTCTGTGAGCTTGGTCCTCGTAGTACTGGCAAATCTCATTTGTACAAAGAAATCTCTCCGAACAGCATTCTGGTGTCTGGTGGACAGACTACGGTAGCGAATCTCTTTTACAACATGGGTCGTCGACAGGTCGGGCTTGTAGGCCTGTGGGACTGCGTTGCATTTGATGAGGTAGCTGGAATCAATTTCAAGGATAAGGATGGCGTACAGATCATGAAAGACTATATGGTGTCCGGATCCTTTGCGCGAGGCAAGGAAGAGATTTCCGCTTCGGCATCCATGGTCTTTGTTGGCAACATTAACCAGAGCGTGGACGTTCTGCTCAAGACATCCAGCCTGTTTGACCCGTTTCCTCCGGAGATGGGGACTGATACGGTTTTTTTGGATCGTATGCATTGTTACAATCCTGGCTGGGAAATTCCGAAATTCCGCCCGGAACACTTCACGGATGATTATGGCTTTATTACGGACTATCTGGCGGAGTTTATCCGAGAATTGCGGAAAGAGAATTACGGAGATGCGTTGGATCAGTATTTCCGTCTTGGTCGGAATCTGAATCAGCGAGATACCATTGCCGTTCGCAAGATGGTAGACGGGTATATTAAGCTCTTGTATCCAGATGGCAGTTTTACAAAGGAAGATGTAGCCGAGTGCCTAACGATGGCACTGGAGATGCGCCGTAGGGTGAAGGAGCAGCTCAAGAAGCTTGGTGGAATGGAATTCTATGATGTGAATTTCTCCTATATCGATAATGAAACATTCGAGGAGCATTATGTTTCCGTGCCTGAGCAGGGTGGTGGCAAGCTAATTCCGGAAGGTATGTGCAATCCGGGACAGGTATATACGGTATCTCGTGGAAAATCCGGAATGATCGGTGTGTTCCGTCTGGAGAGTCAGATGTTGCCGGGTAATGGCAAGTTTGAACGGACAGGTATAGGCTCGGACCGGGAATGCAAGGAAGCAACAGACACTGCCTATAACTATCTGAAAGCAAATGGAAATCGGATCAGTGGTTCCATCTCTACTACAGCAAAGGATTACATCATCAACTATCAGGATCTGCAAGGCATAGGAATGACACATAAACTTGCACTGCCTACGCTTATTGTATTGTGCTCCATTGCCTTGTCAAAACCAGCACAGAGTTCACTCGTTGTGCTTGGTGAGATCAGTATCAGTGGAACATTAATGAAGGTTGATGAGTTGGCAAATGCACTGCAGGTATGCCTTGATTCGGGGGCAAAGAAAATATTGCTTCCGATTACTTCAGCTGCAGATCTTGGCACAGTGCCACCAGAACTGATGGGAAGCTTTCAAATTATCTTCTATAACAGTGCTGAAGATGCAGTGTTTAAGTCTTTGGGGGTAGAGTGAAGTCACATGGGGGAAACGAGATTATGAAATGTAGCTTCGAGACAATAAAAGAGGCGAAAAATTACCTTAAAATTGGTTCTTATGAACAAGTGGTTGAACAGATTGCATCAAATGATGATTCAACACGTGAAACATATAAGAAACAAATTGAGCCATGGCTAAGTGCTGCTTTGCAGTCAGAACATTTGTCCTTACTTTTAGGTGCTGGCCTTACCATGTCTGTATGTAATGCTGCTGGAGTCAGCTCTTCCTCGATGAATCTAGCAGACTTTGGACCATTTTCTGAAAAAATAAATTTATTTTCTGGTAAATCTGCTGAACGTTTAGGACGTGGGAAAGCGAATATAGAAGATCAATTAAGAACGGCATATTCATTACTTGCTGGCTATCAGATCGATAACAACGATAATGCGAACAAGTTGAGTGAATGCCTGAATAATGTTCTGGAAAAATTTTCAGATAGTATTCTCGGGTCAGAATTCAACATTGAGAAATGCAAAGAGAATAATTCGAAGCAATATGAAGAGGCAATGGGTTATCTCGAGTCATTCCTTTTTACTTTTGCCAGCCGAAATGCTACTAGAGATAGAACTCATATATTTACCACAAACTATGATAGATTTATTGAATATGGATGCGATTTAGCTGGAATAAAAATTCTTGATCGCTTTTGGGGGAAAATCAAACCTAAATTTGAAGAAAATCCTTCATCTATCGACTACTACTACCATACTCCTGATGCAAAAAATGAATTCCGATATGCCGAAGGAGTTGTTCGTTTTACAAAACTGCATGGGTCTGTAGATTGGTATGAAGATGCCGGTACAGTCTACCGTGATGCGCTTAATTTTGGGGAAGAACATCTGAAAATGCCAGCCGGAAAATCTTATAAAGATCATTTAATGATTTATCCAAATTCAATGAAATCGGTTGAAACGGCTTTCTATCCATATGCGGAATTGTTCCGAGATTTTAGCTTTGCTATTTGCCGCCCAAATTCTACTTTATTTACATTTGGCTATGGCTTTGGAGATACACATATCAATAAAGTTATCAAAGAAATGTTAAGCATTCCCTCTACTCATTTAATTGTCATGGCTTATAACGTTGATGATAGGATATTGAATTTTCTAAAGACAATAAATATGGCACAAATTACGCTGCTAGCTGGAGCTGAATTTGGAACAATTGATTCCCTTGTTAAATATTATTTGCCAAAAGCATCAATTGATAGAATTACTGAAACAGCAAGTAGATTGATTGAGAATCGAAAGGGTTACACGGATTTACAGAAAGGTGATGACACACATGATAACGGCTGATAGATGTGTAGGCATAGTGGATTCTGTGTCATCGTCGGAAGTTAAAGCTTATTTATTGGATGAAGCACCGAGAAATGTCGCCATTTCAAATGGTGTATTTTCTCTCTTTCCAAGAATAAATGGTTATCTTGTTATTCCAAATGAAACTGGAATGCTTGTTGGGATAACTACTTGGATTGGATACAATCACATAAAAAGTGAAAACGATGTGGAATTACCTACTGGCACACGGATGATTTGCTTAACCATTCTTGGCCATATTGAAGCAACACTTACTGGAAGAAAATTTGAAAGAGGTGTTTTCTCTTTACCGACAGTTGGAGATCAGATTCTATTGCCAACTGAAGAAGAATTGAATTTGATAAATAAAATTGAAACAAACGCATCTTTTGAAATTGGTAAGGCACCATTATTAGCAAATCAAATTGTAAAGCTCCCAGTTAATGAATTTTTTGGAAGACATGTCGCTGTTCTTGGGAATACTGGTAGTGGAAAATCTTGTACAGTTGCTGGCCTGATTAGATGGTCTATTGAAGCGGCAGTGGATGAAATTCATTGTTCACCTAATGCTAGATATATCATTCTTGACCCAAACGGTGAGTATGGAACTGCATTTAATGATTTGGAGGTTGAAGTTGATCGATATTCCATTAAATCAATTGAAGAATCAAATCAATTAAGAGTTCCGGCGTGGATGTGGACAAGTTCTGAGTGGGGAAGCCTTCTTCAAGCAAGCGATAAGATACAAAAGCCTATTTTACGAGAGGCACTTAGAGATTTAAGGACTTCGCATGACTTACCAGGAAATGGATTAAATCCAATAATATTAGTTAATCGATGGATTTGTGCATTAATGAGTTCTTTGAAAACTTCATTAGCACTACAAAATTATATAGGCCCAAAAAGTGAACGTAATAATTTTGGAAAGGAATTGAAAGCACGAGTTGAAAGCCTAAAAGTAATGCCTGATAGATTGGACGACCCGACTCTAAAAAATGAAATTGATAACTTCGTAAATAGCGCAGAGGAGATTATAACTAAACATTACGGCAATTACAACGGAAATGATTATTATAATCCGTTTGAAGCTGATGAATTAGAAAACATGCTCAAGCAACTTCAAATCATTAAAGACTCTATCAGAATTGAAAATGATTTTGAAACATCAATTTCTGAAGACGATCCAATAGAATTCTCTGTAAATGATTTAGCCTCATACATTGACTCAATTGCTCAGAATAATTCATCTAGCCAATATGTGGATTATATGACAGTTCGAATCAGAGGTATGCTTGCAAATGCAATATTATCTCCGGTAATAGGTGATAATCCAAAGATATCGTTACTAGATTGGATAAATAGTTTCCTTGGCAATGGTAATGACCTCAAGGGAAAGATTTGTGTTATTGATTTATCACTATTACCAACTAACATTGTCCATTTAATTGTTGCAACGATATCTCGTTTGATATTCGAAGCGTTGCAAAGATATAGAAAAAACACCAAAAAAGTATTACCAACGATTCTTGTCATGGAGGAGGCACATACTTTTATTCATAGAACATCGGAAAATGAAAATTCATATACATCTCAACTGTGCACAAAGATATTCGAAAGAATTGCTAGAGAAGGCCGAAAATATGGATTGGGATTGATAGTGTCTTCCCAAAGACCTGCTGAATTATCGCCGACAGTTCTTTCGCAATGTAATTCATTCATATTGCATCGCATTGTTAACGACAGAGATCAGGAGATGGTTAGAAGATTAGTTCCCGATAACCTAGGGAATATGCTTAATGAGCTACCAGTACTACCCACTCAAACTGCAATTATATTAGGATCAGCTGTATCTGTTCCAGTGATGGTTGAAATGCGTTCATTAAACGCCGGACAGAGGCCACGTTCAGAAACTCCAGATTTTTGGAATATTTGGACAAGTGATTCCGATGAAGATGTGAATTGGAAGCCTATTGTGGATGAATGGCAAAAGAGAACCAATGCATAAGGTTTTGTATATTGCATGAGAAGGTAACGAATATCAAGAAACCCTAAAATCGCTAGCACTAGCGTTAGGTGATCTTAAAGCGCACCAAGTGATTTCTCAGCAAGTTCCGTACTACCCTTCATTTTTCCTATAGTTGAACTACTAAGGAAATGAAGGAGGTGGCAGAAGATGTAGCATAACTCAGACTCTTCGCATTCAGGCCTTGATTATGCAGATATCGGCTACCGGGTCAGGGAAGCAAGAGTAGAGTATGGCTTAACGCAGGAGGAGCTGGAAAATGATGTCGGTGTAGATCCCAAGCATATCAGCCGGATTGAAAATGGTCACAAGAATGGATCTGACCAGCTGATCCGCCGGATCGGTGAAGTTACTGGAAAACCGCTCAGCTTCTTTTATGGAAATGCTCCATTGCCGGAGGAAGCTTCAGATAAAGAAAAAGAGATTCTGCTGAAGTACCGTAAGGCGACCGCGCAGCAGAAGAAGCTGATCGAATCATTGATCGACGCAGTGATTAATAACGGATAAAGCAAAAGATTGGCCAGCAAATCACGACCATGATAATACGAGACGATTTCCGCAAGATGAACTGGTGCAATTGCCAGTGAAGTTCTGCAGTTTTTTGTTATATCTGGCAACTGAAATTTACGGCTCTTTGTCAAATCTTACTGATGATTGTCAAGGAGTGTAAATAAATTTAATGAGAGTGCTGAACAGCTTTTAGGTAAGCACCCAATAACAGAGTATATTAAAATCCCATCCTAGCGATGCTAAGATGGGATTAATCAGTTTATGGGACTTTACTTATAGTGAAGCTGAACATTCTCAGACCATGGTAAATAGGCTTCCAGATGCTGAATGTCTAATAATGACAGCTCATTGGGCAGCTTGTCTAGAAGATAGTTGATATATTTGAATTGATCCAAGCCATTTTCTACTCTAAGTCAAGTGTTATCAACGATTTTAGGCAATTTTATTTTGAAATAAAGGCCTAATCGAGAAATAGCTCCCGGAGAATCAAGTCAAATATCTGATTTAGGGCATGATAAATACAGCCACCTTCTGTAATTTCAAAAAAGAGGCTGTTATAATATCTATTGGATCAATTTTTATGACAAAAGTCTTTAGTTATGTTTGGCTACGTCATAGCTATATAATTGATCATTCTTAATTAAAGCGAAGATCGTCCGTAATAATTTATGGATCGATGCGATAGCGGCCTTCTTGTGACTTGCAGTCTCAGAAGACCGTTTTCGTTTCTCGTAATAATCCGCAATATGGCAAGGATTTCCCGCTTTCTTAGCCGACTGAATTTGGTTTATGGCCAAGTACAGCACCTTTCTGCCAATAGCTGTCCCGCGCTTTGAAATAGACAGGTGGGCCGTGAGGTTGCCAGATTCATAAACCTGAGGATCAACACCAACGAAGGCATTTAATTGGTTAGGGTTGTTAAATCGTCTGATATCCCCAAGCTCACTAATGATTCTTAGAGCAGTGTTTTCACCGATGCCTGGAATACTTGTTAGGATCTCCAGATCTCGCTTAGGAGCCAGCTTTGCCATCTCCTGTAAAGCAGTCTGGCACTCTTCTTCAGCGCTAAGAATGTTGTTAATAGCCATTTTGAGGCCACGGACATGAGCACAGTTCTTTTTGACCGCTGGACATGCGACTTTAGCCAAACGAATAAGGCTTTGCGTTATGTCGTTAGCGCGCTTTTTACCAATACCAGATAAGCCTTTTAAGAAGTCGATGATATCGGCTTCTTTTGTCTCTAGTACGATATCTGGATGTGGGAATCTGAGAACAATGCTCCAGTAGTTTTTCCCTCTCGGATTAGCCATTAGGTGCTCAATCTCTGGGAAAGTGAGCTGAATGGCTTTGTGCAGTCTATTCCTGTTGGTTATCAGATCGTGCGAAGCCTGCTCATAGATGCGGTTATTGGCCATCAGTTCTTGATATTCTTCGCTTTGAACGTAGGCCAGCCGCTGCGGGTGCTCAGACTGCAGCTTGGCAAGGTACAAGGCATCAAGCTTATCGGTCTTGTTCTGGTGTAGGTCATCTTTTGTCTTTCTTTTGGCTTCTAGTGGGTTCATCATGACATAGCGCAATTCGTGCATGTCCAAGAACGCTTGGAGTCTTCTAGAATATACACCAGTTGCTTCAAAGATAATCTGTGGGTTAGTAACCTGCTTAAGGTCACCTAGCAGCTGATTGAAGCCTACCATATCGTTGGAGATGGCATAGTCATTAACTTTTTGGCCATTGACCATAATGCATACGTTAGACTTCCGGCTGCTAACATCAATACCGAAAACAGTTTTCAACAAATCCATAAGAATAAACCTCCGCTTTACTTGAAGATGAGCTGGCTTCACCCAATTCAATCAGATCTAATTTTCTCAACAGGACTTTAACAGCCAACATACTTAGACGAGATTCACAATTGAATGGTGAAGCTGCCCGTTTTGCTTACGACATCAAGTGTCCAATGGCTCTATGGCATTGGCTTCATCTCCACTTTACATAGTAAAAGAAAAAGTGTTGAACGACTACTCCGTCGAGTAATCATCCAACACTAGGTTAGTATGTTTTGCTTGGCAGTTTCGAGTATGCTCATAATGATAGCCATGGACTTGGCGCCGGTACTGCTCTGTGAAAAGAGCCAGTTCTTGCGTCCCATGACGATCTCTTTGACTGCTCGTTCTGCTCTGTTGTTGGACAGTTCAAGGCGACCATCTTTTAGAACGTTCATGAACTTGTCCATGTGCTTCATGCAATACTGGAAGGCCGTCCCCAGCTTGCCGGAAGGCAACACGGAGATTGATTTCTTGGAGCACCAGTCGGAAAACTTCTCTAGCAGAGGCTTTAATTCGGACTGACGCTTCTCGTATCTCTCTTCAGCGGAAAGGTCTTCCCAGGCGCGCTCCAGGCTAAACATTTGACTACAGTAGTTGATCCCTTGATTAGCCACTGAAGTTGCGTCGGATTCTATAGCCTTGTCTTTAGGCAAGGAATCATGGAATTTTCGTCTTGCATGAGCCATACAGCCTACAAGAGTCACATCCTATTGGCTTAATCGTAAATAGCCAGGATATTGATCACAATGAAGGTATCCGCTGAAGCTCGCGAGGAAATCCCATGCTTTGGCGCCTTTTCGTGATCCATGGTGATACAGGACAATCGGCTTCTCGGAATGCTTGCCTGACAAGAAGGTCCAGACGTAGTCTTTAGCTCTTTCACTGTCCAAGACTCGATATGGCGTCTCATCTGCGTGAATTACATCCTGTTTTAGCAGCTCTTTTCTCAAGACTTCGTAAAGGCTGGAGAGGTAGTACTCGCAGACATTGATGTGTCAATTAGAAACCGTCTTGTGATCAAGCGGAAGGCCCATACGCCGCAAGTCTTTCTCTTGCCGGTAGGCAGGAACCTTGAGAACGTACTTCTGATAGATAGTATTTGAGATCAAAGAAGCTGAGCCAAGACTGTTGGTTAACGGAGTCTTGGGTATAGGTGCTTTGATAATCTTGTCAGCTGGTGCTTCATCACTGCAGTGCTGGCACTTGTAGGAGTGTTGGATATGGTCGATTCGCTTAACCTGGGCTGGAATGTAGAGAAGCTCTTCTCTTGCACAGAAGCTGCCGATCTCTTTCAGCTCGTGCTGACAGTCTGGGCAGGTAAGATCATCCAAACGATGATGAATCTCCTCGCCCGGCAGAGAATCTAAGATGTCTTGCTTTTTACCGACTTGCTTGCGTCTCCTATAGGTAATAGTTTCGGTAATGCGAGGGCAAGTCCTCGTCATCTTGAGAGGCGTTGTCTTCCTCAAAAAGGCCCAGCTGATCTGGGTTGACAGCTCTCTTTTCGGAAGATTTGCCGTAAAGCTTATTAGTCAAATAAGCAACTTGTTCAGTAAGAAGGGCAACCTGCTTGAGCAATTCTTCGTTATTTGCTTTGAGCGTTTCGATATTAGCTTTAAGCGTTTCGATTAAAGCTAAAGTTTCTTTTTCGGTCATAGTTGTTGTCCCTCCTTGATTCATAATCATAAGAATACCAGAAAAGCTCGTGAAATCAATACAATTCACGAGCTCTTGCGGTATTAATTTTAGGATCAATGGTAAAGCCCTGCATCAAGCACATGACTTGCTCATCGGACAACTCTCGAACTTTGTCTTCATTGCTCGGCCAGGCCAGCTTCCCGTTCTCAAAGCGTTTATAGAGCAGCCAGAATCCCTGGCCATCCCAATACAGTGCTTTGAAACGATCTCTTCGGCTGCCGCAGAAGAGAAAGACGCAGCCAGAGAAGGGATCAAGATTGAAGCTTTTCTTAACTATGTAAGCAAGCG
>JAQDCK010000008.1:0-18352 GCA_027681045.1 Lactobacillaceae bacterium AF64-9pH9TA | reverse complement strand
TGTCTACGACTTCGAGCATAAGCTCGTTAGTGGCATCACTGTAAAATGACAGCTCAACTCCATTGGACTTCAGATTAAGGACAAGTCTGTTCTTTGGAAGCTTATTCCTAGTTCTGAGTTTGCCCTTCGGCAGCTCGAGCGGTACGATTGGATGTTCAGTCGTGTTCCTCCGTATTCAATTGTTAAGAACAGTATATGACTATTGCCCGAGGGTTGATAGATACCACGCTATTGGGTGCTTACGTTTTAATAGCTTTTTCGCCCTAGATATTGCCTTTTTAGCAAAAGCTCTTTAAAGTATAAACTGGGAATATACACAACGTGATAGGATGGAGCAAAATGAAAGTTGACGAACCAATAATTTACGAAACTCAGTATAGCGACGATAATGCCAAGCAAATCAATGAAGAGATTCGTCAAGCGTATGCAGATAAGGCTGATCAAGAATATTTGATCGATTATCCGACTGTCTATATCATTGACCAACCTGGCAAGCAAAGCAATCACCGCCACGACTATACTGTTTATGTCGGTGAAACCATTGATATTCAGCGGCGGACTCTGGAACACTTGAATGGGGATGCGGAGCGCAGAACGGACTGGCAGGTTTTGAAGAACGCAAATAATGCCCACATGTTTGTGATCGGTCATAAGCACTTCAACAAGTCACTCACCCTGGACATCGAAAACCGGATGATGCAGTATTTGAGTAGTGTTGACGCTGTATCTCACTTAAACAATCGTCGTGAGAACGCCCAGCGGATGTATTACACCGAAGATGAATTTGTGCCGATCTTCAACAAGATCTGGGATACATTAGCAGCTAAGAAAGACTATAAGTATCTTTTTCCAGCCAGAAAAGAAATTGAGAATTCAGCGATTTTTAAAGCTTCGCCTTTCAATAAACTGACGCAGGAACAGAACAAGGCTAAGGATCTGATTCTTCAGCGCGTTCAAGAGGCTTTGGACAAGAATGAAACTGGCAAGCTGATCTTGGTTACTGGGGATGCGGGTGCTGGTAAAACCGTCTTGATGAGTAATGTTTACTATGACTTGGCCAAATTGACTAGCAAAGATGGCAATAAGATTTCCTTGGCAATGATGGTCAATCATGATGAGCAACTTAAGGTTTACCTGCAAATTGCTAAAAAATTGGGTATCGGGGATGCAAAGAGTGTCCTCAAACCAGCTAGCTTTATCAATCATTATTCTCCGGATGAGCCGGTAGACGTGGCATTTGTTGATGAGGCACACCTGCTCAGAACTCAAAAGAATCAAGGCTATACTTCAGATACTGCCAACATGCTGGAAGATATTCGCCAGCGTGCAAAAATTGTTGTCGCCATTTACGATAAAAAGCAGGTGCTTTCTAAAACCCAAGTTTGGCAAGGCAATTCATTTCAAGAGCTTAAAGATAGCATTGGAGAAGAGAACATTATCCATCTGCACAACCAAATGCGGATCGATGCTGAGCCTCAGACTATTGAATGGTTGAATAATGTCATAAAAAAGGGTTTGATTGACGAGGTTCCAGAAGATGGCAAGTATGAAATTAAAGTCTTCAAGAAGCCCCAAGATATGCAGAAGGCCATCCAAGAAAAGAACGATGACCAAAATAATGGCATAAGCCGGATGGTTGCTACTTATGATTGGGAATATTCCAGCAAGAGCAGTCCAAAGGATGGCTCTGAATACTGGCAAGTCAGCGAAGGCGACTGGAAAATGCCGTGGAATTACCAAGTCGAAAAGCCTAGAAAAACTGACGATGGCGTTAGCTATAAGGAACTTTCATGGGCTCAACAGCCAGTGACAATTGGTGAGATCGGTTCAACCTACACAGTCCAAGGCTTTGACCTCAACTATGTTGGTGTTGAAATTGGACCCTCTGTAAAACTTAAGGATGGAAAAATCATCCATGTCCCTGCAGAGAGCTGCAATAAAGATGCTGTCCAATATCGTACTTTCGCGGATGGGACTAAGGAAAACTTTGCGGAAGATCTATTGCCAAACGAACTGAATGTTCTTTTAACCCGGGGAGTTCACGGCTTGTACCTTCACGCTGTTGACCCAGCCTTGCAGCAGGCTTTAGAAGAGGCAGCAGGCAAGGACAGGGTTGTAGAGTAAAGATTGCTTACGGATATTTGAACGCATAAAAAACGCGAAAAATGGTGGTTAAACCAATTTCGCGTTTTTTCGTTACTACTAGGAAGTTGTGGCAATCAAAGACAGCGAAGATCCAGCTATCCTTTGAAGCTAGGTACGCCACATTTCATCTCATTCCATGACGAGAAATATGAGAGGGACAAGGATAACATGAATGTGATAAAAAGTGAAATACTGTCATTGGCAAAGCTGCATTTTGGCCACTTGTTGTAGTATTATTTTAGTCAGATACAGAAATTTGGCAAAGGGGTAGTGAGTGACGAGCGAAAAACTGAAGAAGCGTGATAAATGCCTCATAGCGACTGTCTTGATATAATTGATCGCGATGGCCTTTTTTGAGGATTAAAAGGTAGATGTCTGAAGACCGGTAATTTCCTAGTAATCTCACCATGAGCAAGATGGAATACTTTTTTATTTGTTACGGAGAGAAAAAAGATGAGCAGTAATGTAAGGTACATTTTAAACGCCATTAGTTTGGTTTTATCAGCTACAGCGCTTGTGCTGTGTACTCTTCGCTTTCGCCAAAAAGCAAAAGACAGTATTCATACGGATCTAGAGGTAGAAGAGCTGAAGGCAGAACTCGACAGGCTTCAATGTGAGAACCGTATCTTTCGTGCTGAAAACAGCTACTTAAAGGGCGTTCAAGGCAAGACCAGCTAAAAGAACTAGTAGATAACCTACCAAAATGACTTCGGTAATCATATCGGAGTCATTTTTTGATATTTAATATTGTTTTTTTAACAGAAAAACCTTAAAGTAAAGCTAGGACAATGTTAAAGATAGCATCATGACCTAAAATGCTGGATTTATGCGACATAAAAGAAGCGGATTAAGTATATTCATTTCTTTTTGATTAATCATACTGCTATAAAATTAATGAGGAAAGATAACTATGGCTGATAAGGAGAAAATTCTCGAGTCTTGGATCATGGTTGAGCACCTCTCAGAAGGTGACATTGATCTTAAGGACAGGTTGATGTATAAATTCGATGATTTGAACCAAGCAGACTACTATGACTTGTTCCAAAAGCAATTAAAAAAGAACAAGATCGGAGAGAATGGTGGGCTGGTTCTTTACTTCGACATTTTCGACTTCACCAAGGTGGTCGACTTCTTGCGAAGAATTTATGGATTGAAAGCTCCAGTAGAATCGATCAACTACGGTAATAAGTTCACGTTAGCCCTGTATTTTGACAGAGATTTGAACTTTGATGATAAGAAAACTTTCTATACTGAGAGCAGCTACATTCTCAAGGAACAAAAGGTACCAAACGAAACCGAGTTCCAAGCAGTAGAGCAAGACTTGACGGATGATAAGCTCAAAAAGATTTTTGAAGAAGCCAATGAGGCTGATAGCTCTCAAAAGAGTGAAAAATTCAATGAAGCTGTAGCAAAAGTATTTGCTAAATGTGGCTTTAAGAAGGAAACAAGCCGCTTCCAAGTAGTCCGTAACTTGGAGACTGATGCTACTAACTTGCATTCGTTCTTCATCAATGACTTGGAATATGCCAAGGGCGTTGATAGTGAAAATTTGCGCCAATATTTGCTTGGCAACCAAACCGGTGAACGAATTAATCTGGACTCCAAGAAGGATTCTCCAAGCTTCAATCCTGACGCTTTCAAAAAGATTTTGGAACCTAAGAACTACCCTTTGGGCAGATTTCCGAGCGAGACAAAATATGCCTTATCCTTCATGCAGCAGACCGCAGTTAACATAGCAACCATGGCAACTGAAGCTAATAAGCAACAGATTCAGAGTGTCAATGGCCCTCCGGGCACAGGTAAGACGACGCTGCTGAAAGATATTTTTGCTGAACTAGTCGTCGAGCAAGCTAGAGATATCGTTGGTCTTGGAGATGACAAGGCGATCAAACGCAACGGTTTGGAAATCAGCGTTCTTCCAGACAAAATCACCGAAAATAGTATTGTTGTTGCTAGTTCAAACAACGGTGCGGTTCAAAACATTGTCAATGAACTGCCGCTAGTCGAGAACTTAGACAGTAAGTTTAAGGATATTGATTATTTCCGTGAGCTTTCCAACTCCAAAGTCAAGACAGAGTGGGAAAATGGCAAGGCTAAGCTGAATATAGAAGCAAACGAAGATCCTGACAAGTTCTGGGGCTTGTTCTCACTTGAGGGTGGCAAATCAGCTAATATGAAGCAGATTTGTGACTACTTAAGTGCTGTATACCAGTACTTAAAAGACGATTACATTCCAGACACCCAGGCATATAAGGATTTTGCTGATCAATATCAAAAAGTTCATGCACTGCGTGATAAAGCAGAAACTTTTGCCCAAAAATATAATCAACTTGACCAGCTGAGCAGTAACTACGATGCTGAAAAACAGAATCGCCAGCAGAGTTTGGATAGCGAGATTACCGATATTAAAGCCGCGCTTTCTGAAGCGCAAAGCAAGCAACCTCAACTGGAGGAAAAGCTGAGGGACCTTAGTGACCAGCGAGATGAGCTGGCAGACAAGCTTAAGCGTAACGAACTTGCAATTAAGGCGGCCGAAGCAAAGAAACCAAAGAAAGGATTATTCTCCATCTTTGCGCCAAGCGCGGAAGAAAAAGAATATGAAGAGCAGATCAGCTCCTTGAACCAAGAAGGGGCAGATCTAAATCTGCAGCTGGCTGATTTAAAGGTTAAAGAAGATGGCTTAAAGCGGGAAAGTAAGCAATATACTCGGACAATTGAAAGCTCCGATGCTGAAATTCAAGCTAAGCAGGCAGCTTTTACTGCTTGGGATGCTGAGCAGCAACAAAGTATCGCTAGCTTAAAATCGGAGATTTCTGCTTACTCAGGCAAGCCGCTGGATATGAACGCTGACTACGAGTCTTTGCAACTCTCCAGTCCATGGTTTGATGAAGAGTACCGGATTGAGCAAACTAAGCTGTTCGTTGCTGCTTTGCGGGTACGTAAGCAGTTCCTTTTTGAAAATAAGGGGAATCTTATCTCCGCGAAGATGATCTGGGAAGATCAAAAGAAGGCTTTGGAAAAGAGCCCAGAGTTGATCGGCTATGCCTGGGAGTGGATTAACTTTACGATCCCGGTAATCAGCTCAACTTTTGCAAGTTTTGGATCCATGTTCAAGAACATCAAGTCACAGTCTTTAGGGCACTTGTTTGTCGATGAAGCGGGGCAAGCTCTGCCGCAAGCTGCAGTCGGGGCAATCTTCCGCAGCCGCCACGTCATGGTCGTCGGCGACCCGTCACAGATTAAGCCAGTTTTAGGCCTGGAACCAGGCATCTTGGCAATGCTAGGTAAACACTTTAAAGTTGGCGAGAAGTATCTCTCCGAATCAGCTTCAGTTCAAACTCTGGTTGACAATGCCAGCCACTATGGCTTCTATAAGGACAAAGAGAAGACTGATTGGATCGGGATTCCTCTGTGGGTTCACAGAAGATGCAAGTATCCGATGTTCAACATTTCCAATGAACTGTCATATGGCGGTTTGATGGTTCAAGGGAATAAATCAGACGGTAAAACTGGCTGGTATGACATCAAGGGCAAGGCAAGGGACAAATACGTTAAGGAACAAGGGGAATTTCTTAAGCAAAAGATCCTGGAAATGGCCAAGGAGAACCCAGATATATTAGATAAAGACAAGCCAGATATTGTCTACGTCATTTCACCGTTCAAGCACGTGGCTAGCGAACTTGCTAAGGAACTGAGAAAAATTGGTTTTACCAGATATAATAAAGGGAAAGCAACAAATGTTGGTACGATTCATACCTTCCAAGGTAAAGAAGCACCAATCGTCTTCATGGTTTTAGGTGCTGATAAAGATAGCGCGGGTGCTGCAAGTTGGGCGGTTCAAGAGCCAAATATGATGAATGTCGCGGCAACCCGGGCAAAGAAAGAGTTCTATGTGATTGGTGACTTATCACTGTACAAGGGCAAGAAGGTTGCTGATACGACCTTTGCTGAAATGAAGAAGTACCAGCAAAAGCATCCTGATCTCTACGACGACAATACTCAAATTGAGAATCAAGCTGAAGAACAAGTTGTTCAAGGAGCGGATGAAGTTAGTCCCAAGGTACAGCAGAATGCAGGGCAAGAAAACAATATCCCCGCCTGTCCAATTTGCGGCAAGCAGATGAAAATGAGAAGTAGAAGATCAGACGGGGCTAAGTTCTGGGGATGCTCAGACTTTCCTAAATGCAAAGGCACTCGGAACTATAAATAAAGGCGAAGCAGTTGAAAACTCAAGAAGCTAAACGGAGTCTAAATCGCTTGTCGCTGACCCTGATTGGCGGGTGCGAGAGAGCGTAGCTATCCGAGGCAGAGAGTAGGATTTGCGTAGATTGGAGAACGACGAAAACCAAGCATTCCGGGAGGAAATTGCCCGTCAGCGGCGGATGCAAAAGGACTTGCCTGGATAACAGCCAAAGCCATCCGCTTGTTAGCAGCTGGTCCGCTGACTTTTTGAGAATATACCATAGAAAGAAGCCTAGCTTTTTGCTAGACTTCTTTTTGCTCTATATCATCCCTCCCGCCGGATCTTCCTATACTCGCTCGGCGTCAGTCCGGTGGCCAGTTTAAAGGCTCGGTAATAGTTGCTGACGCTAGGGTAGCCGACGATCTCGCTGATCTCCTCGATGCTCTTGGTCGTTAGCTCCAAGAGCGACTTGCTGATCGACACCCGGGTCTCCATCTTCAGCTGGCTGAAAGTCTGGTCAAAAAGCTGCCGGATCAAGCGGGACAAATACTTAGGCTGATAGCCGAAGTGGACAGCCATTTTTTCCAAAGTCACGTCTTGAATATTAGCCACCAGGTAATTCATGATCATCCCCGTCCTGGTCATCGGATTAGCATAATGGACATTGCTGCTGGGAAAGCGTGAAGAATCCAGCCGGACTCTGGCGTGGTAGTGCCTGGAAAGCTCTGTCAGAAAGCCCGCGCAGGCCAGAGACAATTCATAATCCACGAAATAGCCGTCTTCACCTGCCTCAGCGATTCGCTGGCAGAAGTTCAGCCCCTCATGGCAAATCATCTTGTCCAGGCCGGTATAGTGCACGTAGCTCTCCGCCTGGTCCAGGTCCTTAAAGATGTCGTGCACCAGCCCGTTATTGGCCATGGTGAGCATGTCGAGCACCTCCTGCCGCTTAAAGTCCAGACTGACCAGTCTAAGACTAAAAGGTTCTTTGTTGAAAAAAGCCAGCCGCGGAAACTTCCTTGAGATAACGATATCATAGGCTGCCAGCTGACAGGGCAGCTTGTTTAAGACCGCGTGACAAGGGATGAGGACTTCAACCAACTCCAAGTGAAAGTCTGAGCTATTTTTGCTGTTATTTTCCTCAATAAAAGAATCATGGCTGATCTCAACTCTGTCAACGTTTTCCAGCTCTTTAAACATTTTTTGCTCCTCTAAATAGTTACTTTTTGCTAATGATTTAGATACCTTGCTTAATTACTATTATACTTTCTTCACGATACAATGTAAGCGGTTAAAGAAAACAAGTAAGGAAAGCAAGGAGAAATACCATGTCATATCAAGACGGAAAGTACCAAACTGAAGCAGAAGGCCTGCACGGCCCAGTTAAAGTCGCTACCACCATTACTGGCGGGAAGATCAGTGCTGTAGAAGTCCTGGTCGGAGCAGGGGAATACCAGTCTAAGGCCAACGACATAATCGCCAGTGAAATCATCGCCGCCCAGTCTACCGATGTCGATGCCGTATCTGGCGCTACGGTTTCTTCCAATGCCATCATGACCGCTGTCAAAAAGGCCCTGCAGGAGGCCAGCGGGGAAAGCCAGGACAAGACCAGTGAAGAATTGACCACTGACCTGGCCATCGTTGCCGCCGGACCAGCTGGCTTAGCTGCAGCAGTATCTGCCGCTGAACAAGGCGTCAAGGTTCTGGTTTTTGAAAAGGAAAAGATCACTGGCGGGACTGCCAACATGGGTATGGGGCCACTGGGGATCAATAGCAAGATCCAAAAAGCCAACTTCAATGAAATCTCAGTGGCCGAAGCCTTGAAGAACCAGATGGAATACACCCACTACCGGGTTAACGGCCGCCTGGTCGCTCGCTACTTCAAGCAGTCCGCCTCAACCATCGACTGGCTGGAAGGCATGGGGGTCAAGTTCGCCGGAGCTTTCCGCTACTTCAAGGAATCCAACGCCACCTGGCACATCGTTGATCCAGGCGACGGCAAGATCGGGCCAGGCTGTGCCTCAGCCATGAACAAGGCCTTGACCAAGCGGGCTGAAGAATTGGGCGTTAAGTTCTACCTGGAAACTCCAGTTAAAGGGCTTTTGACTGAAGACGGCAAGGTGACTGGCTTAATCGCTGAAAGCGAAGCGGTCAAGTACACTGTCCACGCTAAAGCCGTTGTAGTGGCTACTGGCGGCTACGGGTCAAACGCTGAAATGCTGAAGGACCGCTTAGGCTTCAACCTGGACAAGGACTTCTTTACCTTCAACGTGCCGGGTATCAATGGTGAAGGCTTGGAGATGATGTGGGATGCCGGTGCCCAAAAGTACGGCGACACGGTTGAAATGATCTACATTTTGCCGCACAACCTGGAATACATGGTCGCTGACGGGGTGCTGCGTCAGCCAAACCTGATGATCAACCAGAAGGGTGACCGTTTTATGGATGAAGGGATGCTGGGCAACACTACTTTTTCCGGCAATGCCATGTTCCTGCAGCCAGGCCATTACGCTTATGTCATCATGGACCGGGCGATTTTGCAAAAGTATCAGGAAGATGGTCCAGACATCATGGACATTGTCCACCCAGCTGCTGGCTTTAAGATGCTGGATCCGGTGATCAAGAAGGCGGAAGAGAATGGATATGAGGCCATTATTACGGCTGACAGCGTCGGCGAATTAGCTGAAAAGCTGAACATCCCAGCCGATAAACTGCAAAAGACCATTGACGACTACAACAGCTACTGTGACCATGGCAAGGACGAGGAATTTTTCAAAAATCTTGACTACCTTCACAAATTGACCGGGGAAGGCGGCTACCTGGTTGGCAAGTTCTACAGCGGTGCTTATGGCACGGTTGGCGGCGTTAAGATTGATGAAAACTGCCAAGTCCTGGATGATGAAGAGCAAGTTATTCCAGGCCTCTACAGCGCGGGATCAGATGCTAACACCATCTACGCTGACAGCTACAACTTTACCCTGCCAGGCAACACCATGGGCTTTGCCGTAAACTCCGGCCGCATTGCCGGCCTGGAAGCAGCCAAATTCATTGAGAAGTAATTGCATAGAGTTAAAAAACGACTGACTTGGGTCAGCCGTTTTTTTTCGTCCTAACAATTGAATCTGCCTTTTTTGGAAGCAAACACATGCTGAATATGTTAAAGTCTCATGTAGAAGCTACTAGAGAATGGAGGAGAAGAGCTATGGATGACAATGAAATGTGGCAGGCAGTCCAAACTTGCGACCTGGCTGAAGCAAGGCCGTCTTTGACAACTATTTCAGTGACCGGCAAGAGCTTAACCAACAGCTGAAAGAGCTGGGCGCAACTAGAAAACAAATGTCCCTGGTCTTCAAGCGTTACTACGACATGAAGCCGGCAGAATACTTGATCCAGGTGAGAATCGCTGCCGCTAAGCAAGCCCTGCAGGCCGGAGCCAGCATTTTCGATGTTGCCGCTGATTCCGGCTATACTAACCTCTCCAGCTTTTATGCCCACTTCCGCAAGCTGTCCGGGATGTCGCCAGCTAAGTACCGGCAGCTTTTTGCCCAAAACATCTCCCGGGCCGTCATGGACACGCCAATCGGGCCGCTCAGAATTGTTGCTTCCCAAGACGCCATCCTCTGCGTTGAACCAGAAAATTATCTTGAGAAAAAGGCTGGCCAAGCAACTGACCAGGTCCCGGCTGACCGGATTATCCCAAATGATCCTTCCGACGACTTGGTTAAGGCCTGCATGAGAGAGCTGAAGGAATACTTTGCCGGCCAAAGACAAAAATTCGACCTGCCCCTTTCGCCAGAAGGCACCAGCTTCCAGCAAAAAGTCTGGCATCAGCTCCAGCAGATTCCTTACGGAGAGACCAGAAGCTACCAGGAGGTGGCTGAAATGACCGGCGACAAGAATGCCAGCCGGGCAATCGGCCTGGCCAACAATTGCAACCCGATCTTGATCTTAATTCCTTGCCACCGGGTCATCGGGGCTGCCGGCAGCCTTACCGGCTATGTCGCTGGCCTTGCCGCTAAACGTTATCTATTAGACCTGGAAAAGAGCAGTAAAGAACAGTAAGCACAAAAAAGACGGCTGATTAATTTCAGTCGTCTTTTTCTCTCTGTCTATTTGATAAATGACTTCAAGTAGTGGTAAGGGTGCTTGCTTTCTTCCGCCTTTAGCTTCTTCTTCTTAGCCGCCAGCTTTTCGTTGTAGCTGGTAGCCTTGGCATTGTAGTTGGCTGCCTTAGCGTTGTATTCCTTAACATCTGCTTGCAGCTGCAAGCTTTCAGTAATCACCTTCATCGGGTTCAGCCAGGTGCCGTTGTCCCGCCAGTAGTTCTTGTATGGGTGACCATGCTTGCTGATGTAGTCAGCGCTGGTCTTAGTGATCCCCAGGTGCAGGTGGGAGTCAGTCAGCCGGC
This sequence comes from Lactobacillaceae bacterium AF64-9pH9TA, assembly GCA_027681045.1. GTDB lineage: Bacteria > Bacillota > Bacilli > Lactobacillales > Lactobacillaceae > Lactobacillus. The sequence continues at coordinate 7,619 of JAQDCK010000008.1, read as the reverse complement.
CGAGCTTTTCGCCCAGCTTGACCTTCTGACCGGCCTTAACCGTAATGTCTGACCGGTTGGCGAAACCTTCCTGGTAGACTTCAACATAGCCGTCTGGAGAAACGACCCAGATATACCAGCCCAGACCCGTGAAGTAGGCAACTTTCTTCACCGTCCCCGGGTGAATAGCCAAAACAGCCGCCTTGTTGCCAACCTCGCTCCAGCCAAAGTCCCAGCCGTCATGGAAGTAGGACTTCTTCGGGTAGACTCGCCGGCAGACATCGGTCTTCCCGTAGCGCTGGCCGGACAGGTACTTGATCTTCTTGGTGTAGCACTTGGCGAATGGATAGCCCCAGATGTCCTTTTCAGCCACCGTCTTCTTGGCTTTCAAGGCCTTAGGCTGGGTGGCGACCAGCTTAACGTCTTTAGCTACCGGATAAGTATTGATATACACGCCTACGAAAGCGAAGAGGGCAGCAAAAAGTGCCACCGTCACGACTCCGCCCCAAATCTGCTTGCTCTTCTTATTATTTTTCTTTTTCTTGCTCATTAATATAAAAAGTCCTTCTTGTCCAACAATACATGCTCATCAAGGTCATTCTTTAAAAAGACTTCCAGGTCCCGGTCAAAGTTGTAGGCCAACTGCCGCTTTGGCAAGTCACTGATCTTGACCCATTCCAGTTTGCCTTCTCTTGAAGCGTGGAGGCTTCCTGAAAAATTGTCGGCCCGGTAGAAGAAGACCAGGTAACGCCGGTCCAGCTTGTCAAAAAACTGCTTGAAGCCGACCAGGCGGGGACTGACAATGTCCAGGTTGGTCTCTTCCTTGACCTCGCGAATGACTGAATCATGAAATGACTCATGCTTTTCAATATGGCCGCCTGGAAAAGCCAGGCCTGGCCAAACCGGGTCCTCCCGGTCGATCGTCAGAACCCGGTCTTTGTCCACGATCATGCACATATTAGTTAAAGTAGTAGGCTCCGTCCGGTCCATTTCCCTATCTCTTTTCCTCCTGTCATTCAAAAAGTTGACAAAACTACAACTAATTATAGCACGTGGATTATTTTTTTGCAGAAACTGTCTTTTGCCGGCTGGCATATGATAGAATTTACTTTTGGATAAAGGAGCGTTTTACTAATGAATTTAAGACTTAACAGACTTGCCGAAATGGTTGATCCAGATAGCCGCCTGGCCGATATCGGCACCGACCACGCCTACCTGCCGATCCTCTTGGTAGAGAGCGGTAAGATCAGCCACGCTATCGCCAGTGACGTCGCGGCTGGCCCCTTAGAGAACGCGAAAACGGACATCGCCGCCGCGGGACTTTCTGACCAGATTGAAACCCGCCTGGGTTCAGGCCTGGAAACCATTAAGGAAAGCGACCAAATCGACACGGTCGTCATCGCCGGCATGGGCGGCAAATTGATGGTCAACCTGCTCTCTGAAGCCGCCTCCCGGGGCGTTTACTACCCAACTCTGGTCCTTGAAGCCAATATTGGGGAAAACACCGTCCGCCGCTGGCTGATGGCCAACAAGTACGAGATCGTCGCTGAAGACATCGTCTATGAAGCAGGCCACATCTATGAGCTGATCAAGGCCCGCTTAACTAGCGAAGTTCACGAATTGACTGTCCGCGAGCAGGAATTTGGCCCCTTGCTCTTGAAGAACAAGACCGAAGTCTTTTATAAAAAGTGGCAGGGACAGGAAGCCTACTACCAAAAGCTCCTGGCTAACCTTAACAAGGCCCGGGAAAAGGACTTGACCCGGATCAAGGAAGTCGAAGACCTGCTGGCTATGATCAAGACAGAATTGGGTGGGGAAAATGACTAAAGTAAAAGACATTGTAGCTAAACTGAATGAAGCTTTCCCGGAAAGTATCGCCAGTGCCGGCGACCCGGTCGGCCTGCAGATCGGCAGCATTGAAGCAGCAGTCCACAAGATCCTGGTGACTTTAGACGTCCGGCCAAACGTGGTTGATGAAGCCATCAAGCGAGGCGCTGACCTCATCGTCAGCCACCACCCCTTGATCTTCCGTCCGGTTAACAACCTGGACTACAGCGACCCGCAAAAGGCCATGTACGCTAAGATTATCGCTAACGGCATTACCGTTTACTCCATTCATACTAATTCTGACAAGGCCCAAGACGGGTCAAGCGACTGGCAGGCGGAAGAACTTGGCCTCTTGGACGTAACCGGCTTTGCCCCAGACGAGGACGGAATCGCCATTGGCCGCAAGGGCCGCCTGCCAGAAGCCATGAAGGCAATTGATTTTGCCCACTACGTCAAGGAAAAGATGGGGGTGGACCTGGTCCGCTTGATCTGCGCTGACCAGGATAAGATGGTGGAAACTGTTGCCTTTGTCTGCGGAGACGGGAACAAGTTCTGGAAGCAGGCCTTAGCCGACAAGTGCGATGCCTACATCACCGGTGACGTCTACTACCACACTGGCCATGACATGATTTCGTCAGGCTTGGTAGTAGTTGATCCAGGCCACTACACGGAGAAGCTCTTCAAGTATGAAGCTGCCAAGCGCCTTAGAGCCTGGCAGAAGGAAGAGGGCTGGAGCGTAGAGTGCATGATCAGCGCTGAATCAACCGATCCCTTCCAGAATATTTTTGAGTAAGTGAAATATTTTTGTTTATGTAAAGAAAAAGGAGAAAAAGATGGAATACCCAACTTTGTTGCCAAGATTTTTGAAGTACGTCAAGATCAACTCCCGGTCAGATGAACATGTTGACCGCTTCCCATCCACCCAAAGAGAAGTGGACTACCAAATGGTCATCATGAAGGAACTGGAAGAACTGGGCTTAAGTGACGTTCACTACAATGAAAAGGCTGGTACGGTCATCGCGACTATTCCTTCCAACGTTGACTGGGATGTGCCGGTTATGGGCTTCTTGGCCCACTGCGACACGGCTGACTTCAATTCAGAAAACGTTAAGCCGCAGATTACTGAAAACTACGACGGGGAAAGCAAGATCCAATTGGGCGACAGCGAATTTTACCTGGACCCGGCCGTCTTCCCGAACTTGAAGAAGTACAAGGGACAGACCATTATCTCTGCTTCCGGTGACACCCTTTTGGGCGGGGACGACAAGTGCGGGGATGCCGAACTGGTCACCTTTGCTGAATACCTCCTGGCTCACCCGGAAATCAAGCACGGGGAAATCCGCCTGGGCTTCACGCCAGATGAAGAAATCGGCACTGGTGCTCAGCACTTTGACGTGGAAGACTTCAACGCTGCTTTTGCCTTCACGGTTGACGGGGAAGGCCCGGGCAAGCTGGACTGGGGAACCTTCTCAGCTGCTCAGTTTGAACTGGATATTCAAGGGGTTAACGTCCACCCGGCTGTAGCCAAGGGGCAGATGATCAACGCCATTCAAGTCGGGATCGACTTCCAGAACTCCTTGCCGCAAGACGAAGTACCAGAAAAGACTGAAGGCGAAGAAGGTTTCTACCATTTGATGGACTTCTCTGGTACGGTTGACAACGCCCACCTGGCCTACATCATCCGTGACTTCAAACGCGACGGCCTGGAAGCCCGGAAGAACCTGGTCAAGGAAAAGGTGGCTGAACTCAACGCCAAGTACGGGGACAGAATCACGCTGAAGATGTGGGACCAGTACTATAACATGGCTGATGAACTGGCTAAGCACATGGAAATCATTGACCTGGCCCGGGATGCCTACAGAGCTTGCGGCTTAACTGAAATCAATGAAGAACCAGTTAGAGGGGGCACGGACGGGTCACAACTGACTTACATGGGTCTGCCATGCCCGAACCTCTTTGCCGGGGAAGAAAACATGCACGGCCGCTACGAATACACGGTTCTGGAATCAATGTGGAAGGCTGTCGACGTCATGATCAAGATGGCTGAACTGCAAGCTGAACGGAACAAGTAAGACAAGAAGAGAATAACTGTAGAATAAGAGCTGCTCTAGGGCGGCTCTTATTTTTTGCCTGTGAATAACTTGGCCGGGGATAGGTTAAAAAGAGACCGTGGAACAAAAATTGAAGAAAAAGGCTTACAGAGCTGTAAAGAGAAATGCTGTAATAGCAGGCTCCATCGCTTGTGATTGCGTTTTAAAGTTAAATGATAAAAATGGCAGCTGTTAAGAAAATAACAGCTGTTGTCCTTGATATAACAATATTTTAGCTATTTTACACTTTACACAAAATGTAAAATAGTTAGCGTGAAACAATGAAGGAATAAAAAGAAATGAGAGAGGAAAAAAGGCAAAAGAAAACCGGGCCGTTTGGCCCGGTTGCTTACATTTGGCTCTGGAGATAGTCCAGCATCTGATTGATTTCATCGCTGGTAAAGTTGCCCCGCCCTTGCTTCATGGCGTGCACCTTTTCCACTGAGAGGTGGCTGGCGAAGGCCAGGGTAGTATCGCTCACAGAGTGCTTGTTCTGAAATTCGATAATTGCATCCGAAAGTTCTTCTGGTTTCATTGATTTTCACTCCTTAATAACTTTATTTTACCATTTTTTGAAAAGCTAGTGAGGGAGCTTCAGAATTTTTTAGTAAAAGTTGCTGCTGATCTGGGTAACTGGCCAGTAGCGGAGGACCACCTTGCTCAAGATAGAGCTTCTGGAAACCGGCCCGAAGCGGCGGGAGTCGTTAGACACATCCCGGTGGTCACCCATGACCCAGTACTGGTTCTTCTTCAGCTTGACCTTGAAGTTATTAGTATAAGTTACGCCTGCTAAATGGTCAGCTTTTTGGTATTTATTGTTTAAATACGGTTGAGCCGTCTTCTTGCCGTTGATGTATAGGACGTCGTTCTTGGACTGAACCGTGTCACCTGGCAGGCCGATCACCCGCTTGATGTACATGGCGTTTGCCTGGTCCGGCGCCTTGATGATGATGACATCGTTTCTCTTAGGAGTGAAGCGGCGGACCGCGATCAAACGGTCACTGTCTTCAAAGGTCGGCTGCATGGAGGAGCCAGACACCACTTCACTGGCTAAGAAGAAGGAGAAGACCACATAACAGATTGAGACGAAGACCAGGAACATGACTAAGGCGGAGACCAGGTACATGACTAAGACGTCCCGGAAAAACTTGCCCCAACTCTCTTCTTCCTTGCCCCAACTCTCTTCTTCAAGGGCTTTCTTTTTGCTTTCCATTTCAATTACCTCGTTTCCTTTAAACATTTTCCAGATTATAGCACAATGAAAAATTTTGGAAAGAGGCTTTTTTATCCCTTTACTACTTATTAGTAAAAGTTACTGCTGATCTGGGTAACTGGCCAGTAGCGCAGAACTACCTTGCTTAAGATCTTGCTCCGCTTGATTGGGCCGAAGTAGCGGGAGTCCTTTGAAACGTCCCGGTGGTCCCCCATGACCCAGTATTGGTTCTTCTTCAGCTTGATCTTGAAGTTGCTCGTGTAGTTGACCCCGGCTAAACGGTCGGCCTTCTTGTACTTGTTGTTCAAGTATGGCTGGGTCGTCTTCTTGCCGTTGATGTAGAGGACGTCGTTCTTGGACTGAACCGTGTCACCTGGCAGGCCGATCACCCGCTTGATGTACATGGCGTTTGCCTGGTCCGGTGCCTTGATGATGACGACGTCGTTCCTCTTCGGAGTGAAGTGGCGCACAGCAATCAAACGGTCGCCGTCTTCAAAGGTCGGTTGCATGGACGGGCCAGAAACCACTTCATTGGCTAAGAAGAAGGAGAAGACAACATAATAAATTGAGGCAAAAACCAGGAACATGACCAGGACATCCCGGAAAAACTTGCCCCAGCTTTCTTCTTCAGCTGCTTGCTTATTCTTTTTCTTCATTTGATTAAAAATCTCCTTTTACTGACTATTAACTTATTATAGCCTATTTTCTTGCAGGGGCGGCGTTTGGGCCGGTCTTTTTTAGCATCTCTTCAGAAAATGGAATGAGATTACACTGGGCAGCGTTGTACTGGTAGTAGGCTAGACGCTTTGGCGGGCAGCGGAAAATCTCCAGGAGTTCCTTATCAGAATACTTCTGCTGGCTGATCAAGGAATAGACATAAGAGAGGCGGAGATTGGTCAAAGTGATTGGCATAGGGGAGAGGAGATCCTTATCGGCCTTGACCAGTTGCATGATGTTGTTGGTACTGGCATATGGCTCTCCGGACCTGGAGGCGAAAATATAAGGATCCGGGTCCTTTTCAAAGGAAAGTGTTCCGGTCAGGTAGTCAGTCATCTCTCCTAAATTGTCTTTTACCTCGCTATAGCGAAGCCCTAAGAGTTCCTTAGCCTGGTAGCCCAGGGCAAAAAGCTGCAGCAGCCAAAGAGTCAGCGGCTGCTTGACGTAGGGGATAAGGGCAGGCAAATGCTCTGGCCAGTCGATCATATAGGTCTTCTGCCGCTCAAAAGAGTAGCCCTTGAGCTCTAGTAAACGATAGCTTGGGGTAATTCCAGCCAGGGCCAGGTAGTAGAAGTACTTTTTGATGTAGGAGACATACTTGTTAACGGTCGTGACCTGCAGGTTTTCTTTAGTCGCTAACTGCTGCAAGTAGTCACGGACATTGCTGGCTGTGATCTCGTTGACATCGCTGGATGGAAAATTTACTTCAGCATAGGTGAAGAAGTGGTCCAAACAGTAATCGGCGTTCGCAATTGACTTAGGGCTGAGCCTTTGCGGGCCCCGGCACCAATTTTCAAAGCCTTCCTGGTGGGGATACATGACATGCTCCTTTCTTTTTTAATGCTCCATTAAGCATCCTAATTGTTACTACAATAATTATAACACAAATGCGCGGCTTCGCCGCGCCCAACAAAACAATGTTGGCAAAAGGTCTGCTGGCTTAATAAAGTGTTCGATTGACTTCCTTTGGACAAATAGTTAATTGCTCAAAAATAACTCTTATAGTAAAATAACGAGCAAAAAAGATTTGGCAGGGACTGGAGGAAAGAAATGCCGACTGAAAGAGAAAAAATGCTGGCTGGCCAGGTCTATAATCCTGGCCAAGACGAAGAACTGGTGACGGAACTGACGGCCTGCAAGGCCAAGTGCCTCCGCTACAACCAATTGCCGGCAGGAGCAGAAAAGAAGGAACTCTTAAAGGAAATCCTAGGCCAAACTGGTGAAAACTGCCACATCGAACCCAACTTCTGGTGCGACTATGGCTGGAATATTAAAGTAGGCGACAACTTCTACGCCAACCATAATTTGACTGTCCTGGATGCTGGGGGAGTGACCTTTGGCGACAATGTGTTCATCGGCCCTGACTGCGGCTTCTACACCTCAGGCCACCCGCTGGACGCGGCCAGAAGAAATACCGGCCTGGAATATGCCTACCCGATTATTGTTGGCAACAATGTCTGGATCGGCGGAGGAGTCCGGGTGGTGCCTGGCGTCTCAATCGGTGACAACTCCGTGATCGGCGCCGGCAGCGTCGTCGTTAAAGACATCCCGGCCAACTCTGTGGCCGCTGGCAACCCTTGCCGGGTTATCCGGAAAATCACTGAAGATGACGCAACTAGTGACTTGAACTGGAAGAAGTAAGAGATACTAACAGCAAAGAAATAGCTTGGAGATAGATTTTCTCCAAGCTATTTTTCGTATATATATTATGGTTGCATTCTGTTGATCATTCTTGGGAATGGAATGGCTTCACGAACGTGGTCCAGCTTGCAGATCCAGGCAATAACCCGTTC
>JAQDCK010000007.1 GCA_027681045.1 Lactobacillaceae bacterium AF64-9pH9TA | reverse complement strand
CTCCCTGTCACGGAGGAGATCGCGGGTTCAAATCCCGCATGGACCGTCATTGAGAAGCAGGTAGATACCTGCTTCTTTTTTGTTTTCGCTTATTTTTCTTTTTTCTTTCATTCTGTCTTATTCTTTTCTTTCTAAATTCCCTTGGCTGCTTATTTTACTTTAGAAAGAAGCTATTTTCTTTTTGCCAAGTGCTTGTCAATTCGTCTTTAGTGTACTAGAATTAATAGTACAGTAGAGACGGATAGAAAGGAGCGAGCTAGTGGACTTTATTGACTATTTAGACAGCCGGCCGATTTACCAGCAGATCGCGGACAGGTACAAGCAGCTGATTCTGACCGGAGTCATGCTGCCAGATGAGCAACTGCCATCAGTGCGGAAGTTGGCCATGGAATTGTCGACTAACCCTAATACAGTGCAGAAGGCATACGCCGCGCTGGAACGGGAGGGATACGTGTACAGCGTCAAGGGCCGGGGGAATTTCGTCCGGGCCAATGAAACGCTGAAGAGCAAGCAAAAAGAAGAGCTGAAAGGGAAAATGATTGATTTAATTAAGGAGATTCAAGCAGTAGGCCTGGATCCACAGGAATTATTTGCTGAGGCTATGGAGGAGGCGGCAGAAGATGATCGAGATTGATGCACTAAGCAAGGATTATGGGCAGACAGAGGCTATTAAGGCCCTTAACCTGACCATTGAAGAAGACCGGGTCTTTGGCTTGATCGGGACCAACGGGGCCGGCAAGAGCACCCTCTTGCGGATGATCGCTGGCATCCTGCGGCCGACTTCTGGCTATATAACGATTGATGGCCTGCCGGTTTATGACAATCCAGCCGCAAAGAAAAAGTTTTGCTTCATTCCAGATGACCCCTACTTCTTCCCAAATGCCACAGCGGAGTCTATGGCCAGGGATTATGCGGCGGTTTACCAGGACTTTGACCAAGAACGTTTTGCCAGACTGCTGGCGGACTTTCGCTTAGAGCCAAAGCGCCGCGTACATGACTATTCTAAGGGTATGAAGCGGCAATTGGCGATCCTGCTAGGATTATGTACTAATACCAAGTACCTGCTTTTAGATGAGGTTTTTGACGGCTTAGACCCGGTTATGCGGCAGAGCATGAAGAGCCTGTTTGCCGAAGACATGGACCGGCGACAATTGACCCCGATCATTGCCTCGCACAACTTGCGGGAATTGGAAGATATTTGTGACCACATCGGTTTCCTGCACAGCGGCGGTCTGCTTTTATCAGAAGACCTGGCCGACATGAAACTGGAAATCCAGAAGCTGCAGTGCGTCTTTAAGGACGACCGGGACATGGAGGAAGTCCTGGGCAAGCTGAAGCTGGTTGACCACAGCAGCCGGGGCCGCCTGCACACTTTGGTCGTGCGGGGGAGCCGGAGAGAAGTCGAAGCGGTCTTTGACCATGTGCCGATGACCTTCTTCGAAATCCTGCCGTTGACCTTGGAAGAAATCTTTATTGCAGAAGCGGAGGCAGTTGGCTATGACACGCGCAAACTTATCCTTAAATAAACACGGTCTGCCGCAAAAAGAAATCCTGCGGCACCGGAAAGTACCTGTAGTCTTGGCGATCTTGATTATGGCCATGTTCTATATCGTTGGGCCGGTTCTGGTTTTGATCAGCAACAAAGGTGTTAATACGGCTTCCTTGCTGCATGACGCCCGGACATATTATATTTTTCAAAATAAGAGCATGTCGGCTGCCATGGCCGGGATCTTCGGCATCTATCTGGCCTTTGAAGGCTTCCGCTTCTTGCACGTGCCGCGGCAAGTGGACTATTACGAGAGCCAGCCGGTCAGCCGCAAGACCCGCTTCATCGGAATTACGGTCAACAGCTTGCTTATTTATGGCTTGCTTTACTTGCTCTTTTTCCTGGCCGGAATGCTGATCTTGGCTGCAGGCGGGGCTAATTTCCTGGCTGACGGTGAGGTCTGGCGGGGCTTTCTGGTTGACCTCTTTGCCTTTTCAGCCTGGTACGCTATCGCCTCTTTGAGCATGATGGTCACAGGGAATACCTTTGTGGCTGGCTTAGCCACAATCTTCTTCTCCTGCTTTGAAACTGGCTTGATTTTTCTGAATTCATTTTTCTATTCCGACTTGGCAACTACGGCTGGCTATGACAATCATGATTGGTTAGCATACACCAATCCTTCGACTCAGGTATATAACTCAAATCACTGGCTGGGGATCGGGATTAACCTGCTTTGGACCGTGCTTTACCTGGCCTTAGCCTACTGGGCTTACCAGAAACGGGCTAATGAAAAGGCGGGTAGAGCTGTTGCTTTTGCCTGGATTGAACAGGTGGTTAAGATCATCTTGGTTGTCTATTTCGCGGCAATTGGCGGGATTCTTGGCTACATGATGGTTGGCTTAAACTTTGCTTGCGGCATTATTGGTGCCCTCATCATTGGTTTAATAACTGCCAGCTTGATGGAAATTATCTTCAAATTCGACCTGGCCGCTTGGAAGCACAACTTTGTTCAGAGCTTGCTGTTAACCGTGGCGGGTTTAGCAATTTTGGCCGGCATGGTTTGGGGAGCCAAGCGCTACGATGGTTGGCTGCCTGCAAGCAAGCAAGTAGCCAGTGTGGCAATTTCACAGGATGACGGCATCTATACCAACTATTACATGGGCAAAAAATCAGTCAAAGGTAACGCCAGCGATTATGCCGCGAAATACATGTATTTGCCGGTAAACAGTGACCTCGTAAATCTGGTCAAAGCCGGCAGCAAATTTACCCAGAACCGGTCTCATGAACGGGGAGATTCAGTCGCGATGCGCTTTGTCTTCAGAATGAAGAATGGCCACGTCAAGACCAGGGTCTATGATGTGGATAGAAAGACCCTGAAGAAATACTTTGAACCAATCAGCAAGACCAAGGCTTATAAGCAGGCTTACTTCCAGATCTACCACGACCAGATGATTATGGACAATTTGGATAGCGTGTCCTTTACCTACACAAATGGCAAGGAAACGATCAAGCGCCAGGACAGCCAGCTTTACAAGGACTTCCGGGCAGCCTACAAGCAAGACTTAGCCAAGTGGGACTACCAGCAGGCCAGCCTGCAGAAGCCGATTGGCCAAGTCGCGGTTTCCTGGACACGGGCAAATGGCAAGTGGGCCAAGATCTACTATCCGGTTTACAGCAATTACAGCCAGACAATTGCTTTCTTAAAGAAAAACAAATTGTATTCCGCAAAGAAAGTTAAATTGGAAGATCAACAGCCCTTAGATTTTTATCTTAAAGATCAGTTCGATTAAAGGGCGAAAATCAGTCTAATTTACTTAAAAACTTTACTTTTCCGCCTATTTCCTCTATTATTAAAATAATTATAGATTAATGTTGCTTTAATTATTTAGGAGGACAGATGGCGAAAAAACACGAAAACGCGGACGGAACGCTCCGGTCCTTATCGAACCGGCACGTACAGATGATTGCCATCGGGGGCACGATTGGGACTGGTCTCTTCTTAGGGGCCGGCAGCACGATCTCGGCCACTGGACCATCAGTCATTTTGATTTATGCATTCATGGGGGTCTTTTTCTTCTTCATGCTGCGGGCATTGGGAGAAATGTTTTACTCAGACCCCAACCACCATACCTTCGTCTCATTTATTACTAAATACCTGGGGCCAGCAGCCGGCAACTTCGCTGGCTGGTCTTACTGGATCGGCCTGCTCTTTGCCTGTATGGCTGAACTTACAGCGGTCGGGACCTACTTCCAGTACTGGTTCCCGCACGCGCCTCTTTGGCTGGTTGAGCTGATCTTCTTAGGAGTCTTGACCCTGCTGAACTTGACGGCAGCCCGCCTCTTTGGGGAAACGGAATTCTGGTTTGCCATGATCAAGATCATCGCTATTATCTCCATGATCTTGACCGGGGTCTTCCTGGTGGCAAGCCATGCTAAAACCCCAGTCGGCTATGCTTCTTTGGCCAACCTGACCAAGAACTTCAAGCTGGCGCCAAATGGCACTTACGCCTTCTTTACCGCCTTCCCGATGGTCTTCTTCTCCTTTGCCGGGATTGAATTCGTGACCATCACGATCGGGGAAGCTGAAGATCCCCACCAGGTGATCAAAAAGGCGGTCAATGAGACCCTGCTAAGAATCTTGATCTTCTACATCGGGACTTTGACCGTGATCATGTGCGTGGTTCCTTGGCGGTCAGTGTCTGCCTCCAGCAGTCCTTTTGTCCAGGTCTTCCAGTTAGCCGGCTTCACTACCGCGGCTTCAGTTCTGAACTTCGTGGTTTTGACCAGCGCGGCTTCAGCCTTGAACTCAACCATCTTCTCAGCAGGCCGGCACTTCTTCCAATTAGCGCAAGAAGCCATCCGCGGCAGCTGGCTGAAGGAAAAGTTTGCCAAGATTGCCCCAAATGGGGTACCGGCAAGAGGAATCGGGATCTCAGTTTTATTCGCTTTGATCGCGCCAATCCTCAGCTTCTCTAACACGGCAATTGAGGCCTTCAGCATGGTCGCCGGGGCAACCAGTGATATCTTCATCCTGGTTTACGTCCTGGCCCTGCTGGCCCACCGGAAGTACCGCAAGTCCAGTGACTTTATGGAAGACGGCTTCAAAATGCCTTTTTACCAGGTAACCAGTCCATTGACGATTGCCTTCTTCCTGATCATCTTCTTCAGCCTCTTCTTCGTCAAAGAAGATATCTTCGGGGCCAGCCTGGCTACGGCCTGGGTCATCTTCTTCGGCAGCTTCTGCTACTTCCACCAGCGGGCCAAGGACAAGCGGTCCGATAACTAAAATTGAACAGATTGTACAGTCATGACGGAAGTCATGGCTGTTTTTTTGTCCAGAAGGTTAGCCTTTCTAGCGAAGAGAGTATCTTATCTCTGCTTTTTCTCTTCTTTTTGCCCAAAAACAGCTAAAAAGCAGAGATCAAGTGAAAAAATTACTGAACTGCTAAAAGATAAAATGGCTTTTACCCAGTCTTTTTTAGTGAAAAAAGGAGAATACAGGCAAGCAAATCTGTTTTTTATCGGCGAAAAAGTTGGAAAAGCGTCTTTTAACTTTTGTGACAGAAATCGCTATCTTTTGTAAAAGTTGAAAAGGAAAGTAAAATAATTTATTCACAATACCAAAAGATGGTTACCGCTTACATCGCTAATAAGGCAAAATATAAGGGGCAAAGAGCTTCTTGTGTTATTAAAAAAGGGGGATTTCCCCCTCTTTTCTTTTTGCTAAATGCTGTTATAGTAGTAATTGAGAAATGAATCACAAGTAATAAACAAGAAGCAGGAGACGAGAGAATGCCTAAGCAAAGCACCACAGAAGTGGAAAAGTCAGTTCAAACTGAAGACGAAATCTACCACAATATCGATATTTTGGTTAATAAATCACATGAAGCCTTAGCCCAAATGGACGACTTCAGCCAGGAAGACGTGGACAAGCTTTGCCAAGTCATTGAAAAAGTCGGTGAAGACAATGCCCGCTACCTGGCCCAAATGGCAGTTGATGAAACTGGCCGGGGCAAGGTCGAAGACAAGGTGACCAAGAACACCTATGCTGCCCAGACTATCTGGGAAAGCATGAAGGACATGAAGACGGTCGGGGTGGTCGAAGAAGACAAGCAGGAAGGCTTGATGAAGATTGCTGAACCGATCGGGGTCATCGCCGGGGTAACGCCGGTCACCAACCCGACTTCTACGGTTATCTTCAAGGCCATGATCGCCATGAAGAGCAAGAACACCATCATCTTCGGCTTCCACCCGCAAGCTCAAAAGTGCTGCGTTGAAACGGCCAAGCTGATCAAGGAAGCCACGGTTGCCGCTGGGGCACCGGAAAACTGGATCCAATGGATCGAACACCCAAGTCTCACGGCCACGACGGCTCTGATGAACAACCCAAAGGTCCAGATGGTTCTGGCTACTGGTGGCCCGGGCATGGTCAAGGCTGCCTACTCAACTGGCAAGCCGGCCCTGGGCGTAGGCCCAGGCAACGGCCCGTCCTATATTGAAAAGACAGCGGACATTGAACAGTCAGTTAACGATATCGTCTTGTCCAAGACTTTTGACAACGGGATGATCTGTGCCTCAGAAAACTCCGTCGTCGTTGACAAGGTGGTCTATGACCAAGTCAAGGAAGCCTTCTTAAAGCGCCACTGCTACTTCTTAAAGGCTGACGAAATCAAGCTCTTTGAAGAACACTTCATCGACCCCCGCCGGGGGACAGTCGCTGGCCCGATGGCCGGCAAGAGTGCGGTCAAGATCGCTGAAATGTGTGGGGTGACCGTGCCCGCCGACACCCAAGTCATTGTGGCAGAATACAGGGGGGTTGGCCCGAAGTACCCATTGTCAGCTGAAAAGCTGTCCCCGGTCTTCACCCTATACAAGGCGGAAAACAGTGCCCAGGCCTTCAAGATCTGCACCGACCTCTTGAACTATGGCGGCCGGGGCCACACTGCCGGCATCCACACCCAAAACAGCAAGGTTATCCGCAAGTTTGCCTTCGCCATGTCTGCCTGCCGTATCCTGGTCAACAGCCCGGCTGCCCTTGGTGGGATCGGCGGGGTCTACAACAACATGATGCCATCCTTGACCCTGGGAACCGGCTCATACGGGGCCAACTCAGTTTCTCACAACATCACTGCCAAGGACCTCTTGAACATCAAGACCGTGGCCATGAGAAGAAAGCCAATCTTATAAAAAATACCGTCATTAAAAATCAAGAATCCATATCTTAAATTAGCTAAGCTGAGGCCATCGCCTTGGCTTTTTCTTTCTTCTTTTTTGTAAGAAAAAAGCCTTAAAAAATACTGAAAAAGTGCTAAAATAGAAGGTAAAGTTACAAGCTGGAGGGAAATCACATGCAAAAATCATGGTCAGTCAAAAGAACCGCCGTCGTCGCCGTTTTGATGGCGATGAACGTTGCCTTATCTTCATTCAGTATCCCTGTCCCGGGCGGCCACCTATACTTCAACGACGTGGTCATCGTGGCGGCGGCCTTGCTGCTGTCCCCATCAGAGGCCTTCGTGGTCGGCGGGGTAGGGGCCTTCTTAGGCGACTTCCTTTTCTACCCGGCGCCCATGTTCGTCAGCCTCTTCTCCCACGGCTTTGAAGCCTTGATCATCTCTTACTTTGCCCACAAGTTTGCCGGCGAGCAAAAGAAGGTCATCTTGGGCATCTTTATCGGCGCCGCCGTGATGGTAACTGGCTACACTTTAGGCCGGGCCTTCATTTACGCGACCCCGGCCATCTCCCTGGTCAAGTTTCCTTTTGAATGCCTGCAGGCAGCCGTTGGGGCGGGCTTAGGCTACAACCTGGTCTACCATGCCGGCATCGAAAAGCAGTTCCAACACCGCTTGCGGTAAACAGGGAGAAAAAAGAAATACAGAAAGCACTGCAAGCAAAAATCCACCCAGATGGGTGGATTTTTTAATGCTCATTCAGTTAAATAGCAGGCTAATTATAGCGCGAAGGCCCGCCGCTGATCTGGTTGCGGCCATTTTCCTTACTCTGGTAGAGCATGTGGTCGGCTTCCCGGATCATCTCGTAGACCTCGTCTGGGGTCTGGGCCTGGCCATAGACATAGCCGGCAGAAATATGGATGTCAAACTTCAAGTCCAGAATTTTGACCTGTTTCAAGTATTCCCGGACCTTTTGGTCATTCCTGCGCAGCCGGTCCTTGGATTCAAAGTCCTCAATGACCAAGAACTCGTCGCCCCCGTAGCGGTAGCAGTGACCGATCCCGTAAACGTGCAGGAGGGCCTCGCTGATCTTCTTCAAGACCGCGTCCCCGTACAGGTGGCCGAACTTGTCGTTAAAAGTCTTGAAGTAGTCAATGTCGATCATCATGACCGAAATGTCTCTTTGTGTCAAGTAGCCGGAGTCCCGGACAAAACTGCGCCGGTTCTTCAAGGTGGTCAAAGGGTCCCGGGCCGCTTCAACCTGCAGCTGGTTCAGCTCGTCCATTTGGTTGGTAACATCCATGATAAAGCCCAGGAGGCCGCAGATGGTGTTATCGTCGTAAATTGGCGAGAGATAGTAGTGGAAGGTCTGGTGGTTGTCGTTGATACTGAGGGTCAGGTAGTCGTTTAAGGCTACCCCGTCCTTTAAGAGCTGTTTTTCCTGGTCCATGATTTTCTGCAAATCATCATGATCGTTATTTGGATACGGGCAGCCAAGCTGGCCCAGGATATCCTTGAGCTTCAAGCCGAAGTAGTCCAAAAAGCGCTGGTTGGCCCCCAGGTATTCAAGCTGACCATCCTTCCAGAAGAGGCCGACATTGCTGTTTTCCAAGAGGGCCAGGCGAACCTTCTCCTGGTCCAGGCCCCGGCCCTCCTTGACCAAGTGCTGGTAGTCCGTTTGCGGGGTCCGGTTCTTGACCTTGTAGCCATCAGAGAGGAAGGCGGTCAGGTTGTCGGTCTTGGAGATCAGTTGCAGGCGGACTTTAAACTGTTCCTGGTCGGTAATCCAGTCAAACTGGGAGATCTCTTTGACCTGCTTGCATTGGTCAATAGCGGTCCAAAAACGGCTGTAGTTGCCAGCCTTCGCCCTGTTGCAGTTCTTGACAAAAGCCTCTGTATCAGCGTAGCCCAAGCGGCGGGTCCAGGAGCGGAAGGCACTGTTGCAGTAGACCAGCTTGGCCTGCTGGCTTTGGACGATAAAGATGGAATTAGGCCGGGGATTCTCAAAGTTGTTGTCCAGCTGGTCCTGGGTTTCCAAGTAGGGATCCAGGACGTTGATGTGGTTGAAGCCAGAGAAAAGGTCTCTTTCTTCAACGCTTTCAAAGTTATCTCTCTCCTGGCTCAGTTCTTCTTCCGGCATTTCTTTAGCCAAAAGCCGCCCCTGAGACAGCATGATTCCTAAGGACCAGATGAAGTTGAGCATGGCCTGGTCTTCAATCCCCTTGACAACCGGGACGATCTTGAGCAGGCGGGACATGTTGATGACGGAAGCCAGGATGATCTTGGCCCTTTGCCGGTTGGTATTGAATCTGCGGACGTCGACTTTAAGATAGTCGAAATTGTATTCCAGCATGGTTTCCGTTGACAAGGCGTTGTTTTCCCCGCCATAGCGGTCCAGGCAGATCCTGAAGCCTAGCTTTTGCAGGCCGGCCGCCGCGTCCTGCAAGCGCCGCTGGTCAATGGTCACTGGCCGAGCCATCAGGTCAAACTGTATCATGTTATGGGGGATCTGGTATTTCTGGGTGATCCCGAGAACTTGATCGATAAAACTGTCGATGTTGAAGTCGCTAGGCGAGAGGTTGATGTAGACCGGAACGGTTGGCAGGTTGTCGGCCCGTCTTTGGTTCAGCAGCTGGCAGACATGGTCTAAGACATGGAGGTCCAGCTGGTAGACCAGGCCGCTTCTTTCCAGAACTGGGATAAAGCGGCTAGCTTTTAAAGCCGGCTTGCCTGGCTCCTGCCAGCGGGAGACAGCTTCAAAGTTGCAGATTTTCTTAGAATAGAGGTTGAAAATCGGCTGATAGTAAACCTTGAGCCAGTTCTGGCTGAGGGCTTCTTCAAAGTGGCCCATCAAATAGTCCTGCAGCTCAAAGCGCTTCTTGACGGATGTATTGTAAAACTGGTAGGCCTTGTGCCGGTCATCGCCCATGTAGCGCAGGGCCAGGTAGGCCTTGTCGACGGCGCTGGTGGCTGCTTCCATTTCCTTGACCTGGTAGACGCCGGCTCTGACGGTCGTGACCTTGTCAGCGGAAAAATCCGCGACTTTCTTCTGGATCTCCGGCAGCAGCTTCTTAAGCTGGCTGGGAGCAGTGATGGTCAAGAAGGAGTCGTCGACATAGCGCAGGGTCAGCCCTTCCTGGAAGCTGGCCCGGATGATTTCCCCGCACTTCTTGATAAGCTGGTTCCCCTGCAAGAAGCCAAAGTGGTCGTTGTAAGAGTGCAGGGAGGAAATGTCGAAGTAAATAACGTCAACTTGTCCGGCCTGCTTTAAGAGATTTCTTAAAAAGTCATCTCCGAACTTGCTGAAGTAGCTGACATTGGGCATGTCCGTCAGCAGGTCCATGTCCGGGGACTCACTTTGCTCCTTGGTCTGCTGGCTCTGGTCATTGCCCAGGTCAAAGTAGGTAACCAGCAAAAGGATTGTGCCGTCCTCAGTCTTGATTCGCTTTGAGTGGACAAAAAGGGTGTGGTATTCGCCCTTGATGGACAGGCGGTAGGTCAAGTGGCATTGGGGATACTTGATAGCTGAGGCTGAAAAAGTTGCCAGGCGGACAACGTCAGCCGGGTAGACCCGGTCAAAGCTGTGCTGGTTGAGGTATGCCAGCATGGAGTCCCGGTCAGAGCCAACCATCTTGCAGTATTCGTCAGAAGCCAGCAAGGCATGGGACTCCCCGTCGATGACCTGCATAACTAAAAGTGGCAGGGGTGTTTTCTCATATCGGGCGCGTTCTTGATCGGTAAATTGGTAAAGGGCTTCTGCCATAGTTATTCCTTAATTGATTGAAGGATAATCAAGTGGGTGATTATCAGCTTAAGTTAATAGTTCTTTCGTGAAAATTATAACACTGATTGTTTCTTGCAAGGGCTGATGAAAAAATTTCAAGCAAGGGAAATTCTTAAAAAAGTATATTAACTTACTTACTAATGTTTAGCTGCTGATTTTTCTTTTTACCGCGGCTGACAGCAATGACGGTAACCAGGAGGCAGGCTAAAACACCGACAGCCAGGTCCCCACCAAAGGCCAGGCGGATATCAATGTCGGACAAGACACCGGTGATGATCGGTACCGTAAAGGAAGCAGTTGCCCCGAAGAAGTAGAAGATCCCGGTAGCCAGGCCCTTTTTGTCAGGGAAGAATTCCATGAAGGCGTTCAAGCCCGTCTGCATGATTCCGCTGGCCGCCGTCAGGCCAAACATGAAGGAAGCAAACTCAGACAAGAAGGCGGAATGGCTGACTAATTAGTTTCTTAGCAGGATTGATAGAAAAAGGCTGTAATGAAAAAGAAAAAATTACAAAAAAGCCGCGGAGAAGATTTCCGCGGCAATATTCCAAAATCCAAAAATAGATCGATAGAATGTTTTTAATTTGATAGAAATTATATAATGATCAAAGAGCTTTGCCTAGACGCTTCGTTAAAAAAGGAAAGAAATATGAAAATAAAGCAAGAATACTTTCTTAGGAGTGAAAAACAATGAAAGAAGACAGAAAATTAACCTGGAAAGAGCATTTGGTAGCCTTAACGTCCTACTTGGATGAAAAAGGTATTGACCTGGCCTATGTGGCAGATCCAGTGGACATTTCCTACCTAACGGGCTACAGCAGCTGGACAGAGGAGCGGGTCTTCGCCTTGCTGGTATCCAGAAGAAGCCAGGCCCTCTTGCTGGCTCCGGCGATCAATGAAGGAGAAGTCAAGCAGACTTCTTGGGCGGACCGGGCCTGCTTTTACCAAGACGGGGAGAATCCTTGGGAGAAGGCAAAAGAGAGAATGACCGCCTGGCCAAAAGGATATTGGGCCCTGGAAGCGCGGGCGGTGACCCTCAGCCACTACCGGGCGATTAAGGAAGTTTTCCCGGAAGCAAATTTGGCAGCAGACATCTCTTCCTGGCTGGCCAGACAGCGGATGATCAAGTCGCCGGCGGAAATTGAAAAGCTGCAGGCGGCTGGCAGGCAGGCCGACCAGGCCCTGGAATTGGCTTTTACCCTTTTAAAAGCGGGGCAGGGGATGAGTGAAAGCGAGCTGGCCCTTGAACTGGACTACCAGCTGAAGAAAAAAGGGATGGGGGACTTAAGCTTTCCATTGATCGTCCAGGCCGGGGAAAGCGCGGCCAGTGTCAGCGGCCTGCCCAGCCAAAAGGGGATTCAAGCCGGGGACATGGTGATTTTTGACTTGGGGATCATGAAGGACGGCTATGCTTCAGATGTCAGCCGGACGGTGGCCCTGGGTGAAATCAGCCCGGCAAAGCGGGAAATCTATGAAACAGTCCGGTTAGCCCAGGAAACGGCGGCTAAGGCGGCCAGACCAGGGATGACGGCAGGTGAGCTGGACCAGGTGGCCCGCGGGGTTATCGCGTTAGCAGGCTACGGGCAGTACTTTACCCACCGCTTGGGTCACGGGATTGGGATGCAGGTCCATGAGCCAGTAAATCTGGAGCCGGGAAGCAAGCAGAAGCTGGAAGCAGGAATGTGCTTTTCCATTGAGCCGGGGATCTATTTGCCGGGCGTTGGCGGCGTAAGAATTGAGGACTGCGGGTGGCTTGATGAAGACGGCTTCCACCCCTTTACCAAGACCGGGAAAGATTTGTTGCTTTTGTGAGAAAAAAGGCCAAGTGCTTTCACACTTGACCTTTTTGTACTAGTCTTATCTTCTCTCATTAAGCAGCCGCCACTTGAGCCAGGCTGCCTGGCCAGCCCCGTGGGCGAATTCACCTTTGACGATCAAATCTTCCAGCTGGTCGACAGAGACGATCTCCATCTTGATCTCTTCCAGAATCTCTCTTTTTGGCTGAGCCATTTTTTGGGCCCGGCAGGCAAAAAGGGTGATCTTCTCATTGGTTGATCCAAAAGAAGGGTAGGTGAAACCGAGTTCTGTCAGCTGGCTGGCCTCATAGCCCGTTTCTTCCAGCAGCTCTCTTCTAGCTGCCTGACTGGGCTCTTCTCCCTCATCAATGCCGCCGCTGGGGAATTCATATTGCCAGCTGCCAACGGGATGCCGATATTCCTTCAAGAGCAAGACGTGGTCATCATCAACGAAGGGGATGATGGAAATTCCGAAGCCGATCGTAACGTAGGAATATGGGGCGATTTGCCCGTCCTTGGCCACCTTCTCCTGAATGACCGTGAAGCGGTCTGCCTTGATAGTTTCTTTCTTGACTACTTTGTACATTTTTTGCCTGCCACCAATCTCTTTAAAAATCAGTTCAATTGTAGCAAGAAAAGCAGTTAAAGTACAAAAATAGCAGACCAGGCGGTCTGCTATTTTCAGTGATTCAGTTTGTTAGCCTCTGGGGACAGACACTAGTTAACGTGAGCGTACTTAAAGTCCCAGTGGTCGCGCAGGTTTACCAAGCCCTTGATTTCTGGACGAACGATCCAGGCACTGGTGCTTGAGTAAAGTGGTGAAATACCAACGTCCTTCAGCAGAACGCCTTCAGCCTTGGACAGGTCGCTCCAGCGTTCAGAGTCTGAGCCAGTAGTCTTTGAAGCCGCGATCAGCTTGTCGTATTCCTTATTGGACCACTTGCCGCCGTTTTGGGCGTTGGTGGAAGTCATCAAGTCCAGGAAGGAGATCGGGTCGTTGAAGTCGGCACCCCAGGCAGAAACAACCATGTCGAAGTTAAGCGCGTCAGTTCTGGCCAGACGGGTCTTGAATGGCAGGTTCTGAGTGGTGATGGAGACTTGCGGCAAAGTTTCCTGGATGTTTGACTGCATTGCTTCAGTAGACTTCTTGGCACCATCGGTGTCGTCTGACAAAAGCTTGAAGCTCAGCTTGGAAACGCCAAGTTCCTTCATACCTTGCTTGAGGTACTTTTGCGCTTCCTTCTTGTTGTAGTAAGTGTAAGCTTCGTCACTCTTGGAAATCAGGCTGGTGTAGTCCTTGCCGTTAACCGTGGTCAGCTTGGCTGGAGTGAAGGTGTGAGCTACAGTGTTGCTGCCACCCAGAACCTTGGTCAGGCTTTCCCGGTTGATGGCCATAGAAAGAGCCTTGCGGATGTTGGCGTTTTGCAGGTACTTGTTCTTAGCCTGGTTGAACTGGATGTAGAAGGTAGTCCCACGTGGGTAGAGAGCGTAACCCTTTACGCTCTTAAGCTGCTTGCTTTGTTCAGCGTCCAGGGCTACAGCGTCAAGCTTGTTTGACTGGTAGAGGTTGTAGGCAGTTGACGGGGTCTTTTGCACGCTGTAGTTGACCGCGTCAAGCTTCACGTTCTTCTTGTCCCAGTAGTATGGGTTCTTCTTGAGCTTCCAGGACAGGTTTGAGCCAGTCCAGCCGCTCATCACGTATGGCCCGTTGTAGACCATGTACTTGGAGGCAGTACCGTACTTGGAGCCGTACTTCTTGACTGCCTTTTCGTTTTGCGGGAAGAAGCTCCCGAAGGCCATCAAGTTGTTGAAGTAAGGAATCCGCCGGTCCAGGCTTACGACCAGCTTGTACTTGCCAACCGCCTTGATCCCCAAAGTTTCCGGCTTCTTCTTGCCGTTTTGGATGTCCATGGCGTTCTTGATGCCTTCAAACAGGTAAGCGTATTGAGAAGCAGTCTTTGGGTCAACAGTTCTGCGCCATGAGTAGACGAAGTCCTGCGCGGTTACCGGGTCACCGTTTGACCACTTGTTGTCCTTACGGAGAGTAAAGGTGTAAGTCTTCCCGTCCTTAGACACCTTTTCGCTGGTAGCCATGGCCTTTTCTTGGCTGCCGTCAGACTTTGCCCGGTAAAGACCTTCCATGGTGTTGATCAATTGGGTAAAGCTGGCTGAGTCAGTGGCCTTGGACAGGTCCATAGTAGGAATTTCAGCTGATTCTTCCCAGTTCAGTTCTTTTTTGTTAGATGAAGAAGATGAAGAGTTGCCGCCGCAGGCCGTCAAGGCTAATGCAGCTGTCAAGATGCTACCGGCAGCCAAAAAAGTCTTAGTCTTTTTCATGTTGTCCTCCTTGAAAAGTTTACATTATCAAACACTAATTGTAGTCTAACAGAAAATACACAAAAAGAAACGCTTTCTTGCGACTATGAGCTGAAGATGAAACAGGACTGAAGCTGTTGTTAAAGCAACCGGGAAGAAATTAAAGTCAACTTTAAGTATTAGTTCATTTGTTAGAAAACAGTCTAGTCTAACTTAAAAGCAGAATTGGCTGATTATTTAAAGGAAGAAAGGTAAATAAAAAGCATAGGAAAGAACTAGGCCAAAGATAAAGGGACAAAATTTTTCTTTTTCTCTATTTTTGTCTTGACGAAAGGACTTATCCGTTATACACTAACAGTGTATTAGATAGCTAGTACAGCAAAGGGGTGTGCAAATGAAATTCAAAGACAACCTGCCGATCTACTTGCAGATTGAAGACTATATCTACTTGCAGATCGCCCAGGGCAAGCTCAAGGCCGGCGAGAAGCTGCCTTCAGTCAGAGCCCTGGCACTTGAATTGACGGTCAACGCCAACACAGTCCAGCGGGCACTTAGAGAAATGACGGCCAAGGGCTATATTTTTACCAAACGCGGCGAAGGCAACTTCGTTACGACCGATGAAGGCCGCCTGGAGGAAATGAAGAGCAAACTGCTGAAGCAGGAGCTGGCGGCTTTCGTCAGCCGGATGGAGAAACTCGGAGTCGAAAGGGAAAGCCTGACTGGACTATTGGCCAGCTATTTAGATGATACAAGGGAGGAATAGCATGAAGACTTTGGAGATTAAGGATTTAAGTTACCACAAGAATTCAAAGAAGATTTTGGAGAGAGTCAACTTGACTTTGGAGGCCGGACAAATCGTAGCCTTAGTTGGGGCCAACGGAGCCGGCAAGACCAGCTTGATGCGGGTGATCGCGGGCCTGGCCAAACAGTACAAGGGCAGCGTGGAGGTGTGCGGGGAAGCAGACGAAGACCG
Source organism: Lactobacillaceae bacterium AF64-9pH9TA (assembly GCA_027681045.1). Lineage (GTDB taxonomy): Bacteria > Bacillota > Bacilli > Lactobacillales > Lactobacillaceae > Lactobacillus. Next base: position 80,814 of record JAQDCK010000007.1, on the reverse strand, counting down.
CCGCAAGCAGTACATCGCCATGACCGACAGCCTGTCCGCCTTCCGCGACTCCAGAAAGATCAAGGATGTCGCTAACTTTTACCGCCTGGTCTACCCGGACTTTGAGGACAAGCAGTTTGCTGACATTCTGGAATTCATGAACTTGAATAAAGATGAAAGACTGGGCAGCCTGTCCAAGGGGATGAAGGAGAAATTAATCATCGCCCTGGTCTTCTCCCGCAAGGCCAAGCTCTACCTGCTGGATGAACCTTTCAGCGGAGTTGACGCCATGAGCCGGAAGAAGATTATCAAGTCCATGCTGCTTTGGAAGCCGGAAGAGGCGACCCTGGTCATCAGCGACCACGTCTTAGATGAAATCGCTCCGGTAATCGATGAGGTCGTTTTGATTAAGAAGCACTCAGTCTTAGAGCAGCGCAGTGCTGAAGAAATCCGGGCTGAACACGAAAGCATCGAAGAGTGGTATGAAGGATTTTACGAGGGGGAAGAGTAATGATCGGTTTTAAGCAGATTTTCGCGGCTATGTTCAAGGAAAAAAGCCGGACGACCTGGCTAAGCCTGGGCATCGAGGCAATTGTTATCCTCTTGATCAGCTTGTACTTTGGTATCAGATACGGTTTTGGCAGCGAATCAGCCGGAGTTGGCATTGGGATTGCCGCGATGGTGATCTTCTGCGTGGGCATTTGGTATCAAATTGACGTGATCATGGCGGCCTACCGGGTTAACCGGTCCCAGACCTGGCGGCAAGTGCCGGTAACGGCCGGCAACTTTCTGACGGCCAACGTGCTGACCGGGCTTGTGACCTCGGTTATCTTTGCCTTAGCTAACCTTTTGATCTTCGTAATTATCCTGCTGCCATTTATTTTTGGCGGGGAGATGCGGATCGATTCGCAAGCAGTGGCGACTTTCCAGCCTTACGTTTCCAGCATCATCAACTGGCTGCTCTACATGGCCTTATTTGCCCTGGTCAGCTTTACCAGCGTCATCTGTTTCTGGCTGCTCATCACTGAATCAGCCAGCGTCTTGGGCGACTTCCTGCCTTTGAAGGGGAGAACGAGCAAGTTTGCCAAGGAAGTTATCCTGCTGGCCCTGCTGGTTCTCTTGTCCTGGGGCAGCAGCAGCATCTTGGGCTCGGTCATCCGCATGGTTTCAAATTCCGGCTTTGACTTCAACTTTGTCATTGACAATACTGGCCTGCACACGTCCCAGACCAACCTGGGCTTGCCGGTCATCAGCTGGCTCTACATGCTGGCTGAGCTGGTCTACGTGGCCATCTTATGGGCAGCGGAATACTTCGTTTTCAAGAAGGGCGTTGAAGCCAAGAAATAAGCAAATCAGATTAAATGACAAATGCCTGCCTTTGGCGGGCATTTTTACATGCCGGCAGGGCCGTATTTGCCGGTAAAGATTGAATTTTTTCCTTATTGCTAGTAAACTTAGTAAGTTGAAGAATAGTAAGAAAGAGGCATAATTTTGGCTAATAAGAAAATCCGCGTGAGATACGCTCCGTCACCAACTGGTCACCTGCACATTGGTAACGCGCGTACTGCTCTGTTTAACTATCTGTTTGCACGTCACAACAAGGGGACTTTGGTTCTGAGAATCGAAGACACTGATACCGCCAGAAACGTTGAAGGCGGGGCTGAATCTCAAATCGAAAACCTGCACTGGCTGGGGATCGACTGGGATGAAGGTCCGGACGTCGGCGGGGACTACGGCCCTTACAAGCAGTCCGAAAGAAAGGACATCTACCAAAAGTACATCGACCAGCTGCTTGAAGAAGGCAAGGCTTACTACTCCTTTGAAACTGAAGAAGAACTGGAAGCCCAGCGTGAAGAACAGCGGGCCATGGGGATTGCTCCGCACTATGTCTACGAATACGAAGGCATGACTGCTGACGAAATCAAGCAGGCGCAAGACGAAGCCCGGGCCAAGGGCCTGAAGCCAGTTGTCCGCATTCACATTCCAGAAGGCGTGACTTACGAATGGGACGACATCGTTAAAGGCCACCTGAGCTTTGAATCCGACACTATCGGTGGTGACTTCGTCATCCAAAAGCGCGACGGGATGCCAACTTACAACTTTGCCGTCGTTATCGACGACCACTTGATGGAAATCAGCCACGTTCTCCGGGGCGATGACCACATCTCCAACACGCCAAAGCAGCTTTGCGTTTACGAAGCTTTGGGCTGGGAAGCTCCAGTCTTCGGCCACATGACTTTGATCATCAACTCCGCTACTGGCAAGAAGCTGTCCAAGCGTGACGAATCAGTCCTGCAGTTCATCGAACAATACAGAGAACTTGGTTTCCTGCCAGAAGCCATGTTTAACTTCATTACTTTGCTGGGCTGGTCACCAGTTGGCGAAAGCGAAATCTTCTCCAAGCGGGAATTCATCAAGCAGTTTGACCCGGCCCGTCTGTCCAAGTCCCCAGCTGCCTTTGACCAAAAGAAGCTGGACTGGGTTAACAACCAGTACATGAAGACTGCTGACAGAGACGAACTTTTGGACCTGGCCCTGCACAACCTGCAAGAAGCTGGCCTGGTTGAAGCTAACCCGGCTCCAGGCAAGATGGAATGGGTAAGACAATTGGTGAACATGTACGCCAACCAAATGTCCTACACCAAGCAAATCGTTGACTTGAGCAAGATCTTCTTCACTGAAGCAGAATACCTGACTGAGGAAGAAGTGGAAGAAATCAAGAAGGACGAAGCCCGTCCGGCTATTGAAGAATTCAAGAAGCAACTGGACAAGCTGGACAACTTCACGGCTAAGAAGATCATGGGCGCTATCATGGCTACCCGGAAGGAAACTGGCATCAAGGGCCGCAAGCTCTTCATGCCAATCCGGATCGCTACTACCCGGTCAATGGTCGGCCCTGGCATCGGCGAAGCTATGGAATTGATGGGCAAGGACACGGTCATGAAGCACCTGGACCTCACCTTGAAGCAGCTTAGCGAAGCTGGCATCGAATAAGATAAAGAACAAAGGAAAAGACTTTTACCGTTTTGGTAAAAGCCTTTTTTGCTGCAATCGATTAAATTGTTTGTTTTATTTTTTACCACAGGCCTAAAACTCGCTGCAAAAGCAGGCTGACGGCTGTGATCCCGGCCCAGCAGGAAGCGCCGAGCAGGAGGGGCTTGGCCCCGGATTTGACCAGCTTGACGATGTTGGAGTTAAGGCCGATCGCGGCCATGGCCATGACGATCATGAACTTGCTCAGCTCCTTCAAAGGCAGGAAGACCTCGGCACTTACCCCATTGGCCAGGGCAAAGGTTGTGATTAAGGAAGCCAGGACAAAGTAGAGGATGAAGGCAGGGAAGGCCCGCTTCAAGCTGAAGCTGTTGCCTCTTTGCTCCTTTTTAGCGGTGAAATAGCCTAAGGCCAGGGTGATAGGGATGATGGCCAGGGTTCTGGTCAATTTGACGGTCACAGCCTTGTCCAGGGTCTGGCTGCCCAAATGGAACATGCTGTCCCAGGTTGCCGCCGCGGCAGTGACGGAAGAAGTGTCGTTGATGGCTGTCCCGGAAAAGATGCCGAAAGCAGTCCCCGAAGTCTGGTCAAAGCCCAGGAGCTTGCCGAAGATGGGGAAGAGGATGGCGGCCAGGACGTTAAAAAAGAAGATAACAGAGATGGCCTGGGCCACTTCGTCGTCGTCAGCGTCGATAACCGGGGCGGTAGCGGCGATGGCGCTGCCCCCGCAGATGGATGAGCCGACCCCGATCAAGGTTGAGATCTTGCCGGGGATGTTTAAAGACTTGTGCAAAAGCCAGGCGAGCAAGAGAGAGGTCGAGATGGTACAGATGATGATCGGCAGGGACTGGCGGCCAGTCTTGACGACTACCTGCAGGTCCATCCCAAAGCCCAGGAGAACGACGGCTGTTTGCAGGATATACTTGGACGTCCACTTGATCCCGCTGGCCGCGCCTTTCTTGTCTTCCCAAAAGAGGGTGATGATCATGCCAAACAAGATGGCGAAGACGGCGCCCCCGATGACTGGCAGGGCCTTGCCTAAGAGCCAGGCGGGGGTAGCGATGGCCAGGCAGACCAGGATGCCGGGCAGATTCTTTTTAATCCAATTCATTTCTTTTTGCCTCCCGATATTTTTTGAACATGCTTTAGTATAGTAGTAAAATGGTAAAAAATAAAATTATAGATTATTATCTGTCGATAAAGAAGAATTATTGTAAGGAGGCAGGGGATGCTGGATTTTCGTGTCAAAACATTTTTAACGGTCTGTGAGACCATGAACTTTACCCGGGCGGCTGACCGCCTGCATGTGACCCAGCCGGCAGTGTCCCAGCACATCCGCTATTTGGAGAAGGAGTACCAGGTCAAGCTTTTCAGCTACCAGGGCAAGAAAATGACCTTGACCGCGGCGGGAGAGAAACTCCGCCAGGCCATGCGGCAGATGCAGAGCGATGAGCGCTTGCTTAAAGCGGAAATTAAGCATGCTGACCTGCCGCCGGTCCGCTTTGGGGTAACCATGACCATTGGGGAATACGCCTTAGCCAAGCCCCTCAGCCGCTTTTTAAAAGACCATCCCCAAAGCAATGTCGAAGTCGTCTACGGTAACACCCAGTTTTTGACCAAGAAATTGGATGAGGGGGACCTGGACTTTGCCCTGGTAGAAGGGGACCCGGCCAGGGGCTATGCCAGCCTGCGCTACCAAAGCGAGGACTTCATCGCCGTCTGCTCGCCAGATTTGGCTTTTGCCAAGGAGCCGGACCAGATCGCTGACCTTTTTGACCAGCGCCTTTTGGTCAGGGAACCGGGCTCAGGGACCAGGAAGATCCTGGAGGACAGCTTAGGCGCCCAGGGGCAGGAACTGAGCGACTTCAAGCAGTATGTCCAGGTCGGCAACATGCAGATGATCACCCAGCTGCTTTTGGCCAACTGCGGGGTCTCTTTCTTGTACCAGACCGCGGTCAGTGACCTTTTAAAGGCAGGAAAGCTGCGGAAGTTAAATTTGCGGGACTTCCAGATCCGCCATGACTTCACCTTTATCTGGGAGAAGAGCAGCCTCTACGCGGACCGCCACCAGCAGATCTGCGAGGAACTGAAGGCAAGCAGATAAGAAAAGACTTTTACCTGTTTTTGGTAAAAGTCCTTTTTACATTTTCTACTTGGTCAGTTCGTAAATAGCTTCAGCGTAGATGGCCAGGCTTTTTTCCAGTTCAGCCAGGCTGACGGATTCGTCGATGGCATGGGCGGTGTCCAGGCTGTCCGGGAAGGCAGGTCCGTAGCCAACCCCATTTTTAAAGAAGCGGCCGTAGTTGGCCCCGGCGGAGATGATGGCCTTGCCGGCTTGGCCAGTCTGCTTTTCGTAGACGGAAAGGAGGGTCTTGACGAAGGGGTCGTCGCTAGCAACGAAGTGGGGCTTTTCAAAGTCCTGGTAAGGCTGGAAGGTTGTTTTGGAAAAAGCGCCGAACTTGTCGTTTAGCTGCTGGCACATTTTTTCCGGGCTGGTCCCCCGGCTGTAGCGGATGTCGCTCTTGATACAGGCTTCGGCTTGGCCCTTTTGGTAGCGGAAGACGGCCGGACAGTTGATGGACTTGCCCATCTCGGAGTCAGTATTGGCGATCCCGATCTTTTCCCCGTAGTAGTCCTCCAGCTCAAGGTCACCGGCAAAGTCCAGGAAATTTTTAGCCCGGCCGGTGAAAGGGAAGGCCCGTAAAAAGCTTGCCAGGAGGCAGGCCCCATTTTTCCCTTCCCAGGGAACAGAGGCGTGGGCGCTGACGCCTTCCAAACTAATCTTTAAGCAATTACCATTTTCGCCAGCTGTTTCTTTAATTTCCCCAGTCAAGCATTTTTTGGCCAAAAAGTCCGGGAAAGCTGCCGCAATTTTCTCAAGATTCTCGCCAGAGACGACGGCGGTCGCGGCGGCGGGAATCATGTTAGTGGCCTGGCCGGCAGTGAAGGACTCAAGGACTAAGCCAGTAGCTTCCTTGCCAATAAAAACTGTCTTCAAAACCGCCAGACCTGCCTGGCCAGTCACGATCGGAAAAGAGGAGTCGGGGGAGAAGACCCAGTCAGGAGCCGGGCGTTTTTGGAGGTAGTACTTCATCCCCACCCAGTCGGTTTCTTCGTCAGTGCCGATAATCAAGGAAATCCTCTTTTTCGGCTGAAAACCTGCTTCTTTTAAAGCCAGAAGGGCGTAGTAGGCGGCTAAGGCCGGGCCCTTGTTGTCGCTTGCTCCCCGGCCGAAGACTCTGCCGTCTTTGACCCAGGGGGTAAAGGGATCCTGGCTCCAGCCTTCATCTGGCGGGACAACGTCGACGTGGACGGCCACGCCTAATTCCTGGTCGCCTTGGCCAAAAGTGACGACCCCGGCATAGTTGTCGATGTTTTCGGTTTGAAAGCCATCCCGGTCAGCCAGAGCCAGGAATTTCTCCAAGGCCTTGACCGGACCAGGTCCTACTGGAAACTCAAGAGTCGCCAGGTCCATGTTGCGGACAGAGTCGATGGCGATCAGGTCTTTTAAGTCAGCCAGGAGGGCTGGCATTTTTTCACGGGCGAATTCTTGGTAGGGAAAAGTCATCTTATGCTCCTTAGTAGTTAATTACTTGCTGATGTAAGCAGCCTTGAAGTTGTAAGCAAGGCCTGCGCCTTTGAGGGTGATGTTCTTAACCTTCGGGTTGATCAAGGTCGCGGTGTTGCCGTAGTAAAGCGGGGTCACGCCCTGCTGGGTGAGGAGGATGCGTTCAGCCTTGACCAGTTCTGCCCAGCGCTTCTTGCTTGAAGTCGTGGTCTTGGAAGTTTCCATGGCCTTGTTGTAGGCCGTGTTTTCCCAGGCCCCGTAGTTGTTGACGTTGGTCTTTTGGAACATTTCCAGGAAGGTGTTCGGGTCAGCGTAATCCCCGCTCCAGCCGTCCAAGATGACGTCAAAGTCGCCGGCCTCTTCTCTGGCAAAGCGGTTCTTGAATGGCATGTTGGTGACTTCGACCTTCATGCCCAGGCTGCTTTCCAGGGCGCTTTGGATAAATTCCGTGGTTTTCTTGGCGTCATCAGTGTCATCGCCTAAAAGCTTGATGGTGATCTGCTTTTTGCCCAGCTCCTTCAAAGCCTTCTTGTAGTAAGCCTTAGCCTGGGCCTTAGTCCCGGACTGGATAGCCTGGGTCTCTTTGGTTACGACTTCCTTGCTGAATTCCTTGCCGCTAATCGGGTCAGTGATCCCGCTTGGGGTTAAAGAAGTAGCGGCGATGTCAGCCAGGTTCAGGGTCTTGGCTAGAGATTCCTTGTTGATCGCAGCGGCGATGGCCCGGCGGAGGTTGACATTTCGCAAGTTCTTGTCAGTCTTGAAGTTGTACATGAGGTACTGGGTCCGGTTGCTCTTCTTGATCTGCCAGCCCTTTTGGTTTTTGAGACTCTTGCTTTGGGAAGCGGACAGGGTGGTCATGTCCAGTTTGCCGGCCTGGTAGAGGTTGTAGGAGGTGCTTTGGGACTTTTGTACGCTGAAGTTGATCTTGGTCAGCTTGACATTCTTCTTGTCCCAGTAGTACTTGTTCTTGACCAGCTTCCAGGTCAGGTTGGACCCGGTCCAGCCCTTCATGACAAATGGCCCGTCTGAGAGGGTGTATTTAGCGGCCGTGCCGTATTTTTTGCCAGCTTTTTCAATGAACTTCTGCTTTTGCGGGGCAAAGGCTGAGCCGGCTAAAAGGAGCTGGAAGTAAGGGATCTTTCTTTCCAGGGTCACGACCAGCTTGTACTTGCCCACGGCCTTGATGCCTAAGCTGGAGACGGGCTTTTTGGAGGCAACGATGGCGTCAGCGTTCTTGATGCCGGAGTACTTGTTGGACTGGGTTGAGGCAGTCTTAGGGTTGACCTGCCGGCGCCAGGCGTAGACGAAGTCCTTGGCCGTCAGGTCTTCCCCGTTGGACCACTTGGCATTTTTCCTAAGCTTAAAGGTCCAGGTCATTCCGTCCTTGCTTTCCTTCCAGGACTTGGCGATGCCGGGTAGGACCTTGGAGTTGTTGCCCAGGCGGACCAGGCCTTCCATGGTAGCGTCCAGCTGCTCGCCGCCGTAGACGTCATTGTTTAAAGCGGGATCCATGGTGGAGATTTCTCCGGCGGAGAACCAGTTTAAGACTTGCTTGGCCTTTGAGCTGCTGGCAGAGGTGTTGGAGCAGGCGGAAAGCAGGCTGGCGGACAGGGCTAAAGTGATGATGGCTGATTTTTTCATGATCTTTTCCTCGGTGTTTTCTAAAAATTTAATTGATCTAGAACTAACTTGTTTTCTTTTTTAAAAAGCAGCGAGGGGATGTCGGCCACTTAAGGCAGACGGGGTGTTTTTGAACATGTTTGACTCTTTCATGGCGGACTCCTTTATAAAATCATTTTTAAAGCTGGCGGAAAAAGAAAGATTAAAAAAGAAAGAACAAGAAACGGAGAGAAAGAAAAAATCGCCCTCAAGGAATTGCTTCCTTGAAGACGATTGTTAGTCGTGGTCCCACTTCATTTCATCAGCTGTCTCACGGCAACTGACCTTACACTGCCGCTGACTAGTCACCAGAAAGGGCAAAGAAGGCCAGTCTCCAGGAACAGCCAGGGCAGCCGTGGTAACGCTCGCTAGCGGGAAGGCCTACTTTATTTCGGCCAACCAGTTCTTAGATGTGTTTCGCCAGGTAGCTTTTGCTCAATCGCACCAACTTGAGCTCTCTGGAAAAAGCCGGACCTGGTTACTCTTCTAATCGATACTTTTCTTAAATTGCTTTAATTTTTAATTAATGTAATCTTAAAAGGAAAATAGGCTTCTGTCAAGCTGCTTTTTGAAAAAATTTGCCTTTTTCTATTTACTTTGCCGGATAGTCCTGGAGTTTGGCGTTCAGCTTGGAGTAGATCCGGTCGACAAACCAGGGCTCAGTTGACTTTTCCAGGGCTTCATCCAAGCCAAACCAGGCAACAGCCTTGTTTTCATCTTCTTTAGGCCGGATAGGCAAGCTGTCGTCTGCTTCCAAGAGATAGGTCACGTTTAAGTGCAGGTGCGACGGAACGTATTTGCCTTTTTTCTCATGACCGTCCACAGTTAAAATCTCAACTGAGTAGATCTGGTCAGTGACTGGAGTTGCTTTAACTCCGCTTTCTTCCGCGACTTCTTTTAAAGCCACATGCAAAAGGTCCCGGTCGCCGTCCGCGTGTCCGCCCAGCCAGGCCCAGGAGTCGTAGATCCGGTGGTAGGCCATCAAGACTTTGTCCCGGGCCGGGTTGACGACCCAGGCTGAAGCCGTAAAGTGCTCGGCCAAATTGGACCGCAAGAACAGTTCTTCCCCGGTCTCCAGCCGGTAGATCATCTCTTTGACGTCCGCTGCTTCTTGCTCGTTAAAAGGGTGGTAATTTTGTAAATCAGTCAGTAAAGTCATTATTCTCCTCTCTCTATTTTTTCTGTTTCTCTCTGTTTCCTCAGATTTTACCACAGGCGGTGATTGTCTGTTAAAATGTAGAGTGTTAAGTACTGAATTATTGCAGGTAAGAAAAACTTCTTAAAGAAAGCAGGAAAATATCGTGAAGCTTTTCAACACTTTAACTAGGCAGAAAGAAGAATTCAAACCCCTGGTTCCTGGTCAGGTCAGCATGTACGTCTGCGGGCCGACGGTCTACAACTACATCCACATCGGCAACGCCAGAAGCGCCATCGCTTTTGACACCATCCGCCGCTACTTTGAATACAAGGGCTACAAGGTCAACTACGTTTCCAACTTTACTGACGTCGATGACAAGATGATCAACGAAGCCCGGGCGGAAGGCACGACCGTGCCGGAATTAGCTGAACGCTACATCCAGGCCTTCCTGGAAGACACCCGGGCCTTGAACATCGAAGAAGCGACTCTGCACCCGCGGGCCACCCACGAAATCCCGGCCATCATCGACTTCATCCAAACCCTGATCGACAAGGGCTACGCTTATGAAGCAGACGGGGACGTCTACTACCGGGCTAAAAAGTTCGCTGACTACGGGCACTTGAGCGACCAAAACATCGACCAGCTGGAAGAAGGGGCCTCCCAGCACGTAAACGATGAAGAACAAGGCCGCAAGGAAGACCCAATCGACTTTGCCCTCTGGAAGGGGCAGAAGGCCGCAGACGAAATCGCCTGGGACTCCCCATGGGGCAAGGGCCGGCCTGGCTGGCACATTGAATGCTCAGTCATGTCCACCAAGTACTTAGGTGACAGCCTGGACATCCACGGGGGCGGGCAGGACCTGGAATTCCCCCACCACGAAAACGAAATCGCCCAAAGTGAAGCCAAGACGGGCAAGAAGTTCGTCAACTACTGGCTGCACAACGGCTTCGTGACCGTGGGCAAGGATGAGGAAAAAATGTCCAAGTCCCTGCACAATTTCGTGACCGTCCACGATATTTTAAAGACCGTTGATCCCCAGGTTCTCCGCTTCTTCATGGCCAGCGTCCAGTACAGAAGCCAGATCAACTACTCGGAAGAAAACCTGGAGCAGGCCGCTAACATCCTGGGCCGCTTCAAGAACACCCTGGAAGGGATCAACTACCGCCTGGCTGACGAAACAAAAAGCTTGCCGGACCCAGACCTGACCAAGCTGGTTGCTGAAACTACGGCCAAGTTTGAAGCTGCCATGGACGATGACTTCAACGTGCAAAACGCCTTGACCGCCATCTACGAAGCCTTGCCAGCCGTCAACTCTAACGCCAACGCTGAAAAAGCCGACAAGGAGAGTCTGCAGCTTTTTGCTGAAAAATTAGCTGCCTGGCTCAGCGTCTTTGGCCTGGATGTCGACAAGCTCCTGGCTAAGAAAGCCGGCGATGATGACGCCGTAATTGAGGAATTGGTTGCCCAGCGGACGGAAGCCAGAAAGAACAAGGACTGGGCCAAGAGTGACGAACTCCGGGACCAGCTTAAGGAAATGGGGGTAGTCCTCAAGGATACCCCGCAAGGAACCAGGTGGAGCCGTGAATAAAGCACAGAAGTTAACTGAAAAGAAGATTGATCCCAACACCTTGAGCGGGCAGACTCTGGCCTACTTAGGCGACGGGATCTATGAAGCCGCCATCCGCCGGCATTTGATCAAGGGCGGGATGCTGAAGCCGCAGAACTTGCAAAGAGCAGCAACCCACTATGTCTCAGCCAAGGCCCAGGCTGGCCTAATTGCCAAAATGCTGGATACCGGCTTTTTGACCGAAGAAGAAGAGACGGCCTACCGGCGGGGCAGAAATGCCAAGACCCATACCAAGGCCAAAAACACTAGCCTGGCCACGTATGAAATGTCAACTGGCTTTGAGGCAGTTTTTGGCTACCTGGACCTGGCCGGTGAAGAAGGCAGGGTCAAGGAACTGATTGCCTGGTGCATTGATGAGGTGGAAAGTGAAGGGACAAGGGAATATGTCTTCAACTAACAAGGATTTTGTCTTCGGCCGCCATGCCGGAATCGACTTTTTGAAAACCCAGGACAGCGAAAAGATCAACAAGGTCTTCCTGGCTGAAGGGGTTCAGGAGGACTTTGCCAGAGAAGTCTACCGCTATGCCAAAAAGAAGCATTTGATCATCCAGCGGGTGCCGAAAAACAAGCTGGACAAGCTGACTGGCGGGGAAAACCACCAGGGCCTGGTTTTGGCTGTTGCTTCTTTTGAATACGCCGACTTTGACCAGCTTCTGGACAAACTGGACCAGGAAGATGCTCCGCTTTTGCTCATGCTGGATAATATTGAAGACCCCCACAACCTGGGCTCCATCCTCCGCAGCGCCGACGCGACCGGGGTCAGCGGGGTGATCATCCCTAAGCGCCGGGCCAGCGGCTTGACCAGCGTGGTAGCGAAGACATCAACCGGGGCCATCGACCACGTGCCAGTTGCCCGGGTGAACAACCTGGTTCAAACCTGCCAGGCCTTGAAGGACCGGGGCTACTGGATCTTCGGGACGGCTATGGAAGGCGATGACTACCGGAAGTGGAACGCCAATGGCAAGACCGTTTTAGTTATCGGTAATGAAGGCAAGGGGATCTCCCCGCTTCTTCTTAAGCAAATGGACCAGACCCTGACCATCCCGATGATTGGCCATGTCCAATCCCTCAATGCTTCAGTAGCAACCGGGGTCCTGCTCTACCAGGCCTTTAACAGCCGCCACCCTTTGTAAAGCAAATCGTTTACAGTTCAAGAAAAGTGATTGAATCAAACAGTGGTTCGATTATGTCAAGGTAAAAAGTCCTTTATTCTGTGGGCAAACAGAATGAAAGGGCTTTTTATAATGGGATTGACAAAGGAAAGAGAGCGCCTGCTGATCAGGCGGATTCAAAAAGATGACGATGAGCAGGCCCTTAAAGAACTGTATTACAGCTGCCTGCCTGTGATCGGCGGTACCATCAAGCAGTATTTTGTGGAGCTATATGACAGCCAGGACTGGGAGCAGGAGGCCTTGATCCTCTGTTATAAGACGGCCAAGCGCTTTGACTTAAAGCAGGGGAAGCCTTTTGTCGGCTTCTACAAGGTCAGCCTGCACAACCGGGCCATCAACTTGATCAGACGGGGCAAGCGAAAAAAGCGCCTGGCCGCCAGTGACCAGGTCTACTGGGAAGACGTGGCCCCTGAACTTGAGCAGGCTTCCTGCTTGATCGCGAGTCCGCCGGCGCCTGTTTTGGACTGGCAGGATTTGGTTGAGTCCTTGAGCATGCTGGAATTGGAAGAATTGCTTTTGGAACTGGGCTATAAGCAGGCCGGGGAGATCAAGCGCCAGTACCAGGTCAATGAGATGGGGCTCAGACGGGCCAAATACCGGGTGAAGGAAAAAATCAAGCTAAAATTGCGGATAGGTGCGTAAACATTTTAGCCAAATGGGATTATAATATAGGCGTAGGGTGAAAAAATTGTTTAGGAGGTAATCAAAAATGCCAGAAATTGTTAAGACAGCTTTGCTGGATCGTTCAATGAAAGAAGTTTTTGATTGGAGTGACTCAGACAGCCCTGTAAGAGATGTCCTTTGGGACTACTTCATGGAGTCAAACGGCCACGACACCGACAAGACTGAGGAAGCCATGCTTCCATTCATGAGCGACTCTGACGACAAGATCATCGCATTTGTCAACGAACACCTTAAGAAATAATCTTTTCCCTACATTCCTGACCTCTTGCTTCCCATAAGGGAGGGGAAGGGGCGAAAAACGACGGCTCTACGAGCCGCCGTTTTTTTCTGTTAAAATAAAAATCTGGCTATAAATCTGACAAGGAGAAATTTGGAAGTTTGGAAAAGAAACAAGAAAAAACAGAGAAACAGAAAAAGCAAAAGAAAGAAAAGAATAAGATGTCCAAGAAGCAAAAAGGACTGCTGGCTTTGGCGGGGGTTTTAGCCGCCTTGCTGCTCGCCTTTGGTCTGTATTTTGGCAATTACTATCATGCTGACAAGACGGCCCAGCAGGCGATGAAGAGCAGCCGGACAGTTAAGGTCAAGCAGACAGCTGAAGGCTACCTGTTTGACGGGCCTGCAAAGAAGAATGCCATTATTTTTTACCCGGGAGCGAAAGTTGAAACTAACGCCTATGCGCCCCTCTTGAAGCAAATCGCCAGCCAGGACGCGGATGTTTTCTTAGTCGCCATGCCCCTGCACATGGCCTTCTTCGGTCTCAACAAGGCAGACAAGATCCGGGCTAGCTACCACTACCAAAACTGGTACATGTCGGGTCACTCGCTGGGAGCGGCCATGGCAGCGCGCTATAGCGCGGACCACTTGAAGGACTACCGGGGTTTGATCATGCTGGCCGGCTACCCAACCAAGGACCTGCACGCGGCTAATTTTTCCGTGCTCAGTATCTATGGGTCAAAAGATGGAAATACGAAGATGCTGCAAAAGAATCCCCAGTACTTGCCAAAAGACTACACTAAGCAGGTTATCAAGGGCGGCAACCACGCCCAGTTTGGCAATTACGGCTTGCAAAAAGGGGACGGTCAGGCAACCATCTCCAGAAAGGCCCAGCAGCAGGCAACCGCCCAGGCGGTTCGGAAATATTTACTTGCTCATGACAAGTAATGAGTTAAATAGTAAAAAGAGAATATGATAGTACAGAAAAAGCTGGTCACCTTGCGTGATCAGCTTTTTGCTTGTATCTGCTTCTTAGTTAAATAATTGCTTGACGTTGGCAACGATTTGCTCAGCCGTCAATTGGTTGCGGACCAGGATCTGGTCATAGCTTTGGTCAACGTCGGTGTATTCCCGCTTTTCGCCGAAAGCCTTGACCAAAACCGGCCGGTCAGCCAGGTAGCCGGCCACCTTTTGCCCGAAGCCCCCGTCCAGGATGTTATTTTCCAAAGTAATTACAGCCTGGTAGTGCCGGGCTAAGTGGTCCAGGCAGTCAGTATCCAGAACATTGGCTGCCAAAGGATTGTAGAGGGCAGCATCAAGTTCTTCGGCAACTTGTCTGCCTAATTCCTGCATGTCGCCTAAAGCTAAAATAGCAATCTTTTTGCCGGCCCGCTGATTTTGGTAGTGGATGTGCCGGTAGCCTTCAAGAACGGCTCCGCCAGCTGGAACTGGCCGGACTGGCAGCTTGATGGCCACAGGGCCGTCTTTTTGCTTGAGGGCCCAGTTGATCATGGCCGCTTCTTCAGTCAAGCTGGTCGGGGCCAGGTACTTCCAGTTAGGCAGGTTGCTGACCATGACCTGGTCAAAGACGCCCACGTGGGTCTTGGAGTTGGCCCGGATCCCGCCGCCAGCCACGATCATGACGACTGGCAAATTGTTAGCCGCCACGTCATGGCTGAGCTGGTCAAAGGCCCGCTGCAGGAAGGTGGAGTTTTCAAAAAGGACTGGCCGGCCGCCGGCCTTGGCAAAGCCTGCCGCGAAGGCCACGGAATCCTGCTCGGCGATCCCAACGTCCAGGTAGTGGTCCGGGTAAGACTCTTTAAAGGAGTCAAGACCAAAGACGCCTGGGATAGCGGCAGTGATCGCTATGATGTTTTCCTGGCCCCCGTCAATAGCGCTGGCCACGGTCTTAACGGCAATTTCTGCTGGAGTCGGGCCAGCGGCCACGGCCTTTGGCGAATCATCACTTAAGTTGAAGGGGCTGACCCAGTGGTGCTTTTCTTCATTTGCAATAGCTGGTTCATAGCCCTTGCCCTTTAAAGTATTAACGTGCAAAACCAGGGGATGGTCAACGTCACGGATTTCTTTGAAGGCCTTAATCATGCTTTCCAGGTCATTGCCGTCAGCCACATAGCGGTAGTCAAAGCCGAAGGCTTTAAAAGGATTTTCCGGATCCTGCCCTTGACTGTCTCGCAGCTTCTTCAGGGCCGTGGTTAAGCCGCCGACATTTTTGTCAATGGACCATTGGTTGTCATTGATGACGATGACCAGGTTGCCTTTTTCCAGCGCGGCGTTATTTAAGCCTTCATAGGCCATCCCGCCGGTCAAGGAGCCATCGCCGATGACGGCCATGATCCGCTCGCTGCCGCCTAAGAGGTCCCGGGCTTTGGCCATGCCGGTGGCTAAAGAGATGGAGGTAGAAGTGTGGCCAACGGCGTAGTAGTCGTAGGGACTTTCATCGGGATTAGTGTAAGGAGTTACCTTGTCGTAAGCTTCCGGGTCCAGCCAGGCATAAGCCCGGCCCGTCAGCATCTTGTGGGGGTAGGTCTGGTGGGAGATGTCCCAGATGATCTTGTCGCCGGGGGCGTCAAAGATGTAGTGGTAGGCGATGGTCAGTTCCACGATCCCCAGGTCAGGACCCAGGTGGCCGCCGACTGCCGCGTCTTTTTCTATGATCAAGTGGCGGATTTCTGAAGCCAGCTGCTTCATCTCTTCCAGGTCCAGGACCTTAAGGTCAGCTGGGGATTTGATCTTGTTGAGCAAATATTCAGGGTGTTGGTTCATTTCTTCTCCTCATGGCCGGCTAGCCGGCAATCTTGTAAACTGCATTTTTGTTAGTACCATTATGACACAGGGGACGCTTAAGATGTGAAAATAAAGCCCGGCAAAGTCAGTCATATAATAGTTGCTTTTAGGGCGGATTTTTGCTAAAATCAAATGAAGTTTGAAGGTGAATATTATGGCAGTAAAGAAAGCAGCTTTGGCCTGCAGCGTTTGCGGGTCACGGAACTACTCAATCACTGCAAACAACAACCGCACCAAGCGCTTGGAACTGAACAAGTTCTGCAAGCACTGCGGCAAGAAGACTTTGCACAAGGAAACGAGGTAGACAGAGATGGTTAAGTTTTTTAAGAGCGTTGGTCAGGAAATGAAACTGGTTCATTGGCCAAGTGCTAAGGAAAACCGGCACGACACGGTGAACGTGGTCGTAACTTCTCTGTTTTACGCGATTTTCTTGGGTGCCTTGGATTGGGCCTTTGCAAAATTGATTCAATTAGTTCTGTAAGAGCGACAAAGTATGTTATAATCATGCTAGTTTCTAGGAAAACCTCTTTAGCGAGGTTTTTTTGTTTGCCAAAAAGGAGATTAAAGAAATTATGGTAGAATCCGCCAAGAAGCAATGGTACGTCCTGCACACTTACTCTGGTTTTGAAGACAAGGTTAGATCCGACTTGCTGTCCCGGGCCCAGTCACTGGGGATGCAGGACTACATCTTCCGGGTTGTCGTTCCGCAAGAACCAAAGATCGAAGACGTGCGCGGCAAGAAGGAAGAAGTTAACGAAAAAGTCTTCCCTGGTTACGTTTTGGTTGAAATGGTCATGACTGACGAAAGCTGGTTTGTTGTCCGGAACACTCCTAACGTTACTGGTTTCGTTGGCAGCCACGGCGGTGGTTCCAAGCCTTCCCCGCTTTACGAGGAAGAAGTCAGAGCCATCCTGCAAATGCAAGAAGGCGAAGCAACTGAAAAGGTTGACTACGACTACGAAGTTGGCGAAAGCGTCATGATCACCGAAGGTGCCTTCAACGGCATGGTCGGCAAGATCGCTGAAATCCAGGACGACAAGCAAAAGCTCTTCTTGACTATCGACATGTTTGGCCACGCTACCACGGCTGAACTGGACTTTGACCAGGTCAAGAAGATGGAAGACTAAACATAAAAAAGTCTTGCATTCTGCCGCTTTTCAGAGTACTATATTAAACGTACTTTATTATTGTGGGAGGAGAGTGTGGAAACTCTCCATTTTAACCGCATCACGGAATCAAGGAGGTTTTGACCGTGGCAAAGAAAGTTATTAACGTTGTTAAGTTACAAATTCCAGCTGGCGCTGCAACCCCTGCACCTCCAGTAGGTCCTGCTTTGGGTCAAGCAGGTATCAACATTGTTGGCTTTACTAAGGACTTCAATGCTCGTACTGCTGACCAAAAGGGCATGATCATCCCTGTAGTTATTACTGTTTACGAAGACCGTTCATTCGACTTCGTAACTAAGACCCCTCCAGCACCAGTCTTGTTGAAGCAAGCTGCTGGCATTCAAAAGGCTTCAGGCGAACCTAACAAGAACAAGGTTGCTTCAGTAACCACTGCTCAAGTTAAGGAAATCGCTGAAACTAAGATGAAGGACCTTAACGCTGCCTCAATCGAAGCTGCTATGCGCATGGTTGAAGGTACTGCTAGAAGTATGGGTATCGAAGTAAAGGACTAATTTGTTAATTTTTACCAATTAACAAGTCAGGTGGGAGAGCAAAGAGAAAGCTCGTTTGACCACACATACAAGGAGGATTTTTCATGCCAAAGCATGGTAAGAAATACGTAGAAGCTGCCAAGAAGGTTGACAGCAACAAGTTGTACTCAGTAGAAGACGCTATCAAGCTGGTTAAGGAAACTTCATACGCTAACTTTGACGCTTCCGTAGAAGTATCTTACAACCTGAGCGTTGACCCTAAGCAAGCTGACCAACAAATCCGTGGCTCAATCGTTTTGCCAAACGGTACTGGTAAGTCTGTAAAGGTTATCGTATTTGCTGAAGGCCCACAAGCTGAAGCAGCCAAGGCTGCCGGTGCTGACGAAGTCGGCGCAGACGACCTGGTAGAAAAGGTTCAAAACGGTTACCTGGACTTCGACGTTGTCATCGCTACTCCAATGATGATGGCTAAGGTTGGTCGTTTGGGTCGTGTGCTTGGGCCTAAGGGCTTGATGCCAAACCCTAAGACTGGTACTGTTACTATGGACACTGCCAAGGCTGTTCAAAACGTTAAGGCTGGTCAAGTAGAATACCGTGTCGACCGTCAAGCTTCAATCCACACTGCTATCGGCAAGGTTTCATTCACTGAAGAACAATTGACTGAAAACTTCCGCGCTTTGCAAAACGCTATCCTGCGTGCAAAGCCAGCTTCAGCTAAGGGTCAATACATCAAGAGCTGCGCAGTTGCCGCAACCTTTGGCCCTGGGATCAAGTTGGACCCAATCGCTTTGATGGGCTAATTATCCCTAAGTTAAGCAAATAAGCTCCTCGCCTTTTGGCGGGGAGTTTTTCTTTGCCCTAATTTTTTATTAAGAAATTTTTAGTCTTGGAAAAGGCATTCTTGCAAAAAAACTTGTTATACTAGTAGAGAAAAATAGCGAACTGAAAGAAGTGTATCAAGGTGGAAAAATTACTAACTCTCATCGTTCCCTGCTATAACTCAGCTGAATACTTGAACCGCTGCGTCGACTCCCTTTTGCCTGGCGGTGACCGGGTACAAATCATCTTGGTTGACGACGGGTCAACTGATGAAACCGGCCGAATGCTGGATGACTACCAAGCTAAAAATTTAGACTTGGACCTGGAAGTCGTCCACCAGGAAAATGCTGGCCACGGTGGAGCCATCAACAATGGCCTCCGCCTGGCCAAGGGCAAGTACGTCAAGATCGTTGACAGCGACGACTGGCTGGACCAGGAGGCCTACGAAGAGGTGCTTGATTACCTGGAAAGCAATCCGGAAGTCGACCTCTTTTTGGCCAACTATGTCTATGACAAGCCAGCATTAAACCGCCAGCGGGTGATTAGGTTCCCCCATCTGCCAGTCGGGCGGACCTTCTCCTGGGATGAGGTCAAGCTGCGGATGGGCCAGTACTTCATGCTCCACTCCGTCATCTACAACCGGAAAGTCCTGGACCGGGCCAAGGTAACCCTGCCGACTAAGGTATCTTATGACGATAATATCTTTGTCTTTGAGCCGATGATGCAGGTGCAGACCATGCGCTACCTGCCGGTCAACCTCTACCACTACTTTATCGGCAGAGATGACCAGTCAGTTAACGAAAAGGTGATGTTGAAGAAGATTGACCAGCAGATCTTGATCAATAAGCAGTTAATCGTTTTCTACGCCTCCCAGGTCAACAAGCGGGCCCCTTACGCCAAATACATGAAATACTTCTTAGAAGCCGTCACGGGCGTGACTAGCGTCATCTTGATCCGGGGCAAGAAGAAGGAGTATATTGCTAAAAAGGACGAGCTCTGGCAGTTCTTAAAGACTTATGACCTGGAGACCTACAAGTCCTTTAAGCACCGCCTGGTGGGCCATTTTGTCTCCCGGGACGTCCTGCCTATGCGGCAGATGGTTAGCGGTGCCTACTTGATCCTGCAGCGGCTGTACTCGTTTAATTAAGACAGGGGAAAAATACAATATTCGACAAAAAAGCTTTGGCAAGAATGCCAAAGCTTTTTGATTTGATGAATAGGATGTTGAGAAAAAGTACTGCTACTTGCCAAAGATAGCTTGGCTTGCGCTGATCTGGCAGTCGGCGAATTCCCCGTGCTCGCTGAGGTCCAGGCCGACTTCTTCATTACGGGCGGAAACCCGCATGTTGACGAAGCGCTTCAGGACGGCTGTAATCAAGCTGACCATCAAGAGAGTAAAGACGATGGTGAAGAGGGTGCCGGCTGCCTGCTTGCCTAAAAGTTCCCAGCTGCCGCCGTAGAAGAGGCCACTGGCGGAAATCCCCGGGTCAACTTTTTGACTGGCAAAGAGGCCGACGGTTAAAGAGCCAACGATACCGGAAATGCCATGGCAGCCAAAGGCGTCCAGGGGGTCGTCAAAACTCAAGCGCCCTTTAACATTACTGATAAAGAAGTAGCTGGCCAGGCTGCAGAGAATGCCGGTGAAGAGGGCTCCGGCGCAAGTCTCATAGCCAGCCCCTGGCGTGATGCCGACTAAGCCGCAGAGGGTACCGGTGCAGATCCCGTCTAAGCTGGCCTTGCCGCTAAAGGCTTCTTCCAGCAAAAGCCAGGTCATCATAGAGGCCGCTGCCGCAACCGTACTAGTCAAGCAGGCCGTCAAGGCCGTTTGGTTCATGCCAAAGGCACTGCCGGCGTTGAAGCCGTACCAGCCCAGCCAGAGGATGGCTGCCCCCAAGAGGACCCAGGGCAGGCTGTAGGGCCGGGTCTGCTTTTGGTAGCGGGGACCTAAGAAGATGGATAAGACCAGGGCGGTGATCCCGGCGTTGATGTGAACGACCGTGCCGCCGGCAAAGTCCAGGATCCCCCAGCCGGCCAAAAGTCCGCCATTCCCCCAGACCATGTGAACCAGGGGGTAGTAGACCAGGACTGACCAGAAGAAGACGAAGACCAGAAGGAAGTTGAACCTCATCCGGCCCACCGTGGCCCCAACGAAGAGGGCGGGGGTGATGATGGCAAACATCATTTCAAAGAGCAGGTAGCTGGCGGCGGTAATTCCCTGCTCCTTTAAAACGATTTTAGTTAAGTCGCTGCCGGAGAGGAAGATGTGCTGGACTCTGCCAAAAATCCCGGCGATATTGCCGTTGAAGCAAAGCTCATAGCCAAAGGCCACGAATAAGACGATGGCTAAAGCACAGATGATGAAGACCGAGAGCATGGTGTTGACCACGTTTTTCTTGGAGACCAGACCCCCGTAGAAAAAGGCCAGGCCCGGGGTCATCATCAAGACCAGGACGGCGGCGATAATTACGAAAACGGTGTTTGCTGTGTTCATCCTTATTTCCTTTCTGCTTCTATCTCTATACCAATTGTTCGCTCAGATTTATGTTCTTAGTTATACCATGAAGGCTCTCAATGTAAAGCTCTAGAACGATTTAGAAAGAGAAGAAATAGCCGGGAAAAGTTGGGAAAAAAGGGTAAAAAAAACGCCTGCTTTTTTAAAAGGCAGGCTGCAAGCGTTTGCTAGTTTATTTTGTTAAAAAATACTAAAAAATAGAACTAATTTTTGTCGTCAAAACCGGTCTCGTCCCGGCGCTTGACATGGAAGTTCTTGTCATTGGCTTGTTCAGGCACGACGAAAGAGCAGAGCAGGAAGAGGACGAAGCCGCACCAGCCTAGGCCATGGATGCCCAGCTTGTAGCCGGTCAAGGTCAAGATGACGCCCAAGAGGAGAAGGGACCAGGCGATCCAGGAGAGGATCTGCCAGTTCTTGCTCAGCTTCTTGTTTTCAGATTCGATGTCCAGGAAGCCGCGGACAATGAAGTAGGCGCTGATGATGAGGAATAAGACGTCCATGGCGATGCTGCCAGCGGAATGGTCCTTGAACATGCTGAAGACGGCCAGGGTGCCGGAAATGCCGGCTAAGAAGAAGTAGAAAATGTCGATCAGTTTACTCTTCAAAATTGTACCTCCTAAAAGTCATTACAGTAAATTTTAGCAGATTTTTGTAAAAAGTGGCGAAAAAGGTTTGACAGATCTTGTTTCAGATGGTAGTATGGATAAAGTAAATTTCTAACCTAAGACGTGGGTGGCGTAAAGCCTCAATACAATCCCGCCGAGGCCAGAAGATAATGAAGATTATTAAATTCTCCATGTCTTTCTTGGCATGGAGTTTTTTAGGCCTTGTAGAATTTTACAAAATTTTATGGAGGTGAATAATTTTGAGTCAAGCTATTATCGCTGCTAAGGCTAAATTCGTTGAAGAATTTGCAGAAGAACTTAAGTCAGCTAAGTCCATCGTAGTTATCAACTACCTTGGTTTGACTGTTGACGAAGTTACTGCGTTCCGTGCAGAATTGCGTGAAAGCAACGCCAAGATGAAGGTTGTCAAGAACACTTACCTTCGCCGCGCTGCTGCTCAAGCCGGCTTGGAAGATTTGGCACCAGTATTCGTTGGTCCATCAGCTGTGATCTACACTGATGATGAAGACAACGTTACTGCACCTGCCCGGATCGCTGCTGACTACGCTAAGAAGTTCGACGTTGTTGAAATTAAGGGTGGTGCACTTGAAGGTCAAGTTGCCACCAAGGAACAAGTCGAAGAACTGGCTGCAATTCCAGGTCGCGAAGGTCTGCTTTCAATGCTTCTTT
Organism: Lactobacillaceae bacterium AF64-9pH9TA; assembly: GCA_027681045.1. Lineage (GTDB taxonomy): Bacteria > Bacillota > Bacilli > Lactobacillales > Lactobacillaceae > Lactobacillus. The sequence goes on along the minus strand of JAQDCK010000007.1, from coordinate 58,695 downwards.
CTGTATTGCAAGCACCTGTACGCAACTTTGCATACGTTGTTAAGGCTGTCGCTGAATCAAAGGAAGAATCAGCTGAATAGTCTGGTCATTTTAAACTAGATATTAAATTCCATATTTTCGGAGGATATTACAATGGCTTTGGATACTGCTAACATCATTGAACAATTGAAGGGTGCTTCAATTCTTGAATTGAACGACCTTGTACACGCTATCGAAGAAGAATTCGGCGTTACTGCTGCTGCTCCTGTAGCTGCTGCTGGTGCCGCTGGTGGTGCTGAAGAAGCTAAGTCAAGCTTCGACGTTGAATTGACTTCAGCAGGTACTGAAAAGGTTAAGGTTATCAAGATCGTTAAGGAAGTTACTGGCGCAAGCTTGCTGGACGCTAAGAAGACTGTTGACGGTGCTCCAGTTGTTCTTAAGGAAGGCTTGTCAGAAGACGAAGCTAACGAACTTAAGGCTAAGCTTGAAGAAGTTGGCGCAACTGTTACCCTTAAATAATTACGGCCTTCGGGCATTAATTATTAACGAAGAACGCGTTTGTGGACATCCACAGGCGCGTTTTTTGTTTGCTTTTTTAACTTTTTGCCTAAAAAAGGGGCCTTTTGGCCTCTAACTAAAAATTTCCCTAAGAAAAAACTGCAATATTTACTGCAATATTTTTGGACTACTGCTTCTGCTCCCAGCCCAGCTGCCAGAAGTCGGCTTCATAGCGGGAGTAGGCGACGAAGATGTCAATTAGGTGGACGTTGCCAGCCGCATAGTCCTTCAGATAGAGAAAGTCCTGCATGATGTAATAGCGGATTTTTTCTTTATCCAGTTCTCTGCCAGCAATTTGTCGCGTGTCGTCATTTATTAATTCTCTCTACTTGTCAAACTAATGCTTTACTTACAAAAATACCACTTGGAATATGAGCTCAAAAGAGGCACAGTATCCGTGTATACCGGCAATGTGAAGCGGTATAAAGCTGTCGAAGGGCAAAGCACTTACGAACTACATAGAAGCGAATGCAGCCGCAAGAGCTTGTTTCCTCGCAGACATAAGTTCATCGACTATGTTTCCCACTGCTTCCATAATCAAGGCTGGTCTCTTGATGCTTGCGTAGGTTATGCTTTGGCCAAGGGAATCTTCCAGAAGGATCAGGTCGTATCAACCAAAACTCTGTATAACTACGTTGACTTGGGCCTAATGGATATCAAGAACGGTGATCTTCCAGAGAAGGTCAAGCGCAATACTAAGACTCGTCGTGCCTGTGTAAACAAGCGTATCCTGGGACGAAGCATCGATGAACGTAGAAAGTCGTAAGGACTTTGGTCACTGGGAATGCGATCTGGTTCTTGGACACAAGACTAAGGACGATGATATGTTGCTTACTTTGTGCGAACGAAAGACGCGTCAGTTCTTCATGATCAAGATCGAGGATAAGACATCAGCTAGCGTTATGAAGGCATTTGATAAGCTTCGAGAGTACTACGGATCCAAATGGAATCGAATCTTTAAGTCTATCACAACCGACAACGGATCTGAGTTCGCAGATCTATCCGATCTTGAGCAAGTCTCCAAGACTCTTGTGTATTACGCTCATCCTTATACATCCTGTGATAAAGGCAGCGTAGAACGGCACAACGGGCTTATCAGACGCTATATTCCCAAGGGAGAGTACAGTGTGGAAGATATTGCTAAGATCGAGGTATGGTGCAACTTTCTTCCTTGGAAGATCTTAAACTCCAAGACTCTAGAAGAGTACTTTGACGCCGAACTCGACCGCATTTACCGGCGTAGATAGTCAAAATCTACCAGATGTTATGGTAAGTGTTCAATTTATTCTTGCAATTGGCATCAAAAAGAGCATAATTATAGAACAGACTAATACTGGATTTGTAATAGTGATTCTAATACCCGAGAAAGGAATAAATGATGACTGTAAAACTGATTGCACATGCGTTAATAAAAAATGATGGAAAATATTTGGTTATTCAAAGGACTGACATTAAGAGAGGGAAAGACAATGTGTATCCTTCTTATTGGGACATTCCAGGTGGCAGCGTTGAAGAAGGGGAAACACCTCGTGAGGGGGCACTACGAGAAACGTTAGAGGAAGCGAATTTAAAAGTAAATATCGAGAAAATAATTCATGAGGATAGTAATTATGATTTTGAGAAAAAAGCGGTATTTACTAGACTAGTATATGAAGCAAACTTAGTGGATGGAGAAATCCCAAAAGATAAAGTTAATAATCAAATTTTGCTTGATCCAGAAGAGCATAAAAATTATAAGTGGATTTCGTCACTTGAAGATTTGGCTGGAGAAAAAATTGTTCCATATTTGTTTGAGCTTATTTAGCATTAATTATGAATGAATCAAATATGGAACTTTCCACCACGCGGGTACCCGCTTGAAGAACGAAATCAAGGCCTGGCTGAACACGGATCATTTGATGGAAGAAAAGTATCGTCGGCGGGTAGACAAGGTCAAGGCGATCAACGACAAGCACTGCGTGCCAGTGAAATAGATGGATTCTTCTAAAACGCTTTTATAATTTTGGCATTTTCCGTAAGCTATTTCAGAGAAATGCTGTTGCGGCGGCAAAGTTTTGCTATAATTAAGCATATGAATAAGCTTCGGCATATTGCTGGGCCTTTTAATAGAAAGATGAGGAAACAAGATGAACAAGACTGAACTTGTCTCAGTTGTAAGTGAAAAGACTGAATTCAGCAAGAAGGAATCTGCGCAAATCGTTGACGCTTTGTTTGCATCAATCGAAGAAGCACTTGCTAAGGGCGAAAAGGTACAATTGATCGGCTTTGGGACTTTTGAAGTTCGTGAACGCGCTGCTCGGAAGGGCCGCAACCCGCAAACTGGCGCTGAAATCGAAATCCCTGCAAGCAAGGTTCCAGCCTTCAAGCCAGGCAAGGCCCTGAAGGATGCCGTTAAGTAAGCTTGACCACTTCTAAAAGACTGCTGGTTATTTCCAGTAGTCTTTTTTCGTGGAAAAATCCTGTAATTAAAACGTAACACAGCTTCCCTTGTTTTTAATAAATGTTAGGTCTAACATAATTTGTAGTTATGCTTATGATGAGAAAGGGAAGAATAAATTGATTTTTAAAGATTTCTTTTTGAAAAAATCCGCGAAAACTGCCGGCAAGCTGGCTTTAGCTGCCAGCCTCCTGCTTCCGGCTTTGGCGCCAGCTACGGTCCAGGCGGAAGCGACCAAGAGCGACGTCAACCGGGTAATGAGGGACAACCACCTGGCCGGGTCAGTTCTTTTGGTCCAAAACGGGAGCGTCAAGACGGTCAACTACGGCTATGCCTGGTATGGCCGGCGGATGAAGAACGGGTCTTACAACATAACCTATCCAGCAGCTTCGTTGCAAAAGGTAGTGACCGGGGCCATGCTGGTGCAGATCATGAATGAAAAGAAGCATACCAAGAACAAATTCAGCCAGTACACTAAGATTTCCCGCTGGTATCCCAAGCTGAAGAACGCCCGCTATGTAACAGTTGGCAACCTTTTGACCCACACCAGCGGCTACCGGGCGCCAGGCTCAGAAAGCAACCGGCGCAAGAATCTGTCAGAAAACAAGGCCATCAACTGGGTGAGCCAGAAGATCAACGGCAGCTGGCAGTATCAGACGGGTAGTTTTCACTACAACAATGCCAACTGCATCTTGCTGGTGGGCATTATCCGCAAATTGACCGGCCACTCCTACGCCTACAACTTCAAGCACCGGATCGTTCAGCCGCTGGGTTTAGCCCACACCAGCCTCAGACAGGACATCCCTTGGACCCGGAGCCAAGCGGTCTCTTATGTCTGCCTTTGGCAGAAAAAGTACCAAAGACCAGTTTCCCTGCCTAAGTCCGTAGCTTCCCAGATCCCAGGTGCCGGCAATATGTGCACCACGCCAATTGAATATTATGAGATCATGCTGGCCTTACAGAACGGGGCAATTTTGAACCAAAGCGACTTTAAATACCTAACCCACCTTAAGGCCAGAAAGACCACCTATAGCGGCGGCATGTACATGAAGCGGGGCGGCAAGGTCAAGTCTGCCTTTGGCTCGATTAGGGGTGAGCATTACGGGACTTACGTCCAGCTGACGGCAGACAACAGAAACGGGATCATCATGTTCGTCAATGAGCGCAGCCAGACTGACCAGCAGCTCAAGGGCCTGGCCTTTGGCCTCTTGCAAAAGATCCGGCGGGGAACCTTCAGTTTGAATTAGTGAGTATTTTTTAATTTTTTTCAAAGTATAATAAGTTTTCCCCTTTTCCCTGGAAAAGGACTTATAATGTTCATATGTATTCTAGGAGGGAAAAGCAGACTTGTTCAAAAAAGGTAAGAAATTAATCGTTGCCCTGCTTATCTTAGTGGCTGCTTTGGCGGTTTGTCCGGAAGAAACGGCCCCTGATCTGGTAACGGCGGCCGATATGCACGTTTTTGTCGAGAAGCTTTTTAAGAAGAAGCATGTGACCGGCAGCGTGGCTATAGTGCAAAACGGGCATGTCCAGGTCGTTAACTACGGATTGGCTAATGCTAAGAAGAAGGTCAAGAACGGGGCCAGCCGGGTCGTCTATCCGGCCGCTTCCATGCAAAAGGAAGTTACCGGGGCCATGATCATGCAGCTGATGGAAGAAAAGAAGGGGAGCTCAAATGCTTTTAGTCAAAACACGAAGATCTCCCGCTGGTACCCGGCTTTAAGGAACGCCGAGAAAATCAGCGTGGGCAACTTGCTTTCCCACACTTCAGGCTTGCAGATTCCGGAAGTCGAAGCCGACCGCCGCATCAATTACAGTGAAGACCAGGCAGTAAACTGGATTGTGACCCGGGCCAACCAATTGCCACAGGACAAGGTGGGGAGCTACCACTACAGCGACGTCAACTATGTTTTGCTGGCAGGCATCATCAAGAAGGTGAGCCATAAGTCATATGCCTGGAACTTTAAGAAGCGGGTGGTCCAGCGGCTGGGCCTCAAGTCAACTTATGTAAGCAGCCAGCTACCTAAGAATAAGATGCTGGCCGTATCTTACGCCTATAGGCATGGCAAGAACTACCAGCAGGCGGCAACTTTGGAAAAGACACGGTTGTCTCAGCTGGTTGGGGCCGGGAACATGCTGACGACAGCCAGCGACTACTATCTTATCCAAGAAGCTTTGGGGACAGGGCAGTTCCTGTCGCCGAGTGCCTTTCACAAGCTGACCCACCTTAAGAGCAAGGTTAACCGCTACAGCGGCGGGGTTTACCTCAAGAAAGGGGAAAAGGTCAAGCTGGCCTATGGGGCAATTGGCGGCGCCCACTATGCTGCTTACTTCCAGCTGACAGCTGACAACAAGAACGGGATTATCCTGCTTCTCAACCAGCGCAGCTTTGGTGAAAACAAGGTCAAGGACGTTGGCTACCAGATCTTGAAAGAGATCATGTTTGCTACCTTCTCTAAGACTTAAACCAAGTAACAAAGAAACAAAGTAGAAATAGGCAATAAAATTGCAAGATAAAAAGGCAGATCTCCGGATCTGCCTTTTTTGCCGTTGATTGCTGGTTAATTCTGAAATATTATAGAGCTTTTTAAAAGCTTAAAGGGAATAATCGTCCTGAAGGGTCTGGACCCGGACCAGGGCGTCTTTGATCCGCTCTTTTGGCAATTCACCGCTTTCTAGGGCTGCTTCCAAAATTGGCAAGTTTTCCAATTTGCCGCCTAAAAGGAGGTCGGCCCCGGCCTTTAAGGCTAAAAGCTCCGGGCAGCTGCTTCCTCGCGCTGCCGCCATGGCTAAGTCGTCGGTGATGGCCACGCCGGAATAATGAAGGTCCTCCTTGAGCAGGCGGTAGATTTCCGGGGAGAGGGAGGCAGGGCCAGGGCTATAGCAGGCAACTTCCAAATGGGCCACCATGATAGTCGGCACGCCCGCCGCGATCGCTGCTTTAAAAGGTAAAAGATCCAGCTGGGCTTCCTTAAGGCTTCTGAGGTCTTTAGCCGGAGCCTGGTGGGTGTCGCCGGCATCCCCGTAGCCAGGAAAATGCTTGGCGCAGGAGGCGACTCCCAGCTGCCGGTAGAGCTTGATAAAGGCCGCGATTGCCGGCCCGGTTTCCTCAGCTCCTGCTTGCAGGGTCCGGCTGTAGATGAAGCTGGACCCTGCAAGCGCAAGATCAGCCACCGGAGCAAAGTTTAAGTTGATGCCTAAATATTTTAATTCCAAAGCTGTCTTTTGGCTTTCTGCTAAGAAAAAGTCAGCCCCCTTTTTCAAAAGTTCTGCCTGGCTGGGGTAAGACCGGTTTGGGTAAAGGGCGGACAAGCGGCTGACTAAGCCGCCTTCCTGGTCAATGGCGAGCAGCAAACCCGGCCGGGCCTGCCGGTAAATCGCTATCCGCTCTTTAACAGCTTTTTCGCTTAGGCCCGCCAGATCTTTGGCAAAGAGGAGAAGACCACCTGGCTGGTACTGGTCCAAAAGGCGGAGGTTTTCAGTAAAATCGCCAGTGCTGTCGATTAGGAAAAGACTGGCCAGTTTTTGACTAAGTGAAGACATGATGCACCTGCTTTCTAAATGCAGTTAAAGTTAAATCAAAATTGACTTTTCGTGAATTTTACAAAGTCTCTATAAATGATATTATTGGCTCATTTTTACCCGCAAGCAAGGCAAAAGGGTTAAAAATATGCAAAAAAGCCCTGGCGATTGCCAGGGCTTTTTGCCATCGAGATGGAGGTTTGTGTGTTGTGAAAAAATAAGAAAATTAATGTAATGCAATGCTGGTTAAAGCGGTGTACCAGCAATTAGATAGAATTCAAATTCAAGGGAAAAAGGGAAGTGTCACGAATTCTTAATTATGCCGCTGGTGGGCAGGAATTACTGCCAGTTGACGGCGGGACCGTCTGTAGGGGTTAAAAGCAAACAGGGCCAATGAAATCGTGAGTAATTGGGTGAACAGTTTCAGCATAGTTTTTGCCTCCTTTGCTTAGTCGCAAGTTATTCTGAACTTGTACTGTAAGGATAACCGGCAAGCGTGGCTATTTGATGAACTGCTTGCTAAAAAATGCTGTGGAATTGCTAAAGAAAAACTAAAATGCAGGTCCTAAAAGGATCTGCACTTTAGTTCTATCAACTAGTTTTGTCTTAGCGGAAGTTGGACTTAACTACGTATTGGTCAACTGAGATGATGTAGTACTTCTTGCCCTTGATCGTTACGGCGCCGCCGTAAGTCTTGCACTTGCTGTTCTTCTTCAGGACGTACTTCTTGTAGCGGACAGCCTTGCCCTTGGACTTCTTGTAGATGTAGGCATTCTTCTTCAAAGTCCGGGTCGTCCCGTCAACGTTGGAAGCGGAGATAAAGGAGTTGTAGCCGGTTTGGTAGTACTTCTTATTCTTTATCGTCGTCCGGCCAAAAGTCAGTATCTTCTTGCCTTCAGCCACAGAAGAAGTGGTCTTCTTTAAGTTCTTGCTGTAAACGGCAGAGCCATGCATGACCCTAATGTAGCGGCCGTCGGCGCTCAAAGCGCTGATGTACTGGTCAGTGCCCAGCTTGTAGTACTTTTCCCCGTTCAAGATGGCGTAAGCGTAGGCGTAGACCTTCTTGCCCTTCTTACAGCTGGTTCCGGTCTTTTCCAGGCTCTGGGTGTAAACAGTAGCCGTATTTTTCAAGGTAATGTAGCGGCCGTCGACGTCGGCAGACTGAACATACTTGTTAGCAGTCTTGGAGATCTTGTAGTACTTGACGCTTCCTCGGGTTAAAGTCCCGTAAGTAGTAACGGTCTTGCCAGCCTTGAGGGCCTTGTTCTTAGTCTTTTTGCCATTTCTGTCGTAAACAGCCGCGGTCCGTTTGACGACTTTTTTAACAGTAGCGGAAGTCTCAGTAACCGTCTCATAGGCTGAACTTGGCAGGTCACCGAAAGTGATATTGCAGTATGACGGATCACCGTTGATATTAATGCTTGCGTCTTGCAGGCCGTTCTTGTAGACAGAGCCGCCGAAGGTTAAGGTCTTTTGGTCACCGATCGCTACTTCATCATTGACTTGGACGTAGTATTCGCCTTCGTCGTCAATGTCATCTACATCAATCGATACGGAAGCAATTTTGTGGTTTTTGATCGTTACTGTGGCTGAAGGGAAAAAGTTGGAAGGGACATCAATGTTGTTGCCCAGATTTTCTACAGTGACCATTACCGTGTAGCTGCCGTTCTTGTATTCCGTGCTGGTTTTGCTTTTGGCCTTAGCGCTAGCAGCCTGGATTGGAGCTGACTGAGGAATTACGGATAATGTGGCCATTGCCAGTGACAGGGCAGTCACGAAAGATTTGGTTAACTTTTGCATTCTTGAATCTTGCCTCCCGGAATTAGTCAAACCTTCTGTTTAAGATATTAATTTATTATCGCCCTTATTTAATTAAAAAACAATAGAACGCTTACTAGAATCTTGGTAAAAAGCGGCTATTAATTGAGCAGGCAGGCGAATGGTGATAAAATCAAGCTAGAAAGTGAATATTGACATAAGGATTCAGTGATCTGCTGTTTTACTTCTGAAGAAAGTAAGGGGGCATGGCAATGACGAAGAGTAAAGCCAATAAGGCTTACCGGCGCGCCCGCCGCAGTCGTCTGCTGGCTTGTCCCAGTGGCAAGCGGGCCTTTAAGACAAAGTTTGATGCCGACTTGTTTCTTTACAAGGAAGAGGTGACCGTTCACCTGCGTGAAATCAACCATGAGCACTGGCGGCCGATGCCGATTCGGGCTTACCGGTGTCCTTATTGCAAGAATTATCATGTAACCTCAATGCCGCTGGAGCGCTATGAGCAGCTGCAGGGCAGGACAGGGGAGCGGACTTGACGGCCCGCTTTTTTCTTGCTTTTTGCTAAAATGTAAGTAAACGACTGGAGGAAAAAATGAGCCGACTCAATTCTTATTTCTATGATATCGAATCTTTGACCAATGCCTTTACCTTGTCCTGCTACCGGCCAGATGACCAGCGGGTTGACATCTACTACATAGTTGATGATCCGGGCTTAAATGACAAAGACAGCCTGGACTTTAAGAAGGCTGCTGCCCGGCGGATCCGGGAGAAGAACCAAAACTTTAAAGGAGAGATCTACTATTACAATCTCCGCTCAGGTGCAGCTTCCGCTCGCTTGGCCCAGACCTTTGGGGTTTCAGATGCCCAATACGTCAATGATCCCCAAGCCCCGTCCTCTTTTCCAGGCCAATTCCGCCCGGTCTGCGACACTGACGCCGGCTACCAGGAAGAAGAAGCGCCCTACCTGATGGGCTACAATTCCAGCAACTACGACTTGACCATGCTGGCCTACTACTTCACTAGAGCCTGGCAGCCTGGCGAAAGCGGCAAGCGGGACCGCTTTTCAGCCGTGACGGCCAGGGAGATGCGGGACTTTAACGATGAGCTCTTCAGCCGCTATATCGGCAACATGCGCCTGCGCCTTTGGCAGGACAAGACCATGGGCTTAGTTGCCAAAAACTTCCAGATGTCCGGCCGCCATATCGACGTAGCCCAGCTCAATGAGCGGCAAAGACGGGTTGGCCTCAAGCGCCTTTTGGGGATGCTGGGCTGGCAGATTCTGGAAAGTGACAAATTAAAGCCTGGCCAGGACTATTTGACCAGTCCCGAAGAACTGGCAGATCTCATTGCCTACAACGTTTCTGACGTGGTCAACTTAAAGGAGCTTTTCTGCCATCCTTACTACCAGGGCCAGTTTATTTTGAAAAAGGGCCTCCTGGGTCAGTACCCGGACTTGATCTACCAAGAAGACGGGGACAGCTACCAGGCGAAAATCGGCTCAGCCTTTGTCAGAAAAGACCGCTTGACCATCGATTCTTCTTCCGCCAACTTTGCCCGCCGGACCATCTGCCCATACGGCCGCTTAAAAGACGACCGGGCTGTTTCCTTCTTGTACCCGGCGGCCAGCGTGGCGGAAAAAACGGGCGAAAAGCAGAGAGACATCCTGGAAGAAAGCCGGGACTTTTTCTACAAGCTCTTTGAGGACGAAAACTTACGCAAGAAGTTCGACCGGGTTTATGACTACTACAAGCAGTTTGCCGGCAAGAACTTCAATCCTTCAAAAGAATACCGGGAAGATTACGGCGACCAGGCCTTGCCGGTCAGCGACTTAAGTGATGTCGAAAACGAAGATACCAACCTTTTCTACTACCAAAAGGATGGCCAGCCATCGACTTGCTACATTACTTTCTCCGTTGGCGGCCTGCATGGGTCAGAATATAACCGTGACCTCTATTTACAAGACCATGCCCTTTGGGAGAAAAAGCAGGCTGACCTGGCTTATGTGCAAAAGCTTTATCCAGATCCTTTGGACTTGCGCAAGGCCAGGGAAGTCACCCTGCCAGACGGCCGGGTAGAAAAGTACCAGACTTTCCTGACCGCTAAAGCAACGATCAAGCTGATGGAGCAGACGGATCCGGCCGACCGGGGTCAGTTTTGGCGGGACTTCAGCCAAGATGAGCCATCCGTTTTCAAAAAGCAGGGGAGCCGGGTCCGACTGGATGACCGTTATGCCTTTACTTCCAGCGACCTGACCAACCACGAGGACTTTACTTCCTACTATCCAAACATGCTCCGGCGCTTGAATGCTTTTTACAATGACCGCTTAGGTGAAGACCGGTATACGGCGATCTTTGAAAGAAAGCAGGAATTGGACAAAAAGCGGACTGACCCCCAATACAGCGACGAAGAGCGGCGGATGTTCAACATTGAAAGAGAAGGGACCAAGCTGATCTTAAACTCAGCTACCGGGGCAGCTGACCCAAGAGAGGGGCAAGTGCCGTCCTCTATTCGAATGAACAACCGGATCCGGTCCATGCGGATCATCGGCCAGCTCTTCACTTATATGATTGGCCAGGCCCAGACCTATGCCGGAGCCCGGATCGTGTCAACCAATACTGATGGCCTTTACTCAGTATTAGACGTGGACTTAAACGGGAAGATCCTGGCTAAAGAAGCCGCTGAAATCGGGGTGGAGATCGTGCCAGAAGAACTCTACCTGCTTTCTAAAGACTCCAACAACCGCCTGGAAGCCAGTCCGGACTTGACCAAGGTCCTGTCTGCCTCAGGCAGCCTGGCCTGCCGGAAGGACACCAGCCCGACCAAGTCCCTGGCCCACCCGGCCATCATCGACTGGGCCCTCAGCCGCTACCTGCTGGAAAAAAGAACAGACCTGGCAGCTCCTTTTGACCGGGACCTGGGCCGGCAGATTCTGGCGGAAGCTGAGGAAGCCTTCCCAGATCCAGCCCACCGGCTCAGAATGTTCCAAAATGTTCTTTCAGCCAACCACAGCAGGGAGCGGGCCAACTGCATTTTTGGCCGGGGGGATGCCGGCCAGCTCTTGATCTTGCAGCGCTACAACCGGGTCTTTATCTATCAAGACGGCCTGCCGAAGACGGTTCACCTTTATTCCGCCGCGGCTAAAAAGCTGACCCCGGCCATGCTGAACAAGCGCAAGAGAAGCGGGGAAGCTGTGATCCAGCATGACCAAGAAGCCCTGTCTGTCCTTAAGGCTAACGGCCTGGGCAACTTGGCAAAAGGCCGGGAGGCTACGGTCCAGAAAATTCCTAATTTGTCACCTGACTGGTCCATGCACGTGGAAAACCGGGCCATCAACTTACTTCAAGCTGAAGAGCAGGAAGCAATTTTGCATTCGCTTGACTATGACAAGTACCTGGACCTGGTGGCCAGCGCTTATGAAAAGAACTGGCGGAATTTGACTACATCCGGGCAAGTCTTATAAAAGGATTAGCGATGATTTTTTACCAGAATAAAAAATAGAAACAGAAAAAACAATAGAATAGAAAAAACTACCATACGGAGAGAAGAAAAGTGAGCAAACAAATCATGAATGAAGCGGGGATCCGCCGGGCTCTGACCAGAATGAGCTACGAAATCGTGGAAAGAAACCAGGGGACCGAAAACCTGGTCTTAATCGGGATCAAGACCCGGGGCTGGTACCTGGCCCAGAGAATCGGCGACCGCCTGGCCAAAATTGAAGACAACCAGCTGCCTGTCTTGTCTTTGGACATCTCCGCCTACCGGGACGACCTCAGCCAGGAGGAAAAGGCCAAGGCCATTGCCAGCTTTGACACTTCCTTTGACTTGACTGGCAAGACGGTCATCTTGGTTGACGACGTCCTTTATACCGGCCGGACCATCCGGGCAGCCCTTGACGCGATTATGGACCAGGGCCGGCCAGCCAAGATTGCCTTGGCTGTTTTGATCGACCGGGGCCACCGGGAACTGCCGATCCGGCCGGACTTTATCGGCAAGAACATCCCAACCGCGGCCAGCGAAGACGTCCAGGTCCAGGTCAGCGAAATCGACGGCGAAGATGCCGTAAAGATTAGCGAGGGATAAGATGGCTGAACAATACTTTACTGAAAATCCCACGGTTGACCATGATGAGCACCAGGTCAACTACCACCTTAACGGCATCAACTTAAACCTAACCACGGACGCCGGTGTTTTTTCCAAAAACCGGGTCGACTACGGAAGCGGGGTCTTGATTGAGCAGATGCTGGACCAGGATTTGCCAGGCGGCAATATTCTGGATGTCGGCTGCGGCTATGGCCCGATTGGCCTTTTCGCCGCTAAAAAGTGGCCAGACCGCCAGGTCGACATGGTTGACGTTAATGAACGGGCCATGGACCTGGCCAGAAGAAACGCGGTGGCCAACGGGGCAGGCAACGTTAATATTTTTGCCTCAGACCGCTACCAGGCAGTTACCGGCCAATATGCCATGATCGTGACCAACCCGCCGATCCGGGCCGGCAAGGCCATCTGGTCCAGCATTTTGTCAGAAGCTAAGGAACATTTGCTAGGCGGCGGCATCCTGCTGGTCGTCATCCAGAAAAAGCAGGGGGCACCGAGCGCCAAGAAATTGATGGTAGCCAGTTTTGGCAACTGCGAAATCTTGACCCGGGACAAGGGCTACTACATTTTAAAGAGCGTGAAGAAATAATGTATTCAAGCGAAGAAAAAAAGACCTACATGGAGGCCGCCTTTGCGGAAGCTGAGAAGGCCCGCCGGCAAGACGAAGTTCCCATTGGGGCCGTTGTCGTGGGCCCAGACGGGCAGATTATCGGCCGGGGTTACAATAGGCGGGAGCTGGATGAAGACGGGACGGCCCATGCCGAAATCCTGGCCATTAAAGAGGCCTGTCAAAAGCTTGACTCCTGGCGCTTAATCGATTGCAGCCTGTTTGTTACCCTGGAGCCTTGCGCTATGTGCGCCGGGGCCATTATCAACTCCCGGATCAAGGAAGTCTACTTCGCGGCTATGGACCCCAAAGCTGGCGCTGCCGGCAGCGTGGTCGACCTCTTCAGCGTGGAAAAATTCAACCACCATCCCAAGGTCATCCGGGGTCTTTACAAGGAGCAAGGAGCCCAGCTTTTGAAAGATTTCTTCCGGGAAATCCGCCGCAAGCAAAAATTAGCAAAAAAAGCCCAGGAAAATTGCCAAAAGGATTAGTTTAGGTTACAATATTTGTTGGGCAATGTTCGACCTCCGAAGCGTGTCAGGACCGGAAGGTAGCAGCACTAAGGTCGCTTGGGCATGTGCCCTTTATTTAGCAATTAACAGGCTCTTAGCTCTTCGGGGCTAGGAGCTTTTTCATTACGGGGAGAATGTATGGCTTATCAAGCTTTGTATCGCAAATGGCGCCCGCGCACCTTTGATGATGTGGTCGGGCAGGAAGCCATTACCGATACCCTCAAGAATTCACTTATCCGCGGCAAGGTATCGCATGCCTTCCTTTTTGCCGGCCCGCGGGGGACGGGGAAGACCTCCTGCGCCAAGATTTTTGCCAAGGCCTTGAACTGTTTAAACCTGCAAGAGGGCGAACCTTGCAACGAGTGCAGCAACTGCCTGGCCGCCGACCGGGGGGCAATGCCGGATATCATCGAAATGGACGCGGCCTCAAACAACAGCGTTGACGAAATCCGCGACCTTTTAGACAAGGTTCACTATGCCCCAACTGAAGGCAAGTACAAGGTTTATATCATTGACGAAGTCCACATGCTGTCGATTTCGGCCTTCAACGCCCTTTTGAAGACTTTGGAAGAACCGCCAGCCAGCGTCGTCTTTATTTTGGCGACGACTGAACTGCAGAAGGTGCCGGCCACTATCATTTCCAGAACCCAGCGCTACAACTTCAAGCGCTTCTCAAATGAGGCCATGGTCAAGCGGATGGAATACATCCTGGGCCAGGAAGGGGTCGAATATGAGGACAAGGCCTTAAAGGTCATCGCCCAAGTCGCCGACGGGGGGATGCGGGATGCCTTGAGTATTTTGGACCAGCTCCTTTCTTTTGAAAAAAGCAGTGTCCGCTACGAGGACGCCCTGGAAGTCACCGGTTTCGCCGCCCAGGAGCAAGTCGAAAAGCTCCTTTTGGCCCTCTTAAACGGGGACAGCCAGGCGGCCCTGGATTTGGCTAAGTCCGCCATCCAGGACGGGGCCAGCGCCCAAAACATCTTAAATGAAATTATCAGCTTGACCGTCCAGGCCATGCTTTTTACCAAAACAGGGCAGGGGGAATTCCTGACAGACGGTTTTGCCCAAGAAATTGCCCAGCAAAGCCCGGACCGCTTCAGCCAGATCATTGACCAGGCTAATGACGCCTTGGGCAGCCTCCGCTTTACCAACCAGCAGCAGATTCCCTTGGAAGTCTTTTTAGTCCAGGCCGGCCAAAAGCGGCAAAACAGCCAGGCAGGCCAGCAAGTTGCTTCCGCGGCCAGCAACCCGGCCATCGAGCGGCAGATCAAGGCCTTGAAAGAACAAGTCCACCAGCTGACCCAGCAGGTTCAGCAGCTGAGTCAGCGGCCAAGCCAGGCCTTCAGCCCCCGCCATGTCTTCCAGCTCAACCAGCAGCTCTACACGCAAAAGGGCGGGGCAACCGAAGTGGCTCAGCAGGCAGCGGAAAAGCAGCAGCAAGCTGAAAGCCTGCAGGCAGAGATCACCAGCAGCAAAGAAGAGATCTACGCCGTCTTAAGCCAGGCCACCAAGCCCGGCTTAGCTGAAGCCCGCAACCTCTGGGACCGGGACTTGCCAAGCATGCTGGAAGAGCCGGCCAAGACGGTCTTGGGCTTTTTGCAGCCGATCGCGGCCAGCGACCGGGCGGTCCTTTTGTCCAGCCAGTCCCGGGCCTGGCAGCTGGCTACAAATCCTCAGGAATTTTTAGCAACCCTCAAAGCTGACCTGGAGCAATTGACCAAGGAGAGCTGGACCATCGCCATCGTTGACGAAAAGGCATGGCCCAAAATCCGCCAGGCCTTTATCAAAGAACATGCCAGTCAGCTCCGGGCCAAGGCCCAGCCAGCCCAAGCCCAGCCGGCAGAAGAAGCAGCTCCTGAGCCGCCTTTGCCGGATCAGGCGCCGCCGGAAGAAGCGGCAGATGACGCGATCGTGACCAAGGCAGAAGAGCTTTTCGGCCCTTTGGCCCAGGTTAAGGACTAATATTCGCCAAAAAACTTTTTTCGCGTTAAAATTAAGCAGATAAAAACGAAATAGTAAAAGGAGATTTTTTCATGAGCAAGAGACCAGCTTTCCCAGGAATGGGCGGCATTAACATGCAACAGATGATGAAGCAAGCCAAGAAGCTGCAGGAACAAATGGCCCAGGAACAGGAAAACATCACGACCCAGGAATTCACCGGCAAGGCAGCTGACGACATGGTAGTGGCTACTTTCACCGGCGACCGGACTTTAAAGAGCTTGTCCATCAAGCCGGAAGCCATTGACCCGGATGACCCGGACATGCTGGAAGACCTGGTTATCGACGCTGTTAACAAGGGCTTGAAGCAGATCGACCAGGCAACCCAACAGAGCCTGGGCAAGTACACGAAAGGCCTGATGTAATTTGCAATACCCATTGCCAATCGCCCGCTTGATCGATTCCTTCATGAAACTGCCGGGCATCGGTGAAAAAACGGCGACCCGCCTGGCCTTTTACGCCATGGATATGCCTAAAGAAGACGTGGACGAATTCGCCCGTTCTTTAGTCGACGTTAAGGAAAAACTGCGTCAGTGCTCAATCTGCGGCAACATCACCGAGCAGGACCCTTGCGCCATCTGCAGCAATCCTGCCCGGGACCGGTCAACCATCATGGTGGTTGAAGAAGCAAAAGACGTAATGGCCTTCGAAAACATGGGCGAATATGACGGCCTCTACCATGTCCTGCACGGGGTCTTGTCTCCGATGGACGGGATCGGGCCGGAGCAGATCAACATCAAGTCTTTGATCGTCCGTTTGCAGAAAAACGATGATGCCAAAGAAGTCATCCTGGCCCTTAATTCCACCCCGGAAGGGGAGTCAACGGCCATGTACATTTCCCGCTTGATCAAACCGGCTGGCCTTAAGGTTACCCGGCTGGCTGCGGGCCTGGCGGTCGGCTCAGACATTGAGTACGCCAACTTGATCACTTTGAAGCGGGCAGTTCAAGGTAGAACGGAGTTATAGCATGAGTAAGCACAGCGACAAAATCAAGCAAGCAGAAGATGCGAAGCTGATGGCTTTGGTAGAAAAGCTGCAGCAGGAAATCAGCCTCAACAAGGGTTTGGACAACACGACCCTGGATATGTCTGATGACAATATCGTGGCAGACAAGATTTTAAGAGCTGAGTACGCCTTTTTATACGATGAGGCCCGCTACCGTCATGCTTCTTACACCGGTGTGACCAACGCCATTTCCCAATAAAAAACTGATAATCTCCCAGTTTCGGGGGATTATTTTTTTATGAATTTTACCTACTAGATTTAGTGGGAAGTTAACTCTGTAAATACTAGCCTTAGTTCTGTAAAATAGGTAGATAGGAGGCAAGTACAAATGCAAGGTTACTTTATCACTTTTGAAGGTCCCGACGGCGCCGGCAAAACGACAGTGATCAATGAAGTCGTCAAGGCCATTCAGGGCCAGTGCAAGCGGGAAATTTTAGTAACGCGGGAGCCAGGCGGGTCAAAAATCGCGGAAAAAATCCGCGACATCATCCTGGACCCGGCCAATACGGAAATGAATGCCAAGACTGAGGCCCTGCTCTACGCGGCCAGCCGTTCCCAGCATGTCAGCGAGATCATCAACCCGGCTTTAAAGCGGGGGGACCTGGTCATCTCCGACCGCTTTGTTGACTCTTCTTTGGCCTACCAGGGCCAGGGACGGGGACTGGGGATTGAAGAAGTAGCCCAGATCAACGCCTTTGCCACCGGCAACTTAGAGCCGGACTTGACCATCTTTTTGGATCTGGACCCAGCCCAGGGCCTGGCCAGAATCGCCAAGGCCCGGTCAGGCAGCGAAGACCGGCTGGAACAAGAGAAGCTGGCCTTCCATGAAGAAGTCTACCGGGGCTACCAAAAGGTCAACCAGGCTCATCCGGACCGGGTAAAAGTGGTCGATGCGAGTCAAGATTTGCCGCAAGTTGTGGCCACAAGTGTTAAACTGGTGAAAAGCATATTTCCAGAATTGTTTTAGGGGGGATCAAGATGAAACTGATCATTGCCATTGTCCAGTCTAAAGACGCCAAGCGCCTGCAGGCAGCTTTTGTCGATAACAATGTCGGCGCCACTAAACTGGCGTCAACGGGCGGCTTTTTGCGCGAAGGCAACACCACCTTCTTGCTTGGGGTGGAAGATGAAGACGTCGACGGCGTTTTAAAGCTGATCGAAGACCATTCCCAAACCAGAGAAGAAACGATCAACCCGGGCCTGCACCCAGGCATTTCCTTCGAGCAGCCGATTGAACCGGTCAACATCACGGTCGGCGGCGCGACGGTCTTTGTCTTGCCGGTTGACCAGTACCTCCGCTTTTAATGCTGGATATAAAACAAATTGGCGGGTCTGAATCCCGGCAGCTCAAGCAGGCCCAGGACCGGGGGCAGCTGTCGCATGCTTACCTGCTCTTGTCAAGCGATGAGGGGGAAGCCTTAAACACGGCCTACTGGCTGATCTGCTATGTGAACTGCACGGGCCAAGAGAAACCGGACGGGACCTGCCCGGCCTGCCGGCGGATTCTAGAAGGCAACCACCCGGACGTCTTTTTGATCGATACGGAAGAAAACAAGCAGTCGATTGCGATTGACCAGATCCGGCCGCTTAAGCAGGAATTAGCCAAGAGCCCTCTGGAAGGCGACCGGCGCTACTTCGTGATCAACCATGCCCAGAAGCTGACCCTGCCGGCCTCAAACGCCCTGCTCAACCTGCTGGAAGAGCCAGCCGCTCCGGTAGTCACCTTCCTAATTGCCAATAATGGCGGGCAGATTCTGCCGACGATCAAGTCCAGAACCCAGATTATCAATTTCGGCCAGCAAGCCGCTTCCAGTAGGGACAGGCTCCTTTTGGCCAACGGCATGAGCAAGGAAGAAGTTGACCAGGTTAAAAGCAGCCAGGAAATTGACCAGGCGGTCAAATACTTTTACCAGGAGCTCCGCGAGCATGATTCTTTGGCCATCGTGTCCGCCCACCAGCTGGCGGGCCTGGTTAAGAAGCAAAAACAAGGGACCAAGGCCTGGGAGAAGTATGTCTGGATTTTGCTCAAGAAGTGGGGCGAAAAGGACCTGGAGAAGGGTGACTACCAGGAAGCGGCCGACTTTTTGGCGGATCTCATGCGGGTTGACCAGATGCGGCAGAGTAATGTCGGCTTTTTGAACAATTTGGACTATTTAGCCTTAAAGTGGCAGCAGTAAAGGCGGTAAGGAAAGTGGACCCATATACTAAATTGCAGCAGCTGCAGCAGCAGATGGAGCGCATGCTCAAGAGCATGGACTCCCTGCAGCAGGAGATGCTGGAGAGCTTGAAGGAAAATACCGAGCTCAAGGTTGAAAACCAGCTTTTGCGCGAGAAGCTGGACAAATTGACGGTTAAAGAACACGAAGGCAAGAGCCAGAGCGGGATGGCCATGCTCAAGCAGATCTACCAATCTGGCTACCATATTTGCAACATGTACTACGGGACCCACCGGGATCCCAGCGCGGACTGCATGTTTTGCCTGGATATTTTGGATAATTTTGGAAAGAAGTCGGTGCACAAATAATGCAAACGCAACACAGCTACGCGGATGACCAGCAGGGCAAGCTCTACTTGGTGCCTACTCCCATCGGCAACCTGGAAGACATTACGATCCGGGCTAAGCGGATTTTGGAAGAGGCTGACTACATTGCCGCTGAAGATACCAGAACCAGCGGGATCATGCTGGACCGGCTAGGTATTCACAACAAGATGGTGGCCTTTCACAAGTTCAACTCTAAAGAAAAGGCGCCGGAACTGGTCAAGTTGATGCAGGAGGGGGCGACAATCGCCGAGATCAGCGATGCCGGCATGCCGGTGATTTCCGATCCCGGCTATATTTTGGTCCAGGAATGCATCAAGAATAATGTTCCAGTCGTTCCCCTGCCGGGCCCGTCGGCTTTTGCCACGGCCTTGATCGCTTCCGGCTTTGACGGGCAGCCCTTTACCTACTACGGCTTTTTGCCCCGCAAGGCCAGCCAGCAGCGGCCCTTTTTGGAAGAAATTAATGCATCAAGAGCGACTTCGATCTTTTATGAGGCTCCCCACCGGCTCTTGAAGACCTTAGAGCAAATGGCGGAAGTTTTGCCAGGCGGCCGGCAGATCGTCTGTGCCAGAGAACTGACCAAGATTCATGAAGAATTTGTCCGCGGCAGCCTGGAAGAAGTCATCCAGCACTTTAAAGAAGTCGACCCCCGGGGCGAGTTCGTCGTTTTGGTGTCGCCAAACACGGAAGAAAAGACCCTGGACTGGGCTGACCTGGTTAAGCTGGTCAAAGAGCAAGTAGCCCAAGGCGCGTCTAAAAAGGATGCCATCAAGCAGGTGGCCAAGAGCCAGGGCGTTTCCAAAAACGAGCTCTATGACCGCTACCACCAGGAGGGGGCAAAATGAGATACTACAAGGATTACCAGCTGGAATACGCTGACTGCGGGGAAAGCGGCCAGCTGAAATTGCCTAGAATGATCGACCTCATGATGGAAAGCTCTGAAGGGCAGCTGGCGCCAACTTTAGGCGGGGCTAGCGCCATGAAAGAGCGGGGCAGGGGCTGGGTAGTCACTCAGTACGAGTTTGAATTTACCAGCCTTCCCCGGGCCGGGCAAAAGGTCAAGGTCTGGACCGACGCGGTTGGTTACAACCGCTTTTTGTCCTACCGGGACTTCGGCATTGAGGACGAAGCAGGCGAAGACCTGGTAATTGCCCACAGCCAGTGGGTTTTGTTTGATTTAAAGAGCCGGAAGCTTTTGCCCAGTGATGATAAAATCGCTGAGGAATTGGGAGCACCCCTTTTGGCTAAAATGCCCCGCTTTAAGAAATTGCGGTCAAAAGACGATTACAAAGACGAGAAGGTCTACCGGGCCTACTACTATGACCTGGACTCCAACCACCACGTCAACAACGCCCACTATTTGGACTGGATCGTCGACAGCCTTCCCCGGGACTTCGTCAACAGCCATGAGCCGAAAGACCTGGCCATCAAGTTTGAGAAGGAAATTAAATACGGCGATGAAGTTGCCTGCCAGGTTATGCAGGAAACGGAAGAGAGCGCTGTTAAGACCTGCCACGCCATTACCCGGCAAGGTGAACTTATGGCACTTTGTGAGGTAAACTGGCAAAAAATGTGTTTTAATAGAAACTGATTCAGTTATTTTTGTTAAGCTATTTTTTAGGAGGGCAGTCTTGTGAAAAGTGAATCAAAAGTCAGCAGCAAGCTGGAACTGCGGGAGCTGGTCTTACTGGCTATGGTTATCGCCATCAAGGTGGTTTTGGGACAGTTTAAGGTTGGGGATGCCACCCTGCAGGTGGGCCTGGGCTTTATCGGCAGCGTCATGCTGGGCTACTTGTTCGGGCCTTGGTGGGGCTTTGCCGGCGGTGCCTTGAGTGACCTGGTTTCATCTGCAATTTTTGGTAACCTGGGCGGCTTCTTTATCGGTTACACCTTGACCGCGGCCTTGGGGCCGATGATCTACGGCTTCTTCTTGTACAAGAAGCCCATCCAGATTTGGCGGGTCATCGCGTCCGTAATCTGCGTCACGGTAATCTGCAACATCGGCTTGAACACCCTTTGGGTCAGCATGATGTACGGGGCCAACTTTATGGTCGCCTTGTCCAGCCGGATCCTCAAGGAAATGATCACTCCATGGATTCAGATGGTCGTGGTTTGGTTTGTCCTGGAAGGCCTGTCCCGGGTCAAGCTGAGTAGAAAATTTTAGGAAATAAAAGTTAGAGCATGAAGATTTTAAGCATTTCGACGGCAACGAGCGATTTGAGCGTTGCCTTGAATGAAGCTGACCACTTGGTCAGCGAAAAGATTGAGGAAAACCAGCGCAACCACAGCGTTGACCTTGATCCAGATATTGCCAGCCTGCTGGCAGAAAACGACCTGGCTTTAAAAGACATCGACCGTTTCGCGGTGGCGATCGGTCCTGGTTCATATACCGGCCTCAGAGTTGGCTTGACTACGGCTAAGATGTTTGCCAGCATTTTGAATAAAGAGCTGGTTGGGGTCTCAACTTTACAGGCCCTGGCCCAGAACTTTGCCGGTGAAGATGCCTTGATCGTGGCGGCATTAGACGCCAGAAACAAGAACTTCTTTTCCGGTGCCTACCGGGGCAAGGAAGCTGTGATCGCAGACGGTCACTACCACTTAAGTGAGCTCTTAGAGCAAGTAGCGGCCCTGCCAGACCAAAAGGTGATTTTTGTCGGCAGCGACTTCAGCAAGTACCAGGAAGAAATCGCAGCAGGGCTGGCTGACAAGGACCTGCGCCTGGCTGAAGGAGAAGAGAACCTTCTGCACGCCGGTGCCATTGGCTGCTTGGCGGTAAATGCTCCTGTCCTTGATCCGGACCAGGCCGTGCCGAACTACTTGCGCCGGACGCAGGCTGAGTATGACTGGGCAAAGAAGACCGGCCAGGAATTTGAAGCAGACAGCGCATATGTAGAAGAAGTTTAGACTTATGGGACTATTCTTTAAAGCTGACCTGGTGCAGTTTGCCCCCCGGGCAGTCAGCATCAGCGGCCATGAATACTGCTTAAAGAAGGCGGAGGCAGGCGAGCTTGCCCGCCTCCTTTTGCTGGAAAAAGAAGTTTATGCCGGCCGCCTGCCCTGGGACGAGGAAGTCTTTGCCGAAGAATTGCGCCGCCGGGATTCCTTATACTTGCTTTTGCTTGAGGGGGACTTTTTGGTCGGGGCCATCGGCTGCCGCTTCAGTCTCTCTAAAGCCCACATCACCTTTTTGGCGGTGGTGCCGAAAGAGCAGGGGCAGGGGATCGGGAGCTACCTGGTTCAGACGGTTTTAGACCTGGCCAAGTCGGCTGACCTTAAAGCGGTCACTTTGGAAGTGCGGGTCGAAAACAAGAAGGCCCAGGAACTTTACCGGCAGCTTGGCTTTGAAGACAATTTTGTCCGTAAGAACTACTATGATAATGATGACCGTCCGGACAGCGACGGTTTGAACATGATCTGCCATCTAAGAAAGAAGAACTGACTGTGAAGGAAAAGAAAGACATTCGCATTTTAGCTTTTGAAAGCTCCTGTGACGAGACTTCGACTGCCGTGGTCAAGAACGGGTCAGAGATCGAAAGCCTGATTGTGGCTACTCAAATCAAGAGCCATGCTCGCTTTGGCGGGGTTGTGCCGGAAGTGGCCAGCCGCCACCATATCGAAGTGATTACCCAGATTACCCGGGAAGCCTTGGAAGAAGCCAAGGTCAGCTGGGAAGATTTGGACGCTATCGCCGTGACCCATGGGCCTGGCCTGGTTGGAGCCCTTTTGATCGGGATCAACGCGGCCAAGGCGGCTTCCATGGCGACCGGCCTGCCTTTGATTGGGGTTGACCACATCATGGGCCACATTTCAGCTGCCCAGCTGGTTGAACCGATTGAATATCCGGCCCTGGCCCTGCAGGTTTCCGGCGGCCACACTGAAATTGTTTTGCTGAAAGACCCGACCCACTTTGAAATCGTGGGTGACACCCGCGATGACGCGGCCGGAGAAGCTTATGACAAGATCGGCCGGGTCCTGGGGGTCAACTATCCGGCCGGCAAGACGATCGACCAGTGGGCCCACCAGGGCAAGGATACTTTCGGCTTCCCGAGAGCCATGATCGATGAAGACAATTACGACTTCTCCTTCTCAGGTCTGAAGAGTGCCTTTATCAACACCTGCCACCATGCTGACCAATTGGGGCAGGAATTAGACAAGTATGATCTGGCGGCCAGCTTCCAGGCGGCCGTGGTGGACGTTTTGGCTGAAAAGACCATGTGGGCCATCCGGCAGTATCAGCCAAAGACCTTCATCATGGGTGGCGGGGTTGCCGCCAACCTGGGCTTAAGAGAACGGATGAATAATGAAATTGCCGCTTTGGAAAAGGCGCCGAAGGTTATCCTGCCGCCACTTAAGCTCTGCGGAGACAACGCGGCCATGATCGGGGCTGCCGCTTACAACCAGTACCTGGCCGGTAATTTTGCCGACTTGACCTTGGACGCGGACCCGTCAATGGAACTGCCTTACGCTGAGGATTACAAGTAAGAAGCAAGACGAAAATGCAACAAAAAAGCAAGTCCAGTAACGGACTTGCTTTTCCTTTGCCTAAAATTAAAATTCTTCCAGGGCCAGGGAGGCATCTTCCCAAGCCTGGCTAACTTGGCTGATCTTTTCCTGGACAGCGGTCAAGTCTTCCTGGAGAGGCCCCAGCTTGCTGAAGTCGGCCGCGATTGCCGGGTCAGCCATGGCTTCCTGGATCTCTTGCTCTTTTGCTTCCAGCTCTTCCAGGTCCTTTTCTGCCTGGGCCACCTGCCGCTCCAGTTTCCGCTTTTCTGAGTCCCGCTTTTTCTGCTCCTGGTAGGAGAGCTTGTTTTCGCTGACTGCCTTGACGACTGGCGCTTCCTGCGCGGCTGTTTCTTGCGCGGCTTCTTCCTTGGCCTTTTCGCTTAAGTAGTAAGTGTAGTTGCCTTCATAGATCTTGGCCTGGCCGTCTTTAGCGACGACGATCTTGTTGGCCAGTTCGTTGATGAAGTAGCGGTCGTGGGAAACGAAGAGGAGGGTGCCGTCGTAATCGGCCAAAGCTTTTTCCAAAACTTCCTTGGCGTCCAGGTCCAAGTGGTTGGTCGGTTCGTCCATCAAAAGGAAGTTGTTGTGTTCCATGGACAAGACGGTCAGGGTCAAGCGGGCTCTTTGTCCCCCGGACAACTGGCTGACCTGCTTGTCGATGTCCTTGGCCGTGAACAAAAAGCTGGCCAGGATGGACCGGATGTCCTTTTCGTTCATGTCCTTGTGCCGGTCCCAGATGGTATCGATCACGGTCTTAGAGTAGTCTAACCCTTGCAGTTCCTGGTCATAGTAGCCGATGTCCAGGCTGGCCCCGTACTTGATGGACCCGCTCTTAACTGGCAGATGCTTCATGACCGTCTTTAAAAGGGTGGACTTGCCGATCCCGTTTTGGCCAATGATTGCCACCCGGTCGCCCTTATTGATCTGGAAGGAGATATCTTTAAGCATGGTCTTGTCCGGATAGCCAACGGCCAGGTCCTTCAAGATCAAGACTTCCTTGCCTGACGGCCGGGCGCTGTCAAACTTGATGCGGACTTTTGACTTGTGCTTTGGCGGGTCGACCAGTTCCATCTTCTCCAGGGCCTTGCGCCGGCTTTGGGCCTGCTTGGTGGTGGAGGCGCGGACGATGTTCTTTTGAATGAACTCTTCCTCGCGCTTGATTTCCTCTTGCTGCCTTTCATAAGCGGCTTCCTGCTGCTGGTCGCGGAGTTCTCTTTGCGCCAGGTACTGGCTGTAGTTGCCTTTAAAGACAGTCAGTTCGCCATGCTGGAGTTCAAAAATCTGCGTGGCCAGGTGGTCTAAGAAGTACTGGTCGTGGGAAACCGTCAAAATGGCGCCTGGGTAGTTCTTAAGGAAGGCTTCCAGCCAGTCCAAAGTATCCAGGTCCAGGTAGTTGGTCGGTTCGTCCAAAAGCAGGAGCGGGGGCTTCTTTAAAAGCAGCTTGACGAAGCTGAGCCGGGTCTTTTCCCCGCCAGACAGGCTGGCAATCTGCTTGTTCCAGGTCGCTTCCGGGAAGTTGAAGCCGTTGAGCATGCTCTTGATTTCGGCCTGGTAGGTATAGCCGCCGGCTTGTTCAAAATTGTACTGGGCCTGGTCCAGGCGGCGCAGAAGCTCTTCATCTTCCGGATGGTCGGCGATGGCGTACTGCAGCTTCTCCAGCTGCTGGCCCTGGTCGATCAAGGGCTGGAAGACCGTCAGCATCTCTTCCCAGATCGACTTCTCTTCGTCAAAGTCGTGCTCCTGGGCGATGTAGCCAAGCTCGATCCCCTTGTTGACGGTAAATTCGCCCTGGCTGGCTTCCTGGCGGCCGGTCATAATCTTTAAGAGAGTCGTTTTTCCGGCCCCGTTTGGCCCGACTAGACCGATCCGGGCATTGTTTTCAATTGAAAAGTTTACCTTGCTGAATATAGGAGCAGCTCCAAAACGTTGCTCCAAATTGTGTCCTTGTGCTATTATCATATTTTTTCACCTTGAAACATTGTACCATGCAAATGCCGGACTGACGGTTCTGGCACTGATTTTCAGCAGATTTTTCCTCTCTTTTTCAGCTTTAAACTCTATTTCAGCTTTAAAAAGGGGCAAGCTCCTTTAATCAATTTGTGAAAAAGGTTCGATGAAAGGGCTTTATGGTAAATATTGTGAAAATACTACTTGCCAAAGACTGGTGAAAATGGGTATCATAATAGGTGATTGATTAGGGATTCACATTCACAATATGAAACTGGAGGCATCTTTTATGAACAACAAATTTAGAATTCCCAAGGCTACTGCCAAAAGATTGCCGCTATATTACCGCTACTTGCTTCTTTTGAATGATGAAGGCAAAGACAAGGTTTCTTCAACTGAACTGGCAGAAGCCGTCCAAGTCGACAGTGCTTCAATCCGCCGGGACTTTTCCTACTTCGGTGCGCTGGGCAAACGGGGCTACGGCTATGACGTCAAGAACCTGCTCAGCTTCTTTAAGAAGATCCTCAACCAGGACACTTTGACCAATGTCGCCCTGGTCGGGGTCGGTAACCTGGGCCACGCACTTTTGAACTACAACTTCAAGCGTAGCAACAATATCAGAATTTCCTGCGCCTTCGACATCAACCCGGAAATCACCGGCAAGATCACCCAAGGGGTTCCGGTCTACTCAATGGATGAAATGAAGCAGCAGATCGCTGACCAGCAGATCCGAATCGCTATCTTGACCGTTCCCCAGGATACGGCCCAGAAGACGGCTGATGAAATGATTGAAGCCGGGATCAAGGGGATCATGAACTTTACCCCAATCCGCCTGTCCGCCCCAAACGGGATCCGGATCCAAAACGTCGACCTGGCTACCGAATTGCAGACCTTGATCTACTTCCTTGACTCTGATGAAATGATCAAGAAGCAATTGGAAGAGCGGAAGAAGGCCATGGACAACACGAATAAATAAGGAAAACAGCACTTTTTAGCACTCGTGACTAAAAAGTGCTATTTTTCTCTTGCCTTTTTGGGAAAAAGGGATTATTATCATAGTTGTAAGTTAGCACTTGATCAAGATGAGTGCTAAAGAATTTCTAAAGACAATTAATTTCAGGAGGGAATAACGTGTTACAACCAATTGGAGATCGCGTGATCGTTGAAGTTAAAGAAGCTGAAGAACAAACCGTTGGTGGTATCGTACTTGCTTCCAACGCAAAGGAAAAGCCAACTCAAGGCAAGGTTGTTGCCGTAGGCGGCGGCCTTTACGCTGAAGATGGCAGTAAGCTTCCTATGACCGTCCAAGAGGGCGATGAAGTTTTATACGATAAGTATTCTGGCACCAAGGTCAAGTACGAAGGCAAGGAATACTTAGTCCTTCATGAAAAAGACATTTTGGCAATCGTTAAGTAATTTAAGGAGTGCAAATTAAAAAATGGCAAAAGACATCAAGTTTTCAGAAAACGCAAGACGTTCACTTTTAAACGGGGTTGACAAGCTGGCCAACACGGTTAAGACGACTTTGGGGCCGAAGGGCAGAAATGTCGTCTTGGAACAAAGCTACGGCAACCCAACGATTACCAACGACGGCGTGACGATCGCCAAGGCAATTGAACTGGAAGACCACTACGAAAACATGGGGGCCAAGCTGGTTGCTGAAGCTGCTTCAAAGACCAATGACATCGCCGGTGACGGTACGACCACGGCCACTGTTTTGACCCAAGCCATCGTGCAAGAAGGGATGAAGAACGTGGTTGCCGGGGCTAACCCAGTTGGCATCCGCCGCGGGATTGAAAAGGCCACCCAAGCAGCCGTTGACCAATTGCACAAGAACAGCCACGAAGTTTCCAGCCGGGACCAAATCGCCCAAGTTGCTTCAATCTCAAGTGCTTCAAAGGAAATCGGCGACTTGATCGCTGAAGCCATGGAAAAGGTCGGCAACGACGGTGTTATTACTATCGAAGACTCCCGCGGGATTGAAACTGAACTGAGCGTGGTTGAAGGGATGCAATTTGACCGCGGCTACCTGTCCCAATACATGGTAACTGACAATGACAAGATGGAAGCTGACTTGGAAAATCCATACATCTTGATCACTGACAAGAAGATTTCCAACATCCAAGACATCTTGCCAATGTTGCAGGAAATCGTGCAACAAGGCCGTGCTCTCTTGATCATTGCTGATGACGTGACTGGCGAAGCTTTGCCAACTCTTGTTTTGAACAAGATCCGCGGTACCTTCAACGTTGTTGCCGTTAAGGCTCCTGGCTTCGGCGACCGCCGCAAGGAACAACTGGCCGACATCGCTGCTTTGACTGGCGGTACGGTGATTTCTGAAGACTTGGGCTTGGAACTCAAGGACACCCAGCTTAGCCAATTGGGTCAAGCCCGCCGGGTAACGATCACCAAGGACTCAACAACTATCGTTGACGGCTCTGGTGCTAAGGAAGCCATCCAAGAACGGGTTGACACCATCAGAAAGCAAATCGAGGACACTACTTCTGACTTTGACAAGAAGAAGCTGCAAGAACGTCTGGCCAAGCTGACTGGCGGCGTAGCCGTAATCCACGTCGGCGCTGCTACTGAAACTGAACTCAAGGAACGCCGCTACCGGGTAGAAGACGCCTTGAACGCTACCCGCGCCGCTGTTGACGAAGGCTACGTAGCTGGTGGTGGTACTGCTTTGGTTAACGTTGAAGAAGCCGTTAAGGCAACCAAGGGCGACACTGCTGACGAACAAACCGGGATCAACATCGTGGCCCGCGCTTTGACTGCTCCGGTTCGCCAAATCGCTGAAAACGCCGGCCAAGAAGGCTCAGTCGTTGTTGACCACCTGCGCAAGGTTGACCCGGAAGTCGGTTACAACGCTGCTGAAGACAAGTATGTCAACATGATTGACGAAGGGATCATCGACCCAACCAAGGTGACCCGGTCAGCCCTGCAAAACGCCGCTTCAATCGCCGGCCTCTTGCTGACCACTGAAGCAGTTGTGGCAGAGATTCCGGAAGACAAGCCGGAAGCTGCCCCAGCTCAACCAGGCATGATGTAAAATACTGAATTTAACACACACAAGAATTACTGTAAGAAGGGTCCAGCTCAAAGCTGGGCTCTTTTTGCGTGCAATGCTGTATAATTGAAAGCATACGATAAGCGAGGGAGTTATTATGCCAAGAAAAGCCACGACTCCAATGATGGAGCAATATTACCAGATTAAAGAACAATACCCGGATGCCTTTCTCTTCTACCGGGTGGGGGACTTTTATGAACTCTATGAAGATGATGCCGTCAAAGGGGCGCAGATTTTAGAGTTAACCCTGACTCACCGATCAAATAAGTCGGAAAACCCGATCCCCATGGCCGGGGTGCCCCACATGGCGGTTGATTCTTATGTCAACACCTTAGTAGAAAAGGGCTACAAGGTGGCCATCTGTGAGCAATTGGAAGACCCGAAGAAGGCCAAGGGGATGGTCAAGCGGGGGATCATCCAGCTGGTTACGCCCGGCACCAAAATGGCCCAGGGACCAGACGACAGCCAGGAAAGCAACTATTTGACCAGCGTTGTCGAAAAGGCGGGCGGCTATGGCCTGGCTTACAGCGACTTGTCGACCGGGGAGATTTTTGCCACCCATGTCAAGCACTACGCTGAGGTGGTCAACGAGCTCCTGTCTTTGAGAACCCGGGAAGTCGTTTTTGCCGGCAACCTCAGTGCCAGCGACCGGGAAAGCCTGCAAAAGGCCAACATCACCGTGTCTGAACCGGCAGAACTGGAAGGCGAGCACGCGGAAATTTCCTATGTCCAGCAGAAACTGACGGACTCTATGGAAAAAGCCGCCGTCCGCCAGCTGGTCGTTTACCTTTTGGCCACGCAGAAGCGGAGCCTGGCCCACCTGCAAGTGGCGGAAAGCTTTGAAATCGGCCAGTACCTGCAGATGGCCAACACTGTCCAGCGGAATCTGGAACTGACCCAGTCAGCCACGACTAGCAAGAAGCAGGGCTCTTTATTCTGGGTTTTGGACAAGACCACCACGGCTATGGGGGGCCGGCTTTTAAAGCAGTGGCTGAGCCGGCCGCTTCTGTCTTTAGACCGGATTAACCAGCGCCAGCAGATGGTGCAAGCACTTTTGGATGACTACTTTACCCGGGAAAATATCGTTGACTCCTTGAAGGGGGTCTATGACCTGGAACGGTTGAGCGGCCGGGTGGCTTTTGGCAATGTCAACCCCCGTGAGCTCTTGCAACTGGCGAAAAGCCTGGAGGCGACCAAGCCGATCATCCAGGCCCTGGCTGAATCGGGCAATCCAGACCTGGAAAAATACGGGCAGGGGATTGACCCGCAAAGTGAACTTGCTGAAAGCATCACTAACTGCTTAGTTGACCAGCCGCCGATTTCGGCTAAAGACGGCGGCATTATCCGGGCCGGGGTCAGCGAGGACCTGGACAAGTACAGAGAAGCCATGAATGGCGGGAAAAAGTGGCTGGCCCAGATGGAAATGGAAGAACGACAGAGAACCGGGATCGACAATCTGAAGATCGGCTACAACCGGGTCTTTGGCTACTTCATCCAAGTCAGCAAGGGGAATGTCGCTAAAGTGCCCCAGGACCGCTACACCAGAAAGCAGACCCTGACCAATGCTGAGCGCTACATTACCCCGGAATTAAAGGAACACGAAAACTTGATCCTGGAAGCTGAGAGCAGGTCAACTGACCTGGAATACGAGCTCTTCAGCCAGCTGAGAGAGGCCGTCAAGGCCCATATCCCGGCCTTGCAGGAACTGGGCCGGCAACTGGCGGCCCTGGACGTCTTCGTGGCCTTTGCCCAGGATGCTGAAGAGAAAAATTACTGCCGGCCAAGTTTTTCCAGCAAAAACGAAATCGCCGTTAAGAACGGCCGCCACCCGGTTGTTGAGGCAGTTTTACCAGCTGGTTCCTACATCCCTAACAACTTAGTCATGGATGAAGACACCAGCATCTACCTCATCACGGGGCCAAACATGTCTGGTAAGAGCACCTACATGCGGCAGCTGGCCTTGATCGCCATCATGGCCCAGATCGGCTCCTTCGTGCCGGCAGACAGCGCCAAGCTGCCAATTTTTGACCAGGTCTTTACCCGGATCGGGGCCGCTGACGACCTCTATTCCGGCAAGTCTACCTTCATGGTGGAAATGAGCGAGGCCAATGAGGCCCTCCAGCACGCTTCCAGCCGGTCTTTGGTCTTGTTTGACGAAATCGGCCGGGGGACGGCCACTTACGACGGGATGGCCCTGGCCGGGGCGATTATCAAGTACCTGCATGACAAGGTAGGCGCCAAGACCCTTTTTGCCACCCACTACCATGAACTGACTGAACTGGATGAAACTTTGCCGCACTTAAAGAACATCCACGTCGGAGCAACGGAAGAAAACGGCAAGTTGATCTTCCTGCACAAGATTTTGCCGGGACCAGCCGACCAGTCTTACGGGATCCACGTGGCCAAATTGGCTGGCCTGCCGCGGGCCGTTTTAAGAGAAGCCTCCAGCATGCTCAAGCGCCTGGAAGCAGAAGGGGCCCGGGAGATCAACCCAAGCAGCCAGCAGCTGGATCTCTTCAGTCCGGTGGAAGTAGTGGAAGAGAACCCGCTCAAGGCAGAGCAGGAGGAACTGTTAGACGAGATCAGCCAGGTCGACTTGAATGAAAAGACGCCGCTGGAAGTCATGCAGCTGGTAGCTGACTGGCAGCAGGCCTTGAAGGAAGAATAATGGCGAAAATTCATGAACTTTCAGAAAATCTGACCAACCAGATTGCGGCCGGGGAAGTTATCGAGCGGCCGGCCAGCGTGGTCAAGGAACTGGTCGAAAACGCGATCGATGCCCAGGCCAGCCGGATCAGGGTTGAAGTCCTGCATTCGGGTTTAAAGCAGATTTCTGTCCAAGACAACGGCAGCGGGATTGCCCCGGACCAGGTTGACCTGGCCTTCATGCGGCACGCGACTAGCAAGATTCAAGATGAGCATGACTTGTTCAATATCGCGACCTTGGGCTTTAGAGGGGAAGCTTTGGCTTCCATCGCCGCCGTAGCCCATGTGGAAATTTTGACTTCAACTGACGGGCAGACGGCCACCCGGGCAGCTTTTGCCGGCGGGGTGAAAAAGTTCCAGGAAGATGCCGGTAGTGCCAAGGGGACCAAGATCACGGTCGGGGATATTTTTTACAATACTCCGGCCCGGCTGAAGTACCTGAAGAGCCCGAAGACTGAACTCTTGAAGATTGTGGATATCGTCAACCGGATAGCCCTGGGCCACCCGGAAATCAGCCTGACTTTGGCCAGCGACGGGAAAGTCTTGCTCAGAACGCCAGGCAACGGCAACTTAAAGCAGGACGTGGCCAATATTTATGGCCGCAAAGTCGCCGAAAAAATGCTGACGGTGGAAAACGAGGACCCGGACTTTACCCTCTATGGCCTGGTGTCAGAAGCAAACTTGACCCGGTCATCCCGCAACTTTATCTCGATTTTGCTTAACGGCCGCTACATCAAAAACTACCAGCTCTCCAGTGCCCTTTTGGACGGCTACGGGAATAAGTTAGGAGGTAAGTACCCGATTGCGGTCTTGGCGATTGAGGCTGATCCCCTCTTAGTCGACGTCAATGTCCACCCGACTAAGGAAGAAGTCCGCCTGTCCAAGGAAAAAGAGCTCAGCCGCTTGATCACCAGTGCCGTAACTGATGCCTTAATGGATGAGGACGAGGCCAGCCCGCTTTTTCAGCTGACTCCTTTTAAAGACAAGACCCAGCTGGACCAATTGGAATTCAACTTAAAGCCAAACGTGGTCGACACCCGCCGGCCAGACGACTTCCAGCTGGAAGCTTCCCAGGTGGCTGAGCCGGAAGGCAAAACAGATATAACTAATAAAAAAGAAACAGAGACAAAAGAAACAAAGGAAAAAGCAGAGAAGAAAGAAGATAAAAAAGAAGAGAAAAAAGAAGAAAAAACTTCTGCTCCGGAATATGTGGACTTAAACCAGGTCAGAGAAGATGACCAATATGTTTTAACCAAGACCTGGGACCAGCATGTCCAAGAACAGACCGCCCTGCCGCCTTTTGCGGGCGGAGAGGAAGAAGCCGGCAGTTCGGTCACGTCAAAGGCTGACCAGCTTTTAAGCCACCACCTGCCAGCTCTCCGCCTTTTGGGCCAGATGGGGGGATATCTCCTGGCTGAACATGACAATGATCTTTACCTGCTTGACCAGGTGGCGGCCAGAAGACGGCTGGAGTACGACCAGATTATAGCCAGCCTGGAAAAAGAAGAAAACTACCAGCAGGGCTTGCTTGAGCCTTTGGTCTTTGACTTCAGCGTCTATGACTACCAGAAATTAAAAGACCAGCTGCCCCTTTTGCGTCAGCTGGGCCTGGAGATGGAAGACTTTGGCCAAAACACCCTCTTGATGCACTCTTACCCAACTTGGCTGAAAGGGGAAGTCACCGTGCAGGTCAGGGAGCTCTTGGACCAGCTCTTGTCCAGCCGGGAAAGCGATGGAAAAAGCCTCTTGAAGCTGGTGGCGGCTAAGGCGGCGGAAAGCAATGTTTCCCGCCGGGTCAATTTAACCGGCGCTGAAGCCGCCGACCTGCTGCTCCGTTTGCAGACGGCCAGCGACCCTTACCGGGATGCCAGCGGCCAGGTCGCCGTCGTCCGTTTGAGCCAGAATGATTTAAGCAAGCTTTTTAAGAAAGGGAAGTGAAAAAACTAGATGTACGAGTATTTTGAGGGCACCATTACCGTGGTTAATCCGGCTTATGTCGTCATTGAAGTGGCTGGGATCGGCTATCGGATCCTGACCCCGACCCCTTATGCCTACAAAGAGGGGGACAAGGCCCGGATCTACGTTGAACAGGTTGTCCGGGAAAATGGGATGACCCTCTATGGCTTCAAGAGTCAGCAAGACAAGGGCCTCTTCAACAAGCTTAATGAAGTTTCCGGGATCGGTCCCAAGTCTGCCCTGGCCATCATGGCCGCCGAAGACAATGGGGCGCTGGCTTCCGCCATTGAAAGCGGCGAAGTTTCCTACCTGACCCGTTTCCCGGGAATCGGCAAGAAGACGGCATCCCAGATCGTCTTAGACTTGCGGGGGAAGATGGGCAACTATGTGGCTGAAAACCTCTTTACCGAAGACGAACCTGTCAAAAGTACTTCCCCGGCTCTGGAAGACGCCCTCCTGGCCCTTGGGGCTTTGGGTTACAGCCAAAAGGAAGTTGACCGGATCAAGCCAAAACTGGAGAAAGTGCCAGAAATGTCCGCTGACGAATACATCAAGCAGGGCTTGGGCTTTTTGCTGAAGAAATAGGGGGTAAAGGAAGATGACGGAAGAACATTTGACCAGCCAGGAAGCCGTCGAAGGTGAGGAAGCGGTAGAACTGTCCTTACGGCCCCAGCTGCTCAGCCAGTATATCGGGCAAGGGCATGTCAAAAAAGACATGGAAGTCTACATCCAGGCTGCCCGCCAGCGTGACGAGGCCCTGGACCATGTCCTCCTTTATGGCCCACCAGGTTTGGGTAAAACCACCCTGGCCTTTGTCATTGCCAATGAATTGGGCGTCAATTTAAAAAGCACCAGCGGTCCGGCCATCGAGCGGGCCGGGGACTTGGTGGCTCTTTTAACCGATCTTGAGCCCGGGGATGTCTTGTTTATCGACGAAATCCACCGCCTGGCCAAGCCGGTTGAAGAAGTTCTCTACTCAGCCATGGAAGACTTTTACATCGATATCGTGGTTGGGGAAGGGCAGACGACTCATGCCATCCACTTACCCCTGCCGCCTTTTACCTTGATCGGTGCAACCACCCTGGCCGGGCAGTTGTCGGCACCTTTACGTGACCGCTTCGGGATCGTTGAGCACATGCAGTACTACCAGGTTGAAGATTTGGAAAAAATCATCCTCCGCTCAAGCGAGGTCTTCCACACCAAGATTTCCCCGCAAGCTGCCCATGAACTGGCCCGCCGGTCTCGGGGAACGCCCCGGGTGGCCAACCGCCTTTTAAAGCGGGTGCGGGACTTTGCAGAAGTCAAGGGAGAAAAAGAAATTTCCCTGGAAACCACGGCCATGGCCTTAAAGCAGCTGCAGGTTGACAGCGCCGGCTTGGACCAGACAGACCGCAAGCTGCTGAGAACCATGATCTTAAGCTATGGGGGCGGCCCGGTCGGGATCCGGACCCTGGCTTCCAATATCGGGGAAGACCGGGAGACGATCGAGTCCCTGTATGAGCCATATCTTTTGCAAAATGGCTTTATCGTCATGACCCCAAGGGGGCGGGTAGTAACCCAGAAGGCCTACCAGCAGCTGAATTTGCCCCTGCCGGGTGAGGAAGAATAGCAAAAAAATCTGGTTTACAGTATAATGTTCGTTAAAGCCTTTTGGCATCTGCCAAAAAGCGGCAAATAAATTTTATGAGGTGGATAATTTGAATACTTTTGCATTAGCCGCAGCCAACAATGGTGCTGGCAGCAGCATCTTCATGCTGGTTATGCTGGCCGTTTTGTTTGGTTTTACTTACTTTACCATGATCAAGCCGCAAAAGAAGCAGCAACAGCAGCGCCAGGAAATGATGAATCAGCTCAAGAAGGGCGACAGCGTGGAAATGGTCGACGGCCTGCGCGGCAAGATTGACTCAATCAACGATGCTGACAAGACTATCGTCTTGGACGCTGACGGTATTTACCTGACCTTCTCCAGACTGGCAGTCAGAACTGTTTTGAAGCAAGCTGACGCAAGTGAAGCTGAAGCAGCCAAGCCAGCAGAAGAAAAGGCTGAAGAAGGCAAGACTGAAGCTCCCGCAGAAGACAAAGACAGTCAAGAATAAACGAACAAAACGTTCCCTCGGGGACGTTTTTGTTTTGCCTGTGCCGATAAATTGCTAAAATAGTTAGTAGTTGATTTTTTTGAGGTACTATAATGAACAATATTCCAACAGTAATGATCCTTTTCGGCGGCAGCGGCGACCTGGCCCACCGTAAGATCTATCCGGCCCTCTTCAATCTCTACCGCCGGAATGTCATTCATGACAATTTTGCCGTTATCGGCACTGCCCGGCGGCCATGGTCGCATGAATACCTGCGCGAGCAGGTGGCCCAAGCTGTTCATGAAAGCTGGGAAGAGGTCGACGAAGCGCAGCTGACGGAATTTGCCAGCCACTTTTACTACCAGTCCCACGACGTAACCAACGTTGAACACTATGTAACTTTGAAGCAATTGGCCCAGGAATTAGATGAGCGCTATGAATGCGGCGGTAACCGCATCTTCTACATGGCCATGGCTCCAAGCTTCTTTGGGACGATTGCCGAACACATTGCCGACCAACATTTGACCGGGACCGGCTTCAACCGCCTGGTGGTTGAGAAGCCATTCGGGACTGACCTGGCCAGCGCGGAAGTCTTGAACCAGCAGATCCGCGGCTCCTTTAACGAAGACCAGGTCTTCCGGATCGACCACTACCTGGGTAAGGAAATGGTGCAGAATATCCTGCCTCTGCGCTTTGGCAACTCCTTGCTCAAGCGGATCTGGAATGCCGACGCGGTTAAAAATGTCCAGGTTACCCTGGCTGAACGGCTGGGCGTTGAAGCCCGGGGCGGCTACTATGACAACTCCGGTGCCTTGCGGGACATGGTTCAGAACCACATCATGCAGATCATCACCCTTTTGGCCATGCCGGAGCCAAAAGATTTGTCTGACAAGGCCATCCATGCGGCTAAAGAAGAACTTTTGGCATCTTTAGTTATTCCAGATGAAAAAGCCGTCAGCGAAAACATCATCCGCGGCCAGTATCTGGGGACGGAAACCACTTTTGAATATGTCAAAGAGCCAAACGTGGCGGAAGACTCCAAGACGGAAACCTACGTGGCTGGCCGTTTGGAATTTAGCAAGGGGCCTTTGGCTGGTGTGCCGGTTTACTTCCGAACTGGCAAGGAAATGCGGGAAAAGAAGACCCGGGTGGACGTGGTCTTTAAGGATGAAGCTGGCCTGTATGGCGATAAAGCTAAGACCAGCGTACTGACTATTGAGATTGACCCGGTCAACCAGGTCTACTTCCGCTTAAACGGCAAGACTGTTGCTGGCGGTGACCTCCGTCTTGAAAGATTCCGCTACCGCTATAGCGAAGATGAACAAGCTGAAGTGCCAGACGGCTATGAACGCTTGATCCACGACGTCTTTGTCAACGACTCCACCAACTTTACCAAGTGGGAAGAACTGAAGCAGTATTGGAGATTCGTGGACGCGGTTGAAGCTGCCTGGCAAAAGCAAAATGCTGCCGGTGAAAAGCCGGTCAAGTACCGTCCTTACTGCATGGGGCCGGATACCAGCAAGATCTTCGCTGATCCTGAGGATGGCTGGATCTACAAGTAATGGCCGATATTGACTTTTTGCCCAGGAACGATTTTTCCCGCCGGATCATCCACCTGGACATGGACGCTTTCTATGCTTCAGTTGAAATGCGGGACCGGCCGGAATTGGCGAATAAGGCAGTCGTGATTGCTCGGAACCCCCGGAAAACAGGCGGCCACGGCGTGATCGCCACCGCCAACTATCGGGCCAGAAAGTACGGGGTGGGGTCAGCCATGGCGGCCGCCCAAGCTGTCAAGCTGATTCCAGCTGAAGAACTGGTTTTCGTTGAACCCGATTTCGCGAAATACCACCGGGTTTCCGGGCAAGTGCATGACTTAATGCATGAACTGACCGACCAGATCGAAAGCGTGGCGCTAGACGAAGCATATATGGACGTGACCCGGAGCAAGATCCCTGGTAAAAGCGCCCTGGAGCTGGCCAGCTATTTGCAAGAGCAGATCTTCCGCCAGCTGCACTTGACCTCATCTTTCGGGGTCAGCTACAACAAGTTTTTGGCCAAGATGGGGTCGGAATACGCCAAGCCTTTTGGCCGCACTTATCTTGCCCCGGACCGGGCCCAGGACTTTTTAGACAGGCAAGAAATCAAGAGATTCCCTGGCATCGGCAAGAAGACCCAGGAGCGGCTGAAAGAAGCGGGCGTTTTGACCGGCCGTGACATCAGAAATTACGGGCTTAGCCGCCTTTTAAAAGACTATAAGAAGTCCGGCTACTACATGGCCCTGCATGCTTACGGCATCGACTTAAGCCCCGTCCAAGCCTCCAGGCAGCGCAAGTCCCTGGGCAAGGAGCGGACTTTTGAACCGGTAATCTATGACCAGGACCGGGCTGATGCCTACTTAAAGGACTTCAGCCAGACGGTGGCGGCGGAGTTAAAGGAGAGAAATCTTTTAGCCCGGGTGGTCGTTTTAAAGGTCCGCGACCGCAATTTTACAACTATCACCCGCCGGCAGCAGGTCCAGCCGACCAGTGATCCGGAAGTCTTTTACCAGCTGGCCAAGGAGCTCCTGGCCCGGGAACCGGAATTCCTGGCTGAAGGCATCCGCCTCTTGGGCCTGTCAGCCGGCGAACTTGAAGAAAAACATTATCAGGAAATCAGTCTTTTTGCAGATGAATAGCTAAAAGGCTGATTTTTTGCTAAAATAAAATTTCGAACTCATAAGGCAGAAAGGACTCCGCGATGAACACTTTTGACGAAATTTTCAGTAAGATTAAGCAATATCCAACCATCATCCTCCACCGGCACACCAATCCCGACCCGGACGCTATCGGTTCCCAGGCTGGCCTCGCTAAGAGCTTGCGCCTGCAGTTCCCGGATAAGAAGATTCTCTGCACCGGGGAAAACGACGTCGGTGACCTGGACTGGATCAACACCATGGACGAAGTCAAGGATGAAGACTACCAAGGCGCCCTGGTGATCACGACTGACACGGCCAACACGCCGCGGATCTCTGACCAGCGCTACCGGTTGGGGGACTACCTGATCAAGATTGACCACCACCCGGATGTTGACCCATACGCTGATATGTCTTACGTTGACTCAAAAGCCGCTGCTGCCTGTGAAATCGTCGCTGACTTTATCGAAGCAGAAGGCCTGCCCCTTAACCAGGAAATCGCCCTGGCCCTCTACGCCGGTATTATCGGCGACACTGGCCGCTTCATGTACGACGCGACCAGCGCTCATACCTTTGAAGTAGTATCCCGCTTGATGAAGACCGGGATCGACATCTCCCAAATCGCCAGAAACGAAAGTGAAGTTACCTTCCAGCAGGCCAAGCTGCAGAGCCTGGCCCTGGAGAAAATGCAGCTGGACGAAAGCGGCCTGGTCGCTATCGTCGTAATTAGCCAGGCTGACTTAAAGGCGCTGGGCGTTACCCAGCCGCAAGCTTCGGTCACTGTTTCAACCCCGGGCCGAATCAAGGGGATTCTGACCTGGCTGGTCATCGTGGAAAAAGAAGACGGCACTTACCGGGTCCACTACCGGTCAAAGGGCCCGTACATCCACAAGCTGGCTGAAGCCCACGACGGGGGCGGCCATGAATTAGCTTCTGGGGCAACGGCTCATGACCAGGCGGAAATCAACCAGATTTTCCAGGAATTAGTTGAAGTAACCAAGAAATACAAGGAAGACCATGAATAACATTTTTACTGATACCCGCTTAAGAAGCGAAATCCGCCAAGGCCTGGCCAAGATCGGCTTTACTAAACCGACTCCGGTGCAGGAAAAAGTCATCCCGGCCATGCTGAAAGGCGAAAGCGTGATCGTCCAGGCGGCTACGGGGAGCGGGAAGACCCACGCCTACTTGATCCCGATTTTAAACGCCATTGATGAAGACGCCCGCTATGTCCAGGCCATCGTCACGGCTCCCAGCCGGGAACTGGCTGACCAGCTCTACCGGGTGGCCCGCCAGCTGCGGGATAATTCCGGCTTAAACATCGCCATTGCCCACCTGGCCGGGGGCAGCGACCGGGACCGGCAGATCGCCAGATTTGAACAGAACAAGCCCCAGCTGGTTATCGCTACGCCGGGCCGACTTTTGGACTTTGCTGACAAGAAGATCTTGCTTTTGGACCAGGTCAAGAACTTTGTCATCGACGAAGCCGACATGACCCTGGACTTGGGCTTCCTGGCCGATGTGGACAGGATTGCCGCCCGCCTGCCAAAGGACGTGGTCATGTCCGCCTTTTCAGCCACGATTCCGGTCAAGCTGATCAACTTTTTACGCAAGTACATGGCCAAGCCGGAAGAAATCGTGATCGACAATCCGGCAGTTATTGCCCCAACCATCAAAAACGACCTCTTGGACATCGGCAGCAAGGATAGAAAGAAGATCGTCTACAAGCTTTTGACCATGGGCCAGCCTTACCTGGCCCTGATTTTCGCCAACACCAAGCAGATGGTCGACGAACTGGCTGACTACCTGACTAAGCAAGGGCTTAAGGTGGCCAAGATCCACGGCGGCATTACCGAACGGGAAAGAAAGCGGACCCTGCGGGAAGTCCGGGCAGGCCAGTACCAATATGTAGTCGCCAGTGACCTGGCTGCCCGGGGGATCGACCTGCCTGGCGTCAGCCTGGTCATCAACTATGAGATTCCCAAGGACCTGGAATTCATCATCCACCGGATCGGCCGGACTGGCCGGAACGGCCTGCCGGGCCACGCCGTGACTTTGGTCAGGGAAGAAGAGATGAACCGGGTCGGGGCCTTGGAGCACATGGGCGTTCACTTTGACTTCGTTGAAATCAAGGACGGGGCACTCGCTCCGCGGACCCACTACCGCCGCCGGGACAACCGGACGGCTTCAAACCGCCAGCTTGACCCCCACATGAAGGGCGTGGTCAAGAAGGTTAAGTCCAAGCGCAAGCCTGGCTACAAGAAGAAGATCAAGCAGGCAATTCAAGAAGACAACCGCAAGAAGCGGAAGATTGAAGCCCGCCATGAAATGCGCCACCAAAAGCGCCTCCGTAAGCGCAAGCGCGAGCAAAACCGTTGACATTTTTTCTCTAAGTAGTAAAATTAGTGACGTTTAAGATATGTTTTCTGTCCAGGCGATTCAAAGAGAGAACCGGCAGCTGGGAAGGGTTTATCACCAGGCAGGAAATGCTCCTTAAAGTGATCAATTTAAGATAATCAAGAGGTAACAAGCATTGTTGCAATCAAGGTGGTACCGCGTCTAGAGCGTCCTTGAAGAAGGCAAACATGCTTGTTTTTTGTATTTTTAGGAGATTTTGATGAAAAAGTTAAACAGTTCAGAATTTCGGCAAATGTTCCTCGACTTTTTTGCTGAACACGGTCACATGGTCATGCAGTCAGCCAACCTGATTCCAAAGGATGACCCGACTTTGCTCTGGATTAACTCCGGGGTAGCAACCATGAAGAAGTACTTCGACGGCTCAGTCGTGCCAAAGAACCGCCGGATTACCAGCTCACAAAAGTCCATCAGAACCAACGACATTGAAAACGTCGGTAAGACTGCCCGCCACCAAACCTTGTTTGAAATGCTGGGCAACTTCTCAGTTGGTGACTACTTCAAGGAAGAAGCGATTCCTTGGGCCTGGGAATTTTTGACCAGTCCTGACTGGCTTGACCTGGACAAGGACAAGCTTTACGTAACTGTTTACCCTAAGGATACTGAAGCCCAACGGATCTGGCATGAAGTCGTCGGCCTGCCGGAAAGCCACATCGTGCAATTGGAAGACAACTTCTGGGACATCGGTGAAGGCCCATGTGGTCCTGACTCAGAAATCTTCTACGACCGTGGCCAGGAAAACAATGACGTGCCAGAAGACGACCCGGAAAACTACCCGGGCGGGGAAAACGCTCGTTACCTGGAAATCTGGAACATCGTCTTCTCAGAATTCAACCACCTACCAGACGGCAGCTACGTTGAACAGCCGCACAAGAACATCGATACCGGGATGGGTCTGGAACGTGTCCTGTCTATCCTACAAGATGCCCCGACCAACTTTGAAACCGACCTCTTCTTGCCAATCATTCACGCTACTGAAGAAATGAGCGCGGGCAAGAAGTACGGCGCAAACAAGGCTGACGACACTTCCTTCAAGATTATCGCTGACCACATCCGGGCTATCTCCTTTGCCATCGGTGACGGGGCCCTGCCAGGCAACACTGGCCGCGGCTACGTTTTGCGCCGGCTTTTGCGGCGGGCAGCCTTGAACGGCCGCAAGCTGGGCATCGACGGCGCCTTTCTTTACAAGCTGGTACCAGTAGTCGGCGACATCATGAAGAGCCACTACCCAGAAGTCAGCGACCAGGCTGAATTCATCAGCAAGGTCATCAAGAACGAAGAAGACCGCTTCGGCGCAACTTTGGAAGCCGGCTTGACTTTGCTAGACAACCTGATCGCCAAGGCTGAAAACAGCGAAGACAAGACCGTCTCCGGCAAGGATGCCTTCAAGATGTTCGACACTTACGGCTTCCCATACGAATTGACGGTTGAAGCTGCTGAAGACAAGGGCTTGAAGGTTGACAAGGATGGCTTTGACGCCGAAATGGAAGCACAGAAGGAACGCGCCCGCAAGGCCCGGGGCAACCTGCAATCCATG
The DNA here is from genome assembly GCA_027681045.1 of Lactobacillaceae bacterium AF64-9pH9TA. Taxonomy (GTDB): domain Bacteria; phylum Bacillota; class Bacilli; order Lactobacillales; family Lactobacillaceae; genus Lactobacillus. The sequence continues at coordinate 16,784 of JAQDCK010000007.1, read as the reverse complement.
GGCTCACAAGACGAAACCTTGATGGAAATCAAGGACAAGAGCGTCTTTGAATACGGGGTCTATGAAGAAGAAAGCAAGCTGGTTGACATCATCGTTGATGACAAGCTGGTGGACAAGGCTGACGGTGAAAAGGCAGCCTTGATCTTCGACAAGACGCCATTTTACGCTGAACGGGGCGGCCAGATGGCTGACCACGGTGACATCTACGACCAAGAAGGCAACTTAGTTGCCCGGGTAGTTGACGTTCAGCACGCGCCTAACGACCAGAACCTGCACTTTGTCGACGTGGTTCTGCCACTTGTAAAGGGGCAGACCTACAAGCTGAAGATTGACCGCGCCCGCCGGGAAGGCCTCCGCCACTCTCACTCAGCTACCCACCTCTTGCACGCTGCCTTGCGGCAAGTTTTGGGTGAACACACCCACCAGGCCGGGTCAGTTGTTGAACCGGACTACCTGAGATTCGACTTCACTTCCCTTGACCCAACCACTTCTAGAGAATTGAAGAACGTTGAAAAGATTGTCAACGAAAAGATCTGGGAAGCAATCCAAGTCAAGACCACGGAAACTGATCCGGAAACCGGTAAGAAAATGGGTGCCCTGGCTCTGTTTGACGGCAAGTACACTGACAAGGTCAGAGTCGTGCAAATGGATGACTTCTCCATCGAATTCTGCGGGGGGACCCACTGTGACAACACCTCCCAAATCGGCATCTTCAAGATTATTTCTGAACAAGCCATCGGTGCCGGAGCCAGAAGAATTGAAGCCGTAACTTCCAAGCTGGCTTACGAATACTTAGCTGGCCGCTCAGACATCCTGGACCAGATCCAGGCTGAAGTTAAGGCCACTAAGGCTGACGGCATCCAAAGCAAGATTGCCAGCTTGCAGGAAGAACTCAGAAGCGCTGAAAAGCAAAACGCCGCTTACGAAGCCCAAATCAACGCTTCCAAGGCCGGCAAGATCTTTGACCAGGTCAAGACAGTTGGCGACTTGACGGTTATCGCCACGATCGCTGATGTCAAGGGGATGAACGACTTGCGGGAAATCGCTGACCAATGGAAGAGCGAAGGCAAGTCTGACGTTTTGATCCTGGGTACTAAGTCTGAAGACAAGGCCAACATGCTGATCAGCCTGGGCCAAAAGGCCCTGGACAAGGGCCTGAAGGCCGGCGACTTGATCAAGAGCGTGGCTGCTATCTTTGGTGGTGGCGGCGGCGGCCGGCCAAACATGGCCCAAGCCGGCGGCAAGAAGCCAGAAGGCCTGCAGGATGCCATCGACGCTGCAGTCAGCCAGCTGGACTAATTAGGCTAAAATAATTGAGTTAAGGAAAATTTTTAAGTAGAATAGACAAAAGAGGGGGAATAACAATGAGTTCGCTTGATAAGACGATGCACTTTGATTTTAACCAGAATAAGGGAAAGAACATCCGCGACACTCTGGAAGATGTATACAAGGCCCTGGAAGAAAAGGGCTACAGCCCGATCAACCAAATCGTGGGTTACCTGCTTTCAGGCGACCCAGCGTACATCCCACGCCACAACGACGCCCGGAACCTGATCTTGAAGCACGAACGCGATGAAATCATCGAAGAACTGGTCAAGAGCTACCTGGGCAAGGACAAGTAATGCGCCTGCTGGGTTTGGACGTCGGCTCCAGGACCATCGGGGTGGCCGTCAGTGATCCCTTGGGCATCACCGCCCAGGCCGTGATGACGATCCCGATTGATGAGGACCGGCACAATTTCGGTATGCGGTCTTTAAAGAAGCTGGTCCGCGAATATGAAGCGGATGGCTTTGTCCTGGGCCTGCCCAAGAACATGGACGGAACGGCCGGCCGGTCGGTCAGCCGGAGCAAGGCCATGGGCGAGCGCCTGGAGCAGAAGTTCGGCTTGCCAGTCTATTATGACGATGAACGTTTGACGACCGTGGCCTCAGAGCGGATTTTGATTGAAGAGGCGGGAATGCATGATCGCCGGCAACGCAAGGAGGTCGTTGACCAAATGGCTGCTGTGTTGATTTTGCAGAACTATTTGGATTTACAGCGAAAGGAATAACTATGGCTTTTGAAGTTAACGCCGAAGATCAAGACAGACAATTGACCTTGATCGATGAAGACGGCAACGAAGAATTATTTGAAGTATTATTTACTTTCCATTCTGACGACAATGACAAGTCCTACATCTTGCTTTACCCGGCAGCTGTAGAAGATGACGACGAAATTGAAGTCCAGGCTTTCAGCTACGATGCTGATGAAGACGGCGACGTAACTAGCAGCGACCTGCACGAAATCACTTCTGACGCTGAATGGGACATGGTTCAAGGGGTGCTCAACACCTTCCTTGAAGATGACCGTTTGAGTGGCGACGATTCTGCAGAATAAGAAAGAAGCGGGTGCTTAGCCCGCTTTTTTTGTTAGGAAATTTTTGGACAAATTACTGAGATGATGAATCACAAAATTTTAGACATTCTGGAATACCAGGAAATTACCAGCCGGCTGGCTGAACAAGCGGTAACGGCCCCGGCTAAGAGCAAAGCCTTGAATCTCCAGCCGGCCAGCGACCGGGAGACGGTCAGCCGGGCCTTAAGCGAAACCAAGGCCATGGTTGATTTGGACCGGATCAAGGGCCAGCTGCCTTTGACTGACTTTCAAGATGTTGAACCCAGCCTCAAGCGCTTGAAGGTCAAGGCAGACTTAAACGCCCTGGAATTAGGCAATATCCTGCTGATTTTCACCCTGGCCCAGGAAAGCAGCCGCTTTGTAGAAGATGCGGAAGAAAATGAGACCTTGGACCTGGCGGCAATTGAAACTTTGCTGGATGACTTGGAACTGCCGGATGACTTTTACCGGCGCCTGCGGACTTCTTTGACTTATGACGGTGAAGTCCTGGATACCGCTTCAGCCGACCTGGCCCGCCTGCGCCACGGCCGCCTGGCCACGGAAGCAGAAATCAAGGAGAAGATGACCGCCTACACCAAGGGCAAGAACGGACAGTACCTGTCTGAGCAGATCGTGACCATCCGGGATGACCGCTACGTTATCCCGGTCAAGCAGGAATACCGCTATAAGTTCGGCGGGGTGGTTCATGACCAAAGTGCCTCTGGGCAGACCTTGTTCGTTGAACCGGCCGCCATCCTGCCTTTAAACAACCGCCTACAGAACCTGCTGGCTGAAGAACGGCAGGAAATCCACCGGGTTCTTCACGAACTGTCTTTGGACGCTAGAGAAGAGATGGAGGCTATCAAGCGGGTGGCCGCGGCTTTAAGCGAATTGGACTTCCTCCAGGCCAAGGCCAAGCTGGCCAAGCAGATGCGGGCCAGCCAGCCGGCTTTGTCTGCTGACCAGTCCTTCAAGCTTCTGGGGGCGCGTCATCCCTTGATTGCTCCAGACAAGGTCGTGGCCAATGACATTGCTTTAGGCCAGGACTTTGACACGATTTTGATCACCGGGCCAAACACGGGTGGTAAGACGATCACTTTGAAGACGGCAGGCTTGCTCCAGCTGATGGCCCAATCCGGCCTCTTCATTCCGGCTAATGAGGGCTCCAGCGTGGCGCTTTTTGACCAGATTTTCGCCGACATCGGGGACGAACAGTCAATCGAGCAGTCGCTGAGTACTTTTTCATCCCATATCAACGATATTGTGGCGATTATGAAGCGGGTCAGTGACCAGAGCCTGGTCTTGATCGACGAAATCGGGGCCGGAACCGACCCGGAAGAAGGGGCCAGCCTGGCCATCTCGATTTTGGATTTCTTCAGAAAGAAGGGGGCCAAGATCATCGTCACGACCCACTACCCGGAACTCAAGCTCTATGGCTATAACAGAGAGCGGACCACCAACGCCTCCATGGAATTTGACATCAAGACCCTGTCGCCGACCTACCGTCTGCAAATGGGGATCCCGGGCCACAGTAACGCCTTTGCCATTGCCCGCCGGCTGGGCATGCGGGAAGATGTGGTAGTCGGGGCTGAGAAGCTGATGAGCAGCGATGACTCTGACATCAACCACATGATCGACGAATTAAACAAGCAGACAAAACTGGCTACGGAAAACAAGCAGAAGCTGCAGACCAGCCTGGACCGGGCCAAGCAGCTGGAAAAGAAGCTGCAGGATGCCCTGGACATCTACAACCAGCGGGTACAAAAGCAGCTGGACTTTGCCCAGGACCGGGCCAACGAAATCGTGGCTAAGAAGCGTAAGAAGGCCGACAAGATTATTGCTGAATTGGAAGAAGCCCGCAAGGAAGGGATGCAGGTCAAGACCAACCAGCTGATGGACGCCAAGGGCGAATTCAACCAGCTGGCCAAGCAGGAGGCCAACCTGGCCAAGAACAAGGTCCTGCAAAAGGAAAAGAAGCGCCACCATGTCCAAGTGGGCGACAAGGTCAAGGTCCTGTCTTATGGGCAGACCGGGACGGTGACCAAGAAGCTGGGCGAGCATGACTATGAGGTTTCCTTGGGCCGGATCAAGCTCAAGGTAACCGACAGAGACATCGACAAGCTGGCTGCCGGGCAGAAGCAGCAGGCCCAAAGACGGGCTACTTCCGCCTCCCGGTCCAGCCGGGCTCATAGTTCCCTGGACCTTAGAGGGCAGCGTTATGAAGAAGCCATGGTCAATATGGACCGGTACTTTGATACTGTCCTTTTGTCCGGCCTCAGCACCGTCACCATTATTCACGGAATCGGGACCGGGGCCATCCGGCAGGGGGTTCAGCAGTACCTCAAGCGCAACAAGCATGTCAAGTCATACGGCTACGCGCCAGCCAATGAAGGCGGGACCGGGGCCACAATCGTGACCTTAAAGTAGGCAATCTACTTGCAAAAAGTAAGTAAATCTAGTAAACTTAAAACATCAAGTAGAAAATAATATTTTTAAGATTAATGATTTGAGGTATTAACATGGTAGATGCAATTACTGACGCAACTTTCGAAGAAGAAACCAAGGATGGCGTAGCACTCGTTGACTTTTGGGCAACTTGGTGTGGTCCTTGTCGGATGCAGTCACCAGTCATCGAAGCTTTGGCTGAAGAAAGACAAGACGTGCACTTCACTAAGATGGACGTTGACGACAACCCGGAAACGGCCAAGAACTTTGGTATCATGGCCATTCCAACCCTCTTGATCAAGAAGGACGGGCAAGTTGTTGACCGCTTGACTGGCTATACTCCAAAGGAAAAGCTGAACGAAATTCTTGACCAGTACACTGACTAAGAAATAAGCATGTTAAAAGACCAGAGCCATTGGCTCTGGTCTTTTTCGTTTGTATTTTCTTTAGCTTGCCGAATTTGCTTGTTAGAAGAAGGCAGTGATCTGAACGGTCTGGTTCTTGTCGTCGATGGCGATTTCGGCTTCAGCTGACCGGCCCCGGTTTTCTTCAACCGCTTCGGCGATCATTCCGCTTTCCAGGGAGAATTCCCGGCTGCCGGCGGCCAGGCGGTCGCTGATTGTCTGCCCGCTCAAGGAGAAGATGACTGAGGAGCGGCGCTCCTTGACGATGGTCAAATCGCCGAATTCAGCCATCTTGAAGAATTCGCTTAAGTCTTCGAATTCGCTCAAGGCGTATTTGCGGGTGATCCGCTTGCCGGCCCAGTAGAGAATAGCCGGCGTGTCCCCGCCTAAAATGGTTGGCAACAAGAAGTCGCGGTATAGTTGATTGACAAAGTATACGTGTTCGTTGTGTTCTGACATAATCCTCATCCTTATTCGCTGTTTTTATTCTACATTAAATATTACAGGATGGTGAAATTTTTTAACAAGTTTTAGAAAAAGGCTAGGAAATCACCAGAAAAAAGAAAAAAGTTCTCCAGGACTGAAAAAGCGGTGAAAATAGCAGAAATTACTCTCTTTGTAAGTTCGAAAAGGCTTGAATAAGTGGTAAAATTTCAGTAGAGAGATTTTTTATTTTTTGAAATGATAGGAGCACTATATGACTCAAGTACTATTGTTTGCTACAGATAATCAAAACAAGGTTAAGGAATTGCAGAAGGCTTTTGAAAAGGCTGGCCTGGACATTGAGCTTAAGTCAAATGCAGATTTGGACAACCCGCCATACGTTAACGAAAAGGGCACGACCTTTGAAGCTAATGCTAAGCTGAAAGCGCACGCTTTGGCAGACTTCAGCAAGCTGCCAACTCTGGCTGATGACTCAGGCCTGCGAGTTGACAAACTGAATGGCGCTCCTGGCGTTCACTCAGCCCGCTACGGCGGCGAAGCCCACAATGATGCTAGAAACAATGGCAAGCTTTTGGCAGCCTTGGGCGGGGTTCCGCAAGACCAGCGCCAAGCCAAGTTTGTCACTACCCTTGTTTTGACCATGCCAGGTCACGAAGACAAGGACTTGGTTGTAACTGGCACCTGCGAAGGCGAAGTTCTGGCAATTCCGCGCGGCAAGGACGGCTTTGGCTACGACCCGCTCTTCTACGTGCCAAGCAAGGGCAAGACTTTCGCCGAAATGACCATTGAAGAAAAGAACGAAGTTTCCCACCGGGGCAAGGCAGTCAAGGCTTTGATTGAAGAACTGCCAGCCTGGCTCGCTCAATTCAACTAAGATTAAAGAAAAAATGCTGGGCCGCGGCTCAGCATTTTTAGATCAAGCTTTTTTACTGTTGTTGATGATGACTGGTTCCTGGCCAAATTTGACTTGGTTGACCCGTAAGCATTGCAGGTAGGCCTGCCAGTAGGCCTGGCGGATTTTGCCTTCAAAGCCTGGCTTGACCTGGAAGTGGACCCGGTAGGTGATCGTCTGTCCCTGCTGGCCGACGACCCCGATCTGGGTTGGTCCGCTGACCAGTTTGTCGTGGAGGTCAGTCAGCTTTTCATCAGCCTGGTCAAGCAGGCTGGTCAGCAGCTTGAGGTCGGTGTCCGCATCCAGGTTCATGTCCAAGTTAAGGCCAATCCCACCGTGAGTCAGGTTTCTGACGATGGAAATCTGCCGGTTGGGGATGAAGATCAAGGTGCCGTCAGTGGTGACGATCTGGGTGGTCCTGAGGCCCAGCTGGGTCACGGTCCCGGTTTCAGTCCCGATCTCGACATTGTCGCCGACATCGTACTGGCCTTCACTGAGGATAAAGAAGCCGTTGACCAGATCGCTCATAAAGCCCTGGGCGCCAAGCCCGATGGCCAAGGAGAAGATCCCGGCACTGGCGATCAAGGTACCGACAGGAATACCCAGTATGGTCAAGATGGAGTAGACATAGAAGAAGACCATGGTGTAGCGGAAGAGGCTGTTCACCAAGGCTGAGATGGTCTGCGACCTTTTGGAGAGGACAAGTTTGTCGTTGTGCTTGTCCAGGTAGCGCTTGATAATTTTCCGGCCAAAATGGCTGACCAGGTAGAAGACCAGGGTTGAAATCAGCAGCTTCCAGAGGATGGTCACGCCGCTGGTAAAAAGCTTGTCGACGTCGATGGAGATGCCGGCAATTTTGAAATCAAGATTTTTCATTGAAAAAATGCTCCTTTCAGCTATGCTTAAAGGATAACAGAAAAGCGGGTAAAAACTTCGGAAAATCTTTCGATTGTGTCTAAATCGTTTTCATGCTAGACTTTTTTTAGAAAGGAAAGGGGAAGTAAGCTATGACAATTTCATTTGGCGCTTTAGCCGGTTTGATCGCGGCCATTGCCTTTTTGGTACTGGTTCTGTTCACGATTCCCATGTTGCTTAACGTTTCTAAGACTTTGAAAGAGGCTGAGAAGACAGTCCAATTGACCAATGAATCTATGGTCAAGCTGACTGAAGACATGGATGACTTGATGAAGCAGACCGGTGGACTCTTGGAAAAGACCGACGCGCTTTTGCAAGACGTCAATGGCAAGATGGAAACTTTGCAGCCGGTCGTGCAGGCCGCCGCTGACCTGGGCCAAAGTGTCTCAGACATCAACGAATCATCCAAGAAGATGATCAACAAGGTTTCCAATGCCCACTTTACCCGGACGGGAATGATCACTTCCGTAATTACGTCGGCTTTTGCCAGACATTTCCGGCGGAAGGGTCAGGATTAAGAAAAGGAGAACAACCATGAGCAAATTTGGTAGCTTTTTATTAGGGGCCGTCTTTGGGGCTGCTGCTGGGGTTGCAGCTGCCAGCCTGATCTCAGACGACAAGCTTGAAGAAGTCAAGGACAAGATCAAGAGCAATCCGAACGTTGAAGACTTGAAGGAAAAGTACGACAACGGGACGGAAATCTTGAAGAACCAACTGGCTTCTTTCCCAAAGAACATTGAAGATGATTCTGAATTGAAGGACTTCGACGACATCGTAATCGACGATTCAGCTAACAGTGCTGGTGAACAAGACGCCAGCGACCTGGACAACGCTGAAAAGAGCGAAGAAGGGGAAGAGAAGCCGGAGGAACCAACTGAACCAACCACGCCGACTAGTCCAGATCAAGAATGGTAAATTTTTTTACGATAGATTTTGAATAAGCAGAAAAGTGGAACTCGATGCTTTCGGGTTTCGCGTTTTTTACTAGTTGAGGATAAAGCACATGACGAAAACAAACATGGTCCTTTTTCTGATTTACTTAATGGTAACGTATTTTTCCTTCAGAAAATCAGATAATCCTTTTGTTTTGAAGCTGAGAAAATACCGGGGGATAATTTTGACCATCGTACCGGCCTCGTTTTTTGCCATTTTTGTCATGAAGGAAGGCTATCATGATGTTCTGAATGTCTTCTTGCTGTTGACTTTAATTGGCGTCTACTACTTGATTCATGACCTGCGCAAGGCATAATTGTATACGAAAAAAGGCTTCTAGAAGAGAGATACTTCTAGGAGCCTTTTTCTGTTTTCAGTTTTATTCCTTAACTGGCAGAACCTTCAATTCCTTGCTGGTGTGGGTGAATGGCTTGAAGCCTTCCTTGGTGAGAACCCCGCAGTCTTCGATTCGGACCCCGGCAAAGCCTGGGATGTAGATCCCTGGTTCAATGGAGAAGCACATGCCTTCTTCCAAAACGACGTCGTTGCCGTTAGCGATGGATGGGAATTCGTGGACTTCCATCCCGATCCCGTGGCCCAGGCGGTGGATGAAGTATTCACCATAGCCAGCGTCAGTGATGATCTTGCGGGCTACCCCATCAAGTTCGCTGGCCGTCATGCCTGGCTTGGCCGCGTCGATGGCTGCTTGCTGGGCAGTCCGGTTGACTTCGTAGATTTCCCGCATCTTGTCAGTTGGTTCCCCGTAAGCGACCGTCCGGCTGGAGTCAGAAGCGTAGCCTTCGTGCATGGTCCCTAAGTCAAAAAGCACCAGTTCGTTTGGCTTAACCGTGTTCATGCTTGGGCCTTGGTGCGGGTTAGCGGCATTTGGACCGGCCTGGACGATGGTGTCAAAGCTAGTCTGCATCACGCCCTTTTGCAGCTTCAATTGGTATTCAATCTGGCTGACCACTGCCCGTTCAGTAACCCCGTTTCTGAGAGCTTCAAAACCGATCTGGAAGGCAAAGTCAGCTTCTTCCCCGGCCTTGCGCAGCTTAACCAGTTCGCTTTCCGTCTTGAAGAGGCGGATGTGGGCGATAAAGTCAGACAGGTCCTTGGAGAAGTCGGAGTCTGGAAATTGAGCGTGCAGGGCCTGGTAGTGGGCGACCGTCAAGCCGTTCTTTTCGATAGCCCAGTTTTGGTAGTCCTTGGTCCGCTTCTTGATTTCTTCAGCGATCTTGCTCCATGGGTCTTCGCTGTCCAGGTAGCCGATCACGTCTCCGTCCCAAGCTGATGCCTTGGCTTCTTCATAGTTCAAGGCCGGGCAGAAGAGGAAGGGTTCAGCGTCCTTGAAGGCGAAAAGCTTAAAGATTCTTTCTTCAGGATCAGTAATGAAACCCGTGAAATAGTTGATGGTAGTCGGGCTAGAAACGTAGGCCACGTCCATCCCGTTTTCCTGCAGCCAGTTTTGTAATTTGTCTAAATTCATGGCAAAATTCTCCTTACTAATGAAATTAATCACAGTATAGCACTAAAAAAACTGAAAAAATCTGAAAAAATAGCTGTAAGCGATTGCACCAAAAGTGTTCTCATGGTATCATTAAATCAGTAATTAGTATTTAGATAGGTAGGTCTGTTATTATGCATAAGCAAGATGTAACCATTTACGATGTTGCTCGGGAAGCCAAGGTTTCCATGGCCACGGTTTCCCGGGTAGTCAACGGCAACAACAATGTCCGCAAGGAAACCCGTGACCGGGTCATGGAAGTTATCAAGCGTCTGCACTACCAACCAAACGCGGTAGCGCAGGGTCTGGCCTCAAAGCGGACCACAACGGTCGGCTTGATCGTGCCGGACCTGACCAACTTGTACTTTGCCGAATTGTCAAAGGGGATCGACGACATTGCTGTTTTGTACAAGTACAATATCATCATCTCCAGCGTGGAAAACCGCTTGATGAAGGAAGACGCCGTCATTCAAGGCTTGCTCAACAAGCAGGTTGACGGGGTTATTTACATGTCTAACAAGCTGTCTGAAGAAGCAGCGGAAGCCTTCAAGCGGACCGACACGCCAGTAGTTTTGGCCGGGACTGTTTCCGACAACCTGGAATTCCCGTCAGTCAACATCGACTACAAGAAAGCCGACACGGAAGCTTTGAACCTGCTTTTAAACGATGGTAAGAAGAAGCTGGCCTTGGTTGTGGGTGACAAGGAAGCGCCAATCAACCGGGACCACCGGATCCCGGCCTTTGAGAAGTTCGTGGCTGACAATGAACTGGAAGGCTGCGAGATTTTTGACAACATCAAGGACTACTCCGACGGCTACAACCTTTACCCGGAACTGGCCAAGAAGGGGATCAACGGGGCCATCGTCACCAAGGACGTTTCCTCAGTTGGCCTCCTCAACTCCACTCTGGACCGCGGGGCTAAGGTGCCGGAAGACTTCGAAATCGTTACGGCCAGCGCGACCCAAATCGCCTCAGTTGTCCGGCCAGCCTTGACCACGATCAAGCAGCCGCTCTACGACTTGGGGGCCGTAGCTATGAGAATGCTGACCAAGCTGATGAACGATGAAGGCCTGGAAGACAAGCACATCGTTTTGCCATACGAATTGATCAAGAAGCAAAGTACCTTGAACAAGTAAGATTTTTCTAAAGAGCCTGCCAAGCGGCGGGCTCTTTTAGTTTCGCCCGGGCAAAGGCGGCTGAACTTTGTGTTACAATCTTTTTATAAGATAATGGGGGGCACAAATGGATCACTTATACGAGCAATTCGACTTGATCGAAGAGATCACCAGGAACGACGGCAGCCAGTACTATGAAATTTCCAACATTGACCAAAACGGTTTCGCGGAACTGGCAGTCAACAACGGCTTAATCAAGAGCGTGCGGATTCTGGTCATCAACATCCCACGCACCAAGGCACTGGAAACCTACGAGCAATACATTAACAAGGCCTACCAGCTGCATACTTTGATGAATGAAGAAGACTGGGAGAACCCGCAATGGGTGGAATGGGACAAGCCAAAAGGCCCGGTCAGGGATGCTTATGAAATGGTTTTGAAAGCCAACAAGATCGGCTAGGAGGAAGACAATGGAAACTTTGCGGATTCTGCATACCAATGACTTGCACTCACACTTTGAGCATTTTCCAAAAATTAGGCGCTATTTGAAGCAGGTGCAAGAAAGCGCAGCGGCCGACCAGGTTTTGACTTTTGACGCCGGCGACTTCATGGACCGGTCCCATCCCTTGTCCGATGCCACGGAAGGCCAGGCCAACATCCGCTTGATGAACGACTTTCACTACGACGCTATCACGATCGGCAACAATGAAGGGATTTCCAACCCGCATGCCGTTTTGGAGCGGCTTTTTGACCAGGCCAACTTTCCGGTCCTCTTGTCAAACTTGAGAGAAGAAGATGAAAGCTGGCCGGCTTGGGCCAATGACTACAAGATTATCAAGACCAAAAAGGGCACCCGGCTGGCGCTAGTGGGTCTGACGGCCGCTTATCCCATGACATACGGGCCCAACCACTGGCAGATCAAGATGCTGGGCGAGACCATGGACCGGGTCCTGCCGGAAATTGCCGGCCAGTATGACTGCTTGATTTTGCTGACCCACGTGGGCCTTAGAATGGACCAGTGGCTGGCCAAGCACTACCCGGAAATCGACCTGATCGTAGGCGGGCACAGCCACACTCTTTTGGAGAAAGGGGTCAAGGAAGGCCACACCTGGATCACCCAGACGGGCAAGTGGGGCAATTATGTGGGCGACATCAGCCTGGAAATTGGTGATGACCACAAGATAGTTTCCATTAAACCAACTACCGTGCCGGTAGCTGATTTGCCAAGCCAGGCTGGCGATGAAGCAGAAATTGCCGCCTTGTATGATGAAGGGCAAAAGATTCTGCAGGACCGGCAGGTGGCGTACTTGCCAGAGAAGTTCAAGGATGACAAGCTGGCCGCGGTCGACGTCTCCCTGGAAGCAATCGCTGACTTTGCCGGTACCGACCTGGCCATGCTGAGCACCGGCCTCTTTTTGACCCCGTTCAAGAGCGGCCCCATCAACCAGTTTGACCTCCAGCATGCCCTGCCGCACCCGATGCATGTCGTCCGGACCACTCTTTTAGGCCGGGACTTGTGGCGGCTGGTCATGGAAGTTGAAAAGAACCGGCACTTTTTGGAACATTATCCTCTGGTGGGGATGAGCTTCAGAGGGAAGATTTTTGGCCAGGTCTACTACAAGGGGATCAAGTATGACCGAATGACCAGGAACGTTTTTGTCAACGGCCAGTTGCTGGACCCGGCGGAAGAATACCAGATCGCGGTTTTGGACCACTATGTCTTGATCCCGTTTTTCCCGACTTTAGCCATTGTCGGTGAAAATGAATTCCTCTTCCCGCAGTTTTTAAGGGAAGTCGTGGGCGACTACTTAGGCTGCAAGTATCCTGTAAAAAAAGAAGGTGAATTTATTGAGCAAAGAGCAGAAAGAGCCGAAAAAAGCTAAGGGCAAGAAAGAGCAAAAAGCAGAGGCAGCGGAAACTAAGTCCCTCCATCCCCTGGCAGAAGTTGTAGTTACCGGTGAAAAGGTCGTGATCAACCAGCGGGAATACCGCCTTTTGGTCAACCAGCGGGATGCTTTAGACCGGGAAGTCTTGAAGCAAAAATACGATCCATACCTGGACCAGTATGATTACCTGGTCGGGGATGTTTCAAGCGACCACCTCCGCCTAAGGGGCTTTTACAATGATTATGTCAAGACTTCCATTGACCGGAAAAAGTCGACGATTGTTGACTACTTGACTGAATACTGCAACCCTGGAGCGCCTTATTTTATCCTGGAATCCCTCCAGCCAAGCCGCAAGCCTCGGCCGACCCAGCGCCGGCGGCCAGCCAGAAAGCGGCCGAAGAACAAGGCAGCTTTTACCGAAAGAAAGGTCAAGGATGGCCGGCCCAAGAAGGGCAGCTATGCTGAAAGCCGCAAGAAGAAACGCCACCAGACCTTTGTGATTAGAAAGAAGAAGTCGTGAAAGATTACCGCTTATTTTTGATTGATTTGGACGGGACCATTTACCGGGGCAAGGAGACCATTGAATCCGGCGTCCGCTTTGTCAAGCGCCTGGATGAGGCAGGTCTTGATTACTTATTTTTGACCAACAACACGACCCGGACACCCCAGATGGTAGCTGACAAACTGGCCGGGCACGGAGTCAAGACCGACGTTTCCAAGATCTACACGCCCAGCATAGCCACGGCCAGCTATATTTTGGAAAAAGAGGACAAAAGGCCAATCGGCGTCTATATCATTGGCCAAATTGGCCTTTGGCATGAGATCCTTGACCGGCCGGAATTCTATTATGACGAGGAAAATCCCGACTATGTGATCGTGGGGATGGACACGGATTTGACCTACCACAAGCTCATGGTCGCCACCCGTTGCATTCACCGGGGAGCGGTCTTTATCGGCACAAATTCCGACCAGAACCTGCCGGTGGGCAAGGAGTTGCGGCCAGGCAACGGTTCAATTTGCGCGGCCCTGGAAGTCGCATCCGGGCAAAAGCCCCTTTTTATCGGCAAGCCGGAAGCCATTATTGTCAACCGGGCCTTGGACTTGGCTGGGGTCAAGGCGGAAGAGGCCTTGATTGTCGGTGATAATTACCCAACTGACATTATGGCCGGAATCAACAGCGGAGTAGACACCCTCTTGACCTTGACCGGGGTGACGCAAAAGGCAGACCTGGCCGGTCTCACTCCGCCTACTTATTTAGTGAATGATTTGGATGAATTTAGCCTATGAAAAAATTCCTAAGCAAACTGGGCCAGCCCCTTTTCCATTTCTTTTTCGCGGTTTCCAGCGCTGTCGTTGGCGCGATCGTAGTCAGCTGGCCCCTGCTTTTGCTTTTTACCTTGCTGGAGAAGACTTACCAAACGGTTAACTTGACCGTGGTCCAGGTCATGAGCAACTATAACCAGCTCTTGCTCTACCTGGTCTGGCCTGGGCAGACCAAGCTGCAGATGAGCAACCTGCCGACTTCGGCTTCAGCGGCTGCGCACTTTGCCGATGTCAAAAATCTTTTTATTCTGGCCGAGCTGGTTTTCCTGCTCTGCCTGGCTCTCAGCAGCTATTTCCGCAATTACAAGAAGCCGCTTAAATTGACCCAGACCCAGGCCTTGCTCTTGATGCTGCTGCCAATTGTGGTCATGCCTTTTGCCTTAACCGACTTTGACAGTTTCTTCCGGGTCTTTCATACTTTCTTTTTCCGCAATGACAACTGGCTCTTTGATCCGGCGACTGACCCGGTTATCAACGTACTGACGGAAGGCTTCTTTGCCTCCTGCTTTGCGGTTGGCGGAGCGATTTACGAGCTCTACCTGGCCAGCTTTTTGCTGAAAAAGTAAACCGGAAAGTACTTAAACAGAATTTAGACCAAAAAAATAAGGACCGGCAGGTCCTTATTTTTTGCATTGTTTTAATCATTGAATTGCTGCTCGCGCCGCATGGTGAGCTTTTTCTTCAAGGCCACGACCAGGATAGGCACGACTGAAACCAGGATGATGCCGATCACGATCAAGGAGAAGTGGTCCTTGACGACTGGGAAGTTGCCGAAGAAGTAGCCGATGCCGGTGAAGAGGGCCGTCCAGAGCAGGCCGCCCAGGATGTTGTAGATGGCGAAAGTCCGGTAGTGCATCTTGCTGCCCCCGGAGATGAAAGGCACGAAGGTCCGGATGAAGGGGATGAAACGGCCGATCACGATGGTGATGGAGCCATGTCTTTCAAAGAACTTCTCTGCTGCAAGCCGGTTGTTTTCATTGATCAGCTTGTTGAACCAGCTGTGCTTGGCTCCGGAAGTGACTGACCACTTGCCGATTTCGTAGTTGATGCTGTCACCGATAATAGCGGCAGCGGCGGCAACGATGTAGAGCAGCCAGACATTTAAACCGTATTTCGGGTTGGCGGCCATGGCAGCGGCCGCGAAGATCAAGGAGTCACCTGGCAGGAAGGGGAAGATGACCAGACCGGTTTCGATAAAGATGATGGCAAAAATGATCCAATAGGTTCCTGTCCCAAAGTTGTTGACGATGGTCACCAAGTGGTCATCGATGTGCAGGATAAAGTCAATCAGTGGCATGTGTTAACCTCATTTCTTATTCTTCTTTTTTCCGCTAGATACTAGTTGAGTGGATGGTCAGGCTCTTTTCCGGGAAGAGGTCTTGCATAATGGCGTTGACCGCGATCTGGGCTTCCCCAAAACCAATCCCGATAACTGGCACCCGGCCCGGGTAGCCGCAGGAGTCGCCAATGGCATAGATGCCAGGCACGCTGGTCTGCATGGACCGGTCAACGGCGATCAAGCCCTGGTCCAGGTCAACCCCCCACTTGCTGACAAAGCGGTTGTCGGCCCGGAAGCCGTAGGCGACCAGGATCTGGTCAAAAGTTTCTTGAGTGACTTCATCTCCGCCAACCTTTTTCAAGGAAATTTCCAGCTGGCCCTTTTCGACCTGCATGCTCTTTGGCAGGTAGGGGGTCTTCAAGGTCACCTTTTGGTCAGCCTTCAAGTTTTCCACGCTGCTTTCCATGCCCCGGAACTGGTCGCGCCGGTGAACGAGGGTGACGTCAGCGATTTGGGAAAGTTCCTGGGCCCAGTCTAAGGCCGTGTCTCCGCCGCCGAAGATGCCGATCTTCTGGCCAGCAAAGAGGTCAGGATTTTTGAAAAAGTAGTGGATGTGGTCTTCAGCTTCCGTGGTCGCCTTGAGGGGGAACTTTTTTGCCTTAAAGGCTCCGTTGCCAGTTGCGACGATAATGCTGCGGACCTGGTATTCGCCATCGATCACAAATTCGTCAGTTTTCTCCAGCTGGCTGACCTTGTGGCCAGTGACCAGGTCCTGGTCGGTTAAGTTGGCTAAGAGGCGCTTGGTTAAGTCAGCCGCGGTGATTTCATTGAAGACAGGGATGTCCAGGATCTTCTTGAAGGGGTAGAGCATTTCCGGCTGTCCGCCAGCTTCGTTCAAGGATTCAAGGATAACCGTCTTTAAGCCATGCAGGCGGGCGAAGTAGGCCGCGAAGAGGCCGACTGGTCCAGCGCCAATCACGGCAAGATCATATTGTTTGATAAGCGAGATCTCCTTTCGAAAATATACTAAAACAACTTTACCATAGAACGCTGGCAAAATTAATTAAGAAGCGAAACGAAAAAAGTAAAAAACTTGTTACAGAATTTTAAAGTCAAAAAAGGCAAAAATCGAACTATCTTTTCTGGCAAAAGAGAATTCTTCAGCCAAAAACGAAAAAGTGGAATATAAGCAGAAAATTATCAATCACAACTCTGCCGGGTGCACCAATCATAAAACGAATGAAAAAGCAAATTTGACGAATCAGAAAAAG
>JAQDCK010000006.1 GCA_027681045.1 Lactobacillaceae bacterium AF64-9pH9TA | reverse complement strand
GCCGCGCGAGACAAGAGTCAGACGGAAGTCTGGCTCTTTTTGTTTTCCGTTTAGAATGTAGTTTGGGAGAATAGAAATTGCTTTTTAGCCAGAAAATAGCCTACAATAGATTAACAGTTATTTAGCTGCAAAAAACCGCCCAAGTTTTGGACGGTTGCAAATAGTATTTAGATTGCCTAGATTGCCATTTTCAGCTGGGCCGGGCTGAGGATTCTGCCTAAGCGCTCAGCTCCTTCATCGATCTGGCTGAGGCTGGAGCCGGTGAAGTTGACCCGGAGGCCGTTATTCTTGTCCCAGTTAGGATAGAAGCTGGCCGAAGGCACGTAGATGAGGTGCTCTTTTGGCACGGCTTCATTAAGCAAAAGCTGTCTGGTATCAATTTCATCATCCAGTTCAACCCAGAAGAAGAAGCCGCCTTCCGGCTGGCTGATCTTGGCATCAGCTGGCAGGTAAGTCTTTAAGGCTTTAGCCATAGCGTCCAGCTTGACCCGGTAGACCTGCTTCATCTGGTTAATATGCTGGTCCAGGTCATTGTCTGCAAGGTAGGCGGCTACGGTACCAGCAGCTAAGTATGGCACTTCCAGGTCAGCTGATAATTTCAGGTTGACCAACTGCTCCTTGATTTCCGGACCAGCTACCAGCCAGCCTAAACGGAAGGCTGGGGAAAGAATCTTGGAGAAGCTGGATAGGAAAATCACTCTGCCTTCCGTGTCAAAGCTCTTGATGCTTGGCAGGCTTTCCCCATGGTAGCGGAGGTCCCGGTAAGGGGTGTCTTCCAAGATGACGAAGTCATAGCGGTTGGCCAGGTCAACCAGGTGCTGGCGCTTGACCAGGGACATGGTGATCCCGGTTGGATTGTGGAAGTCTGGCACCGTGTAGAAGAGCTTGATTGCCGGGTGCTCTTTCAGGACTTCTTCAAAGTAGTCCAGGTTGACCCCGTCGTCTTCCAAAGGAATTTCATGGTAGACTGGTTCGTAATTGTCAAAAGCAGCCAGGGCGCCGACATAGCTTGGTGCTTCAACGGCCATTTCGTCGCCTGCCCCCAGGAAGAGCTTAGCTACCAGGTCGATCCCTTGCTGGCCGCCAGCCGTAAGCAGGATGTCGTCAGCGTTAGCCTTGATTCCCTGCTGCCTTGCCCGGTTTGCCAGGTAGTCGCGCAAGTTGCCCGGCCCCTTAACGTCGTGGTATTGGAAGGAGTGGGCCTGTTCCTGGTTAACGGCCTTCTGGTAAGCAGCTTGCAAAGCCTGGCTTGGGAAGAGGCTTTCGTCCGGGCAGCCGCCCCCAAAGGAGATGTTGTCGGAAAAATTGTTTTCCGGGAAGAGCCCTTGCAGGCGGGATGGATTTTGAGTTTTGATTCTTTTGGCAAAAAGCTTGCTTAACATTTTTCTTTGCTCCTAAATTATATTGTCATTTCTGCTTTGACTATATTATAATTGCTGGAGTAAGAATAATAAAATTCAACTTGTTTAATTTTAGGTGAAATATTTTTATGTTAGGAGGGGCAAATGCTGCCATTTCCATATCTAGTCTTCCGGACGGTGATCGACCAGGGGACCTTCAACAAGGCTGCCGTAGTCTTGAACGTGACCCCATCGGCCATCAGCCACTCGGTAAACCAGCTGGAAACCGAACTGGGCTTTCCAGTCTTTGTCAGGTCAAGAAACGGGGTTAAACTAACCCCGGATGGGGAGAAAATCCTTCCCTTGATCCAGGAAATCATCAATGACCAGAGCCGGCTGGAGCAGGTCGCCCAGCAGATCCAGGGCCTGGACACCGGTTTGATCCGGATCGGGGCCTTCTCTTCGGCCTGCATCAACTGGCTGCCGCCTTTAATCCGGAATTTTGCTAGAAATTATCCCCAGGTCAAGATTTCAGTCCGCCAGGCTGGCTTCAGTGAAATTACCCAGGCCGTGAAAAGCGGCCAGCTGGACCTGGGCCTGACCATGCTGCCGGAAAATGAGCAGGGGATCAGCTGTGAAAAAATCCTGGAAGACGAAATCTACTGCATTACCCCCAAAGACTTCCAGGTCAAAAACGGCCACAGCGTCAGTGAGGAAGACCTGGTCAACTGCAACTTCATCCTCCAGCAAAGCGACTACGATTTGGATACCAAGGCCGCGCTTGACCACTACTCAATTAAGTCAACGGCTATTCGCTTTTCCATCGACGACCAGTCAATCGTGGCCATGGTGGAAGCGGGCTTGGGTCTGGGGATCCTGCCGGCTTTGGCCCTGCAGAAGATGCAGGGGGAAGTCAAGATCCTGCCTTTCAGCACTCCCTTTTACCGGAAGATTGCCCTGGTAACCTCAAACCAGCAGCGGCTGGCTCCTTCAAGCAGGCAGATGATCAAGAACGTGCATGAACTGATTAGGCGCCAGTATCCGGGCGGGCGCTTGACGATGGAAGCGGAAAACGCATAGAATGCATGCAGCCTGTATAAATAGTATAATGAAATTGTTAAAATCTGTTGTCACAGCCTCTAATCTCTTGCTATAATATACAGAGTAAAAATAAATGAGACTACAAAGCGTTTTGTCACACTCCATGAGATTAATAGGAAGCATGAACTAAAATTTGCATCAGCGATGGGGCAAGCGGGCGCTGAGTAATTTTTATTCAATTTTTTTAGACATAGGAAATAAAGAAGGTATTTTATGAACGGTAAACAACTTGTTGCAGAAGCTTTACAGACGGTTTTGCCTGACTGGTCTCTGGAAGACATTGACGTCAAGATTGAACGGCCAAAGGACGAAAAGCTGGGGGATTACGCTTTTCCAACCTTTACTTTAGCCAAGACCATGCGCAAGGCGCCAAACCTGATCGCGGCTGAACTGGCTGAAAAGATCGACCAAGCTAGCTTTGAAAAGGTGGAAGCAGTTGGCCCATACATCAACTTCTTCCTGGACAAGAGCCAGACCGGGGCGGCCATCTTGCAGGAAATCCTGGCTGACCCTGAAAACTATGGTGCCCGGGACCTGGGCCACGGCCGGAACGTTTCAACTGAATACTCATCACCTAACATTGCCAAGCCAATGGGGATGGGTCACCTGCGGTCAACCATGATCGGTGAAGCTATTGCCCGCATTCTGGCCAAGGAAGGCTTCAAGCCGATCAGAATCGACTACCTGGGTGACTGGGGCACTCAATTCGGGAAGATGATGGCTGCCTACAAGATGTGGGGCAACGACGCTGACATCGAAAAGGACCCAATCAACACCCTTTTGTCTTACTATGTCCGGATCAACCGGGAAGCTGAAGAACACCCGGAATACGATGAAGACGGCCGGGAATGGTTCTCCAAGCTGGAACACGGCGATGAAGAAGCCAAGCGCTTGTGGAGCTGGTTCAGAGAAGTTTCCCTGGAACGGTTCAAGAAGGTTTATGGCATGCTGGACGTCCACTTCGACTCCTTCACTGGTGAAGCCTTCAGTGCCCAAATGATGGATGAACCAATCCAAATCCTGCGGGAAAAGGGTCTCTTGGTTAAGAGCCAAGGTGCTGAAATCGTAGACCTTGAAAAGTACAACCTGCCGCCTTTGATGGTTATCAAGAGTAACGGGACTTCAACTTACATCACCCGTGACCTGGCAACTGCCATGTACCGGAAGAAGACTTATGGCTTCTACAAGTCCATCTACGTTGTTGGCCAGGAACAGGAAGTCTACTTCCAGCAGCTGCGTGCCTGCTTGAAGGAAATGGGCTTTGACTGGGCTGACGATATTGTTCACATCAGCTTCGGTCTGATGAGCATCAACGGCCAGAAGATGTCTACCAGAAAGGGTAACGTCGTCAACCTGGAAGACGTTTTGAACGAATCAGTTGACCTGGCCCGCAAGCAGATTTCTGAAAAGAACGCCGGCTTGAAGAATGCTGACGAAGTTGCTAAGCAAGTCGGTATCGGCGCGGTTGTCTTCCACGACTTGAAGAACTACCGCCGCAACCCAATCGACTTCAACTTGGAAGAAGTCGTTAAGTTCGAAGGGGAAACCGGTCCTTATGTGCAATACGCCCGGGCCCGTGGTGAAAGCCTCTTGAGAAAGAGCGGCATTATCGACTTCTCAGACGCTGACTTGACCAAGATCGGCGCTGAAGAATGGGACTTGGTCTCATTCATGGGCCGCTACGCCGACACCATCCAAAAGGCCATGGAAACCTACGACCCAAGCGCGATTGCCAAGTACGCCCTGGAACTGGCCAAGCGCTTCAACAAGTACTACGCTCACACCAGAATTTTGGTTGATGACGTTGACGAAGATGTCAAGAAGGCCCGTTTGGCCGTTGTCCAAGCGGTCAGCCACGTCATCAAGTCAGCCCTGGACTTGCTGGACGTCAAGGCACCAGACGAAATGTAGTTTTTCATTTTACATGAATGATATTAAATGCCTTGAACTTGCTTCAAGGCATTTTTTATTGGCTAATGTCAATGTTGTTAGGGATAATTGCAGAAGAATTGATCGAAGAAAGTTGTATAATTCAAGAAGAATTAAATAAAAGCTTTATTGAAATATAAAAGTGCGCTAAAATTAAAGGTATCTAAAACGCTTAAATATAAGATTAAGGGGCAATAATTATGAACTACAAAGAAAGAAGACAGCTGATTTACGAACTGATTCAGACCAACAAGATTGAAACCCAGGAACAATTGCTGCTCTTGTTGCAATCCCATGGCGCAAACGCGACTCAGGCTACTATTTCCCGGGACATTCACGCCTTGCACATCAGCAAGGTGCCAGATGATGACGGTCGCAGCTACTACGTTAAAGCACCATCAGCTGCTGTTAACCGGGAAAGGCAGCTGAAAGACGCGATCCGTGAACGGGTGGCAACTGTAACTGCCGTTCAGTTTACCGTTGTCATTCAAACCAGCATGAAATTGACTTACGCGCCAATTTTGGCAGGATTAATTGACGATATTGACAACGATGACGTGGTCGGCACGATCGCCGGGACTGATACTCTTTTGGTTATCTTGAAGGACGCTGAAGCAGCTACCCGCTTTGCTGACTGGGCACAAGCCATCGTTAAGGAACGCAAGATCTACTAAGGCGAGCGATAATGGCAAGAATTTCGGTCTATATGACTGGCGGCATAGCTGCCTATAAGGCAGTGAGCGTTGTCCGGGGCCTGCAGAAGGCGGGCCATGAAGTCCGGGTGGCGATGACGGCCAATAGTGAACGTTTTGTTGGTCCGGCGACTCTGGCGGCCTTGACGAAATGGCCGGTTTTAGATGACTTGTTCAGTCCAGGCCGGCAGGCAGAAATTGCCCATATTGACCTGGCTGACTGGAGCCAGCTGGCCCTGGTCGTGCCGGCTGATGCCAATATTTTGGCCAAGCTGGCCCAGGGGATCGGGGACGATGCCGTTTCAACCACCCTTTTGGCCTTGCACTGCCCGCGCTTGATCGTGCCGGCAATGAACACCCATATGTGGGCAAATCCTGCTGTACAGCGCAATCTCCGCTTGTTAAAGGAGGGCGGCGACTGGATCATGGAACCGGCCGTGGGCAGACTGGCTGAAGGCTATGCAGGCAAGGGCCGGATGCCGGAAGCTGAAGAGATCCTGGCCTGGCTTGATGACCAGCTTGACTTGCCAGCCAAAGGCAAGCGAATCGTCGTTACTGCCGGGGGAACCCTGGAGGCGATTGATCCTGTCCGCTTTATCGGCAACCGGTCAAGCGGCAAGATGGGCTTCCGTTTGGCAGAAGCCGCGGCCAAAAGTGGGGCCGAGGTGGACTTGATTTACGGCAACGTCTCAGTTTCCCTGCCAACAGATGCCAGGATTCACCTCCATCCCGCCCGTTCAACTAAAGCCATGCTGGAGAAGCTGGAAGAACTTTTCCCGGCTGCCGACGCCCTTTTGATGGCGGCAGCCGTCAGCGACTGGCGGCCAAAAGAAGCGGCTGACCACAAGCTGAAGAAGCAGGCCGGGGTAGAGGAAATGACCCTGCAGCTGGTCAAGAATCCAGACCTGCTAAAGACAATGGCCCAAAAGAAGCGGCCGGACCAAGTGGTCATCGGCTTTGCGGCTGAAACCAACGATCTTCTGGCCAATGCCAGCCAGAAATTAGCGGAGAAAGGCGCCGACTTGATCGTGGCCAACGATGTCAGCGGGGATGCCTTTGGCGGTGACGAGGACCAAGTAACGATCCTGGAACAAGGCAAGGAAATCGATCCTTGGCCGCGGATGAGCAAGCAGGCCGTAGCTGACCGCTTGGTTAAGCTGACTTTGGCTAGGATGGCAGAAAAGAAGAATTAAAAGAAATGAAGTAAGAGGCCTTTTACCTGGTGAAAGACCTTTTATTTTTTTCTGAAACTTTTGCTATAATGAACCGCTTTCACTATAATAAGGGTAAGAGTTTAGTAAAAAAGATTGGGAGACGAATGATGAAGAAAATTGATGCCCACTTGCACCTGGTGCGGGATTTGGCCAGCTACAAGGGCAATGGCCGCAGCAATGCCTTGGGAAATGGCCTAGTTGTCTGGGACAGCGGCTTTAAGACCCGCCTCTTTCCAGCCGGCTGGGGTGAGGAATCTTTTCGAGTAGATGCCGCGGAAAAAGTGTTGGCTGACCATGATGTGGCCAAGGCCGCCCCGGACCGCTTTGCCCCGGCTTTTTCCGTTGATCCTTCTGCCAGGCAGCGGTGGGCCTGGCCAAGGAAATCGTGGGGGCCAAAAGGCTCTTATGGGGCAGCGACGAGCCCTGGTCAGCCACTTTCAATGATTACGGCCAGCTTTATTCTTGGCTGGAAGATTCGGGGATTTTTTCAGAAACGGAACTGGCAGATATATACTACGGCAACGCGAAAAGAATTTATTTCAAGGCAGACCACGTGGCGGCTTTAAAGGCCAGCCGCGATCCGCTGTTTGAGGGAGATGCTTAAGATGGAAAATGCGAAAGTTTTGGTGGCGAGCCTGGCGGTCAAGCAGCTGCCCGAATTGGAAAAAGTATGTAAAGTGACCTTTGCTCCGGCAGGTGCCGGCAAGGACTGGTACCTGGCTAACCTAGGGGATTTTGACGCCTTGATCACTGGCAAGCTGCCAGTTGACCAGGAGCTTTTGGACGCGGGCAAAAAGCTCAAGATCGTTTCCGCGATCGGGGTTGGCTATGACCATATTGACGTGGACTATGCCAGCAGCCAGGGGATCATCGTCTCCAACTGCCCGGCCAGCGTCATGCAGCCGACGGCAGAAATGGCCTTTACCCTCCTTTTGGCTCTCAGCCGGAAATTGGCCCTCTACAATCAAGAGATGCGGCAAGGGAACTTTTTGGACACGGGCTTGCTCGAAAACCAGGGACAGAGCCCGGTCGGCAAGACCCTGGGAATCTTCGGCATGGGGAGAATCGGCAAGACCCTGGCCAGCTATGCCCGGACCTTCGGGATGAACATTCTTTACCACAACCGCCACCAATTGCCGGAAGATGAAGAGCGGGCCCTGGGAGTCAGCTACGTGCCCCTGGCCGACCTGCTCAGCCAGGCCGACTATGTCAGCTTGAACGCTCCGGCCACGGCGGAAACCTACCACGTGATTGATGAAGCTGCCTTGAGCATGATGCAGCCGACGGCCTTTTTGATCAATACTTCCCGGGGCAGCCTGGTCGATGAAGCGGCGCTTTTGCGGGCCTTGAAGGGCAAGCAGATTGCCGGGGCGGGCCTGGACGTGTTTGAAGAAGAACCGGACTTCAACAAGGAATTCTGCCAGCTGGACAATGTGATTTTGACCCCGCATGCCGGCAGCGCCACCCGGGAGTCCCGGCGTAGCGTCTTGAAAGAAGCCAGCCACAATATTGTCTCCTTCCTGGTCGACGGAGTGCCGGTCAACCGGGTCAACTAAAAGATGCTTTTGCATCTTTTTTGTTATCATTAAGTGTTAGCAACTGTAAAGCGAATTAAAGGGGGCAGATAGCTTGCTTGATCCACAGCAGGTCTTAAAGAAGTATTTTGGCTATGACAGTTTCCGGCCGGGCCAAAAAGAAATTATTGAAAAAGTTTTCCAGGGAAAAAATGTCCTGGCAGTCATGCCGACCGGAGGCGGGAAGTCGCTTTGCTACCAGATCCCGGCCTTGATGATTCCCGGCACGACTGTGGTGATCTCACCCTTGATCTCCTTGATGAAGGACCAAGTCGACAGCCTGCGCGAGTACGGGATACCGGCCGCGGCACTTAACAGCTCCACAGCCCAGGAAGACGTCAATCCCATCTTAAGAGCCTGCTATGAAGGTAAAATTAAGCTGCTCTACGTGACGCCGGAACGGATGGAGATTGACTATTTCCGCTACCAGCTCAACTTTTTGGAGGTCAACCTGGTCGCCATCGATGAAGCCCACTGTATTTCCCAGTGGGGACATGACTTCCGGCCGGCCTACCGGAAGCTGAAGGACGGGATCAATGCTCTCCATACCCATCCCAATGTTCTGGCCCTCACAGCTACGGCCACCAAGGCGGTCAGAGAGGACATCGGCCAGCAGTTGGACATTTCCGAGGAGAATTTCGTCATCACCAGTTTTGAAAGAAAAAATCTCCACTTCAAGCTGGTCAACACGCCGAAAAACAGCCGGGCCTATATCGTCAACTACTTGAAGCAGCACCGGGGTGAGGCGGGCATTATTTATTCCAACACCCGAAAAAAGGTGGAGGGGCTGACCGAATTTTTGCGCCGGGAGGGTTTTAACGTTGCCGCCTACCACGCCGGGATGTCCAATGAGCAGCGGGCCCAGGTTCAAGACGACTTCCAGTATGACCGGATTCCCTTGATCGTGGCTACGAATGCTTTCGGCATGGGGATCGACAAGAGCAATGTCCGCTTTGTCCTGCACGCAAACAGCGCCAAAAACCTGGAGGCCTATTACCAGGAAGCCGGCCGGGCGGGCCGGGATGGGCTGGAGAGTGAGGCCGTAATGCTTTTTCACCCCAGTGATCTTCGCCAGTTCCGCTGGTTTATCGACAATTCTGAAGCTGATGAGTCCTACCGGCTGGTCCAGTACCAAAAGCTGCAGACGATCAGCGACTATGCCAATACAGACGAGTGCCTGCAGCAATTTATCGTCCGCTACTTTGGCCAGGACTGCCCGCCCTGCGGCAAGTGCAGCAACTGTTTAAACAGCGGCGACTTCCAGGACGTGACGGCCGAAGCCCAGGCGATTATCGGCATGGTCTATGACTTAGACGGCCGCTATGGCAAAAAGATCGTGGCCCAGGCCGTGACTGGGTCCAAAGTTAAGAAGATCAGTGAGATCGGGGCTGATGAGTGCGTCCACTACGGCCTGCTCAAAGGAAAAAAGCAGGCTGATATAAGCAGCCTGGTCGACTACTTGGTTTCAAAGGGCTACCTGCAGCTGGTGGGGGACCGCTATCCCTTGGTCCATGTAACCAACCGGGGCTGGGACGTTTTGGACGGCAAGGCCAGAGTCAAAAGACGCCAGGAAGTCAAAAGCGAGCAACTTACTGAAGCAGGCGGTGACCAGGTCCTCTTTGAAGAGCTCAGAAAGGCCCGCCGGGCCCTGGCCCAAAAGCGGGGAGTGCCGCCATTTGTCATCTTTTCCGACTTGTCTTTGCGGGATATGGCAGCCAGGAAGCCGCAAACGCCGGAAGAGCTGCTCCAGTGCAGCGGGGTCGGGGATGCCAAACTGGCCAACTATGGAAAGGCCATGCTGGCCGTAATCAAAAAATATGGATAAAAAACCTTCAGAAGGAAATCTTCTGAAGGTTTTAATCGTTATTACTGTTTTATTTTTTAGAAAAGCTTGGCCTTTTCACACAGGTCGTCAAAGCGTTCCCAGAACTTGTCGTAGTTAGCGGAAGTAACCAGGGTCATTGGCCGGCCCTTTTCAGTTTCAAAGAAGCGGGCAGCCCGGTCGCCGTCAGTGTAGACGTCAGACTTGGTGTTACGGGTCGTGGCGATTTCCGGGTAAAGGGCGCTCATGGTGGTCAAAACGTCCCAGAGGTAGTAAGTTGAGTCGACTTCAAAGGAGTTGACCAGGGCGTAGACATAGCCCAGGAATTCAAAGGCCGGGTACTTGCGGTTGGATGCAAAGTGCTGGCGCATTTCGTCGGTCAGAGGCAGTTCTTCGGTTGATTCCAGGCCGACCTGCTGGATCTTGATCTTGGAGTCCCAGACCGTCTTGCAGGCTTCCGGGTCCCACCAGGCATTCCATTCCTGGGTCCCGTCAGCGCATGGGGCATAAACGTTACCGTGGGCGTTCAAAGATCCGCCCATCCAGTAAAGTTCTTCGATCTTGTCTTGGATGCTTGGATCAATTTCCAGGGCCCGGGCCAAGTCAGTAAGCGGACCGGTAAAGACCAGGGTAACCGGGCCGTCAGCAGCATGGATCTTGTCGATCATGTCCAGGTGGGCCGGCTTTGCGGCAACTGGCGTTTCAACCGTGCCTTTTTCATTCAAGATCGGGAAGTGGTCTACGGAAAAAGCTGACACTCTCCAGGCTTCCGGGAACTGGTGGACTGCCCGGGAGTCGGACTTGGCCACTTCCAGCTTGTCACCGCGCTGGTTGAAGCGGTCGATCAGCTTGCGGGAAGCGGAAACGCCTGGTTCAACGTAGCCGTCGGCGTCGGTTACCCCGACCCCGATCAGCTTGATGTCTGGTGCCAAAAGCATGAGCAAAAGTGAAGTAAAGTCATCCATGTTGCTGTCATGGTTCAAGTAGAAGTTCTTCATGAAATCTTACCTTCCTAAATCCTATATTCTTAACAATAATATTATACGTGATGCGAGAAAAAAAGACAGCTGTTTTCCGAGAAAAAAGTTTATTTTGGACTAAAAGTCGAACAAGACTGGCTATAAAAGGATTATTGTTAAAAGGCCCTTATTTTGTCCCGGTTTGGTCACGGAAAAGCATTAAAATATTTTTGCGATTATAGGCTGATCGGTGTTAGAATGATACTTTTCGTGATAAAATCGTACGGTAAATGAATCGCGGGGAGGCAGACATGGCGAGTCAATTGATTGAAAACAAATTGAAATTGCTGCCGGAAAAGGCTGGTTGCTATCTGATGAAGGACGTCAACGGCAAGGTCATCTATGTTGGCAAGTCCAAAAACTTGAAAAACCGGGTCCGGTCTTACTTCAAGAGTAGCCAGGAGGGCCGCCGGGCCGAGCTGGTCAAGAATATTGCCGATTATGACATCATTGTGGTGGACTCCGACAAGGAAGCCTTTTTGCTGGAAATCACCCTAATCAAAAAGTACCAGCCTTATTACAATGTGGCACTGAAGTCGGGGACGGGCTATCCATATATTGAAATCACCAATGAGAAAAATCCCCAGACCCGCCTTACCTCGATCGTCTACAAGGACAAGGGCTACTATTTTGGCCCTTATCCCAATGTCTACGCGGCCAGCGCGACTTTAAAATTCATCCAGAAGGTCTTCCCTTTACGCCGCTGCAGCGGCTATACCGGCCGGCCTTGCCTTTACTACCACATGGGCCAGTGCCTGGGCAGCTGCTTCAAGGAAGTCCCGCAAAGCGCATATGACGAGCAGATCAAGAAGATCAAGCGCTTTTTGAACGGGGACATCCAGGAGGTCAAGAAAGACTTGACCAATAAGATGCTGCAAGCTTCAGCTGACCTGGAATTTGAAAGGGCGGGGGAACTCCGGGACCAGCTCAAATATATTGAAGAAACGGTTGAAAAGCAGAAGATTATCTCCAATGACCATACCCAAAGAGACATCTTCAATTATTACGTGGACCGGTCCTGGATTTCTATCCAGGTCTTCTTTTTGCGGCAGGCCAAGCTCTTGCGGCGGGAGTCGCACATGTTTCCTTTGACTGATGAAACTGGCCCGGAAGACGAATTCATGTCCTTTATCGCCCAGTTTTACGCCCAAAAGAACCGGGTCAAGCCAAGGGAGGTCCTGGTGCCAAAAGGCATCGACCAGGATGAGCTGGCCGCGGCAATCGGCATCAAGGTCCGGACCCCGCAAAGGGGGCAGAAGGCTTCTTTGATGGAAATGGCCAGAGAGAACGCCCAGCTGAAGCTGGATGATAAGTTCCGCCTGCTGGAACTCGGCCAGCGCAAGACCAAGGGGGCCCAGGAAGAAATTTTCAAGGCCCTGGGTCTGCCTTATGGGTCATACATTGAAAGTTTTGACCACTCTCACATTCAAGGAGCGGACCCGGTCTCGGCCCTAGTTGTCTTTAAAGACGGAGAACCCTTTAAGACCGGCTACCGGAAGTTCAAGCTGAAGGGGGAAGTTGAACACCAAAACAGCGCCGATGAAGTCGGCAACACCCGGGAAGTCGTCCGTCGCCGCTACAGCAGGCTCTTAAAAGAGCATGAAAGAATGCCGGACCTGATCTTGATGGACGGGGGGCAGATCCAGGTGGAAGCCTGCGAGGACGTCTTAAGAAACGAGTTGAACCTGGATATTCCGGTAGCGGGGATGGTTAAAGACGACAAGCACCGGACCAACCACCTCTTGTACGGTGATCCGTTTAACAGCCAGCCTTTCAAGCTGATTCCAATGGATCCAAAGTCAGAAGGCTTTTACTTAATGACCAGGATTCAAGATGAGGTTCACCGCTTTGCCATCACTTTTCACCGGCAGACCCATGCGAAAAACTCCCTGGTCAGCCGGCTGGACTCGATCAAAGGCATCGGCCCTAAGAGCCGGACCAAGCTTTTACGGGAGTTTGGCTCTTTAAAGAAGATCAAGGAAGCTTCTATTGACGATCTGCGTAAGGCGGGATTGACTTTAACCCAGGCGCAGGCAGTCAAAATTTCCCTTTAGCTATTGGGCAAAATAGCTTATGATTAAATGGTAACAATTAACGAAAGAAAGAAAAGGTAAAAACAAGAATGCCAACTCCTTCAACATTTGTTGATCAAACTAAAATTGAAGTCCAAGCCGGAAAGGGCGGGGACGGCATGGTGGCCTTCCGCCATGAAAAATTCATGCCCAACGGGGGACCAGCTGGCGGTGACGGCGGCCGGGGCGGCTCCATTATCTTTGTGGCCGACAACGGTCTCAGAACCTTGATGGACTTCCGCTACCGGCGCAAGTTCAAGGCTGAGCCTGGCGAAAATGGCCGCATCAAGGCCCAATACGGCAAGGCAGCCAAGGACCTGTACCTGAAGGTGCCAGTCGGTACGACCGTCTACGACTTTTTCACCGGTGAAGAAATCGGTGACTTGGTTGAAAACGGCCAGGAACTGGTCGTGGCTAAAGGCGGCCGGGGCGGCCGGGGCAACATCCACTTTGCCACCAGCGTCAACACGGCGCCGGAAATCGCTGAAAACGGGGAACCAGGTGAATTCCGGACCCTGCGTTTGGAATTGAAGGTCCTGGCTGACGTCG
The DNA here is from genome assembly GCA_027681045.1 of Lactobacillaceae bacterium AF64-9pH9TA. Classification (GTDB taxonomy): domain Bacteria; phylum Bacillota; class Bacilli; order Lactobacillales; family Lactobacillaceae; genus Lactobacillus. The sequence continues at coordinate 84,990 of JAQDCK010000006.1, read as the reverse complement.
GTCTGGTTGGCTTCCCGTCTGTCGGCAAGTCAACCCTTTTGTCAGTCGTTACCAGCGCCAAGCCAAAGATCGCTGCTTACCAGTTTACGACCTTGAAGCCAAACCTGGGCATGGTCCTTCTGCCAGACGGCCGGGACTTCTCCATGGCCGACCTGCCGGGCCTGATTAAGGGGGCCAGCCAGGGGGTAGGGCTGGGAATCCAGTTCCTGCGTCACGTGGAAAGAACCAAGGTTATCCTCCACATGGTGTCCATGGACCCGAACAACGGCCGGGATGCCTACGAAGACTATGAAACCATCTTGCACGAACTGGCTTCATACACGGAAGATGACCTTTCCAGCAAGCGGGAAATCATCGTGGCCAGCCAGATGGATATTCCAGGTGCTGATGAGAAACTGGCCCAGTTCAAAAAGGACCTGGCCGCTCATGGGGTTGACCAGGAAGTTTACGAACTCTCCAGCGTTACCCACCAGGGAGTTGATCGCTTGATGAGCCGGGCGGCTGACCTGGTCAGCGAGGTTGAAGCCCAAGAGGCTGAAGCTGCTGTTAAGACCAAGGAAGAGGTCAAGACTAAGACCTACAAGTACCACCGACCTGAAAAGATGGAATTCACGGTTGAAAAGCTGGCTGACCACGAATTTGAAATTCACGGTGAGCAGCTTGAACGCTTGGTAGCCATGACCAACCTGGACCACCAGGACGGGATCATGCGCCTGGCCCGCCGCTTGAAGAAGATGGGTGTCGATGATGAACTGCGGGCGCAAGGCGCTGTCGATGGAGACGACGTTTACATTGGCGACTTCAGCTTTGAATTCGTGCAATAAGGGATAGATTGCAGAAAATAGAATAGAGAAACGAAAGTTAGAGAATTAAAAAATGAAGAAACGATACATTACTGGTTATACCGGTTTGCGGGCCCTGGCCGTAATCGGGGTAATTTTATATCACCTGGATCCGGACCACTTTGGTGGCGGCTATCTGGGCGTGCCGATCTTTCTGGTTTTGACCGGCTATCTGGTAACCGACCAGATTATGGCTGCTTACCGCAATCATGGCTATTTTGACATTAGGTCCTTTTACCAGCGCCGCTTCAAGCGCCTTTATCCGCCGCTGATTGCCATGCTCTGGCTGACTAGCGCTTATATCGTGCTCTTTCAGCGCAACATCTTGAATAAGCTCTACCAGATCGTCGCTAGCAACCTGCTGGGGGTATACAACTGGTGGCAGATTTTTAACGGGCAGAGTTACTTTGAACGTTTTGCCAATAATGAATCGCCTTTTACCCACTTGTGGACGATGGCGATCGACTGGCAGTTCTACCTGCTCTGGCCGCTAGTAATGGCCCTCTTGGTCAAATTCGCCAAAAAGCGGCGGAACATTTTCTGGATTTTGGTTGGCCTGTCGGTCTTGTCAGCCTTGGAAATGGCCCTTCTTTTCCGGCCGGGCCAGGATACCAGCCGGATCTACTACGGAACCGATACCCGCTTCTTCTCCTTGGGCCTGGGCGGCGCTATGGCAGTTCTCTGGCCTGTGGAAGAACTGGACAACCGCTTCACCCAAAAAGACGGGGTGATCCTCAACTGGACGGGGCTGGCAACCTTGTTTGGGATGCTTTTGCTCATGTTCTCGCCTTTGATGAACGCCCAGACGGCTTTCCCATATTATGGGGGGATGTTCATTTTCAGCTTCTTCGTGACGGTTTTTGCCGCCGTAATCGCGGCACCGGTCGGGATCTGGAACCGGCTGATGACCAACCCGGTCTTTAACTGGCTGGGGTCAAGAAGCTATGAAATCTACCTCTACCAGTTCCCGGTCATGATCTTTTTTGAAAGCCGGGTCAGCGACCTGGCTGACCATGTGATTCTTTACCGGGTAATTGAGATTGTCTTGATCCTCTTGATCAGCGAACTGACTTACCGGCTTTTTGAAAAAAGACGCTACACCAGTGAGAGTATCCGCTACAACTTGGCCAAGCTCTTCCACTGGCCAGTCAAGCTGTCCGAGAGCTGGCTGAAGACGGCTGCCTTCTTCCTGGTCTTTTTGATCGGCAGCGGCGGGATTATCTTCTCCCCGCTGGCTAAGGCTGACAACAAGGACGGGGCTTTGATCAAGAAGATCAATGATAACTCCAAGCAGCAGGCTGAGATGAACAAGAAGGCCCTGGAATCAATCAAGAGCTCGCAGAAAGCGGCCAAGAAGTCGTCCAGCAAGAAGAGCAAGCAGACTTCCAAGGCTAAGGCCGAAGATAAGATTAGCGGGAAAAAGGTCAACCAGGAATTTGAGAAGTACGGAATCAGCCAGGCTGACTTGCAAGCCGCCCAAAAGCTGCAGGTGACAGCCATTGGCGACTCGGTCATGGCGTCTTCAAGTGACATCTTGCACCAGCTTTTGCCGCACGCCGTAATCGACGCCACGGTTTCCCGGCAGGCCGACGTGGCCCCCCAGCTGCTTCAGTCTTATGCTCAAAAAGGTGAGCTGCAGGAGAATGTCTTGATTGGCCTGGGGACCAACGGGCCTTTTACTGATGACGAAGTCAAGCAAATCATGCAGATTGTCGGGACTAAGCGTCAGCTTTTCTGGATCAATGTCGTCGTGCCAACTCGGTCCTGGCAGAACCAAGTCAACCAGCAGCTACAGGCCTTGACCAAGAAGTACAAGAACCTGACCGTCATTAACTGGTATGGCTACGCCCACGGCCAGTCTAGCTGGTTTTACGATGACAAGACCCACCCGAATAATGTGGGGCAAAATTACTACAGCACTTATATCGTCAAAGAAATGGTCCGCGCCAGCGGATCGAATTAGCCTTTTTATATTTGTTTGGAAAAAGAATGGGAGTTAAATGGAACTGGAATTTCTTGGCACCTGCTCGGGTCAGCCGTCAAAGTTGCGGAACGTCTCGAGCCTGGCTTTAAAACTACTGGATGAGCTGAACGAGATTTGGCTCTTTGACTGCGGGGAAGCAACCCAGCACCAGATTCTGCGCACCAATATCCGCTTGCGCAAAATCACAAAGATTTTTATCTCGCACAATCACGGCGACCACATTTTCGGTCTGCCGGGCCTCTTGTCAACCAGGTCCTTTCAAGGTGACGTGGGCCCTTTGACTATTTACGGGCCAGCAGGGATTGAGCAGTTCGTCAAGACATCTCTCAGGATTTCAAAAACTAAGATTTCTTATCCAATCAAATTCGTTACCCTGGAAGAAGCAGGCAAGATCGTCAGCGAGCGGGGGTTTGAAGTCTATACTGAAAAACTGGACCACCGGATCGACAGCTGGGGCTTCCGGGTAGTCGAGGCTGACAAAGCCGGTGAGCTGTTAATGGATAAATTGGCAGAATTTAAAGTGCCAAACGGACCGCTCCTTGGTAAACTAAAGAGGGGCGAGCAGGTTGAGCTGGCTGACGGCACAGTTTTAAACGGCAAGGACTTCCTGGGTCCGGCTAAGAAGGGGCGGGTAGTAACCGTGATCTATGACACTCGGTCTACTGCTTCAATCCGCCGTCTGGCTGACCATGCTGACGTCTTGGTCCATGAAGCGACTTTTGACGCCAGTGAAGGCAAGCTGGCCAGGGATTATTACCACTCAACGTGCACACAAGCCGCTGAGACGGCCGCCGCCTGCCAGGTTGGGCATTTATACCTGACTCATGTTTCGGCCCGCTACGTGGGCCCTCTGGCTAGTCAGATGGTCAAGCAGGCCCGGGAGATTTTCCCGGCCACGACCCTGGCCAGGGACCTGGACAGCTTCATAGTTCCAATGAAAGGTTAACGTGTTAAAGATGAGTGATTCATTACGCAATAAAGTTGTAGTTATTAGCGGGGCCAGCAGCGGGATCGGCCGGTCAATTGCCCTGGAAAGCGCCAGCCGTGGGGCCACGGTTGTTTTGCTGGCCCGCCGCCTGGACAAGCTGGAGGAAATCGCTGCTGAAGCCCGGGAATTGTCTGCTTCGGCAGCTTTCGCCGTCAAGGCTGATCTGGGCCTGGCCAGCGACATCGAAGCGGCTTTTGACCAAGTTAAGGAAAAGGTCAAGCACATCGACTACCTGGTCAACGCGGCTGGTTTCGGCAAGTTTGAGGAATTCATGGAAGCTGACATGCAAGACGCCACGGAAATGTTCCAGGTTGACGTCTTGGGCTTGATGTACATGACCCGGCTTTTCGGCCGCTTGATGCTGGAGCAGGGCAGCGGGCAGATCATCAACTTTGGCTCCATGGCCGGCAAGATGCCGACGACCAAGTCAGCGGCTTACAGCGCCGCCAAGGCAGCCGTAATCCAGTTCTCCAACGTTCTGCGCCTTGAACTTAAGCCTTTCGGCGTCAAGGTCATGACCGTCAACCCAGGCCCGGTTTACACCAACTTCTTCAACATTGCCGACGCAAGCGGCAAGTACGTCAAGAATGTCCAGGCCTTCATGCTTGACCCGGACGACGTTGCCTGGGAAGTAGTCCACTACTTCGGTTCAAACAAGCGTGAGCTCAACCTACCGGTTAGCCTGGCGACTTTGGCCAAACTTTACAACTTGTTCCCGGTGATTGGGGACAAATTGTCACTTGAATTTGCCTCCCGCAAATAAAGTAAGGTTTTTCTTGATTTATTTGCCAGGCAATAGTATTATTTAATTACTTGAGTATTTAGGTCACCGACCTGATACTGTGATACTACAATAAAGGAGATCAGTTATAAATGGCAGTTCCTGCAAGACATACTTCTAAGCAAAAGAAACGTTCACGTCGCGCTCACTTGAAGCTCAGCGTGCCAGCAATGCACTACGACGCAACTACTGGTGAATACCGTTTGAGCCACCGTGTTTCCCCTAAGGGTTACTACAAGGGTCGTCAAGTAGTCAGCGAAAACAGCGCTAGCGATAACGACTAATGTAAAAGGCACCTGTTTTTTCTGGTGTCTTTTTTTATGCCAAAAATTAGGATCGAGGAATTCGAAGAATGAAACTGGTTTTTTTACATTCAAGCGACACCCACGGCTACTTGCTGCCAACTGACTACCAGAGCACGGGCGACTACGACGCCCCTTACGGCCTTAGCCGGGTAGCCAGCGCTATCAAGGCGGAGAAGGCCAAGTGGGGGGCAGACCACGTCATCGTGACTGATGCCGGCGACTGCCTGCAGGGGTCACCTTTAGCTGCTTACACCCATGGCAGCAAGAATCTGGATAACCTGGCCCGCTTTACTGCTGCTTACAACGCGGTCGGCTACGACGTCCGCTGCCTGGGCAACCATGACTTCAACTTTGGCCAGGAATACATGGCCTACTATGTGGACAACAACAAGGCTCCATTCGTTAACTGCAATATTTTGGACGCGGAAACCCAGGTGCCGACTCTGGGCCGGGACTACGTGATTCTGGAAAGAAGCGGGGTCAAGGTTGGCGTTTTGGGGATTACCACCCAGTACATCCCCCACTGGGAAGCAGCTGACCGAATCAAGGGCCTGGCCTTTAAGTCAGCTTACGAGCAGATTGCCCATTTTGCCAAGATCATCAAGCCGCAAGTCGATGTCCTGGCCGTTCTTTACCATGGCGGCTTTGAAAGCGACATTGCCAGCGGGGAAGCGACTGAACCGCACAACGGGGAAAACGAAGGCTACCGGATTTTGACTGAGATCCCGGAAGTGGATGTCATGCTGACGGGTCACCAGCACCGGAGACTGAACATGATCAGCCCGTCCGGCAAGCCCTGCGTGCAGCCAGGCTACCGGGGCGAAGCGATCGCTGAAGTCGTTTTGGACCTGGAAAAGACGGAAGCAGGCTACAAGGTCAAAGAAGCGACCAGTGAATTGATCGATACCAAGGACTTTGATTCAGACCCGGAAGTTGAAGAAATCGTTAAGCCGCTAGATAAAGCCACCCAGAAATGGCTTGACCAGCCAATTGCCCATCTGGACCAGGCAGCCCCGATTGAAGATGCCAACAAGGGGCGGATTGAAGGGGCGCCTTTCATCAACCTGCTCCAGCAGATGCAGCTCTACTTCACCCACGCCGACCTTTCAGCTACGGCCGTGATGAATGACGTGGCCAAGGGCTTTGGTAAGACGGTGACCATGCGGGATATTCTTTTGAACTACCCATATGCCAACCAATTGGTCAGCGTCAAATTGACCGGTAAGCAGCTCCGCCACATCGTAGAGCACACGGCCAGCTTTTTGGAAAAAGACGAAAACGGCAAGATCCACTTTATTGACCGCTATTTGAAGCCAAAGCCGGAACTCTACCACTTTGACGTCTTCTATCCACTGGAATACGAGGCTGACCTCTCCAAGCCGGTGGGCCAGCGCTTGACCAAGCTGAAGTTCAAGGGCCAGGACATTCAAGATGACCAGGTCTACCACCTGGCCGTCAACAACTACCGGGCCAACGGGGGCGGTTTCTATCCTGAATACAGCTTGGACAAGATCGAATTCTCCTTGGACAAGGACTATGTCCAGATGTTCAGCGAATACCTGACTCAAGGGGAGGTCAAAGTCGACACGAAGAAGTACTACCGCTTCTATTAGTAACGAATAACGAAGAAAGAGGCCGTCAGGCCTTTTTTTCATGCCCTTGTGGCATAATTAAATAAAAGCAGCTAAGGAGGTGGAGTATGCCTGGAGAAAATGTGCGCGTCCAAGGGAAAGTGGTCAAGAGCCACTTGACTTCTTTTGTATCAGCCGAAGAATTGCGGCAGGTGCAGGCAGCAGAAGAATTAGCCGGCCTGCCGATTCACCAGAAGCCCTATGCTTTCGTGACCTTGAAAGACTGGCAGCCGGTATCCGGCCATTTTGAAGCAAGTGTGCCAGGAGCAATCGCATCTTTTGAGGCGGCCGAAGGGGTCCTGCCCTGGCTGGCCAAGGAAGAAGGCGGCAAGCTTAAGCAGATTTTTGGCCAGGAAGTCCCGGCCGGGCAAGTGGTGACCTTGACCCTCAGCCAGGTCGAGAAAAAGGGCAGTTGGCAATTGCAGCTGGACGGGGTGATAATGGCTGCTAAATTGCCAAATGAAGAAAAAACAGGTAAAACAGAAGAAGTTAAAGAAGTAAAAGTAGCCAAAAAAGCAAAGAAAGTAAAAGAAAAGACCGAGTCTTTTGCCGGCCAAATGGTCGATGCTCAAGTCAAATTAGGCGGGCAGACTTTGCCTCTGCATGACTACCAGTTCTACAGCATGAACTTTATTATGGACCATCCTTACTGCGGGATTTTCCTGGATATCGGCCTGGGCAAGACCTTAACTACTTTGGCCGCCCTGGCCAAATTAAGGGAAGAGGGGATGAAGGGGCATATTTTGGTAATCGCGCCAAAGACTGTGGCCAAGTCAACCTGGCAAGATGAGATTGATAAGTGGAACTTGCCCTTTAAGACCCAGTCATTTTTGACCGACGAAAAAGGCCGCCAGCTGCCTCCGGCTGGCCGCCAGGCCCTCTATGAAGATGCCGCAGCTAAAGCCGCCAAGGGTGACTGGCAGCTGTATTTTGCCAGCCGGGACCTGGTCAGCAAGCTGGTTGACCTGGGCCCCTGGCTCTTTAAAAACGTGGTGATTGACGAGTCCCAGTCTTTCAAGTCGCCGGCTTCCCAGCGCTTCAAGGCCTTAAAGAGCGTGCGGGGGCGGATCCAGCGCCTGATTGAACTGACCGGGACTCCGGCACCTAATTCCCTGCAGGATTTGTGGTCACAAATTTATCTTTTGGACCAAGGAAAAAGGCTGGGCAGGAGCATCACGACCTACCGGCAGCAGTACTTTGAGCCTACCCTGCTGGTCAACAACCACCCGGTTAAGTGGCGGCTTTTGTCAGGCAGTGAGGAGAAAATCTACCAGGCCATCGATGACATTGTCATCTCCATGAAAAATACCCGGCTGAAATTGCCGGAACTGACCGAGAGCCTGGATTGGGTGGAAATGCCGCCAAAGGCCAAAAAGAGCTACCAGCAGCTGAAAAAAGAGCAGGTTCTGGACTTGCCAGGCCAGGAGATTACTGCTGATAACGCGGCAGTTTTGGCCGGTCGCTTGCGGCAATTAGCCAGTGGAGCCATCTATGAAGAAGATGGTGTGCATTACCAGGAGATTTTTGCCGGGAAATTAGAAAGATGCTTCTACTTAACCAGTAACACGGCCACGCCCAGTCTGGTAGCTTATTATTTCAAGTCAGACGCCGCCCGCCTTTTAGCCTTTTACCAGAAAAACGGGGTCAAGGCTGAGCTTTTTGACGGCTCAGCTGGCATGATCCGCCGCTGGAACAAGGGCAAAATCCCGGTCATGCTGGTCCAGCCGGCCAGCGCCGGGGCGGGCCTTAACCTGCAAGAAGGGGGCCACACCCTGATCTGGTTTACCCTGCCCTGGAGCCTGGAGCAGTACCAGCAGATGAATGGCCGCCTTTACCGGCAGGGACAGAAAAAGCCGGTCATCATTCACCATCTTTTGACGAAGGGAACGATTGACCGGCATGTATTAGACAGTTTGAAAAAGAAAGACCTCTCCCAGCAGGCCTTGCTGGCGGCGGTCAGGCGGACGCTTGCCTAGTCGTCCGGGCTGTATTTCTTGAAAAAGAAGGTCTTGAGCCAGGAGCGGTTGTTTTTCAGCCGCCAGTAGCTCCAGCAGCTGAAGAGGAAGCTGCCGGCCAGGTCGGCGATCAAGTCGCCCATGGTGTCCATTAAGGCTGCCCGGCCGGCAAGAGCCCGGCCCGCTGACAGGTAGCGCTGCAGGTTCATGGCGAAAAGACCGTCACAGGTAAACTCATAGCATTCCCAGAGGACCCCGCAGAAGACGGCAAAGGCCACCCCGTACAGGCACAAAAAGCCAGCTGGCAGCTCTTCCTTAAACTTGAAGCAGCCCAGGATGGCCCAGGCCAGGCCGAAGAGCAAGGCCCCGCTGATCAAGTGGAGGAACTTGTCCCAGTAAGGGATGTAGTAGAAGTGGTAGGCATCTCCCAGGTAAATGGCGCAATAGATAAAGGCCAGGAAGAAAAAGTATAAAAAAGCTGGTAGGTAAAAGCGAAGCCACTTGCTTAAAAGGGCCGGCAAAAGGACCAAGAGCAGGCCAGCCCCGGTCTCAAGGACCAGGAGCAGGCTGCTGGACTTTCCTTGCACTAATTGCCAGGCGGTAGTGAGCAGGGAAATAGCCATTGAAAGAACGACAAAGACAAAAGAAAATTTGAGCGGCAAACTTTGCTTGTGCATGGGAAGCAACACCTCACTAATTATGAACAGAAATTTTTATTATTTTTTCTATATTTTAACAGATTTGATTATGCTCGCGGCAGAATCTGCGGACTGAGTTACAATAAAGGCAGCAAGCAAAGCAAGAAATAAGATTGGAGGAAAAAGATGGATTTAGCAGAAATTCAAAAGCAGGCCAAGCAGGCCGTCAGTGAAATTGTCGAGGCATCCGGGATCAAGGCCGGCCAGTTTTTCGTGGTTGGCTGCTCTTCAAGCGAGGTCTTAGGTGAGGCGATCGGCACCAATACCAGCACTGATGTTGCTGAAGCCCTTTACCAGGGGATTAACGAGGTTTTGGCGGGAAAGGGGATCTTCCTGGCCGCCCAGTGCTGCGAGCACTTGAACCGGGCCCTGGTGGTCAGCCGGGAAGCGATGGAAAAGTATGACTTAGAGCAGGTTAACGCCATTCCCCAGCCAAACCATGCCGGCGGGGCCTTCGCGACCGTAGCCTACCAGAAAATGCCAAATGCGGTACTTGTAGAAGACATTGCTGCCCGGGGGGAAGCCGGGATTGACATTGGCGGTACCTTGATTGGGATGCACCTGCATCCGGTGGTCGTTCCCCTGAGAATTTCCCTGGACAAGATCGGAGAGGCCAGAATCATCTGTGCCCGCCGCCGGCCAAAGTATGTCGGCGGCCAGCGGGCTATCTACGATCAGGCTTTGATGTGAAAAGCGGGAACGCTTTGTCTATAAGGAGTCAGGCCTGGGAACCAAGGCTTTGTCCAAAAAGATCTTGGAAGGGTCGATCTACTCTTACCTGCACAAGAAGTTGTACATCAAGTTTGGCGAGGTCTTCCGCCGGATTAAGGCTGATCTGCCAGATGAATATGACCGGCAGTAGCTTGGGGCCAGAGAGACTACGCTGATTCTGGAAATCGAGCAGATCGTCTGGACCAATCTTACACCATGGTAGAAACCAGCCATTAAACTTGCGAAAAAATACCCACTGAAGGAAAGCAAATCTTCAGTGGGTATTTCTTTGTTATCGTATTTATTAGCTCTTTAGCCCAATTCCTGGTTCCGCTTAAGAGCCGCGTTAACTGCGCTGATGGCCGCGTAGCGGAAACCATTCTTCTCCAGTTCAACGACGCCGGCAATGGTTGAGCCGCCTGGTGAAGTTACGGCATCTCTGAGCTGGGCCGGGTGCTGGCCGGTTGCCAGGACCATCTGGGCTGAGCCCAAAACCGTCTGGGCGGCCATTTCAATGGCTTGGGAGCGGGAGAGGCCGTTTTGCACGCCAGCGTCGCCCAGGGCTTCAATAAACTGGTAGACGAAGGCCGGACCGCAGCCAGCTACTGCCGTAGCGGCATCCATCAAGCCTTCCTGGATTTCCACGACCTTGCCGGAGTGAGCCATTAATTCCTTGAAGACATCTTTGGCCTTGCTGCTCTGGCTGGTGTAGCTGGTCATGCCCTGGCCGATGGCTACTGGGGTGTTGGGCATCATTCTGACCAGGTCGTGGCCGGGCAGAAGCTTGGCCAAAGTTTCCAGGCTGACCCCGGTCGCCATGGAGATCCAGATGCTGCCGTTATTGCTGCCTTCGCCAATTTCCTTGATGGTGCTGGCCACCTGGTAAGGCTTGACGCCTAAAAAGACTACGTCGCTTTCAGCAGCAACTTGCGCGTTGTCTAAGAGCTGGCCGCCGATTTCCGCCTGCAGCTTGCCGGCTTTTTCCGGGTTGTGGCTGCTCAAAAGCAGGCTGACGTCATCACACTTGGCCACTGCTCTGGCGATCGCGCTTCCCATGTTGCCTAAACCGATAAATCCAACTTTCATAAAAAACTCCTTGCTATTCTCTGACCTGGCCCTGGCCACGGACGATGTACTTGTAGCTGTTAAGTTCGTTTAAGCCCATTGGCCCCCGGGCATGCATCTTCTGGGTGGAAATGCCCAGTTCGCAGCCCAGGCCGAATTCACCCCCGTCGGTAAAGCGGGTAGAAGCGTTGACGTAAACAGAGGCTGAGTCGACGGCTTGGGTAAAGCGGTCAGCGGCTGCTTGGTCTTCAGTCACGATGGCTTCGCTGTGGTGGGTTGAGTGCTTGGCGATGTGGTCAAGCGCTTCTTCAATTCCGTCCACGACCTTGATAGCCATAATGTAGTCCAAAAATTCCGCGTCGAAGTCGTCCGGGCCAGCTGCTTTAGCTTCTGGCAAAAAATCCTTGGCTCTTTCGTCAGCTCGCATCTCAACCTTGCCGGCAAAAGCTTTAGCTAAACGAGGTAGGAAGTCAGCGGCAACTTTCTGGTCAACTAGGCAGACTTCAGCAGCGTTGCAGACTGATGGCCGGCTCATCTTGGCATTGGCCGTGATCTTGACCGCCTCGTCCAAATTAGCGGCCTTGTTGACATAGATATGGCAGATCCCGGTCCCGGTTTCAATTACCGGAACTTTGGCGTTGTCAACAACCGCTCTGATCAATCCCTTGCCTCCGCGCGGGATCAAGAGGTCGATCTTGCCCCGGGCCGTCATCATTTCGCTGGAAGACTGCCGGCTGGTGTCTTGCACCAATTCAATCACCTTTGGGGAGATCTTGCTTTTAGCTAAGCCCGCCTTTAAGGCCTGCATGATGGCGTTAGCAGAATTAAAAGCATCCTTGCCGGACCGCAAAAGGGCGGCATTGCCGGACTTAAGAGCCAGGGCCGCTACGTCAGAAGTGACGTTTGGCCGGCTTTCATAGATCATCCCGATCAAGCCAAAAGGCACGGACCGCTTTTCAATCTTAAGGCCATTGTCAGCTGTGTGCTCGCCTAAAAGGCGACCCACTGGATCTGGCAGGTCGATCAAGGCCCGGATGCCGCTGGCCATGCCGGCTAAGCGGTCTGGGGTAAGGCGGAGCCGGTCCAGCATGACGTCAGGAATCTGCCCCTTGGCCTTTTCCAGGTCAAGCTGGTTGGCAGCCATGATCTCTGCTTCATGATCCAGCAGGCTGTCAGCCATCAAGGCCAAGGCTTCGTTCTTATCGGCAGTATTTGCCAGGTTGACAGCCGCCTTGTTTGCTAGCAGGCTGTCCATCAGTTGCTGAGTTGAACTTTCAGTCATATTTTCTTTTTCCTTTCTCAAATCAAAGGGTGGTAACCCAGTCGTCGCGGTGGATGAAGATGCCTTCAGGGTGCTTTTGCTCCAGAATTTCTTCCAGAACAGGCCGGGAGAATTGGGCCTTGCCCTTGCCGATCAGTTTCTTGCTCTTCAAGCTATAGACTTCTACGATGTCATCTTTCTTAAAGTTACCCTGGACCTGTTTGATCCCGGAAATAAGGAGGCTGGAGCCTTCCCTAGCCATGGCGTGGACGGCTCCGTGGTCGATGTAGACCCGGGCTTTGGCCGGGGCGTAGAAGGCCAGCCACTGTTTCTTCTGGTTGAAGGCATTTTCGTTGGCAGTAAAAAGGGTCCCCTGGTTCTTCTGGTGAACGGCGTCAACCAGGGCAGTAGAGTCTGCTGAACAGATGAAGACCGGGACGCCGGACTTGGTCGCCATGTCAGCGGCTTTGATCTTGGTGGCCATGCCCCCGGTTCCGTTGCTGGACCCAGCCCCGCCGGCCATTGCAAAAATTTGCGGGGTAATCTCGTTGATGACCGGGATCGGCCGGGCATCAGGGTTCTTTCTTGGGTTGTCGCTGTACAGGCCAGGCACATCTGTCAAAAGGACCAGGAGGTCGGCCTTTAAAAGGGAAGCTACCTGGGCTGACAAGGTGTCGTTGTCGCCGACTTTCAGTTCATCGATGGCGATAGTATCATTTTCGTTGATGATGGGGATGACCCGCCGGTTCAAAAGAACGTTCAAGGCCGTTTGGGCATTTTGGTAGCGGCGCTGGTCAGCAAAGTCGTCCTGGGTCAGGAGGATCTGGGCGGAAACCACGCCCTGGACCAAAAGGCTGCGGGTGTATTCCTCGATCAAGAGCCCCTGGCCGACAGCGGCCGCGGCCTGCTTGTCGGCCACCTTCCTGGGTCGTTTGTCAAAGCCGAGCCGGCGGAAGCCAGCCGCGATGGATCCTGAAGTTACCAGGACCAGCTTGTAGCCGGCCTGGTGCAGCTGGGCCAGCTGCCGGGTAATTCTTTTGATCTTCTCCGGATCCAGGTCGCCGGCCGGGCTGGTCAGCGAGGAGGTTCCTACTTTAAAAACGATCAGGTTATCTTTCATTAGTCAACTTCCTTAATAAATTTAGACTAGGTAAATCATACCATCTTTTGCCCGTGGACAGAAAAAATTACAACAAAAAGGGCTAGCCGGTTAGGCTAGCCACTGTGGTCTTCTGTTTTATTTGCTGTACGCGGAGTCGTCCTTGTATGACTTGGCCGTGATCTTTGAAATAGTCAAAGAGAACAGCAGGCCAAATACGGCACCGACGATCAACAAGGTAACAGGGTTATACGTGCTCTGGGTCAGAGGGGCTCCGATGAAGCCGATGATGAAAGTAAAAATCATCCCCCAGACGATGCAAACAATGTAACGTCCCATAGTATCTTCCTTCTTTCGCTCTGCATTTTACCAGAATCGGCAAGCAAATTCAATTGGCGGAAAAAGGACTTTGCTATAATTAAAATAACTAGCAAAAAGTGAAAGGCAGGGCGAGCAAGGTGAACATAGCAGCATTGCAGACGATTTCGACCAATACCATTCTGGCCAGCCCAATGAAAACGGCTGACCTGGTCAAGGGGGCAAAAGAGCGGGGTTATAGCGCCGTGGCACTGACGGACATCAATGTAACTTTTGGCCTGGCCGACTTTTACCAGGAAGCCGTAAAAGTAGGCATCAAGCCCCTTTTGGGCCTGCAGGGCCGTTTTAAGGGAATCGAATTGGAAGAAGCAGAATATGACCTGGTCTTTTTGGCGCAAAGTCAAAAAGGCTACCAGTCCTTGATGCGCCTGTCCAGCTTTTTAAATATCGCTTCTGGCGACCTTGCTGGATCATCCCCCAGCTTAGCTGACCTGCCCGAATTGTCTGATTTGACCGTGATCGTGCCTGCCGGGCCGACCAGCGAACTGCGCCAGCTTAATAAACTGCGCAGCAGCGGTAAGGAATATGTTAAAAAGCTCCAGTCCTTTTTGCCAAAAGGTCTGCCCTTATACTTAGGCGTTTACCCGGCTGAATCCGCGGCCGCTTATGATGCCTATGTCAAAAAGCTGGCAGAAATTTCAGTCTTGCCCGTCACGGTTGTTGAGGACGTCCGCTACTTAGACCCGGGCGACCAGTTTCTTTGCAAGGTCCTGCAGGCCATTAAGGAAAGACGGGTTCTGGATGAGCATGAACTGACCTTGATGGCGGAGGGGCAGGGGTCACATTGGCTGCGGCCCGCGGCTGCCTTGGAAGAAGCCTGCCGGGAAATGGGCTTAGAAGAAGCTTTGGCCAACAGCGGCAAGATCGCGGCCAGCTGCCAGGCTAAGATTCCTTTTAAAGAGCCCCAGCTGCCGGTCTTTCCGCAAGCAACAGCTTTGTCTTCTGACCAATATTTGGAAAAGCTGGCTTTTGCCGGCCTGGAAAAATTAGGCCTCAGGCAGGGAATTTACCAAGCCCGCTTGCAAAAGGAACTGACCGTCATCCAGCAGATGGGCTTTGCTGACTACTTTTTGATTGTCGGCGACATCGTCAATTACTGCCGGCAAAAAGGCGCCCTGGTCGGCCCGGGCCGGGGGTCAGCTGCCGGGTCCTTGGTGGCCTATGCTTTAGGCATTACCCAAATTGACCCCTTAAAATACGACCTGCTCTTTGAGCGCTTCTTAAACCCCGCCCGGGCAAATATGCCCGACATCGACCTGGACTTTACCACGAGTGGACGAAAGCTGGCTTTTGCTTACGTGCAGGAAAAATACGGTGCTAAAGCCCACTTTGGCGAGGGTTCTGATCTGGTGGCCCGGATTTTGGCCTTGACGACCATGAAGGCCAAAAGCGTCCTTGAGCGGACCGGTCAGGTCTTTGGCTTAACCCTGCCGGCTATCGCCCGCCTCAAGCAGGCCATGGGGGCAGCCAAAACTTTGGCCGAAGCTGGCCAGCAGGCTGAATTTAAGGCCCTGGTTGCTGCCAGTCCTTTGACCCGCCTTCTTTATCAAACCGCCCAAAGGCTGGAAGGGCTGCCGGAAGACACGGGCACCCACGCTCCTGGCCTGATCATCAGTGAAGAGCCCCTGTCCCGGCAGATTGGCCTGATGACTGGGAAAGAAGCCCCTCTGTGGACGGTCGAGCAGACCAAAAAGTACGTTGAAAAGTATGGCCTCTTAAAGATCGACTTTCTGACCCTGGACAATCTGGAGCTTTTGGAAGGAGTTTTAACCGAGATTCAAAAGTCCAACGGCCCCTTGGACTTGACCCGGCTGCCCCTGGATGATCCGGATACCTTGCGCCTTTTTGCCCGCGGGGAGACCCAGCAGATCTTCCAGTTTAATTCCAGCGGGATGCAGAAGGTCTTAAGAAAAATCCAGCCCCGGACCTTTGACGACTTGTCCGTCGCCGTGGCCCTTTACCGGCCGGGCCCGATCGCCAGCATCCCCTTGTACGTCGCCCGGAAAAACGGGACCAGCCCGGTTCAATATCCTGACCCCAGCTTAAAAGAAGTCCTGGGACCGACCTATGGTATTTTCGTCTACCAGGAGCAGGTCATGCAGACGGCCCGGATTTTCGCGGGCTTTAGCCTGGCGGAGGCTGACGTCTTTCGAAACGCGATTTCCAAAAAGCAGGCTGGCCTCTTAGCCGAAGAAAAGGGCAAGTTTGTCGCTGGCGCTGTCAGAAAGGGACACAGCCGGCAAGCTGCCGAGGCAGTCTACGCCTTAATCGAGCCTTTCGCCAACTATGGCTTCAACCACTCTCACGCCGTCGCCTATGCCCTTTTGGCCTACTGGCAGGCCTTCTTGTCCGTCCATTTCCCAAGGGAGTTCTACTTGGAAAAGCTCCGGGCCAGCCGGGGCAAGGAAAAAGGGGCCATCATCCGCCAGGCCAGAAAGGCCGGCGTTGAGGTCCTGGGGCCCGACATCAACTTGAGCCAAGCAGAGGCCCGCTTGTTTGAAGGACGGATCTACCTGGGCTTAAAGGACATTATGGGGATCACGCCGGCCTTTTTGGACCAGTTTCTGGCCCTAAAACGGCCAGTAACCAGCTTCCCGGCTTTTTTGCGGCAGCTGGATACCAAGGAATTGAAAGAAAAGCAGCTGGTCCCCTTGATCGAAGCCGGCCTCTTTGACCAGGTCAGTCCCAACCGGGCCAGTCTTTTGGTCAACTGCGGCAACATGCTCAATACTGCCCGCTTGGCGCAAAAGAGCCTGGTCTTGCAGGACTTTTTGGCCGCCAAGGAAGAAAACGTGCCAATGCCGACGGCAGCAGAAAAGGTGGCTATGGAAGAAAGAGCCATGGGCTTTGCCGTAACGGCATCTCCTCTTGAAATTGCCGGCCAGGCCCTGGCCAAGCGTTATGGGGCCAAGCCTTTTGCTGGTCTTGCCTTAAACGAGACCGGGCAGGTGCTTGCCCAGTTCATTAAGAAAAACGACTGGCGGGTCAAGAGGGGAGCCCGGGCCGGTGAATTAGGCAGCAACGCCGTCTTTAGCGACGGACAGACCAGCGAGAAGGTGACCATTTTTACCAGTCAGTACCGCCGCTTTGTCCAAATTCTGAAAGAAAACGCCGTCTACCTCCTGCAAGTTGCCAAAAAAGAAGACCAAAAGGACAGCCGGGGCTACCAGCTGATCTTGCAGGATTTGCGCCTTTTGGACTTAAAGCAGCTCGAGCAGGCTGAGGAAGTCAAGCCGGTTACCGTCAAGCCTAAGGACCTGGCTCTTGAGCGCTATTTTGACCAGCACTACCGGACCAAGCGCTTAGGCGACTTCCGGGTTAAAGAAAGGGGCCAGGCCCTGGCCAAGCTTTTGGCTGTCCGCTACCAGGAAGACAAGCGGGGACGGAAGATGGCGACCTTGATTCTGGCTGATTCTTCCGGCCGCTACAGGTGCTGGCTTTTTGCCGGGGAACTGGCCAAGTTAACTTTGAATTTACAGGTAAATGACTACTACCTGCTCAAGCTGGAAGCTTTAGGCCAAAGAGAGAGCCTGGACTTCAAAATTTGGGATATGAAGCAGGTAAATTTGCACTGAAAACGACTTGACCAATTTGCTTTTTTTAAAAAAATCTCTCCTAGTGAAAAAAATAATAAACGCCAGGCCGGGATTTGTAAGCCCTAACAGGCCGGAAGTCTGAAAAAATCGAATTTAAACCAGATTTTACAAGACTTTATGCGGGAAAAATGTTATGATTTATGTGATGTGAGATATTACACAATTTAAATCATGATGAGGTGAATTCATGAAACGGATTGGTATTTTGACTAGCGGCGGTGACGCCCCTGGTATGAATGCAGCCGTAAGAGCCGTAACCAGAGTCGCGATCGCGAACGGTTTGGAAGTTTTCGGTATCAGATACGGTTTTGCAGGTTTGGTTGCGGGCGACATTTTCCCATTGGAAAGTGAAGACGTAGCCCACTTGATCAATGTTTCCGGTACCTTCCTCTACTCTGCGCGTTATCCTGAATTTGCAGAAGAAGAAGGACAGCTGGCTGGTATTGAGCAATTGAAGAAGCACGGCATCGATGCTGTTGTCGTTATTGGTGGGGATGGTTCCTACCATGGCGCCCTGCAGCTTACCCGCCACGGCTTCAACTCAATCGGCCTGCCAGGCACGATCGACAACGACATCCCATATACGGATGCCACGATCGGCTATGACACGGCCTGCATGACGGCAATGGACGCGATCGACAAGATCCGTGACACTGCTTCCAGCCACCACCGGGTCTTCATTGTCAACGTAATGGGCCGCAACTGTGGTGACATCGCTATGCGCGTTGGCGTAGCCTGCGGGGCAGACGCGATCGTCATTCCTGAAAAGCCGTACGACGTTGAAGAAATCGCCAACCGGCTCAAGCAAGCCCAGGAAAGCGGCAAGGACCACGGTTTGGTAGTCGTTGCTGAAGGCGTAATGACCGCTGACCAATTCATGGCTGAACTGAAGAAGTATGGTGACTTCGACGTCCGGGCCAATGTTTTGGGTCACATGCAGCGGGGCGGCACGCCAACTGTTTCTGACCGGGTGCTGGCTTCCAAGCTGGGCAGCGAAGCCGTTCACCTTCTTTTGGAAGGCAAGGGCGGTCTGGCTGTCGGCATTGAAAACGGCAAGGTTACTTCACACGACATCCTTGATTTATTTGATGAGTCTCACAAGGGTGACTATGACTTGTTAAAGCTCAACGCAGATTTATCAAGATAGTTGTTTTTATAGTTTTTGATTTAGGGAGATTTTTTCAAGATGAAAAAAACGAAGATTGTTAGTACTTTAGGACCAGCTTCAAACGATATTGAAACTATTACCAAGTTAGCCGAAGCAGGCGCAAACGTATTCCGTTTCAACTTCTCACACGGTGACCACGAAGAACACTTGGCAAGAATGAACATGGTTCGTGAAGTTGAAAAGAAGACTGGCAAGCTTTTGGGCATCGCTTTGGACACCAAGGGTGCTGAAATCAGAACCACTGACCAAGAAGGCGGCAAGTTCACTATCAACACTGGTGACGAAATCCGCGTGTCAATGGACGCAACCAAGGCCGGCAACAAGGACATGATCCACGTTACCTACCCAGGTCTGTTCGACGACACTCACGTTGGCGGCACTGTATTGATCGACGACGGTGCTGTTGGTTTGACTATCAAGGCCAAGGACGAAGAAAAGCGCGAATTGGTTTGTGAAGCTCAAAACACTGGTGTCATCGGCTCAAAGAAGGGTGTTAACGCTCCAGGTGTTGAAATCCGCCTCCCAGGGATTACTGAAAAGGACACTGACGACATCCGCTTTGGTTTGAAGCACGGTATTAACTTCATCTTTGCTTCATTTGTACGTAAGGCTCAAGACGTTCTTGACATTCGCGCACTTTGCGAAGAAGCTAACGCATCATACGTTAAGATCTTCCCAAAGATTGAATCACAAGAAGGTATTGACAACATCGACGAAATCTTGCAAGTTTCAGATGGTTTGATGGTTGCCCGTGGTGACATGGGTGTTGAAATCCCATTCATCAACGTGCCATTTGTTCAAAAGACTTTGATCAAGAAGTGCAACGCTTTGGGCAAGCCAGTTATCACTGCTACTCAAATGCTGGACTCAATGCAAGAAAACCCACGTCCAACCCGTGCCGAAGTAACTGACGTTGCTAACGCCGTTCTTGACGGTACTGACGCAACTATGCTGTCAGGTGAATCAGCAAACGGTTTGTACCCAGTACAAGCAGTTCAAGCTATGCACGACATCGACGTTCGGACTGAAAAGCAAATGGACACCCGGAACACTCTGGCTCTGCAACGCTTTGAAGAATACAAGGGCTCAAACGTTACTGAAGCTATCGGTGAATCAGTTGTCCGCACTGCTCAAGAATTGGGCGTTAAGACGATCATCACTGCTACTAGCTCCGGCTACTCAGCTCGTATGATCTCCAAGTACCGTCCAGACGCAACCATCGTTGCCTTGACTTTCGACGAAAAGATCCAACACTCATTGGGTATCGTTTGGGGCGTTGAACCAGTTTTGGCAAAGCAACCTTCAAACACTGACGAAATGTTCGAAGAAGCTGCCCGCGTAGCTAAGGAACACGGTTTCGTTAAGGATGGCGACCTGGTAATCATCGTTGCCGGCGTACCATTCGGCCAATCAGGTACTACTAACTTGATGAAGCTGCAAATCATCGGCAACCAACTTGCTCAAGGTTTGGGCGTAGGCACTGGCTCAGTTATCGGCAAGGCTGTTGTTGCTAACAGCGCTGAAGAAGCCAACGCTAAGGTTCACGAAGGCGACATCCTGGTAGCTAAGACTACTGACAAGGACTACATGCCAGCTATCAAGAAGGCCAGCGGTATGATCGTTGAAGCTTCCGGCTTGACCAGCCACGCAGCTGTTGTCGGCGTATCACTCGGCATTCCAGTTGTTGTCGGTGCTGCTGACGCAACTTCAAAGATCGCTGACGGCTCAACTTTGACTGTTGACGCACGTCGCGGCGCAATTTACCAAGGTGAAGTTTCAAACCTGTAATCTAAGATTATAAGTCTGACAACCACAGAAGAAAGAGTTCAATCAATCGATTGAGCTCTTTTTCTTTACCTAATGTTTGCCTGCTTTCTTTTAATGTCTGCCTTGAAAATAGCTAGGGTAGAGGAGAAATTTTGAACTGCTGAGCCGCTTAAAAAAGTCTGTAAGCTAATCTGCCACAGTGCTGGCTAGGTGGTTGAGTCAAAAATTGCTTTAAAATAGAAAAAACTATGCGTGAATTGAAAAAATTAGCGAACTAGCAGAAAAACTATTGTTAACTGCTTTATTTTCTTTCTTTGTTCCCGTATACTAGCATTAGAATTATGTAAAGTTGGAGGCAGACTATGCTTGGAGAAATCCGGACCGGTAAAATAACTGACAGCAACGCTGAAGCCTATTTCGTGCAGATTGACGGCTTAACGTTCAAATTGAAGAAAGAAGAAATCACCCAAGAAGAGACGCCGAAAATTGGCGGGCAAATCACGGGATTTATTTATGATAACCAAAAACATGAACGGGAAATGACCCAGTTCTTGCCTTTTGCCCAGGCCGACCAATACGGCTGGGCCACGGTTACCAGGGTTCAGCGGGGGCTGGGAGTCTTTTTGGACATTGGCTTGCCTGATAAGGATATAGTTATGTCCCTGGACGATCTGCCACTTGACCCGGCCCGCTGGCCGCAAAAAGATGACCGCCTTTTGGTGCGGCTGGAAACTGATGATAAGGACCGGATCTGGGCCAAGGCCGCTGATGAAAATGTCTTTGAACAGATCGCCGTCCGCTTCCCAAATAACCTGGTCAACAAGAACCTGCTGGCCCGGGTATATTCCAGCAAGTCCCTGGGTTGCTTTGTCTTGACCAATGACTACTATTTGGGCTTTATCCATGAATCACAAATGCAGCAGCCTCTGCGGCTGGGTGAGGAGGTCAAGGCACGGGTGATCGGGGTCAGCCAGTACGGTCGCTTGAACATGAGCGTTTTGCCCCGGGCTTTTGAAGAGATTGACGATGACGCGGCCATGATAATGATGTCTTTGCGCCGCAAGGGCGACAAGACTCTGCCATTTAGCGACAAGAGCGATGCCCAGGCCATCAAGGACTACTTCGGCATCTCCAAGTCAGCCTTCAAGCGGGCCTTAGGCAACTTGATCAAGCGGGGCCTGGTCAGCCAGGACAAGGAAGCCGGCACGATCAAGCTGGTCAAGGATGAGGCGGATGAATAAGCTCGCCGAAGAAATTGAAGATTACCTGCGCTATAGCCAGATTGAACGGGGACTCAGCCCGAATACAATCGCGGCCTACCAGCAGGACTTGCTGGAGTTTTTAGCTTACGTCAAAGAAGAGCAGATGCCCGCCTGGCCGCTGGAAGCAGTGGAAATTGATGCTTTTTTAGCTAAAGAGCGGGACTTGGGCAAGGCCAACAGCTCCATCAGCCGGCTGGTATCGACCCTGCGCCGCTTTTACCAGTGGCTGGTCCGCCAGCAGCTGATCGCCCTGGACCCCATGAGCCAGATTGATGCTCCCAAGCGGGAGAAGCGGATGCCCCTGGCCTTGACTGAGGCTGAAGTGGGCCGGCTCTTAGAGCAGCCAGATCTGACTACGGATTTAGGGATCCGCGACCGGGCCCTTTTGGAATTGCTTTACGCGACGGGGATGCGGGTCAGCGAAGCGGTCAACTTGCAATTAGCCGATGTCCATGCCGACCTGCAGCTGATCAAAGTCTTGGGCAAGGGGAGCAAGGAACGGCTTATTCCAGTGAGCGACCTGGCCTTAGACTGGATCAAGCGCTACCTGCCTGTAAGGGACCAGCAGCTTTTAAAGCGGGGCAAGAGCAGCGACTACCTGTTCTTGAACAGCCGGGGCGGGCAATTGACCCGGCAGGCCGTCTGGCAGAAGATCAAGAAGTACTGCCAGCAGGCCGGCATTGCCAAGGATGTGACTCCCCACACCCTCCGCCACAGCTTCGCGACGCATTTGCTGGAGCATGGGGCGGATTTGCGGGTGGTCCAGGAAATCCTGGGCCATACTGACATTTCCACGACCCAGATCTATACTAATCTGACCCAGAAGCATATCCTGGACGTCTACCAAAAGACTCATCCCCGCATTTAGAGGTGATCATATGCTAGTACCATATAAGAAAGATTATGAAAAAGTCGCTATGGGCCTCTTGTCCTATCTTCCGGATTTCAAGAACCTGCAGAATTTGAAGGAAGAGATGCAGCTGTATGCTGAAGATCCGGCCCACCAGCTCTACCTTTACCGGGACGAGGATCAAAACATAGTCGGCCTGGCGGGCTGCGAGACCGGGGCCGGCTGCCTAGTCCTGCGCTATTTGTCTTTAGCACCGGGTTTTCGGGATGATGAGCATTTTTCGCAAATCATGCGGGAACTGGCCCAGGAAGCTGGCAAGCAGAAAGTAATGACGGTTCCGGAATATACCTATTTGATGAAGTACTTGAACAATGATGAATGAAGGCATGACCATTGAGCTGCCGAATTTTGAAGGCCCACTGGACCTTTTGCTCCACCTGATTCGGTCGCAGGAATTAGACATCTATGACATCCCGATTGCCAGGATTACCCAGCAGTACCTGGACTATCTCCAGCAGATGCAGAAGCTGAACCTGCAACTAGCCGGGGAATATTTCGTGATGGCGGCAACTTTGCTGCGGATTAAGTCCCAGTATCTGCTGCCGAAAAACGACTTTGTCGAGACAGAAGAAGAATTTACCGACCCCCGGGAAGAACTGGTTGAGCAACTGGTTCAGTATTCCGTCTTTAAAAAGATTTCGGCCTACTTCAAGGTCAGAAATGAAGAGGTACCAGTTTTGGCCGCCAAGGAGCCCAGCGTGGCTGAAGGGGCCAAGGTTCAGCCCCTGCCTTTAGGGAAAATCAGTCAGCAGGACCTGACGGCCAGCTTTATTTTGGCTATGCGCCGCTTTAAGAAAAGAAACGACCATGCCCAGGTGACCTTGACCGGCCGGCCGATCCAGGAAATGATTGCCTGGCTGAAGGAAGTTTTAGAGCAGCAAGGCCGCGTCAGCTTTTTTGCCTTGACTGACCAGGTGGAAAGCCTGGCCGACCTGGTTGGCCTTTTTTTGGCAATTTTGGAACTGGCCAAGGACCAGTACTTGAAAATTAGGCAAAAGCGCCGCTTTGGCGACTTGGAAATAGAAAGAAGCAAGCATGACGAGTAAAATAGCCCAGCTGCAAGCCCTCCTTTACGTGGCCGGGGACGGCGGGATCAAGAAAGAGCAGCTGCGAGACCTGCTGCAAGTGCCGGAACTGGAAATTGAAAGTCTGGCCAAAAGGCTGCAGGAAAAGCTGGCCAGCGACCCCGACTGCGGTTTGCAGCTTTTGGAAATCAACGACGAATATAAATTAACGACCAGCGGAGAGGTCAGCGATCTGGTGGAAGCCTATTTCAACAAGGACCTGACCAAGAATATCAGCCAGTCAGCCTTGGAAATTTTGGCGATCGTAGCCTACCGGCAGCCGATCACCCGGATCGAGATCGATGAAATCCGGGGGGTTAACTCCTCTGGTGCCCTGCAGACCCTGGTCTGGCGAGGCTTAGTCAAGGCCCAGGGGGTTAAAGACGCCCCGGGCCACCCCAAGCTGTACGTGACGACTGATTACTTCCTCCAGTACTTTGGCTATAAGTCCCTGGCGGATCTGCCGGTAATTGAGAATTTTGAAGACAGCAGCTTTGATGCCGACGGCCAGGTAGACCTGTTTGCCGAAAACGGCACGGCTGATGAAGCATTGCAGAAGATGGAGGATTTATAATGGCGGAAGAACGTTTACAAAAAGTGATCGCCCAGGCGGGGATCGCTTCCAGAAGAGAAGCGGAAAAAATGATCCTGGCCGGCCGGGTCAGAGTCGATGGGCAAGTGGTAACCAAGCTTGGGACCAAGGTCAGCTCAATTGAACAAGTTGTTGTTGACAACCAGCCGATTGAAAGAGAAAGCCACCATACTTATCTTTTTTACAAACCCCGGGGCGTGATCTCCGCGGTTAAGGATAACAAGGGCCGCAAGACGGTGGCCGACTACTTTACTGACTTGCCATATCGCCTTTACCCGGTTGGCCGCTTGGACTACGACACTTCCGGCCTGCTCTTGATGACCAATGACGGGGAGCTGGCCAACCTGCTCATGCACCCGAGAAACGAAGTTGATAAGGTCTACGTGGCTAAGATTAAGGGCATTTTGCAGCCAGATGAAATCAAGTCCCTGAAGAAGGGGGTCCAGATCGGCCGCTACAAGACCAAGCCTGCCCAAGTCAAGGTCTTGAAGACCAATCCCCGGGCCCAGACCCAGATCGTCCAGCTGACCATCCATGAAGGCCACTACCACCAGGTCAAGGAAATGTTTAAGGCTGTCAATCACTTGGTCGACAAGTTGTCCAGAGAACGCTACTCCTTCCTGGACCTGCAAGGCCTTACATCTGGACAGTACCGGGAATTAAACCACAAAGAAGTTGACAGACTCAAGCAAGTGGATTAGAATGTAAACGTAATCAAAAATAAAATAAGTTGTCTTCGGGGCAGGGTGTAAATCCCGACCGGCGGTGCAAGTCCGCGAGCCATGCAAATGGTTGAATGCTGTAAAGCTACCGATAGTTATAGTCTAGATGGAAGAAGGCAGACGTTGGAATAGTAAGCATGCTTACTAAGAAAGGTCTGTTCCTCTTCGAGGCAACGGACTTTTTTTAATGGAGGTATGTTAATATGGAAGCTGCTAACAAACGGACAGCTAAATCAGTAAGTAACTGGCTCGCTTATGCCATGATCGGGGCCATCGCCTTTGTGGTTATGAAGTTTGAATTCCCGATCATGCCGGGTGTCAGCTTTTTGAAGATGGACTTCTCTGACGTCATCGTGGTCATCACCACCTTTATCTTTGGCATCGGCGGCGGGGTGGCCGTAGCCGCAGTCAAGTGCCTTTTGTCCTTGATCTTTGCCGGCTTTGCCCTCCCGTCTCTGGTCGGTGAACTGGCTGCCTTTCTGGCCTCAATGGCCTTTGCCCTGCCATTTTACTTCCTGGCTGGCTCAGTCAAGGAAGAAGACAGAAAGAGCCTGAAGGGTTACCTGCTGCCGGCCTTGGGTCTGCTCTTAGGCGTTTTGTCATTGACCCTGGTCATGGCATTGACTAATCAGTTCCTCTTGACTCCGGTTTACGCCTACACTTCAGTGCCGCAGGCAGCGGGGATGCACATGAACTACGCTCAGCTGCTCACTTTTACTGAACAGACCTACCTGGGCAAGATGCTGCACATTCCAAGCATGGCCAGCTACATTATGGGCATCATCGTCCCATTCAACTTGATCAAGGGGGCCATCAACTCAGTTGTGGTCTACATCCTTTTTGAATCTGTTTTAAAGACCATCAAGCCATTCGTGATCAAGCACTTCAGCGTTTCCAGCAAGTACTAAAAATTGACAAACAAGTGAATCTTTTGATGAGACTTTCCCTAAGGAAAGTCTTTTCTTTTCGTTTAGCACCTGGTTTTATGTTAAAATGTAAGCTTAAAGGGGGAAGCTAGATGGATCAAAATGCCCAAAAGCCCTTGTCACGTCTGGCCCGCCAGCAAGCGGTCAGAGAAGAGCGCAAGAACAAGCAGGCGCCGTGGTGGACGGCCCTCTTGATCGTGGTTATGATGGCCTTGGCGGCCGTGCCGCTGGTCACCAGTCAAAAAAGCGACTACGCCGTCCCGCAAGCAAAGAAAGAACAGACTAAGCCAAAGGCCGCTAAGCAGTCCAGCAAGGCCAAGCCTGCTCCAAAGGTCAAGACTTACGTGGTCAAGTCCGGCGACAGCTGGGCCGCGATCGCCCAGAAGTACGGCATAAGCGCCGAAGAGCTGGCTGAGCAGAATGGTCTGGATACCAGCTCAACCCTGGCAGTTGGTCAGAAACTGAAGATCAAGCAAGCCAAATAGCTGAATTTATTGGAAAGGATTGAAGCGATGCGAGTCGCTTCATTTTGATGTTATGCAAGTAGCAATTGATGGACCTGCTTCAGCAGGTAAGAGCACGGTGGCCAAGATTGTGGCCAATAAGCTGTCATTCGTTTATATCGACACAGGCGCCATGTACCGGGCATGTACTTTTATTGCCCGCAAGCACGGCCTGGACTATGGGGATGAAGCCGGGATTTTAAAGGCGATCGACGAAGACGGCATCGTTTTAGAGCCAGGCGAAAACGGCCAGAAGGTTCTGGTAGCCGGGGAAGACGTGTCTTTGGAAATCCGGACCCCGGAAATCACGGCTAATGTCTCCCAGGTCTCAGCCCTGCCGGGGGTCAGAAGCAAGATGGTTGACCTGCAAAGAAAACTGGCTGGGTCAACCAACGTGATCATGGACGGCCGCGACATCGGGACCACGGTCTTGCCTGAGGCTGAAGTCAAGATCTTCTTAGTTGCCAGCGCCCGGTCTAGAGCAGAAAGACGGCTTTTGGACTGGCAGGAAAAGGGGATTGAGGCCAAGCAGACGGTTGAGGAAATCGAAGCTGATATCGCCAAGCGGGACTACCTTGACTCCCACCGTGAAGTTTCACCTTTGAAGAAGGCAGCGGATGCAATCGAAATCGATTCAACTAATTTAACGATTGACCAGGTTGTTGCCGCTATCTTGGCCGAAATTGCCAAAAAAACAAATACCAGCAAGTAAAGTCAAAAAAAGTCTGGTAAAATAGTAGCAAATTCATCTATTTTTCGGTAAAATAGAGAACGAATAAACAGGGAGGCATTTTGTATTTATGTCAGAAAACAATCAATTTTTAGATGCTCTTGCTCAAATGCAAGAAGTTAAGGTGGGCGACATCGTTGACGTTAACGTTTTGAGCGTTGAAGATGGCCAAATTAACGTTGGTGTTCAAGGCGCCGGCGTTGAAGGTGTAATCACTCGCCGTGATTTCACCAACGACCGTAGTGTCAACTTGCGTGACGAAGTTAAGCCAGGTGATACCTTCAAGGCTTACGTAGTTCGTCGTGCAGGTGGTGACAAGGAAAACGGTGAATTTTTCTTCTCAGTAACACGCGTTAAGGAACGTGAAGCTTACGACAAGCTGCAAAAGGACTTCGAAGAAGGCAAGACTATCGAAGGTAAGGTTACTTCATCAGTTCGCGGTGGTTTGCTCGTTGATGTCGGCACCCGCGGCTTCTTGCCAGCAAGCTTGATCTCAAACCGCTTCGTTTCAGACCTTAAGCCTTACATCGGCAAGACTATCAAGGTTAAGATTACTGAAATCGACCCGGCTAAGAACCGTCTGATCCTTTCCCACAAGGAACTGATCGAAGAAGAACGCGAACAAGCCTTTGAAAACGTTGCTTCACAACTGGTTGTCGGCGACGTAGTTGAAGGCCGGGTATCACGCTTGACCAACTTTGGTTCATTCGTTGATATCGGCGGCGTTGACGGTTTGGTACACATCTCCGAAATTTCATACAAGCACGTTGACAAGCCAAGCGACGTCTTGAAGGTTGGCCAAGATGTTAAGGTTAAGGTTATTGGCATCGACAATGACCGTCACCGTATCTCCCTGTCAATCAAGCAAACTGAACCATCCCCATTCGAACAAGCTACTTCAAGCTTGAACGAAGGCGATGTAATCGAAGGCGAAGTTAAGTCTTTGACCAACTTCGGTGCCTTTGTTGAAGTTGCTGACGGCATCCAAGGCTTGGTACACGTTTCAGAAATTTCCAACAAGCACGTTGACAAGCCAAGCGACGTCTTGACTGTAGGTCAAAAGGTCAAGGTTAAGGTTCTTAACATTGACCCAAGTGAAAGAAGAATCTCCCTGTCAATTAAGCAAGCTGATCCAGAGAACGCTTCTTCATCAAACGACAGACCTCGCGCACGTCGTTCATCAAACAACGACGCAGTTGCTCGCAAGTACATGAACAACGACGACAACGGCTTCTCACTTGGTGACATGATCGGTGACCAACTTAAGAACCGTTAATCAGCACTAAAAAGACCGACCGTTGGTCGGTCTTTTTGTTTGACAATAATCAATAGAAAGCAAAAGAGGTGAAAAGATGCCATTACCAATTGTTGCCATCGTAGGGCAGCCCAACGTGGGCAAGTCAACCCTGTTCAACCGGATTATCAATGAACGGGTGGCGATCGTGGAAGACCGGCCAGGCGTGACCCGGGACCGGAACTATGCTCGGGCCAGCTGGATGGGCCACCAGTTCAGCATCATCGACACCGGGGGGATTACCTGGGAAGACAGTACGATTGACGAAGAAATCCGGGCTCAAGCGGAAATCGCTATTGAAGAGGCCGACGTCATCGTCATGCTGGCCGATGCCAGCCAGGGGGTGACCAGTCTGGACGAACGGATTGCCCACCTGCTCTACCGGGCCGATAAGCCAGTTCTTTTGGCTGTTAACAAGGCTGACAACCCTGAGCAGCGGACCGATATCTATGACTTCTACAGTTTAGGCTTAGGTGACCCAATCCCGGTTTCCGGTTCCCATGGGACCGGGATCGGTGACCTGCTGGACGAAGTAGTCAAGAACTTCCCAGCCGATGCCGAAAAGACCGAAGAAGGGGTTATCTCCTTCAGCGTGATCGGCCGGCCAAACGTAGGCAAGTCATCCATCGTCAACCGCCTGTTGGGCGAAGAACGGGTGATTGTGGCCAACGAAGAAGGAACGACCAGAGACGCCATTGACACGCCATTCGTCAAGGATGGAACCAAGTTCCGGGTTGTTGACACAGCCGGGATCAGACGGCGGGGCAAGGTCTATGAGAAGACCGAAAAGTACTCCGTCATGCGGGCCATGAGCGCCATGGAACGGTCAGACGTGGCCATCCTGGTCCTGGATGCCAGCACCGGGATCCGAGAGCAGGACAAGCACGTGGCCGGCTACGCCCATGAAGCGGGCCTGGGGATGATTATCGCTGTCAACAAGTGGGACTTGCCGAAGAAGGACTCTTCATCTGGCAAGGACTTTGAAGCGGTGATCCGGGAAGAATTCTCCTACCTGGACTATGCCCCAATTGTCTTTGTTTCGGCCAAGACTGGCAAGAACATCGACCAATTGCCAAAAATGGTCAAGGAAGTTTACGAGAACAAGAACCAGCGGATCCAGTCATCAGTCTTAAACGACCTGCTTCTGGAAGCCAGCCGCTTGGTGCCGGCGCCGATGGTCAAGGGCAAGCGGCTCCGGGTCTACTACATGACCCAGGTCAAGACCAATCCGCCGACTTTCGTTGTTTTCTGCAACGATCCAGAACTGATGCACTTCTCCTACCAGCGCTTTTTGATCAACCAGCTGCGGGAGAATTTCGACTTCACCGGGACTCCGATCAAGATCCTGCCGCGTAAGCGGAAGTAGGACCGGGCTTTTCTTTTCCAATTTGTGACATTCTCTTGAAAAAGTGCTAAGCCGCGGGCTAAAAGCCTTGTAGGGACAACGTTCTTGTGATATTTTAGAGAGCAGGGAATTAATTGAATGCAGCAAGCGCTCAGTGTCCCTCATTTCTGCAAGAGAAATGAAGTGATTAGACGCGAGTCTAATTTATAGGAGGTGAATTCCACATGGCAAATAAGGCAGAATTAGTTTCAGAAGTAGCTGCAAAGACTAAGTTGACTAAGAAGGACGTTTCAGAAGCTGTTGACGCGGTTTTCGAAGCAATCCAAGAAGACTTGGCTAAGGGCGAAAAGGTGCAACTGATCGGCTTCGGCACTTTCGAAGTACGTGACCGTGCAGCTCGCAAGGGCCGCAACCCACAAACTGGTGCTGAAATTGAAATTCCAGCAAGCAAGGTTCCTGCATTTAAGCCAGGTAAGGCTCTTAAGGACGCTGTTAAGTAATTGACGCGCTTTAAAATAAAGAAACGCCGGTTTTTCTGGCGTTTTTTTGTTTGGGCAAAAAACTTTTTTAGCTGACTAGTTACGGTACAATAGTAAGCAGAAAGTGAGGACAAAGATGACATATTCTGAACAATTGTTGGACGCGATTCAAGGTCACCGCTTCAGCGAGAGCAGCGCCCTCTTGAAGCAGGCCCTGGAAAACGATGATCCGGAGATCCTGGCGTCTCTGGCGGAAAACTTGACCGACCTGGGCTTTACCGACCTGGCCAAGGAAGTCTACCGCAGCTTGATCGCTGATTTTCCCAATGAAGACCTCTTCAAGGTCTACCTGGCCGAAATCCTCCTCAATGACGGGGCAGAGGACGATGGCTTGACCCTGCTTTACAATGTGCCGGCTGATTCAGATGCCTATCTGGAAAGCCTCCTGGTTCAGGCTGACTACTATCAAAGCGAGGGCCTGATCGAAACGGCACGGGCCAAGATGGAGCAGGCCCGGCAGCTGGCTCCGGATGAAGATGCCATTAGCTTTGGCCTGGCGGAACTGGACTACATGAGCGACTTGAACGACCAGGCCCTGCCTCTTTACCAGGACTTGCGGCAAAGACAGAACATGTTCGGGGAAGTCAACCTTAACCAGCGGGTCTTCCAGACCCTGGCTAAACTGGGCCGGTATGAAGAAGCAGCTGCTTTTATCAATGACCATAAAGAAGACCTCCTGGACATCGACGCCAAGTACCAAGCTGGGGTAATCATGGAAGAGGCCGGCCAGTTTGACAAGGCCATCTCCTTACTTGATGATGTCATTAAGCAAAGCCCTGACTACGTCAACGCTTATCCTTTCCTGGCCAAGGCCTACCAGGAAGAAGACAACCCAGAAGAAGCCCTCTTTGCCGCTCAGACGGGCCTGGGCTATAATGAGCTGGATGAAGAGCTTTACCTGACCGGGGCTAAGGCAGCCGCCAAATTAGGCAAGGCTGAGGATGCTGAGGACCTCTTGCGCCGGGGCCTCGAGGTCAACCCGGACAATTCCAGCCTCCGCCTCTTGCTGAGCGACCTCTACTTAGACCAGGGACGGGCAGCGGACTCCCTGGCCTTGTTTACTGCTCTGGCTGACAGCGACCTGGAGCCGCAGGCCCACTGGAACATGGCCCGGTCCTACCAGGAAATGGAAAAATATGACCAGGCCCTGCAGGAATATCTCTTGGCCTACCAGAGCCTGCAGACCAATCCTGCCTTCTTGTGGGGGATGATCTCCTTTGCTCAGGAGAGCGCCCAAGGCGATCTGGCCCGGCAATTGCTGGAAAAGTACTTGAAGCTTGTGCCAGATGACCAGGAAATGCAGGATCTTTACGAGCAGCTGAGAAATTAGAATTTTGGATGATGACCAGCTTTTGCTGGTCATTTTTATTTTTTAATATTTTCCAGCCTTTTAGCGGGCAGGGGAGAAAAGCGGTAGAATAGAAAAATAGACCATTGAACATTTTGGAGGGATGATTTTGCAATTCAGCTTTAACAAAAAGCGTGACCGGGCCGTCTACTGGAAGTACTCTGTCTTCTTCCTCTTTTTGGCGGCCTGTGTTTTTGGACCTTACTTGGTTACTGGCCATAGCCTGATCTGGAACACTGACGCAGCCAACCAGCACCTGCCCTTGCTGGTCAAGTACCGGGAGTACGTGCTCAGTTTCCTGCACCACTTAAGCCAGGGGCCAGCTGAATGGTCCTGGACCATGGGCCTGGGCAATGACCTGTTTTCAGTCTTTTCTTACTATACGATTGGTGACGTCTTTGCCTATCTGGCCCTTTTATTTCCCACCAGCCACATGGTCTTTGCCTACCAGCTGATCCTGCTGTTGCGCCTTTACTGCGTGGGCTTGGCCTTTGTTTATTTTGCCCGCCATTTTGACTTTAAAGACGGTGTTGTCTTGATTGGCAGCGGTGTCTACATGGTCAATGCCTACCTGCTGTACGCGGCCCTGGCCCAGCCGATGTTCACCACGACCTTTATTCTTTTTCCTTTGATCGTGGTCCAGCTGGAGCGACTCTTGCAAGGGGGCAGCACTTGGCCTTTATTCGGGGTCTTTGTCTGGATGCTGGTCAGCAACTATTACTTGGCCTTTGTCCTGGGCCTGGGGGCGATCATCTACCTATTTTTGCGCTGGGGACTGGCTTATTGGGAAAAGATTCCTTTCTGGCCAACAATTAAGAAGCTCTTCTTTGCCAGTTTAGGAGCGGTACTTCAATCAGCCGGCCTGCTTTTGCCGGAACTTTTGGCCGTGGTCAACTCCACCCGGACCGGGTCGCAGTTTGCTAATGGCTTGATCTTTTACCCGGCCTACTACTACTTGCTTTTGCCAAAGGAACTGATTGACGGGGATAACTGGAAGTTGATATTCTGGTCAGCCTTGGGTCTGGCCAGCATCATCCTGCCGGCCCTGGTCTACCTCTTTCGTAACTGGCGCAAGTACCGCCTGGTCGCTGCCTCTCTGTTATTAGGGGCAGTCATGCTCTTGATCCCGGCAGTCGGGGCAGTCTTTAACGGAGGAATGTCAGCGTCAAACCGCTGGACCCTGCTCTTGTACCTGCCTTTTGCTTTCAGCGTGATGGTCTTTGTCAAAGCCGTCAGTAAGCAGGCAGTCAGTCAAACGGAGATGCGGCTGATTTTTTCCATCAGCGGGATTTACCTGGTCTACCTGGTCGCCATGTCCTTTTTGGAAAATGATTACAAGCTCTTCTTGCCGGTCATCTTCCTCTTGCTCAGTCTGGGGGCCAGCTACCTGGTCAACGAAGGACGGGCTTTAAAGCGGGTGCTATTGCTTACTGTAGCGGCTAATTTGGCTTTTAACGCCCTGTACGCGGCTCTTCCATACAACGGCAACTTCGCGGCTAACATGCTGGTCAAGGGGGAATATGAGCAGATCGCGGAAGACCGCTATGGCGGCTTGAATCACATCCTGTCGGCCGGTTTTTACCGGGTCAACACGGTGTCAAATAACCAGTTTGTCAGCCAGAAGAAGCTGTTTAACGATTTGACCAGCGGCCTGGCCAACGTGTCATCTTACTATTCTATCCAGAACCAGTACCTGGGTCAGTTTTCGACCGACCTGGGCAACCTGCAGTATGACAACAACATTCCCTTCCACCAGCTTGATGACCGGACGATATTGAACAATTTCCTGGGCGTCCGCTATATTTTTAACCAAAAATACTCAGTAAACGGTAGCAAGGTGCCCGGGACTTACGACCTGATCGCTGCCGACAAGGAGAAAAAAGACCAAAATCAACAGCCTGCCTACCAGGCCGAGCTCTACAAGACCACAGAGGCCTTCCCGCTGCTTTGGCTAAGCTATAAGGCAATTAGCCCCAGCCGCTACAAAAAACTGTCAGCGAGCCAAAAAGAGCGGGCTCTGGCTAGCGGAGTGGTGGTCAAGGGGGTTGGCCTTAAAGCCGCGAAATTGACCGGGGTCAAGACCATCAAGGCCAGCCTGGTCGATGCCAGTGGCAAGAAGCTGAGCAAGAATAAATTGACCTATACGGACTCTGAAGCCAGCTACAAGTTGAAGCTGCACTTGTCAGATGAAGAAAAGGCCAAACTGGGCAAAAGCGAGCTGCATGTCGAGATCAGCCAGATTTCCTACCAGCCTTTCACTTTAAGCCAGCAGCTGGATTTGGAGCTGAAGAAGGCCAAGCAGGAGGCCAACCTGGCCGGGCAGACCTTTAATGAGCGGGCAACCCGCTACAAGTACTGGCGCTACCACCTTTTGGCCGGGTCACCAGACCCCAGCTACAAGCTGACGGTAACGGGAAAGAAGGCCAGTGAAACAATTGTGCAGAGAAGCCAGGATATGACTTCTTTTTACCGCCTGGTCGACAGCGCGGTCATGAATATGGGCACTTACCAGACTCTGCCCAATAGTCTGACCTTCCAGCCTTCAAAACTGGGGACCTACCGCTTCAAGATCAAAGTTGTAGCAATTCCTTTGAATCAAGAGTACACGAAAGAAGTGCGGCAGATTCAAAAGCAGGGGATCAAGCAGCTAAAACTCGCGCAAAACCAGCTGACCGGCCTCTTTACTAGTAAGAAAACCGGCATCGTTACTTCGACCATCCCTTATTCAAACGGCTGGACGGCTATGGTTGACGGCAAGGCAGTCAAGGTAATTAAGACCAACACGGCCTTTGTCGGCTTCAAAATGCCAGCAGGCAAGCACCGCGTCCGCCTGGTTTACCGGACACCGGGATTGCGAAGCGGCTTGCTGGTTTCACTCTTGACGGCTTTAGCCATCTTGGCTTATACCGCGTTTAGTCACAAAGAATGGTGGCGGGAATTCCGGGTCAAGAAGAAAGAAAAATAGTTTTTAATAGTAAAATGCAAATAAAAAACGAGCCAGCTGGCTCGTTTTTTGTCTGTATATTTTTTAATTGCTACTCTTATTCCTTGATCAGCTTGCGGTCAATCAGGTTATCCTTCATCAGTCTGGTCATCACCTGGGCAACTTCCTTTGCCCGGTCGCTGGAGTCCATGTGGATGGTCAAACCATTGTCAGACTGGATCAAGGTGCGAGGAAGTTCAACCTGGTTGTATTTAAGGTCTGGGTTCAGGTTCGGCAGCATGTATTCCAAAGTTATCGTCCAGCCCAAACCACCGACTGCCATTTGCAAGGCGACATCGTAGTCGTTGACCTTGATGCTCTTGTTAACGGAGAGGTTCTGGTCTTCAAGCAGGTGGTCAACAGTCTTTTGGAAGCCGGAGTCATCGCTTAAGGAAACCATCTTTTCTTTGCTGAGGTCCATCAAGAGCTGCTGGCTGAACGGAACGTCCCGCTTGCCTTCTTGGTAAAGCTCGCTGGTTTCAGGGATGATCAAGAAGATTCGCGGCTGGAAGAGGAAGAAGTTCTTTAAGTTTTCCCCCCGCAGGAGCGGCCCCAGGTAGATGTCAACCATCCGGTTGTCGATCAAACACTTGGCAGAGTTGATGGAGAAGGTCTTGATCAGTTCAAAGCGGGTGGTTTCAAACTGCTTTTGCAGAACAGGGATGATCTTCCCGCTTTCGCCTGGTGCCCAGATCGGGGAGAAACCGATCTTGATGTAGGACCGCTCTTCTTCAGTGAAGCGGCGCAGGTCCTGTTCGATCTTCATCTGGTCGCTGTGCAGCTTGGCTAAGCCGTCACAAAGGGTCCGGCCGGCTTCAGTCACTTCGATCGGCAGGGTTCTTCTTTCCAGGAGAACGACATTATATTTCTTTTCTGCCTTGCTCAAAACCTGGCTGACATATGGCTGGCTTAAGAAAAGCTTCTTAGCGATATCGCTGACTGTCTGGCAGTCTTCAGCAGTGGTCAAGATTTGGTAAAGTACGTCTTGTTTCATCTTAATGCTCTCTTTTAAGTGAATGAATTTACAAAATAAATTTTACAATATATTTATTATAGCGCCTTTTTCTTATTAGTCAACGCCAATCATGCTTACTCAATTTTGACATAATATTCGGTGAAATTCAAATAATTACTGCCGATTTTTCGGATAAATGCGACTTTTCCGATCAAGAAAGAAGAATGAAATCGGTATATGAAATCTAAATCATATATTTCCGAACTTATGTTGGCTGCTTTTAGCAGGAAATTTTGGCAAAAAAGTTAAAAAATGCTAAAAACATTTTAAAGAATGCTAAATTATTGCTAAAAACTAAAATTTTAGCAAAAATAAGAGGTAAGACTTAACGATGAGGAAAAAGACATGAACTTTCAACACTTAGAATACTTCAACGAGCTGGCTGAGACCCAGTATATGGCCCAGGCAGCGGAAAAACTGGGGATTTCCCAGCCAACCCTGAGTTACGCGGTCAAGAAACTGGAAGAGGAACTGGGTGTTCCCCTTTTTGAAAGAGAAGGTCGCAACATCCGCTTGACGGTCTACGGCAAGGTCTTCAAAGAGTATAGCGAGGCCGGGGTCCAGCAGATCCAGGAAGGGCGCCGGCAGTTGTCTGAGATGGCCCTGGGCGAAAGCGGCAAGCTGTCAATCGGGGTAGCTGAAATCGTGGCCCATAAATTCATTACCGATGTGATCAAGGACTACCGGCAGGTCAATCCGGAATACCGGGTCGACTTCAATTTAAAGCGGGCGGTGACCAGCAAGCTCTTGGACATGCTGCAAAGCGGGGAACTGGACCTGGCTATTGTCACTACCCGGCCGGGTGAAAAGATTGCCGGCCTTGACTTAGTAGCAATGATGCACAGAAAGCTGGAGCTGCTCTTGCCGGCGGGCCATGAACTGGCCAAGCAGAAGTCAGTCAGCTTGAAGCAGATCGAGCAGTATCCTTACCTGGCTTTTGGGGAAGAACATGCCTTGGCCGGGATCATCGCTGACGTTTTTGCTAAAAATGACATCCATCCCCAGATCAGCAGCGTGACTGACGATGTGCGGACCCTGGTTGACCTGGTGGCGATCGGTGAAGGGGTGGCTCTCTTGCCTAAGTCCAAGTACCACGAATCCGCTGGTGCCATTGCCGTGCCGATAACGGAAGATACTTCTTATACCATCAGCCTGGCCAGCCGGAATCTGGCCCAAGAGCCGAAGGTTGCCCAGAAGATGGCTTCCTTTATCGTGGACTTCTGCCAGACCCGGGGCTTAACGTGGTCCTAATTCACTAGCGGCCTGGTCGTACTTTTCTTTAGCCCGGCTGACCTGCTTTTGATACTGGGCCAAAGTTAGGCCATTGATGCTGACGACGGCGTTATAGTAGGCCAGTTGAGTCTTTTGGACCTCTTTATAGCTGGCATATTTGATTTTGGCATTTTTATACTGATACTGCTTGAGTAGGGCCAGAAGGTCAGCATGCTTAAGCAGTTTTTTCTTGCTCTTATTCAGCTTGCTCTTTTCGTCCTTAAAAGCCTGGCTGACAGCCTTAGACGGGGAGATGGGACTTTTCTTTTTCTTGCTCTTTTTCTTTTTCTTTTGCTGATTTGCCTTTAAGGCATCCTGCCAGGCCGTGGTTACGCTGGAAGCAGCTTCATCGATGCTCTTGGCGATGTCGGTGCTGTTTTGACGGAATTTTTCCCCGGTTTGCTCGTAATTCTTTTGCTTAAGGGCGATGGCGGCTTGCCTTTTTTCCTGGATTAGGACTTGCTTGTGCCGGCCGCCAAAGCCGATCAGCATGACGAACAAGGCGCCGACCATTAAGAAGTCGCAGGCAAAGCGCAGGCGGTGCTGGCTGGTGATGAGGCCAAAGAGCCAGATCAAGGCAAAAAGGATGAAGATCCCGCAGCCAATCCAGCCCAGGATGAAGTATTGGAAGATAGTCATTATTTTTTCCTCTTTTCAATTATTTTCTCTTTTCATGATAAACTATTTTTTCCAGGCAGGCTTTCTTTTGGCAAAAATCCGCAGAATCTTGCCAGTAAAGCGGGTAAACGCTACCGAAAACGGGCCGGATAGTGCTATAATCTTGTTAAAGGTCTGCAATATGGCAGGCAAAAAGTCATGAATGGGAAATAAGACAGATGGCAAGGATTATTGATACTCAGCGAAAGTTACTGATCCAGCACGGCTTGCTGGAAGACATCAAGGAAGCAGGGGAGGAATACGGGACTTTGACGGCCGCCCTGGACGCTCCTGACTGGACCCTGCTGGACCGGGAATTTACTTCATTGTTTGACCAGGCAGACCTTTGCCTGCTTTTTGGGGATGTGGAAGTTCCCGAACTCTCCGCGGCAAGCGAACTGTCCCGGCTTCTTCCCCTTTTAGATGGTGACTGCCCGGACTTAAAGGGAAAACTGGCTGCCGGCCGGCTGGCGGTTAGCTTTTTGCCAGAAAAAGGAAGCAGCTTCTTCTTGCTGACGGGGAAAGACAAGTACCGCTTCTACTGGGGACAGGGGGCCACTTACGCCTTAAGCAGCGGGGATAAGACCGGGGATGACTGGGCCATGGTCCAGCAACTGGTCAAAGAGCTGACGGCCAAGGCCAGAGATATTTTAAACAAAGAAATCTACCAGGGCTATTTGAACCAGGCAGAAGATACTCGGTCCCAGTACCTGCTGGAAGTCAGCGGCTTGGCAGACAAGCTGGCGACAGCGCCTTTAAAGGATTTCAAAGAAGCAACCCGGCTGGGGCAATTAGGCCAAAGCCAGGCCAGCGTGTCCTTCAAGAAGACGGCTAAGCTTCTCCGTTTCAAAAGCGGGATTGACAAGGAGGATTTGACTGGAGAAAAGATCCTGGCTGACGAAGAATTGAGCAAGCGGCTCAGTCAGATCGTCTTTGGCGAGGACAATGAAAATGGTGAAGCAATTGTTTTGCCGGATGAGAAGGCCCACTATCCGCGTCCCCTTTATCTGCAAGACCCAGTAACCGGGACGATTCTGGAGAAGCCGGCGATCGACTCCTACCAGGAAGAACCAGTGGCCGTTCAAAAGCCGACCCGGCAGGACGTGTCAGCAATTTTTGACATTATCCGCTTCTACCGGGACCGCAAGCAGGATAATGAATCCCAGGCTGCCTTCTCCTTCTTGATGTATGTCTTGGAAAGCGGCAGCATCTGGAAGATCCGCCAGGCCATCGATGAGCGAAACGGGATCGTGGAAGATGTCCCGATCGTGGCCGGCCTGGTCGGGCAGGGGGAAACTGGCAAGTCGACCCTGCTTAAAATTGCCTCCAACTTGACCATCGGCAATACCAAGGAGATCGTCCAGGCCAGTTCAGAGGACAAGCTCTTCGGGATGACGGCAGCGGTCAGAAAGAAGTTGCTGGCCGGCAAGAGTTTGAGCAAGCAGGACCGGGTCAGTGCCTACAGCTCCAACCCCAAGGTCATTAACAAGAATATCTGGAACTTTACTGACCACTACATGGATGAAGACCAGGTCATCACCCCGATCTGCATCGATGACCCGGAAGTCTCCCTCTTTTCTTCCAGCGCTGCCCAGAGCTTTTTGAAAAAGCGGAGCAACCGGCATGGCGAGAAACTGGGAGTGGAACCGGTGGCGATTTTCAGCATGAACAGCAAGGGCAAGGACATCGAACTTTTGACTGAAGTTGGCCGCAGGGGCTACGTGATCAGCCAGGGCAACCAGTTCCGCAAGAAGACGGACGCGGACATCCACTTTTTTGAATACCTGGATGGCAATACCGACAACCACGGCCACTGGCTGAACAACACCCTCTTTCTTTACCTGACCCGGCAGATCGACCGCTGGCTGGAAGAAATGGATGACGAGGACTACTTGCAGCTTAAGCACGACTTCCTTTACCCGGTTAAGCACGCCTTCTGGCAGCTGGTCGAAGAATATGGCCTGGTCAACACGGAAACCAAGTACTACTTCCACATGAAGAATTACAATATTGTTGAGGACTTGGGCCGGCGGAACTGGAGCATTCTCTTGCACGATGAGGCGACCTTGCGGGAAATCACCTTTACCCGGGACAATCCGGAATGCATGATTCCCGCCCGGGTCTTCCCCAACAAGGGCAATGACATCAAACGCTACTTTGCCTACCTGCCGGCTTCAGCTGAGATCTGCAAGACTTTTGACAGCCAGGGGCTGACGGTCAAGATGGCCAATATGGACCTCTGGCAGGGTAACCACTTGCTGACTGAGCGCTATGAGAAGGAAACCGGGATCGCGGCTGAGCGCTTTGAAATGGAAAAGGCCAGAGCCGCCGCGGAAGTCCAGGGGCAGAGAATGGGCGAAAACATTGCTCCATACTTGAAAAAGAATGCCGAAATGATGGACCGGATGATGAAGGTCACCGAGCAGAATGCCCAGCTTTTGGCGGAAAAGGAAGCCCAGGCTGAAAAGCAGCAGCAGGTAGAAGCTGAGAAGAAGAAGCAGGCCGACCAGATCCAGAAGCTGCAGGATGAACTGGCCCAGGCCAAGGAGGCCGCGGAAGCCGCCAAGAGCGAGGAAAAGAAGCCGCGGGGCTTCTTCGACCGCTTTTTCAAGTAATTTTTTAGAAAGAAGAATAAAATGACCGACACGCAAAGCATGATTGCCGTTCAAGAAAAAGACAATACCGTTTCCAGCCTGGTCCTGGACCATGACGGGGACTTGGAAACCGCCGGCCGGATTCTGGAGGAAAATTACCAGGATTATGAGCAAGTCCTGGCTCTGGTTAATTTAGGTGACTTAAAGAGGCTGGGGAAGACGGCGGAAGAAAGCCGGGCCTACTACCGGGACGAGCATGAAGACCAATTGGTCTTGGAAAATTACGCGGACACGGAAGTTTTTGACCGGGCTACTGAAGAGCAGGGGGACTACCTGGCCTGCTGCTTCTTGTACTGCAAGTATGAGGGTGACTTCCAATGGCTGGTCAGAGATTTTTCCACGGGCGACGAGCGTTTTAAGCCGCTGAAGGAAGCCCTGGCTTAAGAAAAGAGGGACGGCAATGACGGATTTGGCCCAGCTGGGCGGGGATGAACTAAAGGAGATTTTGGACGAGAAGCGCAGAAGCCGCTGGCAGATTGTCTTTGGGGCCCTTTTGACTGACACGGCAGCCCAGCAGGCCGCTGTTTTCAGGAAAAAGATGCCGACCTTGATCAAGCTGAAGGCCTACCAGACCAAGCTGATCCGCCAGTACGACCAGGACATCAAGCTCCTGCAGGAAGA
Organism: Lactobacillaceae bacterium AF64-9pH9TA; assembly: GCA_027681045.1. GTDB lineage: Bacteria > Bacillota > Bacilli > Lactobacillales > Lactobacillaceae > Lactobacillus. Next base: position 44,324 of record JAQDCK010000006.1, on the reverse strand, counting down.
ATTTGCTGACCGTGGCCAGGAAGTGCCAAAGCAGGCCTTGTCCTGGAAGAAGAACTACTTTTTCCCGCTGGCGCCGACGCCCATTGACCAGTGCCTCAGCTTGGAAGAATGGAGCGAGCAGACTGGTCTGCCTCTGGCGGCAATAGCACACAGCCTGGTCTTCATGGGAGTCAAAGAGCGGGCCTACAATTTGCGGGCCAGCGCCCTCTATGATCCGGCAGACCTGGCCTTTTTGAAAAAAGTGCCGGCCGGTAGCCTGGCGGCTAAGGGATTAACTAAGGCAGCCTGGGTGAAATTGACCGGGGTCAGCCTGGGAAAATTGGACAAATGGCTGGGCTCAGACAACAAGGGGGATTGGCTGGCCTGGGACCTGGCCTTGACCGCCAAGGAAAATTTGAAATAGCATGCAAAAAGGCTAGAAGCGGAAGTGCTTCTAGCCTTTTAATTTAAGCCAGTTTATGTATGGCTGGCAATTTGTCTGTTTCCAGCCAGTCATAAAAGTCCTGGCTGGCGGTAGACATAGTCTGCTCGGGGATGGCCGTGCCATAGCTGACCTCGTTTTTGCCGGACAGGGGAACGACTGTCAAGTCCTTCAGCTGGTCAGGCAAGAGGAAGTTAGGCAGGATGCCGATGCCCAGGCCGGCCTTGATGCTGAGCATGGCGGCGTTGATGGAGTTGGCCGAAGTTACCTTGAGGTGGGGGAGTTCCTGCCAGAGGATCTTTTGCAAAGAGTACTGGCCAGGGGTGCAGATATTGTCACTTAAGAAGATAACTCTTTGCTTGTCCAGGTCGCTGTGCTTGATCGATCCGCGGATGACAAAATCATAGTCCTGCTGGAAAACAGCACAGTACTTGCCTGTTAAAAGCGGCTTGAATTTGACATTAGCACTCGGACTCAAGGAGTCTTGGCTTAAGAAGACGATATCCAGGGCGCCTTCGTTTAAGAGGGCAACCAGGTCCCGGTTGTTATGGCTTTCGATGTAAAATTGGACTTTGGGATTTTCCGCTTGGTAGGCCTTGATGCTTTTAGACAAGGCAAAGATCTCGTAAGGGGAATTGCTGATGCCGATAGTGATCTTGTCTCTGGCCTGTTCGTTTAGAGCTTCCAGTTGCCTTAAAGTGTCCACGTAATTGTGGTGGACAGGGCGGATGTCCTCATAAAAGGCCTTGCCAACCGGGGTTAAGGAGACCTTCTTCCTGGTCCGATAGAAAAGGTCGGCCCCGATATAGCGCTCCATCGAGGAAATGGTCTGGGAGACCGCTGACTGGGAGACCCCCATATTCATGGCTGTCCTCGAGAAGCTCAGGGTTTCAGCCAGGTTAATAAAAATTGCCAAGTGTTCTGTGTTCATTCTTTGCTCTCCAGCTCCTTATTTTGTGACTGGGTGGGTGGCCGGCAGCCCCCGCTCTTTGACCCAGGCGATAAAGTCGGCGGCCGGTGACTTCCGGTCCTTCAAGGTGACAATGCCGATTTCATCAGTAACTTCCTCTTCCAAAGGGAAAAGCTCAAGCTGGTCATCACTGGGGTCAACGACAAAGTCAGCACAGATGCCGATGCCCAGGCCGGCGGAAATCATCTGGGTGTAGTCGACCATGTTGTTGGCCACGGCATAGTCCAGGCTGGCCAGGTCCCGGCTTAAGGCATTCTGCAGGGAGTTCTGCTTGGGCAGACACCAGCTGTTGTCAAGGAAGATCAAACGCTCTTTAGACAGGTCCTTTAAAGTCACAGGTGAATTGCCCATGTAGCAGTAGCTCTTACTGCAGACGGCATAAAAGCGGCCTTCCAGCAGCTTTTCGTAAGTCAAGGTGACGCCGGAGTCGATAGATTCTGGTCTGGTTAAGATCACGTCGCAAAAGCCCTGCTTTAAGCGGGCCACCATGGTCCGCTGGTCGTAGTTTTCCAGGAAGATCTTGACTTCTGGCCTGACTTTCCGGTATTCCTGGATCAACTGCTTGATGGCATAGCGGTCATAACCGGACCCGGAGAAACCGATGGCTAAGAGGGTATTGACTGACTGGGACACTTCCCGGGCGTGAGTAACGGCCTTGTTGAACTGGGTAATGATTGGCTGCATTCCCTGGTAAAAGAGCTGGCCAGCCGGGGTCAAATTGACTTCTTTGCGGCTGCGGTAGAAGAGCTTGACATTTAAGTAGCGCTCTAATGAAGAAATTGACTGGGAAACAGCCGACTGGGTAATATTCATGTTTTGAGCAGTCCGCGAGAAGTTCAGGCTTTCTGCCAAATCAAGGAAAATTTTGATTTTTTCGGTATTCATGGATAGTATTAGTCTTTCTGATTAATTTTGCTTGTTCTCATTATGAGGAAAGAATACCCCATTATTTAGTACAAGTCAAAGAACTGGTTTAAAAAAACAAAAAATATTATAAATTTTGGATGAATGCGATCAGGGCTGGCTTTGCTGTGAAAATGGCGAGCGGTTTATGTGGATTTTTGCAGAAAAAATTCAAAAAAGTTTGTAAAAGGGTCTTGCATAAAATGAGAGACCTGTTAGAATTAAATCCAACAAGTTAAACGAAGGAAGTAGTACCCGCTCCCCTGACTCTTCAAGCGAGTTTCGTAGTTGAGAGGAAACAGAGCCAGCGCGGGGAACGCAGCCGGGAAAATGACCGAGAAGCGGCCATCGTTTGATTCGCGTTAAGAATCAAGAGGGTCCAGCCGGATATGGCTGGGAATTAAAGGTGGTACCGCGAGCAAGTCGTCCTTTTGCAATTAGCAAAAGGGCGGCTTTTTTGATAGAAAAGGTGATAAAAATGAGGCGGACTAACGGATCAGATTAAAAGCAAGTTAGAACTTTACAGGAGAGAATATTAATGAACATCGACAAGAGCAAGATCAAGAAAATCGTATTGGCATACAGCGGCGGCCTGGACACTTCCGTGATTATTCCTTGGCTAAAGGAAAACTACAACAACCCGGAAATCATCGCGGTTTCAGCCAATGTCGGCCAGGGGGATGAACTGGAAGGCCTGGAAGAAAAGGCCAAGAACTCCGGGGCGGCTAAGCTGGTCGTAGCCAACTTGGAAGAAGAGTATGTCAACGATTACCTGCTGCCATGTCTGAAGGCTGATGCCAAGTACGAAGGCTACCTGCTGGGGACGGCCAACGCCCGTCCTTTGATCGCCAAGGCCCTGGCGGAAGTAGCGATTAAGGAAGGGGCTGACGCGATTGCCCACGGGGCAACCGGTAAGGGCAACGACCAAGTTCGTTTTGAATTAGGGATTAAGCACTTTGCCCCGGACATGCCGATCATTGCTCCTTGGCGGGAATGGGACCTGGTTTCCAGAGAAGATGAAATCGACTATGCTACCGCTCATAATGTTCCTTTGCGGATCAGCAAGGAGACCAACTACTCTAAGGATAAGAATCTCTGGCACTTAAGCCATGAAGGGCTGGATTTGGAAGACCCGAGTCTTGAGCCAACTTATGAAAAGCCGGGCTTTTTGGAAATGGGCGTGTCACCGCTTGATGCCCCAGACAAGCCAACTTACCTGCAGCTGGACTTTGAAAAGGGCGTGCCGGTTGCCTTAAACGGACAGGAAATGCCTTTAATGGAAATGCTGGAGAAGCTGAACAAGGTCGGCGGGGAAAACGGGATTGGCCTTTTGGACTTGGTCGAAAACCGCTTAGTCGGGATGAAGTCAAGAGGGGTTTATGAAACTCCAGGCGGCAGCATTCTCTACTTTGCCCATGAATACCTGGAAACCATCACCCTGGACAAGCAGGTTCAGCACAAGAAGTCTGAACTGGCCATTACTTACGGGGAACTGGTTTACGACGGGCAATGGTTTACCCCATTAAGAGAAGCCCTGGCCGCTTTTGTGGACAAGACCCAGGAATGCGTGACCGGGACGGTCAAATTGAAGCTCTACAAGGGTAACATAATCAAGGCCGGGGTAACTTCGCCAAACAGCCTGTACTCAACTGAACTGGCAACTTTTGACGAATCAGACTACGACCAGGCGGAAGCTGCGGGCTTTATCAACCTCTTCGGCTTGCCAATCCAGGTCCAAGCCAAGCTGGATGCCAAGAAGAAGTAAGACGGGACAAGTTTTTTAAATTAGGTGATTGTGATATGAAAAAAATGTGGGCCGGCAGAACTTCCGGTAAGACTGACCAGATCGCGGACGACTTCAACTCATCCATCCGTTTTGACCAAAGAATGTATCCAGAAGACATTGCCGGCTCCATTGCCCATGCCAAGATGCTGGCCAAGCAGGGGATTATTCCTGAAGAAGCAAGCGGGAAAATCATTGCCGGCCTGGAGGGCATCTTGGCTGACTTAAATAGCGGCAAGCTGGAAATCGATCCGGCCGCTGAAGACATTCATATGTTCATTGAAGAAACATTGACTGACCGGATCGGCCAGGACGGGAAGATGCTGCACACGGCCCGGTCAAGAAACGACCAGGTGGCTCTGGATATCCGCTTGTACATGCGGGAAGAAAACAGGCAGATCAAGCAGCTTTTAAAAGATTTGGTAGCGGCTCTTTGCGACCAGGCAGAAAAGTACAAGGCCAGCCTCATGCCGGGTTATACCCACCTGCAGCGGGCCCAGCCGGTCACTTTTGGCCACCAGCTGATGGCTTATGCTTACATGTTTATGCGGGATCTAGACCGTCTCGGGCAAATGGAAGAGCGGATGAACTATTCGCCAATTGGCAGCTGTGCTTTGGCCGGGACGACTTATCCGATTGACCGGGTTTATGAAGCGGAACTATTGGGTTTTAAGGCTCCGGTAGCTAACAGTTTAGACGGGGTTAGCGACCGGGACCATGTGGTGGAAGACTTAAGCGATTTGGCGCTGGTGATGATGCACCTCTCCCGCTTAAGCGAAGAGCTGATCTTGTGGTCATCTTGGGAATTCCACTTTGTCCGCCTGGCGGATGCTTATACGACTGGGTCTTCCATTATGCCGCAGAAGAAAAATCCCGACATGGCTGAACTGGCACGGGGGAAGACCGGCCGAGTCTACGGGGACTTGATGGCGATTTTGACGACTTTGAAGGGACTGCCCCTGGCCTACAACAAGGACATGCAGGAAGACAAGGAAGCCTTGTTTGACGCCATCGACAATGTTGAGCTGTGTCTGGAGACTTTTATCCCGATGATCAAGACCTTGGAAGCTAATGAGAAGGCCATGCACCAGGCGGCGCAGAAGGGCTTTATTAACGCGACGGACTTGGCGGATTATTTGACCAAGAAGGGGATGCCATTTAGAGATGCCTACCATATTTCCGGGCAATTGGTGGCCTTGTGCATCGACCAGGACACGGTTTTAGAAGACTTGCCGCTTGAAACTTACAAAGGCTACAGCGACTTGTTTGATGAAGACTTGTACCAGGCAATTGACCTGCATAACTGCCTGGCCAAGCGGACTTCTTTGGGAGGACCGACGCCGGATTCAGTCCAAAAGCAGGTTGATGAGGTCAGAGAGAAGCTAGCCGAAGAAAAATAGGATTAATCGCTTTAAAGCCAGGGCAAGTTGTCCTGGCTTTTTGGCGTCTTATGACAGAATTACTTCCTACGGGCTTTTACCATTTGGAAGGGCGTCAGCGAATACAAAAAGCAGATCGCGGAAGAAGAAAATTAGAACAGACGCAAAAAGCGGACTAGGCTGCAAGGCTTGATCCGCTTTTTTTAGGTAGAGGAAGAGGGTGGGAAGATAGTATAATTTGGAGAAAGAAAACGTATTATTAGGAGGCAATGGAATGGCTAGAGTAAGCGAAGCGCAAAGGAGAGCAAATAAGAAGTGGGATGAGGCCAACAAGGAGCGGAAGGCCTATATTACTAAGCGGTCAATGGCGAAAAACTTTATCTTGAAGCTGGCAACCGCGGAAGATCTAGAGCTCATGGAAGAGTATATTGCTGAGCGCAGAAAGATGCTTGAGGAGTAAAAGGGAAAAATTTCTAGTCGGGAGTGGTGAGTAGCCTCTTTAAGTTAGCCGAAGGAATGTGGTGGTAGGACATTGTTTATTGTCCTCGTAGTGGCAGTTCTTTGGTTTACGAAATGGTTCCTTGACCGCTATGGGGACTTAATACTCGGGTTAATAGTACTTGCTATATGGGGCTTCTTCGATATAATTCATTCGATATTTAAGAAGCTTTTTTAAATGCTGAGGAGCTAAAAAAGCCGCTTAGAGATCTTCTAAGCGACTTTTTGCATGGAAAACTAGATGAGAAATGGTTACTTTGAATTATCCTCGTCAAGTTCAATTAGGTCATCAAGAACTTGTCCTGGCGTTTTACCCAGGGCCTGTGCAACCGCGGTAATGACTTTGACGGTTTGCCCGGACAAGGGTTTAGTTTCTTTAACGGCGTTGGCTAAGGTCGTATTAGCAATCCCAGTTTGTTTGGCTACTTGGTAGCGAGTGACACCGTTTTGATCGAGATATTCTTGCAGTGCGTTCATTTGATTTAGATGTCCTTTCCATTTATTTTCTATAGATGCAGATAATTTTTGGGACAAGGATAGAAAAAAGCCAGTAGTTAAAAACTACTAGCTACTTTGAAATGCTTCCCATAGGTATACCATTTTGATCTTATTAAGGAGAGTACAGGATTTGAACCTGCGCACCAATTCAACATTGGTTCGGCGGATTTCGAGTCCGCTGCATTACCGCTCTGCCAACTCTCCAGAACATTTATTATTATACTGTAAAGTTAAGCAAAGTAAAAGAGCAGGGAGAGAAATTTGCGGAAAAACTGCAATGAGGTTGGGTGAGTTGGATACCTTAGATGACAGGCCTAAAGCTATATTTTTTACGAACTAATATGATGACAGTTTTCTCTTCGTTTATAGCCGTAGAAGGCTGTTTTCGTTTTATTGTCAAAGTTGATCCTTTGCTTTCTATGCTATACTTACTTTAGTCCTCATGTAAATGGGGGTGACCCTGAGGATACTGTGTGTCTAGATGGGGATCAATAACATTTCCTCACGTAAGTGGGGGGCCTTGTCACTTTTGGCAAGGCATTTTTATTTTGGCTTGCACAATAGAATATTACGTGATAGAATTCAAATTGTGGACGGATGATTTACTGAATGAGGAAACTGTAAATTTTGTTCACTGAAATATTGGATGTGCAACTGTTAAAGGCTCACATATGAGTTAAAAGTTTTGCGTTATAAAGAAGGAATGAGGATACTGTATGAAGAATACAAAGGATGCAGATTTGTGGGAATTAGCAAGCTTGACTTGTTATCTTCACGATCTCAGTAAGATAAGGCCAGAGTTTCAATTCGAGAAGCCGTTTAATGGCGGCTACCATGGGGAAAAAGCAGTTCACAAATTATGTCAAATTTTACTTGAAAAGTGGGCAAAACGCCCTCAGTCATGAAAGCGGTTATATGGTAAAATTAGTTAGTACAATTTGAATTGTGAATGAAAGTTTTTACATGTTGAAGGAATTGTAATGAAACTAAGCAAAGAGGCCCTATCTTTATGGGGAAAGAAATCAAACCAAGATGGTGATGAGCGCTGGCTGCCATTAGTGGCACACCTGGTGGACACCATGAATGTTGGACATTGGCTCTATAATTCTTGGCTAAGTGAAGGACAAAGAAGCATGCTGACTACTCGGATCTGCGATGCTGAAATGTCAAAATTGGTGTTATTCCTTTGCTATATTCACGACCTTGGCAAGGCGACTCCTGCTTTTCAAACCAAGGAATCATATAACCATGACGATCAATTGGATGAAGAGCTGATTCACCGATTGGTTAGTCATTCCTTTAAGAGCTTAAATGACGTGAGTCTGCCAAGCCGCAGCAAGTCACCGCATGCTCGCGCTGGTGAGGCGATACTGGAAAGAGCAGGGTTGAATGAAACGATAGCTGCTATTGTTGGCGGACACCACGGCAAACCGCAAAATGGCGACCAAGAGGAACAGATAGATGTTTTTACATCAAACTACTACCAAGCTGATAACGATGAAGAAATTCAGCAGCCTTGGAAAGATGTTCAAAAGGAACTGATTGATTATGGGCTGGAACTGGCTGGATATGAGAATATCAGTGAAGTACCACCGGTTAACCAGCCGGAAGCAGTTATCCTGGAGGGGTTACTGATCATGGCTGACTGGTTAGCCTCCAGTACTTGTTTGAACAATGACCCTAATAAACCGATGTTTAATCTGATTGGATTAGACCAAGGCTTTAATGATTTGGATATGAAGGCCCGCTACCAAAATGCCATTTCTACTTGGGCAATCAATGACGCGTGGATTCCAGAAGAAGTAGCAAATGTTGATGATTATTATGAACAACATTTTTCTTTTAAGCCGCGGCAAATACAAGCAGCTATGGAAGAGCATGTTAAGGAGGCAGTTGACCCAGGTCTGGTAATCATCGAAGCAGAGATGGGGATCGGTAAGACCGAGATTGCGCTCACTGCTGCGGAGCAATTAGCTTATGCAACTGGCAGAACGGGCGTGTACATTGGCCTGCCAACCCAAGCAACTACTAATGCAATGTTTGACCGGGTTAACTCCTGGCTGACGAAAATTGCTGGCATTGAGGGCATCAATCCGGATATCAAGCTGCTCCACGGTAAAGCAGAATGGAATTCTCGGTATACTGACTTGCCGCGGGCAGAAGATATTGAAGCTGAAGAATTAGATGCAGGAACTGTTACTGTAAACTCCTGGTTTTCAGGTAAGAAGTCAATCTTAGCGGATTTTGCGGTTGGGACGATCGACAACTTGCTCTTGATGGGACTCAAGCAGAAGCACCTTTTCTTACGGCACCTTGGCTTTAGTAACAAGGTTGTGATCATTGACGAAGTTCATGCCTACGATATGTACATGCAAAGTTATTTGTCAAAAGCCTTGAAGTGGTTAGGCGCATATCATGTTCCAGTGGTTATTCTGTCGGCTACTTTACCGAAAGAAAAGCGAAACAGTTTAATTCAATCTTATTTTGAAGGAAAGTATGATTGTGAAGATGAAGTGCAGGCGGATGAAGGCTGGGAAAGCAACCAGGCATATCCGTTGCTGAGCATTCTTGATGGCCAAAAATTACATCAATATGATGATTTCGGACCAAAAGTAGAACCTAGAGAACTACAGGTTAGCTACATTAACGATGAGCCGACAGAAGTCTTAGCAAAGGTTAACGATAAAATTAAAGATGGTGGTATCGCTGGAATTATTGTTAACACGGTTAAGAGGGCACAAGAATTTGCCGGTTTAGTTGGGCAAGATTGCCAGTGCTTGGTTTTGCATTCGGCTTTTCTGGCAACTGATCGGTCCAGGCTGGAAAAAGAGTTGCAAAGCTTGATCGGCAAGAAAGGAAAGCGACCAGATAAACTGATCGTAATCGGTACCCAAGTTCTTGAACAATCGCTGGATATTGACTTTGATGTCATGTTTACCGATATTGCACCAATTGACCTGCTTTTGCAAAGAGCCGGCCGGCTGCACCGGCATAAAATTTCCCGTCCTAAAGGATTGGAAAAACGGCAGTTGTATGTAATGAAGCCAGACACGGATGATTATGGACCAGCCAATGAAGCTGTTTATGAGAAGTATTATCTGCAAAAGACCGAACACTTTTTGCCACAAAAAATTCAGCTTCCTGATGATATTTCTTGCTTGGTTCAATTAGTTTACGATGATGACACTGACGACCAAGTCGAAAATTTGGATGAGGCACGTGACAAATTGAATGTGGACCGTAATCGCGAAAAGAGCAAGGCGGAAAGCTTTCAAATTAATGATCCGGTTTATCCAGATGAAGATGATGACCTCGAAGATAGAGATTGGGTTGAAGATTTGACGATTCATCGTTGGTTAAATCGGGATAAAGGAAATCTCGACGATAATCAAGCGTCCGCGGCTGTTCGTGATATTCGGGAAAGTATTGAAGTTATTCTGCTTAAAGAAATTTCCGGCGAATATTACCTAATGAATGGTGATAAGGTTTCTGAAAAGGAAGAAAATGAAATAGCTCAAGAATTGATCCGCTTGCCAAATGCGGTGACTCCGAATATTGACCAGGCGATCAATATTTTGGAAGAAAATACTGCCCGGGCATTTCCAGATTGGCAGGGCAGTCTATGGCTGAAGGGGTCCTTGGCAGTTGTGCTTGATGAGCATGCAAAAGGAAGCTTTAACGGCTATAAGTTAAAGTATTCGGCTGATTCTGGCTTGAGTTATGAAAAGGAGGTTGATAATTAACAATGGAAAGCTATAACTTAATAACTGAACCTTGGATTAAGGTGTTGGACGGTAAGACCAACTCTGAGCATATGGTTTCCATCAAAGAACTTTTGCAAAATGCAAGTGATTACCGGCAATTAGCTGGTGAAATGCATGCACAGGACTTAGCCATTTTGCGCTTGCTGGTAGCAATCTTGACAACTGTTTATACCAGGGTTGATCAAACTGGTCAGAAATATGACTGGGTAACGCTTGATGATAAGATGCATTTACAGTCTTTCAAGAATCCCAAAGCACTGAAAATTAAAAAGGCTCTATTGAAAACTTGGAGTACCCTTTATGATAAGGGTGGCTTTTCCGAGGCAGTATTTGAGTATCTGGATAAAAACAGAGAAGTTTTCGACTTCTTTGGTGATCGGCCATTTTATCAAGTGACTGCTGAACAATACGACAGTTTTGTTCCGGATAATAAAAAAATTGCTAAGGGCTCCGGGACGGTTGATTTAATGCAGATCAATCGCTTGATTTCTCAAAGCGGTAACTCCGTGGCAATTTTTGCACCAAAAAGCGCAAATCGGAAGAATAAGCTCACTTTGGATGAACTGGTTCGCTGGGTAATTACTTATCAGAACTTTACTGGCGTGACTGATAAGACCAAAGTCAAGGCTAAAGAAAAAATGTCTAATTCCCGGGGCTGGCTGTATACTCTTAATCCTGTTTATGCACAAGGGAAGAATCTGTTTGAGACTTTGATGTTGAATCTGCTGCTGTTTAACCCAAATAATCCAGCCTACACTCAACAACGGCCTGTTTGGGAAGAAGATCTGGGTGAATACGTCAAGAGACGTTTGTCGCAAGTTAAGCCGGACAACTTTGCTGAAACTTATACTGTTTGGTCAAGATTGCTGCATATCGAATGGCAGGATGGAACACCAACAATTTTCAGTGCTGGTTTGCCTGCTTTCGATAGCGCCAATGCGTACTATATTGAACCAATGAGTACCTGGCGGATGAACAAAAAAGATGGGAACTATTATCCGGCAACCAGGCAGTTAAGCAGTATCGGCATTGCCATGTGGCGGAATTTCGGCCAATATGTTGATATCGAAGGCCATACCGAATCTAGAGAGCCACTGACTGTAGCTTGGCTGAATTATTTGAAAAACAAGAATGAATTCCTGAATCAGCAAATGATCAACCTGCATACTTCTGGAATTATCAGCAATGGCGGGGCGACTTCGCTGATGCCGGCAGCTGAATTCGATGACAATTTGCGGATTGAAGCCGATGTTTTGTTCGATGAATCTGAGGACCGTAAAAATACTTGGCCGCAGAGAATTGAAGGAATGGTTGACTTAAACCAGGAAGTTGGCCGGAAGTATTACGGCTTTTTGATGGAAGTCGGCAGAATTCGCTTTGGTTCACAAAGTGCTGCAGATTTTGCTGGCAGAAAGAGTCAAACATTCTACGACAACTTGAATGAGCCTTTTGAAAATTGGCTGTCCAACTTGTCTGGTGGGGATAATCGTGATAAACAGAAGAAACTTTGGGAAAAGCAACTGAAGCAAATTGCTTTGAGGACCCTGGATGACTTCTTGGAAATTATCGCGCCGCGCGATATTTCCGGGATTAAGGCCGATAAGAGCCAAAGTGGAACAAAGAGTACTGAAAGTAACATCTTTATCGCGGCTAACAAGTATCGGGCAGGAATTAACAAGGCATTGAACAAGAACGGAAAATAGAAAGGAAAGGTGATCGTGATGGCATTTGATATTGAGAAGGCTACCGAACGGATCATCCGCCAGCTGTACAATAATGGCGATACTGACAAGGCGTCATTGTCGGCTTTGCGTTCAGCTGCAACAATTGATGGCTACCGGGCCCAAAAAGTCTGGCCAGTCTTTTTGAGCAATCTTGATGAGCAATGGTTAAGCAAAAATGGCAAAGCGACTAGAGAGGAATCAGCGATCTTTGCGGCGGTAAGAATGTATGCCCTGCATCAGCAGGCTTCAGACTCTTGCGTTTTTAGCCGGAGAAACTATTCTGATAAGAAGGATGAGGAGACAAACGGACGTGAATTGTTTGAAGCATTGAATTGGCTCAAGCAAGGTACTGATTCTCATGAAGCTCTGGACCGGCGGGTGCAGGCCTTGCTGGGGACGAATAATTACAATGCAGTAATTGATCAGTTGGTCCACTTAATGCAAATCATTAAGAGTAAAAAGACCGGTATTCAGATTGACTACGCCCGTTTAGCTGGTGACTTGTACAAGTTCCAGTTTGGGTACCGTCAAGCAAACGAAGTCCGCTTGCGTTGGGGTGAGCAGTACTATCGTTCGTTTAAAAAGTTAGATACTAATCAGCAATAATTTAAGGAGAAAAAATCATGACTAAGAATTTATACGTCGACATCAACGTTTTGCAAACTGTTCCATCTTCAAATATCAACCGTGACGACACTGGTGCGCCAAAGACAGCCTTTTATGGCGGCGTTACCCGGGCCCGGGTGTCATCCCAGTCCTGGAAGCGGGCAGTAAGAAAGGCTTTCGCTGAAGACGGATCAAGCATTGGCACCCGGACCAAGCGGGTACCGCAAATGCTGGCTGCTAAGCTGCAAGATCTTGATGCAAGTCTCGATGAAGATGCTGCCATGAGCAAGGCAATTGATGCTTTGAAGGAAGGCGGAATCAAGACAAACAAGGACAATGAAACTGGTGCTTTGCTGATGGTCAGCCCAGGTCAAGTTGCCAAGCTTGCCAGTTACGTTTTAGAGAATGAAACGCTTGACAAGAAGGAAGTTAAGAAGATCTTGCTGGAAGGCAATTCACTTGACCTTGCTTTATTTGGCCGGATGGTTGCTGATAACCCGGAACTTAATGTTGACGCGTCTGCCCAAGTAGCCCACGCCATCTCTACTCATGAAATCATTCCAGAGTATGACTACTTTACTGCTTTGGACGACCTGCAAGAAAAGGAAAAGAGCGGCGCAGCTTTGATTCAGACCACCCAGTATGACTCAGCAACTCTGTACCGTTACGCCAACATCAATATGGCTGAGCTGAGCTACAACTTGGGTGATGAAGACGCAATTGAAGGTGCTTTGACCTTTGTTAAAGACTTTGCCCTGTCCATGCCAACTGGTAAGCAAAATTCCTTTGCCAACAAGACTTTGCCTAACTATTTGATGGTAACTGTTCGTGACGACACTCCAGTTAACTTAGTTTCTGCTTTTGAAAGTCCAGTAGTTGCCAAGGCAGGCGAAGGCTACGTGGAGAATTCTGTCAAGAAGCTGGAGAATGAATACAAAGACGCACTGCAGTTTGTTGACCAACCGCTGGCAACCGTAGCTGTTGGCAAGTACGAAACGACTGTCGGAGAACAAGCCGGAAACCTGCAAGATTTGCTGGCTAAGCTGAAGGAGGTCTTAAAGAAGGCGGTTGAAAATGAAGACTTTAACAATTAAGCTGACGGCACCGCTGCAGGCTTATGGGAACGAAGCGAGTTTTGAGCGGCGGACCAGTTGGCCTGCACCATCAAAAAGCGCGGTAGTTGGGATGATTGCTGCTGCTTTAGGGATGCGGCGTGAAGATGAACGGATCAAGTCTCTGAATGACTTAGCATACGCGGTTAGAGTTGACCAAATTGGCAAGACAATGACGGAATTCCAGAATGTCGAGTGGAAGCCGGGAACCCGCAAGCTGACTTACCGTGACCATTATCAAGATGCGGTTTACGTGGCAGCGGTCGGCAGTAAAGATGAAGAGCTGATCGGGAAAATCGAGTATGCCTTGAAACACCCTCGCTTCCAGCTTTATCTTGGCCGCCGGGCTTGTCCGCCAGCCGGCGTTTTGCGGATTGAAAGTTTTGCGGATACGGATCCAGTTAAAGTGTTGGAAAATATGCCTTGGCAGGCAGAAAAGTGGTATCAAAATAAACAAAAGCGGAAGGCAGAGTTTACGGCTGAAATCATCGCTGACGCGAATTTATTGCCAGATGCTGCTTTTACGCAAACCGTAAAAGACCGGGTGGAGAGCTTTGATCCGCAAGACCGGCGCTTTGGTTTCCGTTTGACGGCTAAGGAAAGAATCAGTTTGAAAAATCCGTGTTACAAGCAGAAATCGCAAGACATTATGGATTACCTGTAAAGGAGGAACGGGATGTATTTATCAAGAGTTGAGATCGATACTGACAATCGGCAGAAAATCAAAGACTTGTCCCATCTCGGAGCTTACCATAACTGGGTTGAGCGGTCTTTTCCAGCAGAAATTGCCGAAGGTGAACGGCAGCGGCACTTGTGGCGGCTTGATACGTTAAATGGCAGAAATTACCTACTTCTGTTGAGCCCGAAAAAGCCAGACTTGCATGAGTTTGAAAGATATGGCAAGCCAGGCACGGCCATCAGCAAAGACTATGAACCGTTTTTGAGCAGATTGCGTGAGGGGCAGCTGCTGCAGTTCAAATTGACAGCTAATCCTGTCCGTCGCGGCGGCAAGAGCAGTTCCCATCCCGGAAGCTTGATTCCCTGCTTTGCTGTTGATGAACAGATGAAGTGGCTGCAAAGCAAGGCAGAGAAAAACGGTTTTGAGCTTGTAGCAGCAGAAGTAGTCGGGCATGACCGGCCACTTCTGCGCAAAAAGACCCATGTGGCATTGAACAGAACTATTTTTGAAGGCCGGCTGAAAATCAGTAACTTAGATCAATTCAAAGCAATGCTGACTTCTGGCATTGGCCGGGAAAAGGCTTTTGGCATGGGCTTGATGACTGTCATTCCGGTTGACTAAAAATGAAAGTAGAAGCAAGCTACAAGAAGCCCGATTTGACAGAATTAGGCCGGACTGAGGACAGAATCACATTTCTATATATAGAACATGCCAAGCTTTACCGCAAAGATGGTGCAGTAGAAGTTAGAGATGAAGAAGGCATTGTTTATGTTCCAGCGGCTATCATCAGCGTTTTATTGCTGGGGCCTGGTGTTGATGTGACACACCGGGCGATGGAACTGATGGGAGATTCCGGCATGGCGGTAGTCTGGGTTGGTGAGCAGGGAGTAAGGCAATATGCTCATGGCCGGGCGCTTAACCGGTCATCAAGGCTCTTGGAAGCACAAGCAAAATTGGTGTCCAATGTCCGTTCACGGGTGGCTGTAGCTAGAAAAATGTATCAACTGCGCTTTCCTGATGAAGACGTCACTAAGCTGACAATGGAAGAGATGCGCGGGAAAGAAGGCGCTAGAGTTCGCCGCGTTTATCGTGAACAAGCCAAGAAGACCGGGGTAAAGTGGTCAAAGAGAGAATATAAAGTAGATGATTTTGAATCGGGAACTCCGATTAACAAAGCACTGACTGCTGCCCACCAAGCTTTATACGGCTTGAGCTATAGTGTAATCGTTGCAATGGGTGCCTCTCCAGGATTGGGATTTATTCATACGGGGCACGACTTGGCCTTTGTCTATGACTTTGCGGATTTGTACAAAGCTGACATTTCTATTCCGATTGCTTTTGAAACGGTAGCGAAGTACGGAGATGATGACATTGCCAGCCGGACCAGGCATGCAATGCGGGACAAGTTTCGGGAGACCAAGCTGATCAAGCAGATGGTTGTGGATTTGAAGCACTTACTGTTGGGGGATGCTGACCAAGATCAAGACATAGATGTCATGAATCTTTGGGATGATAAATTAGGACTGCAAAAATTTGGCGTGCAGTACCATGAACAGCAGAGTGATGAAGAATGATAGTCATAACCTTAACCAAAACACCTCCCGCTCTTAGGGGGGATTTGACCAGATGGTGCCAGGAAATTCAAACCGGAGTCTATGTTGGTGATGTCAGTGCTAGAGTTAGAGATAAATTGTGGGAGAGAGTGCAAACCAACATCGGCAATGGTGAGGCAACGCTCGTATATAACACCAATAATGAGCAGGGGTATGCTTTTAAGACAACCCGCAAATCTAAGCAGGTAGTTGACTTGGACGGGATGCTTTTTGTCAAGCATGTTGTCAACCAGGAAACTGTAGAACACGGCTTTAGCAATGCGGCAAAGTTTCATAAGGCGCATAATGCAGAAAGAATGAGAGCTTCTGTGGCTGCCGCAAAGCCAAAGGAGTTTGTTGCGGTCGATATTGAAACGACAGGACTGGATACGGAAAGTGATCAGATTTTATCTATTGGCGCGGTAAAATACGATGGTACAGAATTCTACCGGTTGATCAAGCAAGATGTTGATGTGCCAAAACAGATAGTGGAACTGACAGGAATCACTTCTGAAATGCTAAGTAAGGAAGGTGTTCCACTGCAAGAGGTTTTGGGAGAACTGACTGACTTTGTTGGGGATGTGCCAATCGTTGGGTATAATTTTAGATTTGATTCTGCATTTTTGAATAGGGAATATCGGAAATGCGGGATGCAAGAGTTGAAAAATGAGATTAAGGATTTGCTGCCAGTTGTAAAAAGAAAAGAAAAATTTCTGGACAACTATAAGCTACAGACTGTATTATCAAACTACGGGATCGAAAACAAGGTGCCGCATAATGCTGTGTCTGACGCAAGGGCTACGAAGGAGTTGGCGATGAAACTAATCAAAAATCGCATTTTGGTGATTTGAGAATGGCGTCGCTAAAGGGATCCATTACTGTATTCCCCACGTAGGTGGGGGTGATCCCGTGCTGCACGTAACATTCAGGAATTTGAAGATGTATTCCCCACGTAGGTGGGGGTGATCCCTAGCAGATAAAACGCGCGTACTTGTTCATGCAGTATTCCCCACGTAGGTGGGGGTGATCCTACTAATGGCAAGGCAAAGATTTATATTGATTTGTATTCCCCACGTAGGTGGGGGTGATCCCAATTCCAAGAAGAAGCAGAAGAGCGAAGAAGAGTATTCCCCACGTAGGTGGGGGTGATCCCTCACAACTTCGAAGGCGGGGCATTCGCGGCCTGTATTCCCCACGTAGGTGGGGGTGATCCTGGGAAAAGCTCAAATGGAGTGATTAGTATAAGGTATTCCCCACGTAGGTGGGGGTGATCCTGGTGTCGATCAGCAAGTTGACCGAGCCAACGAGTATTCCCCACGTAGGTGGGGGTGATCCCAAATTGGAACAATCACTAGCTGAGCAAGAGACGTATTCCCCACGTAGGTGGGGGTGATCCCTTTGAAGCTTTTTGATTGTGCTTTCAAAGCTTGTATTCCCCACGTAGGTGGGGGTGATCCCAAACACGCACTTAAAGCAGCTCGAAAAGTCGTGTATTCCCCACGTAGGTGGGGGTGATCCTTAACAGCCCTACAAATTCTGCTCCAGTTAGATGTATTCCCCACGTAGGTGGGGGTGATCCTTGAGTGCTGGGCTAGTATCGATAACTACTAGAGTATTCCCCACGTAGGTGGGGGTGATCCTGGAAAGTTTATAACACTGCCGATTTCCTCCCAGTATTCCCCACGTAGGTGGGGGTGATCCCTCTGTCAATGACACTTTAATTACTAAATTGGCGTATTCCCCACGTAGGTGGGGGTGATCCTGAAACTCAGTCAATCGTTGATTCTTTTGCTAGGTATTCCCCACGTAGGTGGGGGTGATCCTCAATCTTGCAATTAATTCCATCTAATCACCGCGTATTCCCCACGTAGGTGGGGGTGATCCTAAGCCTTTAGACACCGGTTTTAAGCCAGTCAAGTATTCCCCACGTAGGTGGGGGTGATCCTTTCAAATTCGCTTGCCGTGTTTTTGCCAGTCGGTATTCCCCACGTAGGTGGGGGTGATCCTATTAGTACAGTCCTTTTTAGGTCTGTTATATTGTATTCCCCACGTAGGTGGGGGTGATCCCTGTCATCACTGACCAATTCGGCACACTCGTTAGTATTCCCCACGTAGGTGGGGGTGATCCTCGCGCCGCGACTTAAAAAGTTCAAAGAAACAAGTATTCCCCACGTAGGTGGGGGTGATCCTTTCAACAGATGTCCCAAACTCTGTGAAAACAAGTATTCCCCACGTAGGTGGGGGTGATCCTCTAACATGATTCCCCCCGATATAGTACGCTAGGTATTCCCCACGTAGGTGGGGGTGATCCTAATTTCTTGAAGCTCGCGGGGCCAGGTTCCAAGTATTCCCCACGTAGGTGGGGGTGATCCTGTTAAAAACTACATCTAAGCAATTCCGCAAAAGTATTCCCCACGTAGGTGGGGGTGATCCTAATTTAAGTGAGTTCGGTTTGGTGAAAATGATGTATTCCCCACGTAGGTGGGGGTGATCCTTCCTGAATGCATGGTCTAGCATAGTAGGTTAGGTATTCCCCACGTAGGTGGGGGTGATCCTTACGCTGGCCCGGTTCCCACGTGATAACCGCGGTATTCCCCACGTAGGTGGGGGTGATCCTGACCACTTCAGAAATTACTTACATCACTTTGCGTATTCCCCACGTAGGTGGGGGTGATCCCTAGACTACGACAAAATGCTTGCTTGGTTAGCTGTATTCCCCACGTAGGTGGGGGTGATCCTCAGCAGGGATGCGTGCGTGTGACGGAGGCCGTGTATTCCCCACGTAGGTGGGGGTGATCCTACGCCATCTCAAGTATTCACTGTCACTACCAAGTATTCCCCACGTAGGTGGGGGTGATCCTACCTGGCTGAATGGCCAGGCATCTAACTCTCTGTATTCCCCACGTAGGTGGGGGTGATCCCCTAAAGCTAAGCCCAAGGAAAAGACCACGGCGGTATTCCCCACGTAGGTGGGGGTGATCCCATTGTCCTGCCAAATGTAAAGGTAGTCGTTGTGTATTCCCCACGTAGGTGGGGGTGATCCTCATGCCGATGCCGGTTGCGATGCCAAGCGTTCGTATTCCCCACGTAGGTGGGGGTGATCCTGACTTTGGTCAGCAACGTCTTTGGCAGTAATTGTATTCCCCACGTAGGTGGGGGTGATCCCAACTCTGTTCAGCCGCTCAAGGTTACGGTCGGGTATTCCCCACGTAGGTGGGGGTGATCCTTTGCTGAGATATTTGACTCGGTCAAGGCTCAGGTATTCCCCACGTAGGTGGGGGTGATCCTGGTGGGCTGATGTCTCTTACTCTCTACTCAGGGTATTCCCCACGTAGGTGGGGGTGATCCTCCAAGCCACGGCGTCCGCGATTGTTTCCGTAAGTATTCCCCACGTAGGTGGGGGTGATCCTAATCTCTCAGCGTTATAGCAACCCTTTCCTGGGTATTCCCCACGTAGGTGGGGGTGATCCTGACTACACCAACTCGCTGAGCCCTACAGCCACGTATTCCCCACGCAGGTGGGGGTGATCCCCCGCATTTCTACAGACCATTAAGTTAGGACTTGTATTCCCCACGTAGGTGGGGGTGATCCTCGGCTACTCAGATCGACAATTCGCGAATAAAAGTATTCCCCACGTAGGTGGGGGTGATCCTAAGCGGCCGCTGGTAAAGTTTGCCAATCGACCGTATTCCCCACGTAGGTGGGGGTGATCCTAACGTTCTTTAAGTCAAGGAGCGCACTCTTTGGTATTCCCCACGTAGGTGGGGGTGATCCCGAACATTTGGAGATTAAGGAAGAGGTGTAATCGTATTCCCCACGTAGGTGGGGGTGATCCTTATCACTACTTCGAAACACCTCAGAACTGGCTGTATTCCCCACGTAGGTGGGGGTGATCCTCTTTAACCCGTGCTGACCCCGGCTAACTTGCCGTATTCCCCACGTAGGTGGGGGTGATCCTCATTATCCTGCCATTTGACCACATCATTGCCAGTATTCCCCACGTAGGTGGGGGTGATCCCTGTCATCACTGACCAATTCGGCACACTCGTTAGTATTCCCCACGTAGGTGGGGGTGATCCCAAGCAAGTACCTGGTAAACACTGAGAACATTCGTATTCCCCACGTAGGTGGGGGTGATCCCGCTACTTTTAGCCGCGCTTCTATCAAGGCCGCGTATTCCCCACGTAGGTGGGGGTGATCCTCGCAAAGCTTGCACCTGCTTTATGATAGGCCGGTATTCCCCACGTAGGTGGGGGTGATCCTAGCCTAGGAGGGGCTTTTTAAAATGAACTTCAGTATTCCCCACGTAGGTGGGGGTGATCCTAGCGCTCAGAGCGAATATAACGGCCAGCAAGGGTATTCCCCACGTAGGTGGGGGTGATCCTCGACCTTATAGCCTGCTTCTACGCTAGTTGATGTATTCCCCACGTAGGTGGGGGTGATCCTGGTGGAAGTGGCTCACCGTCAAGACAAACGAGGTATTCCCCACGTAGGTGGGGGTGATCCAATACCGGATTCTGAACGAAGACTTGATGGCGAGTATTCCCCACGTAGGTGGGGGTGATCCCTCGCTGGTGGATGCAGTCATCAAATCGATCTCGTATTCCCCACGCAAGTGGGGGTGATCCCGATTTTTCCAAAAATCACTTTGACTATCGTAGGTATTCCCCACGCAAGTGGGGGTGATCCCCATTCCCAACAAAACGGGCTAGAGAAGGGCGGGTATTCCCCACGCAGGTAGGGGTGATCCTAGAGATTCGATCGGCCTCAGAATCGTCTGCAAGTGTATTCCTCACGTAGGTGGGGGTGATCCTGTTTTTGAAGGTTGTTTATTCAATAGAGTTTGTATTCTCCACATCAGTGGGGGTGATCCTGGGGGTTGTCGTAGTACACCCCACTAGGAGACTATGTTACTAATTGGCTGTAATCTCACTGCCATTAGTGAGTAACATAGGACAAAACAACATTCCCCACGTATGTGGGGGCAATCCGTTCGTTATGCTATTGTGTTTTTGGTACTGTGTATTCTCCATACATATGCCGGGATGATCATAAGTTTCCCTTAAAGCACAAGCAAATTTCAAGGATCTCTGGTAGAGTAGAAGTAATAGAAGGAGTGGTGAAATGAGCATCTACGGAAAGTATGCCGACTATCTTCCACAGATCCTGGATTCTATTTTGCAGCAAATCCAAGGCATCGGTCAGGAATATAGCGCGGAACACGGGCAAAAGCTATACGAACACCTGGAAGGTCGCGTCAAAGACGAAGGAAGCATGACGCAAAAGTGCGAGAGAAAAGGTTTGCCGCTAACGCCAGAGTCTGCATTGATCGAAAACCGGGACGCAGTCGGCCTCAGAATTGTCTGCAACTTTATTGATGATATCTACACTTGCATTGACTTGTTGAAGAAGCAGGGCAATTTCAAGATCATTAAGGAAAAAGACTACATTACCGATGCCAAGCCAAACGGCTACCGGTCATACCACTTGATCATGGAAGTAGTCACTCCCTTTGAAGACGTCCACGGCAATAAGCCTGGCACCTACTACGTTGAGATCCAGCTGCGGACAATTGCCATGGACACTTGGGCCAGTCTTGAACACGAAATGAAGTACAAGCATGACATCAAGAATCCTGAACGCATCAGCAAGGAACTCAAGCGGGTTGCTGACGAATTGGCATCTTGCGATGTAAGTATGCAAACGATTCGCCAACTGATCAAGGAAGGGTAATTTATGAAGATTCTTTTAGCTGAAGACGAAGCACAATTGAATAGAGTTTTGACGGTCGCCATGCAAAAAAGCGGCTACGACGTTGATTCAGTTTTTAACGGACAAGAAGCCGTCGATGCTGTCAAAAAGCACCCTTACGACGTCATCATCATGGACATCATGATGCCCGTCAAAAATGGCCTGGACGCGGTCAAGGAAATCCGCGCTACTGGTGATAAAACCTACATTATGATGTTGACGGCCAAGGCTGAAATTGACGACAAGGTAACGGGCCTGGATGTCGGTGCTGACGACTACTTGACTAAGCCGTTCTCCTTAAAGGAACTGCTGGCCCGCCTGCGGTCAAAAGAGCGCCGAAGCGAGGACTACAACAGCACTCAAGAACTGAATTACGACAACCTTAAGCTGGACCTCAACTCTCAAGAGCTGTCCAGCAACAACTCTATCAGTCTGTCCAAGCAGGAAACCGGCTTGATGCGCTACTTCTTGCTTAATCCTGGCAAGGCCATCAGCACGGAAGAGCTTTTCAACCACGTTTGGAAGAATGAAGATGAAAGCGAAGACGTGGTTTGGGTATACATCTCATTCCTCCGGTCCAAGCTGGCCTCAATCGGGGCAAATGTCCAGATTTCCGGCGAGAAGGGCGGCAAGTTCTGCCTTGAGAGGCCTGATCATGATTAAAAAAATCAGGCGGCGCTTTATCTGGCTGGCGACGCTATCGCTTTTTTTGGTCATGTTTTTCTCTTTCTCCAGCTTGATCGGCATCAGCCTTTTTGAGTCCAGCCGTGAAGCAGACCAAGTCTTATCGATCATTGTTAAAAATAATGGCCGACTGGACGAGGTTCAAGCCAAAGAGCGGCTAGGCGATCAGTACAATAAGGAAGGGATGTTCAAGTACCGCTACTTCACAGCTAATATCAATACGAAAAAGCAGACTTTAAGTGTGATTGACGCAGATCATATCATCGGCAATTCGATCAACTCGGTTTCCAGCCGGAAAAAGCAGATCTCCAGGCGCCTGTCAGCTGGCCAGTTGAAGGGGACGATCCACTCTAATGGAGTCCGCTTCCGCTACTTGGCTAAAAAGATTTCTGCCAACAAGTACTATATCTGTTTCATTGACTTGAGTCCTTTGATGCAGTCAGCGCTTTTGCTGGTGAGATATGCCTTGATTTTCACCTTCGGTGGGATTTTGTTTTTTGTCATCATTATGGCCCTGCTTGCCGACAAGGCAATCCAGCCAATCAAGGATGCCTACGACAAACAGCGGCGCTTTATCACCAACGCCGGTCACGAGCTGAAGACGCCTCTGGCCGTAATCAGCGCTAACGCCGAAATGGAAGAGCTGCTGGGCAATGATGATGAATGGAATGAAAGCACCAAAGAGCAGGTGGTGCGGATGACAGGCTTAATCAACCAGCTGATTACTTTGACCCGGATGAGCGAGCCAGAAGAGATCGTTTTGTCAAAGGTCAATTTTTCAGAAATTACCAAGGAATCCGCGGATTCATTTAAATCAGTTCTGGCTAAGGATGGAAAAAAGTATGTGGTCAGCATCGATCCGGATCTCTACATCAACGCCGAACAGCGCAGCCTGCTGGAACTGGTCAACATCTTGATCGACAACGCCCAGAAGTATTGTGATCCTGAAGGTGAAGTCATGGTTGTCCTGGCCAAGAGCCGGCTTAATCAGAACGCGGTTTTGACGGTTGCTAATTCATATAAGAATGGGGCCGGGATCGATACCAACCGCTTCTTTGAACGTTTCTACCGGGAGGACGAATCCCACCATTATGATCAGAAGCAAAAGAATGGTTTTGGGATCGGCTTGTCCATGGCCCAGGACCTGGTCGCTGCTTTTGGCGGCAAAATCAATGCCAGCTGGTCGGATGGCGTGATGAATTTTACGGTAACTTTCAAGCGGGTCCACTAAGAGCACTCCCTCGCGGAGTGCTTTTTAATATTTCACTAAATCCAGCGCTTCACCAAGCAAGCAGTAAGACATTATAGTAAAATATACTGGTTATATAAAAGCTGAGCAAAGCTCAGCATCCCCAAAACAAAACTTAGTTGAGGAGAATAAACACATGCAAGATATTTATATTGTCGCGGCCAAGCGAACTCCATTTGGCCGTTACCATAAGCAATTGGCTGACTTTTCTGCCATCGACCTGGGCCAAATCGCCCTGCGCGGCGCATTAAAAGAAGCCGGCCTTGACGTCGAAGCCCTGGACGCCCTCTTCATGGGCAATGTCCTGTCTGCCGGCTTAGGCCAAAACATGGCCCGGCAAATCGCCTTAAACGCCGGGATGAGGCAAGACTCAGTCGCCGTGTCCATCAACGAAGTCTGCGGCTCCAGCCTCAAGGCTGTCCGCCTGGCTGAAGCCCAAATGTTAATCGGTGACCTGGGCCTGGTCGCGGTCGGCGGCAGCGAAAGCATGACCAACGCCCCAAAGGAAATCATGTTCAGCGATGGTCTCGTTGACTCCTTCTCCGGCAAATCCATGGGCATCACTGCCGAAAACGTGGCTAAGCGCGACCACATCAGCCGCCAAGACGCTGACGCCTTCAGCTTGTCTTCCCACCAAAAAGCTGTCAAGGCACAGGCAGAAGGGCTTTTTGCCGATGAAATCATTCAAATTGAAGGTCTCAAGCAAGATGAAAACGTCCGCCCGGATACCAGCCTGGAAGCCTTGGCTGGCCTTAAGCCGGCATTTTCAGAAGACGGGACCGTCACTGCCGGCAACGCCTCTCCAATCTCCAACGGGGCCAGCATGATCATCCTGGCCACCGCGGAAAAAGTCGCTGAATACCAGCTGACTCCTTTAGCCAAGCTGGGCGCTTATGCCGAAGTAGGCTATGACCCGGAATTCATGGGCTATGGTCCATACTATGCTATCCGCAAGCTGCTTAACGAAACTGGCCGGCAGGTAGCCGACTACGACTTCTTTGAAATCAACGAAGCCTTTGCCGCAACTACTTTGGCTGTTGCCCGCGACCTGGAAATTCCTTTAGCCAAGGTCAACAAGCAGGGCGGGGCGATCGCTTTAGGTCACCCGCTCGGCGCTTCCGGCACCCGCCTTCTGGCTACCGCTGCCCGCCAGCTGCAAAGAGGCGGCCAGCGCGCTATCGCCAGCCTCTGCATCGGTGGCGGCCTGGCCATCGCTTTTGAAATTGAGAAGGCATAAAATGAAATTCTATCAGTTGCCGCCCGAAGAGAGGCGGCAGTTTTTACAAGATGCCGGGGTTGCCCTGGAAGATATCCCCGCTGCTGATTTAGCCCGCCTGGATGAGATGAGCGAGAACGTGGTTGGTGAGGTCAAGTTCCCCTTGAGCTGTTTGACCGGCGCCCTGGTTAATGGCAAAAATTGGCGGATCCCCATGACGACTGAAGAAGCCTCCGTCGTCGCCGCCGCTAACCACGGCATGTCCGTCTTTTCTAAAGCCGGCGGCGTAAAAGCGACCAGCCACCGCGACGGCATCTACGGGCAAATCGTCTTAGAAGTTACGGAAGCTTTTTCCCTGGCTGACTTTAAAAAAGAATTCCCAGCCTATATTAAAGGAGCCAACAAGGAATTTACCAGCTTGATCCGGCACGGGGGCGGCTTAAAAGACTTGACTGCCCGCCAGGAAGCTGACCTGGTCTACCTCCTGGCCCTGGTTGACCCGGCTGAAGCCATGGGGGCCAACAAGACCAACGCCATCCTAGAATTCCTGGCCCAGAAGATGCTGGCCTTTCCTGGCGTGGAAACCAAGCTCTTCGCCATCCTGTCCAACTATCCTAGCCAGCTAACTACAGCTAAGGTAGAAATTCCTGTAAGTCTCCTTAGCAAAAAAGGGGATCCGGCAGAAGGCAGGGAGGTTGCCAAAAAGATGGCCCTGCTGGCTAAAATCGGAACTAACGATCCTTACCGGGCAGTAACCAACAACAAGGGGATCATGAATGGGGTGGACGCTGTCATGCTGGCGACCGGCAATGACTACCGGGCTGTTGAAGCAGCAAGCCATACTTACGCTGCTAAAAGCGGCCAGTATCGCAGCCTTAGCTCCTGGAAAATTGTAGGGGATAAGCTTCTTGGCCAAGTCACCCTGCCCCTGGCCTTAGGGGTGGTCGGCGGCTCCATTTCATCGCGGCCTGATATTAGACAAAGCTATGCCATTTTAGGTAAAATAAAAGCAGCTGAATTGGCAGAACTGACCGCCAGCGTCGCCCTGGCTAACAACTTCGCGGCTTTAAACGCTATCTCCACCAAGGGGATCCAGGCTGGCCACATGCGCCTGCAGAGCCGCAACGTGGTTCAGACCCTGCCGGCAGCAGAAGAAGAAAAAGAAGCTGTTTATCAAATGATGATTAGCCAGGGAAAGTATGGCGAAACAGCAGCTAAGAATTTTTTGAAAGAATTGCGAGGACAATAATTAATGGACATCGGTATTGATCAGATAGGTTTTTATACTCCTAATAAATTTGTGGACATGGTTGACCTGGCCAACGCCAGAAACCAGGATCCCAACAAATTTTTGATCGGCATCGGCCAGGACCGGATGGCGGTCGCTGACAAGACCCAGGACGCTGTTTCCATGGGGATCAACGCGACGGCTGAATATCTTGACCAGGTTGATCTGGAGCAATTAGGCTTATTGATCTTTGCGACCGAAAGCGGGATTGACCAGTCAAAGTCAGCCTCCCTTTTTGTCAAGGAAGCACTTAACCTGCCAGCCGGGATCAGAACTTTTGAAATCAAGGAAGCCTGCTTTGCCTTGACTGCCAGCCTGCAGGTTGCCCGTGACTACGTCCGGGCCCACCCGCACCACTCGGCCATGATCATCGGCAGCGACATCGCCCGCTATGGTCTGGCCACTGCCGGCGAGGTTACCCAAGGCGCCGGGGCCATCAGCATGTTGATCAAGGAGAATCCGGCAATTATCGCCCTAGAAGACGGGCACACTTCCCACTCTGAAAACATCAACGACTTCTGGCGACCGAACAACTTGGCCACTGCCGTTGTTGATGGCCACTACAGCCGGGACGTCTACCTGGACTTCTTCAAGAGCACTTTCAAGCCTTTCCTTGCAGAAAAGCAGCTGCAAGTTTCTGACTTTGCCGGCATCTGCTACCACCTGCCTTATACCAAGATGGGTTACAAGGCCCACAAGATTGCCATTGAAGGCCAGGATGACGAAACCGTTAAGCGCCTCAGCGACAACTTCCAGCTCTCAGCCAAGTACAGCCGGCAGGTCGGCAACATCTACACGGCCAGCCTCTACATGTCTGTCTTGAGCCTGCTGGAAAACGGTGACCTTGAGGCCGGCGACCGGATCGGCTTCTTCTCTTACGGCTCTGGTGCCATGGCTGAATTCTTCAGCGGCAAGGTGGTTGCCGGCTACCAAAAGCGCCTGCGTCCAGCCCTGCACGACCGCATGCTCAAGGAAAGAATCCGCCTTGGCGTTGGCCAATACGAAGACATCTTTACCGAAGGCTTGGAAAACCTGCCGGAAAATATTGAATTCACCAGCGACGCCAACCACGGTACCTGGTATTTGGCAGGACAAGCAGGCTATGTCCGCCAATACAAGCAAAAGTAAATATGACGCTAACCGTCTCAGCTCGCTGGGGCGGTTTTTTTATTAAAATTATTTGTATAGCAAGCGCTTAACTAGGGAAGGGCGGGAAATTGCAGTCTCTTTTTATGCTAAAATGAAAAAGTTGAGAAATGCAAAGAAAAATGAAAGAAGGCAAACACGGTCAACATGAAAACCGAAAGTACTGAGCAAGAGTACCAACACCACCTCTCACACCACCACCACATGCGAGTGCAGTGGGAAGAGTTCTTCCAAAGCGATGACGACACCAAGATCAAGGAAGCAACCTTGATTGAAAAAGGGTCGATCATCTCCCGGGTCGGCATGATGATGCTGAGCTGCGGGACTGGGGCCTGGCGAGTCCGCGACGCCATGGACACCCTGGCCAGAACCCTGGACTTGACCTGCAGCGCTGACATCGGTCTGATCTCCATCGTCTGCACCTACTTTGACGTTGACAACCAGTCCTATTCCCAAAGCCTGGCCCTGCCAACCACCGGGGTCAACATGGCCAAGCTGAACGAATTGGAAAAGTTCGTCCGCCAGTTCGAAGCAGCCGGCGGTGACTTTGAAATCAAGACAGTTCGCCGCCGCTTAGGGGAAATCGAACATATGAAAGGCCGTTATCCGCTCTGGGGTTCCAGCCTGGCCGCGGCTTTGGCCTGCGGCGGCTTCATTTTTCTTTTGGGCGGGGGGATTCCGGAAATCATCTGCTCCTTTATCGGGGCGGGTCTGGGCCAGTTTGCCCGGGGCAGCTTAGCTAAAAGACGAATCACGGTTGCCGCCACGACTGCCGTGGGGGTGGCCGCGGCTTGCTTGTCCTACTTCCTGGCCTTCATGCTGGGCCACTTGCTCTTTAACGTCGATATGATCCATATGCGCGGCTACATTGGGGCCATGCTCTTCGTTATTCCAGGTTTTCCCTTTATTACTTCCGGTCTGGACATCGCCAAGCTGGACATGCGGTCTGGCCTGGAGCGGATGACTTACGCCATCTTCATTATCTTGATCGCGACTGGCACTGGCTGGGTGATGGCTACGGCTCTTCAGATCAAGCCTGGTGACCTGCCGGCCTTGGGGCTTTCCCGGCCAGTTCTGGCGGCCTGCCGCCTCTTAGCCAGCTTCTGCGGAGTCTTCGGGTTCTCCTTGATGTTCAACTCCCACCGGAGGATGGCCGCCGCGGCCGGGCTAGTGGGGGCGATTGCCAATACCATGCGCTTGTCCTTGGTTGACTTTGCCCATTTCCCGGCTCCTTTAGCTGCCTTTTTAGCCGCTCTGTTGGCTGGTCTTTTGGCCGGCTATGTCCGGGAAAAGGTTGGCTATCCGCGGATCGCCTTGACCGTGCCTTCCATCGTTATCATGGTGCCCGGCCTCTACATGTACCGGGGGATCTTCCTCTTGGCCTTGACCAATGTCGGGGCCGGGGCTACCTGGATGACTGAAGCTTTGATGCTGGTCTTATCCTTGCCTGCCGGCCTCTTGATCGCCAGAATCTTGACCGACAAGAAGTGGCGCCGAGTCGATTAAAATAGAAAGAAAAACAGCTTTTGCCCAAAAATAAGGGTAAAAGCTGTTTTTGTGTATTATTCCTGCAGGTCAGCCACCGTGGCCTTGACCAGTTTCTGCAGATCAAGCGGGTTGACCATGACGCTGCGGCCCACTTCGCCGCTGGACACCCAGATCCCGTCTTCTTTTAAGACACTCTCATCCAAAAAGATCGGGAACTTCTTGCTGTGGTAGATGCCAATCGGCGTGTTGGCCCCGTGCACGTAGCCAGTGGTCTTTTCCAGCTGCTTGAGGGGGATCATTTCACACTTCTTGTTGCCGGAAGCCTTGGCAATCTTCTTGAGGTCCAAGTGGCCGCTCAAAGGCACCACGCCGACGATCGGGCCGGTCTTGTTGCCATTGACCGCCAGGGTCTTGTATACCGGGTGGCCTTCTAAAATAGGATTGCCAGTCCCCACCTGGGCTACCCCGTGGTCTTCAGAAATTTCGCTGATATGCTGCTCATAGGCAATTTTTTGCTGGTCGAGAATCTTTTCCACCAGGGTCTTGTCTAATTTGTTTTTATTCTTTTTCTTTTTTGACATTGTTATCACCGCTTTCCATGATACCATTTTAAGAGAAGAAGCTAAAGAAAGAAGATATAATCATGAAATTACTTGAAATCAAGATTGAAAGCAGCTACGACGTTGAAGACGCCCTGGCCTATTTTGCCACGGAAGACTTAAAGGCCCTGGGGACCGAAGCCCGGCGCAGAAGCGACTTTGAACAAGCCGGATGGCTGCACGACTCAACGGTCGTTGACATGGATGACATCCCAAACCTGCCTGATGAGCTGGAATTCATTGTTTACTTTGATGAAGAAACCGACCCTGAAGAAACGGTCAACTGCTTCAAGGACAAGCTGACTGAACTGGCGGGCTACGGCTTAAAGACAGCTCCTGGCGAAATCTCCGTTGACTATGTTGCTGACCAGGACTGGAACACTGTCTGGCAAAAGTACTACCACGTCATCAACTTGTCCCGTCACCTGGCCATCGTACCGGAATGGGAAGACTACCAGCCAGCCTTTAAGGACCAGGAAATCATCCGCCTGGATCCGGGTCTGGCCTTTGGGACTGGCAACCACCAAACCACTCAGCTGGCCATGCTGGGCATTGAACGGGCCATGGTCAAGCCACTTACTGTCGCTGACGTGGGGACGGGGTCCGGCATTTTGGCCATTGCTGCCCACAAGCTGGGGGCCAAGAGCGTTTTGGCCACGGACATTTCTGATGAATCAATGACGGCAGCTGAAGAAAACGCGGCCTTAAACGGCATCCACGACATCGCCTTGCAAAAGACCAGCCTCCTGGCTGACGTTGATGGCAAGTTTGACTTGATCGTGGCTAATATCCTAGCTGAAATCCTTTTGGACCTAATTCCGCAGCTGGACAGTCACTTGAATGAAGACGGCCAGGTCATCTTCTCCGGGATCGACTACCTGCAGCTGCCAAAAATTGAACAGGCCCTGGCAGAGAATTCCTTCCAAATCGACCTTAAGATGCGGGCTGGCCGCTGGATCGGTCTGGCAATTTCCCGCAAGCATGACTAACTGTTTCAGTATTTGAGGAAAAATGCGTTAAAATAAAAGCAAAAAACTCTCATTTTTTTATAAGTAGTCCAGCTTAAGAGTTTAAGCTTGTGTTAATAGAACTTTTTGCGCTAAAATAACAGGTACTGATTAATTAAATGTTAGAAACTGGTGATCTAGATGTCAAAGTATATTGAAATGACTCACGAGCAGGTCATGGCCGCCTGCAAGAAATACATGACGGCCGACCAATTGGCCTTTGTCGAAAGTGCCTATCAATTCGCGGCCCGGGCCCATGAGGGACAAACCAGAGCCTCTGGCCAGCCGTACATTGTCCACCCGACCCAGGTAGCAGGGACCCTGGCCAATTTAGGCCTGGACCCGGACACGGTGGCTGCCGGCTTTTTGCACGACACGGTTGAAGACACCTCGGTCACCAACGACGACATCAAGGAAAAGTTCGGCGCCGACGTGGCCTTCATCGTTGACGGGGTCACCAAGCTGAACAAGTACGAATACAAGTCCCACAAGGAATTCCTGGCGGAAAACCACCGCAAGATGCTGATCGCCATGGCTAAAGACCTCCGGGTCATCCTGGTTAAGCTGGCTGACCGCCTGCACAACATGCATACCCTGGAACATTTGCGCCCAGACAAGCAGCGCCGCATTGCCGCTGAAACCCTGGACATCTATGCTCCATTGGCTGACCGGCTGGGGATCGGGACCATCAAGTGGGAACTGGAAGACATGTCTTTCCACTACATGAACCCGGAAGAGTACTACAAGATCGTCTCTATGATGGACGCCAAGCGCAGTGAACGGGAAGGCTACATTAAGGACGCTATCGACTACTTGCGGGGAACTCTTGATTCCTTAGGGATCAAGTACGACATCAGTGGCCGGCCAAAGCACATCTATTCCATCTATAAGAAGATGGTCAACAAGCACAAGGACTTCAACGAAATCTATGACTTGCTGGCTGTCCGGGTGATCGTGCCGACGGTTAAGGACTGTTATGCAGTTTTAGGGGCAGTTCATACCAAGTGGAAGCCAATGCCGGGCCGCTTTAAGGACTACATTGCCATGCCTAAGGCCAACGGCTACCAGTCCCTGCACACGACCATCATTGGCCCTGGCGGCAAGCCTTTGGAAATCCAGATCAGAACTGAAGAAATGCACGAGGTTGCTGAATACGGTGTCGCGGCCCACTGGGCTTACAAGCGGGGCAACTTCCAAGGCGTTGATGAAAAAGACGGCGGGGCTCTCGATATCGGCCGGGAAATCTTGGAGCTGCAGAAGGATTCCAGCGACGCTGACGAATTCATGGAAGCCGTTCATTCGGATATTTTTGCCGACAAGGTCTACGTCTTTACGCCAAAAGGGGAAGTCTACGAACTGCCTAAAGGATCAGTCACCCTGGACTTTGCCTACGCCATCCACACCCAAGTCGGCGACCACGCCATCGGGGCCAAGGTCAACGACAAGCTGGTTCCTTTGGACTACAAGCTGAAGAACGGGGACGTGGTCGACATCTTGACCCAAAGCAATGCTCGGCCTTCAAGAGACTGGGCGGAAATGGTCAAGACCTCCCGGGCCAAGAACAAGATCCGCCGCTACTTCAGAGATGTTGACCGGGAAGAGAGCGTGGCCCGGGGCAAGAGTGAGCTGGTTGACCTGCTCAAGGAAAACGACTTAAGCGCCAAGGACTTTTTGGACAAGAGACACATCGACGAAGTCCTGGACCACTTCAGCTTCAAGACCGACGAAGACATGTACTCTGCTATCGGCTTTGGCAACATGTCTGCCTTATCTATCTACAACCGCTTGACGGCCGACCTGCGCCGGCAGCAGGAAGAAGAGAAGCAGAAGCAGTTTGAAGCCCAGATCATGTCCGCCGGCCAGCAGGCGACAGCTTCCAGCGTGGTTAAAAAGCCCGCTCCGCAAAAAGACGATGCCAAGTCCAGGACCAAGGGCAAAAAGCCGGACAGCTTGGTCAGAGTCCAGGGCCTGGAAGATTTGGACCTGCACTTTGCCAAGTGCTGCAACCCGGTCCCAGGCGACCCGATCGTTGGTTATGTGACTAAGGGCCGGGGGGTCACTGTCCACCGGGCTGACTGCCGGAACGTGGTCAGTGCGGACCCGGCTGCCCAAGGGCGGATGATCGATGTTGAATGGAATAAGATTGACGAAGGCAAGCAGGCCAGCTTCAATGCCAACTTCGAGCTCTTTGGCTACAACCGGCAGAAACTGCTGGGTGACGTCATCAACCGCTTGAATGCCTTGACCAATAACATCACCAATGTTTCAGCCAGCGTCAACGAAGAAAACATTGCCCACTTCTACATCACGGTCGAAGTCAAGAATGCTGCCCAGCTGAACGATATTATGGCCAAGCTGCGGGACATCCCAGACGTTTATGACACCAAGCGGACGGATAACTAAGCTAGAAGCAGGGAGATTTTTAGAAAAATGCGCGTAGTAATTCAAAGAGTCAATCATGCCGCCGTCAGAATTGACGGCGAGACCGTCGGCCAGATCCGAAAGGGTCTGCTTTTATTAGTCGGCCTGGCTGAAGGCGACGGGGAAGAGCAGGTGGTCAAAGCTGCCGACAAGATTGCCAAGATGCGGATCTTCGAAGATGAAGCTGGCAAGACCAACCTGGGCATCAAGGATGTCGGCGGGCAGATCCTGTCCGTCAGCCAGTTTACCCTCCTGGCCGATACCAAGAAGGGGAACCGGCCAAGTTTTGTCCACGCCATGCGGCCGCCTAAGTCCAGCCAGCTCTGGGAAGACTTTAACCAGGAGCTGGTTAAACAGGGCCTGACTGTGGAAAGTGGGGAGTTTGGTGCGGACATGAAGGTCGAACTTGAAAACGATGGTCCCTTTACGATTGTCTTAGACCTGTAATTTTTTCCCCCTCAGCCCTTGATTAGGAGGGCAAAACAGGATAAACTTAATGAGAATTATCAATGACAAAGAATGAAGATAGCCCGGCCTTTTTAGAGACTGCCCGTTTGGTGAAAGAGCAGATGGCTGCTAGCTGTGACCCTTTAGCAGATAATGGTTCGTTTCGTCAGCGTTAATGACAGCAAGCAAAAGGTGGTACCGTGCTGTTTTCAAGCGCCCTTGATTAAATTCAAGGGCGCTTTTTATTATCTTAGTCAAAACAAGGAAACAAAGGTGAAATTATGAGAGTTCAAAGACCAAAAGGTACAGTCGACATTCTCCCGGAAACGTCCGGCCAGTGGGAAAAGGTGGAACAAACCGCCCGTGACCTCTTCAAGCGGGCCAACTACCATGAAATCAGAACGCCAAGTTTTGAAAATTACGAACTCTTTTCCCGGTCATCTGGTGAAACCAGTGACGTGGTTGAAAAGGAAATGTACGATTTTGAAGACAAGGGCGGCCGTCACATCGCCCTCCGGCCAGAAGGCACGGCTGGGGTAGTGCGGGCCTACGTGGAAAACAAGATCTACGGCCCGGACTATGTCAAGCCTTTCAACGTCTACTACATTGCCCCGATGTACCGGTACGAACGTCCGCAAGCCGGCCGGCAAAGAGAATTCCACCAGATTGGGGTGGAAAGCTTCGGTTCAAACGGCTACCTGGCTGATGTGGAAACCATCCTGCTAGGTCACGACCTCCTGGCTGAACTGGGGGTCAAGAACTACGAGCTGCACATCAACACTTTGGGTGACAGCCAGGTCCGCCAGGCTTACCACGATGCCCTGGTGGACTACTTTACCCCGGTTAAGGACCAGCTTTCAGAAGACTCCCAAAGACGGCTGGGCAAGAACCCGCTCCGGATCCTGGATTCCAAGGCCGAAGAAGATCAGCAGTTTTTGCCGGAAGCCCCGAAGATCCGGGACTACCTGGACGAGGAATCCAAGGAAAACTTCAACAAGATTCTGGCCAGCCTGGACAAGCTGGGCGTTAAGTACGTCATCGACGACGACCTGGTCCGGGGCCTGGACTACTACACCGGCGTGATCTTTGAATTCATGGTTGACGACAAGTCCCTGTGGTCCAGCCCGTCAACTGTCCTGGGCGGGGGTCGCTACAACCACCTGGTTGAAGAATTCTCCGGCCCGGAAACCCCAGCCGTCGGCTTCGGGATCGGGGAAGAAAGACTGATGCTGGTTCTCTCCAAGCAAAATCCGGAAATGTTTGAAGACCAAGGGATCGACTTCTTCATCACCAATATTGGTGAAGGCACCGACATTAAGGCCGTGGAAGTTGCCCGCCAGCTCCGCTCCCTTGGCTTTAGCGCCCAATACGACGTTGACCAGAAGAAGCTCAAGGCCCAGTTCAGAAAGGCTGACCGGGTCGGGGCCCGCTACGTCGTGACCTTGGGAGCCAAGGAACTGGCTGAAGGCAAATTAACCGTCAAGCGCTTGAGCGACGGGGAACAGTTCAGTCTGGAATTTACTGACTTGGAAGACAAGGCAGACCTGCTTTCCAAGATCGAAAAATAGGAGATTTTTAGCAAAATGATGCAAATGGAAAAAAGAACTGATTATTGTGGCAACATTACCAGCCAGTACCTGGACCAAGACGTCCTTCTTTACGGCTGGGTGCAAAGGGTCCGGAATCTGGGCCAGCTGATCTTTATCGACCTGCGCGATCGGGAAGGGATCGTCCAAGTCGTAGTCAACCACGATTCCGGCCAGGAATTGATGGATGTAGCCTCTTCTTTGGGCCAGGAATACGTGGTCGAAGTCAAGGGGCACGTTAACGAACGTTCTAGCAAGAATCCGGACATGAAGACCGGTGAAGTGGAAGTCATTGCCAGCGAAATCACGGTCTTAAACAAGGCTAAGACTCCGCCATTTGAAATCAAGGATGATCTGGTAGCCAGCGAACAGACTCGGCTGAAGTACCGCTACCTGGACTTGCGCCGGCCAACCTTGCAAAACGCCTTGATCATGCGGGCCCAGATCATGACTGCTACCAACGCTTACCTGTCAGGGGAAGGCTTCATCAACATTGAAACCCCGGACCTGGGCAAGTCAACGCCGGAAGGCGCCCGGGACTACCTGGTTCCTTCCCGAGTTTACCCAGGCTCCTTCTACGCCTTGCCGCAGTCACCGCAAATCTTCAAGCAGCTCTTGATGGGGGCCGGCTTTGACAAGTACTACCAGATCGCCCGCTGCTTCAGAGACGAAGACTTGCGTGGGGACCGGCAGCCGGAATTCACCCAGATCGACCTGGAAACTTCCTTCATGGATGAAGAAGGTGTTCAAGAAGTAACTGAAGGCCTCCTGGCTAAGGTTATGAAGGATGTCAAGGGGATCGACCTGCAGCTGCCGCTGCCGCGGATCACTTGGCAGGAATCCATGGACAAATACGGCTGCGACAAGCCGGACACCCGTTACGAAATGCTGATCCACGACTTGGGTTCTGTCTTTGCCAAGTCCGGTTTCAAGGTCTTTGCTTCTGCCCTGGAAAACGGCGGCTTTGTCCGCGGGATCGCGGTCAAGGGCGGGGCTAAGTTCTACTCCCGCAAGAAGATCGAAGCCATGCAGGACTACATCAAGCGTTATCACGCCAAGGGCCTGGCCTGGGTCAAGTATGAAGACGGCGACTTCTCTGGTCCTGTTTCCCGCTTCTTGAGTGATGAAGAAAAAGCCGGCTTGGTTCAAGAATTTGGCCTGGAAGGCGGGGAACTCCTCCTCTTCATCGCTGACCAATGGAAGGTCTGCTGCGACTCCCTGGACTACCTGCGCCGGCAAACCGCCAAGGAAACTGGCATCATTCCAAAGGATACTTACAAGTACCTCTGGGTTGTTGACTGGCCGCTCTTTGAATATGATGAAGGCGACGAGCGCTGGATTGCAGCCCACCACCCATTCACCATGCCAGACGACAAGGGGATTGAACTCCTGGAAACCGACCCGCACAAGGCTCACGCTCGCAGTTACGACATCGTTTTGAACGGTTACGAACTGGGCGGCGGTTCCATCCGGATCCACAAGCGGGACATCCAGGAAAAGATGTTCAAGGCTTTAGGCTTTACTAAGGAACGCGCCTACGAACAATTCGGCTTCTTGATGGACGCCCTGGACATGGGCTTCCCGCCGCACGCCGGCTTGGCTATCGGCTTGGACCGCTTCGCCATGCTTTTGGCAGGCAAGGACAACATCCGTGACGTCATTGCCTTCCCGAAGAACGCCAGCGCAAGCGAACCAATGATGCACGCTCCGGCTCCGGTTGCTGACCAGCAATTGACCGACCTGGGCATCGAAGTCGCTGAAGCAGCCAAGGAAGGCGTTGAAAAGTACGAAGCTTCCCTGGAAGCTGAAGCAGCGGAAGACGTTAAGTCTCACGAAGAATAAAAAGCAGCTGAAAAAGCGTAAAAAAATAGTTCAAGATCATAAACGATCTTGAACTATTTTTGTTTGCCGACTCTTTAATTATCGCTGTCGTTGTTGATATTTTCTTCTGGCAGGTCTTCAGTCGTGTTGACATCATCGTCAGTCTTGTTGACATCATCGTTAGTCGTAGACTTGTTGGTGGTCGTACTGCTCTTCTTAGGCGTGTAGCTGGAAGAGCTAGTTGAAGCAGATGACTTAGTGGAGCTCTTTGAGCTGCTTGAGCTGGAGTAGCTGTAAGTTGAGTTGCTGTATGCTGATCCCCAAGTAGTGGAGCTTGAACTGTTTGAGCTCTTGGTCGACTTCTTCTTGCTAGACTTGGCCTGGCTGGAATAGCTGTAGCTTGAACTGGATGAATCCTCGCTTGAAGAATTTGAAGATTCACTAGATGATGATTGGCTCATGTCTTCTGAAGAGCTTGAAGAACTGGATGACTTCTTTTTGCTCTTCTTGCTCTTGCTTTTAGCCTTGCTTGATGATTTGGACTTTTCGTCTTCTTTGTCCTTTTCGGCCTTGGCCTTTTCGGCCTTGCTGTAAACCTTGTAGGTCTTGCTGCTGCCAGCAGACTGACTGCTCTTGTCAGCCTGGCTTTGGTGATAAAAGACAGCTGCCCCGACTAAAGCGAGTTCAGCGGCAAGGATGCCGGCCAGCATTGGTTTGCGCATTGTATTTCCTCCCAACACAATTTGGTCTATTAGACCACGTTAATAACTACAGTATACCACGCCTTAGGGATGTAAACATAAGAAAGGCTTGTTTTCTAGGAATAAACGCTGATGTTTTTCGCGTTGCCAAGCAATTGCTGCTTGAATTATAATAAAATTAAGAAAAAATATTCTCAAATTGCGTCAGCTAGCCTTGCTTGTCTGAACAATGGAAAAATGAAAGGGAGAAAAAAGATGAAACGGAAGTATCTTTGGGTCCTGGCTTTATTTTTGGCCAGCTTTTCGGCCTTCTTTTTACCAGAAAAAGTTTTTGCCGATTATGACCTGACCAAGATGGATGTCACGGCAGTTGTTAATTCTGACGGGTCCTTGTCAATGACCCGGAAGATCGTCTATGATTTTGGCGATTCAGCTAACGGGGTTTATTACACCCAGAACTTAGCCAGCGGGCAGAAGGTCAGCGGGCAGAGCGTCGAGGTCAAAGACCTGGCCAGCGGAAAGACGGTCAAGCCGGGCTTGAACAACCAGGCGGCCAGCGGCAATGTCTACCACTTCAATAAAGATGGCAATTCCTACAAGTTCAAGGTTTACCACCATGTTGAAGATGGGAAGGTCCAGGTGGTCTACCGCTACAAGATTTCCGGAGCGGTTGACAGCTATGAGGACGCTTCTGAACTGAACTTCAAGATTGTCGGGGATGGCTGGGATAAAGAGATTTCCAATGTTACAGCGACTGTCCGCTTCCAGGACAAAAAGCTGTCCTTCTTGAAAGGCTGGGCCCATGTCAATGCTAATGGCCATTTGACCGTTGACAAGGAAAAGGGCCTGGTTAAAGCAGAAGTAGCCACTTTGCCGGAGTCGACTTTTCTGGAGCTGCACCTGCTTTTTCCAAACAGTTTAGTCAGCCAGAATAAAAAGCAGCATTCCGGGGAAATCGCGGCTAAAGTCGTGGATCAGGAAAAAGCTCTTGCTAAGGAAACCGCCGCAAAAAAGGCCCGCCACAACGTTTATGAATTGATCGGGCTGGCCCTTTTTGCCTTATCACCGCTGCTTTATCTGCCGGTCTTTATCAAGAGCAGAAAGTCGGGCAGCCCGGTCAAGGCCAAGAAAGAAATCGGCCATAATTTTGAAATTCCCGCCTTCAGTCCGACCATGGCCCAGATCCTGGTGACTAAAAAAGACCCGGACGGCAAGGCCTTGGCCGGAGAAATCGCCCTGCGGGCCGGCCGGGGTGAAATTACAATCCAGGCAGGCAAGAAGGGGAAGAACTTCACTTATGCCAAGACCAACAAGTACAAGGGCGACCTGCCGCTTTTAAACAGGCTTTTCAAAAAGCTTGGCAACGGGCAAAGTTTCAGCAATAAGGACTTAAAGAAATATGGCGGCAGCAAGGGGATTACTTCCAGCTTCAAAAGCTGGCAGGCGGCCAGCCAAAAGGACTTGATCAAGGAGGGCTACATTGACCAGAAATTGCAGGACCGGAAGGAGCTTTTGTCATTCTATACTCTGGGCTTGATGTTTGTCTCAGTGGCAGCCATCGTCGTCTGCTTCTTCCTTTATGACAAATACACCTTCTGGCTCTTTCCAGCCATCCTCTGGGTGCTGGCTGCCTTTGGTCTGGCCTGCCTGCGCCTGCACCGCTTCTCTTCCTTGACGGAAAAGGGGGCAAGGGCGACCGAACAGGCTTTAGGCTTTGAAGCCATGCTGGATGACATCGGCCAGTTCAAGCTGCGCGACATCGGGGAACTGACCCTGTGGGAGCAGGTCATGCCTTATGCCATTGCCTTTGGCCTGGCCAAGAAGGTACTCAAGCAGCTAAAGCTGGAATTCCCAGAAGAGATCGCGGCCGATCCTTACTGGACCTACTACTATGCCGGTGCCAGCTACGGGGCCTTTGCCTCCAGCTTTGATGCGGCGATTTCTACTTCAGCAGGCTCAGGCGGCAATTTCTCGGCCTCCAGTGTCTCCAGCGGCGGCTTTGGGGGCGGCAGCGGCGGCGGTGCCTTCTGATTTGTTTTTTCTGGTGCAAAAGTTTACAATAAACAAAATAATTTTTCCGGAAATTAATTAGTTAGGGAAGGCACTATGGAAGCCAGTTTATGGAACAGATTTAAAAACAACATTCACTTGCGGCGGGCAACGGTCCTGGTCATGATCATTCTGGCCCTGTACTATGTGCGGGCGATGATGAACACGATCCTGCTCACCTTTATCTTCACCTACTTGATCGTTCACTTGGTTAGGTTCGTCCAGAGGAAATTCAAGCATGTTTCTGACAAATTGATTGTCGCTTTGACCTATCTTTTAATCGTCGTCCTGCTTTACTTTGCCTTGCGCTACTATGTCCCGGTTTTGGTCAAGCAGGTAACCAAGATGACCAAGTCGGTGATCGACTATTACCAGACCAATGACGTGGGCTGGCTGATGACCCAGCTGCACAAGTATGTCTCTGAAAAAACGATCTCCAGCCAGGTCAAGAGCAGCTTAACGGCGCTGACGGCGGCCTTGAAGGGTTTCGGGTCAGTCACCATGTCCTTTGTCATGGCCCTGGTCTTAAGCTTCTTTTACACGATTGAGTTAAAAGAAATGCAGACCTTCAGCCAGTCTTTTTTGAAGTCCGGCCTCTTTGGCTGGCTTTTTGAAGACATTGCCTACTTTGGCCGCAAGTTTACCAATACCTTCGGGGTGGTGCTGGAAGCCCAGTTCTTTATTGCCATCTGCAACACGGCTTTGACCATTGTCTGCCTGGCGGTTATGAAGATGCCGCAGATTTTTGCCCTGGGCCTCATGGTCTTCATCTGCAGCCTGGTCCCAGTAGCCGGGGTGATCATTTCCCTAATCCCTCTGTCTCTGGTGGCTTATACGGTCGGCGGGATCCAGGACGTGATCTACATTTTGATCATGATCGCTGTCCTGCACACCCTGGAAACCTATATCTTGAACCCAAAATTTATGTCCAGCAAGACGGAATTGCCGATTTTCTACACCTTCGTGGTCCTGCTCTTTGGCGAGCACTTCTTCGGCACCTGGGGCTTGATCGTCAGTGTCCCGATCTTTACTTTCTTTTTGGATATCCTGGGGGTCAAAAACATCAACAGCAAGCAGGAAAAGCTGCAGGAGGCCAGAAAGCGGATAGAGCAGAAGCGGCTGGAAAAATAACATAAGATTTAAAAAATAACAACTTAGTCGACAGGCTCGGAGCAAATGTCTCCGGGTCTTTTCTTTTTGCTAGCAAAAAATTAAAAAAGAAAAAGCTATATATGGGCCAGGAACGCAAAAAACTTATGAATACTAGCTTTATAAGGTATTTGTAGACTATACGGTACGTGAATAGTATTGATGTTTTTTAGGCCAGGACTATACTTTATACATGTCAACAAAATTATAGTTTTGAGATGGAAAGGGGTCAGCCTTGCCTTACGATAGAATTGCAAAAAGCAGCCGTTACCTGTCCGAATTTGCGGTCAGCAACGACGACTTGAGCCAGATCATGGAGACCAGTGACGAGTGGATCAAGACCCGGACCGGGATTTCCAGCCGGCTGATCAGTCAACAGGAAAACAGCTCGGATGGCGGCCCTGGTCGCCGTCCGGGGTGAATACATGCAGCTGGTCAAGTCCAGCGGGGAAGTAATTAAGACAAGTTTTTTGTAAAAAGACCTTCCCTTTTCTAAAAACTTTTGCTATTATAAATATTGTCATCGGAAAGCCCACTTGGCGGAATTGGCAGACGCGCAGCGTTCAGGTCGCTGTTCTGGCAACAGAGTGAAGGTTCGACTCCTTTAGTGGGCATGACGCGAGCAAGCAGAAATGCTTGCTTTTTTTG
The DNA here is from genome assembly GCA_027681045.1 of Lactobacillaceae bacterium AF64-9pH9TA. Classification (GTDB taxonomy): domain Bacteria; phylum Bacillota; class Bacilli; order Lactobacillales; family Lactobacillaceae; genus Lactobacillus. The sequence continues at coordinate 3,144 of JAQDCK010000006.1, read as the reverse complement.
TTTTATTTTTTATTTTCTATATCCAACTTATTTTTCAGGTCAAAAAAGAGCTCCCGGATTCCGGGAGCTCTTTTGCTTTAGTTAAAGTTCTGGGCTTTTTTGGCGACCAGCTTGTTTTTCTGGAAGGTAACGTAGAAGTTGGCCTGGCCGTCGCTCTTCAGGCCGCTGGTGTAGAGCCAGAGGTCGACGTCAGAATTGGAATAGTCAGATTCTGAGTAGCCGTTGGGCTTGCCGACAATGGCTTCGACTTCTTCCTGGCTCATCCCCTTCTTGAGGGACTTGTAGTCTTTGGGCGTAATTTGCTTGGATCGGTTGACTACAAGCCCGGAAATCTGCTTGGCAATCGCCACGCCGTTGGCGAATTCAACGGCCAGGTTGGAGCCAGCACTGCCGTTTTGGACCCCTTCCCAAGTGTAGATGGTGGCTTTGAGCTTGCTGATTTTGGCCTTGCTCTTGGCGTCAGCTTCCCGGCCCAGGAGGTCAGTTACCTGGCTGGGAGTAGACCCGGTCTTTTCAACGACCTTGATCTTCTTGTAATTAGTGAGATTGATCTTGTTGCTGGTCTGCTTGACGACATTGGAGCTGGAAATTGAGCTCGCGGCTTTCTTGGCGCTTTCGCTATCCGTCGTGGTCTTTTTGCTGGAGCAGGCAGTCAGAGCCAGGGCCGCAAAAGCAATCAAGAGAACTTTCTTTTTCATGACATCCTCCATTCTTTCGTTCTAGAATTTTCATCACTTTTATTTTATGCATTAAGAGCGGTCTTGTCCACGCCGGCAAGTAATTCTTAAAAGACCCTTTTGATAACTCGAAGGGGCTTAAGCCCTACTGGCGGGAGTGTGCTTATATGGAGCAGCACTATGTCTGCAGCAATTTCGTCACTTTCTCGGCCAAAATGCCCGGCTTTGACTACTGGGAAGCCAACCGCCTGGATCTGGTTGGCCTCTTGACTTTAAAAAAGGCGAAAGTAGGCGACTGCAAGCTGAACTGCGTATTTTCGGGCAACAAGATCGGCCAGCAGACGGTCAACTAAAAAACAGGGCGGGGCAATCAAGACTATATACAAGGTTGACATGTTCAAGTTGAAGAATGACAAGCGGGTCTCCGTGCCTGAGGACAAGCGGGCGGCTTTAAGTTCAGAACTGAATGTCCGCGGCCGCTTTGCCCAAAACCGCACCACTGTCTCTTTATACAAGATCAAGGCTTTTATAAAAGAAGCGGCAAAAGGCCAAGAGCGTTAAAGAAGGGGCAAAGGAGTATGTCCCGGAAATCCAGATCCAGGATCCAGGCGATGTTAAAGACGACGTTTATGACGGAGCCTTCAAAGATTGTCATCACCAGCCCGGACGGGGACTATGACAACCGCCTGCACGGCTGGGAACTGGTCTCATACCACTGGAAGCATTTTTGGAACAAGGTCATTGACTGGTTAATTAATAATCTGTAAAAAACTAAATCCCGCATTACTGCTGGGCTTGAGTTTTTTTCTTTGGTAGTTCGCTTTGCTAATATTCCTATTAATAATATTTTTAGCTAAAAAATATTTGATTTATATCAAGAAAAGCGTTTACACAGACCAGAGAAAAGCATATAATAATTTACAGGAATTAAGTGCTTTCATGCAAAAGAATAAGAGGTAACATAATGTATAAGGAATCATTTGCCGCGGCTGCTGGCGCGGCGCAAAAGAAATTTAACCTGCTGAAGACTAATCCAGCCGGCTATGTCGTGCTTTCTATTTTAGCAGGGATGTACATCGGTTTCGGGATCTTGTTGTCCTTCACGGTTGGGGGACAATTAGGGACAAACCCCTTTGCTAACTTGATCAAGGGGCTGATCTTCGGGATTGCCTTGAGTCTGGTGGTCATTCCTGGAGCCGAACTTTTTACTGGCAACAACTTCGTGATGAGTGCGGGCCTTTTGGAAAAGAGGGTCAAGCTGGGCCAAGCGGGTCTTCTCTGGCTGGTTTGCTGGCTGGGCAACCTGCTGGGGGCTGGCATCTTGGCCTGGATGTTTGTCAAATCCGGTCTGGATCTGCCAGTTACGGCAACTGTCTTCACCAAGGCGGCAGCTGCTAAGATGGCTGCGCCAGCTGGCCAGCTTTTCTTGCGGGGCATTCTCTGTAACATCTTGGTCTGCCTGGCTGTTTGGTCAGGCTTCCAGACCAAGAGCGACTCAGCTAAGCTGATCATGATCTTCTGGTGCCTTTTGGCCTTCTTCTCAACTGGCTTTGAGCACAGCGTGGCCAATATGACGACCTTCATCGTTGCCTTGCTGAATCCAGTGCAAGGGGCAGGCGCCGTTTCAACCGGCGGCATGTTCTACAACCTGCTCTGGGTAACCCTGGGCAACATGGTCGGCGGTATTGTCTTTGTATCCTTGCCATACTGGCTGGCTGCCAAGGACAAGAAATAATTAACTGAAAGCTCCTTTTACCAAAAACAAGTCCTGCTTGATAAACTCAAACAGGACTTGTTTTGTTTTATTGGTGGATTACAGATGACTAAAATTTTAGGAAAAATCCAGGAAAGGTATTTTTAATACATGCTGAGCAAAAGCTGCTTGATTTCAGCCATGCTTGGCTGGCGCGGGTTCTGCACCGTGCACTGGTCAGCTCCTAGTTGTAGGTCGCGTAAGCTTCTTTAGCGACCAAGGCTTTGTTAACTAATTCACCTGTATAGCGCTTGGCTTCTTCCATCTTTTCATCAGCTGACAATTCCTTGGCAGCAGTAACAGTGGTCTGATTTTTTTGCCAAGCCGAAAAAGGCCATAAATTTCAATGAATCTGGAGTGTGTAAATGCTTACGATTGTGCTAGAGTAGAGTGATGAAAGCACAGAAAAAAGCAGTGAATGATTTCACTTTTTTACAAGCTGGACTGGACCCGGGAAAGGAGAGTGGCGAAAAAAGGGCATGGATGAATTGCAAAAAGCTGGCAAATGAAAGCTAAGAAAAAATTAGAAGAAAATTGAAAATATAGATTGACAAAAACAAAAAATGGAGGTAAAGTAGTAGATGCCTTCAAGTAAAACACAAAGCGCTTTCTTAACGAAAGATGATTGAAGACAAAAATAAATATCAAAGACTTGTTGACAAGAAGTAAACAAGCGAGTAAGATATAAAACGTTGCGTCACTTGACGCAAGTTG
>JAQDCK010000005.1 GCA_027681045.1 Lactobacillaceae bacterium AF64-9pH9TA | reverse complement strand
AATAAGGGTAACTTCCCAGATGGCACTACAGTTACAGTAGGTGCTGACGGTACAGCTACAGTAACTTACCCAGATACGACAACTGATACAATCGAAGGTAGCAAGTTGGTACATCCAGCAACCGACGCTGAGAAGATCACACCAAATGTTCCATCAACCAAGGAACCAGTAGCAAATACCAGCAACTTAACTAAAGATGAAAAAGATAAAGTTCAGAAGAATGTGGAAGACGCTAATAAGGGTAACTTCCCAGATGGCACAGTTGTTACAGTAGGTGATGATGGTACAGCAACGATTACCCACCCAGACAAGTCAGTCGACACTATCCCAGGTAATCAGCTGGTTGAAGAAAAGACTAGTGCTGAAAAGCTGGATCCAACGGTTAAAGACAAGACCAAGGTTGATGATCCAACGAAGCTGACTGCTGACGAAAAGAAAGAAGTCGAAGACAAGGTCACAGAAGCCAATAAAGATAAGTTCCCAGAGGGGACGGAAGTCACAGTCGACGATGATGGGACAGTCACAATCAACTATCCAGATGGCTCCCAGGATACGATTCCTGGTGACCAGGTAGTCGAAGCTAAGACAGATGCCGATAAGACTAATCCAACAGTTCCAGGGACTAAGGTTGAAGTCAAGGATCCAAATAACCTGACTGATGAAGAGAAGCAACAGGTTAAGGAAAGTATCGAAAATGCCAATAAAGACCAGTTCCCAGAAGGGACTCAGGTAACTATTGGTAATGATGGTACGACTACGATCACCTACCCAGATGGTTCACAGGACGTTATTTCCGGAAGCCAGTTGGTAACCAAGCAAGGAAGTGACGTTGCTAACACCGGTGATGTAAAGAATAACGGTCAAGGAACGACAGCATCGATTCAAGGAGCAACCGCTGATACGACAGCGAAGAAGTTGCCACAAACAGGTGAGCAAGATACTTCAGCTACTGCGGCAACAGGTTTGGGCTTGATCATTCTGAGCTTACTTGCTTTGTTTGGCCTCGGCAGCAAGAAGAGAAAAGAAGATTAGTAGTTAGTCAGAATAACTCACTAGTCTGAAGAGGCACAAAAAGGGGCTGTGACATAAGTCCTTTGAATAAAAGAACCGTTCAGAATTTCGGCTATAATGCCTTCTGAGTATACAGATGAAATAGAAAATTCATCTAGCATACTCGGAAGGCATTTTTCTGGCTCTTTGTTAAACCGTATTGGTGAAGGGCAATTCCTCATCCAGAAAATGGATGGGGAATTTTTTATTTCAAGATGGCAGATTGCAAGAAATAACGTAAGCACCCAATAGAAGAGTATATTAAAATCCCATCCTAGCAATGCTAAGATGGGATTAATCAGTTTATGGGACTTTATTTACAGTGGAGTTTGACATTCTCAGCCCATGGTAAATAGGCTTCCAGACGTTGATTGTCTGATAATGACAGCTCATTGGGCAGCTTGTCTAAAAGATAGTTGATATATTTGAATTGATCCAAGCCATTTTGCTTGGCAGTTTCGAGTATGCTCATTATGATTGCCATGGACTTGGCGCCGGTACTGCTTTGTGAAAAGAGCCAGTTCTTGCGTCCCATGACGATCTCTTTGACTGCTCGTTCTGCTCTGTTGTTGGACAGTTCAAGGCGACCATCCTTTAGGACGTTCATGAACTTGTCCATGTGCTTTATGCAATACTGGAAGGCTGTCCCTAGCTTGCTGGAAGGCAACACGGAGATTGATTTCTTGGAGCACCAGTCGGAAAACTTCTCTAGCAGAGGTTTTAATTCGGACTGACGCTTCTCGTATCTTTCTTCAGCGGAAAGGTATTCCCAGGCGCGCTCCAGGCGAAACATTTGATTACAGTAGTGGATCCCTTGATTAGCCACCGAAGTTACGTCGGATTCTCTGGCCTTGTCTTTAGGCAAGGAATCATCGAACTCCCGCCTTGCATGAGCCATACAGCCAACAAGAGTCACATCTTGCTGGCTTAATCGTAAATAGCCAGAATAGATACCGCGCTATTGGGTGCTTACATAATACGTCTAGGCGCGGTCGACCAATCCTCCTATACTGAAGGCATAAGATTCAGTACAGGAGGATTTCTTTATAGAAGAGAAGCATGATATTGTGGCACCCGTTTTCAAAGCTAAAGGTGAGCCAGTTAGTAAGGCCGAAATTTCATCGCGGCCAGTCGTTAAGATGGTTAAACGAATCCCTTTAAGCTCCACCTTCGCCTCAATATGCTTATATGGCGCATGGGGTGGTGACGACATCGAAGATGGCTTTGAAATAAAATTGGGTGCAATGATTTCATGTTTTTCTTCCATAAAAAGTCTCCTAACTGAATTTCTGATTTTAATTGCAAAAAATATTTGCCACAGGCTGTTGCTTAATAAAATAGGCAGCGGCCTATTTTTTGGCTCCAAAAAAGTGGCAGAAAATTGCAATGATAACTTTTTGCAAATCTGAAATATAGTTTCTTACTTAGTGATAATTAGTTTTATGTAATATACGCAAACTTATAGTTATAAGAATTGTGCTAGAGGACTTTTTAAGATAAAACTTATAGAAAAACAGATAAAAATATCGATTGGAGACTTTAGCGAGTAAAGTGTAGTATTTTTAATAAGTTGAAAGCAATTGCAAAAGCTTAAAAGATGACTCTACATCCCCTTACATTAGCTAAATATCAAGCATTTAAGCTGACTGGATAACGGAACGTGGAAGGGCTTGATAAATCAACGCTTATAGCTATTTGCACAGTGCGGGGAAAGCTGTGTTCCCTACTAATAAGTAAAGGCTTATAAAAGCTACCAAAAAACTATAACTTTTAGCCTAAAACCCTGCTATAATTCTAGTTGAAAGATAAGAGATAACCAATAGAGAGAATTAAGCAGGAATAGGTGATATATTATGAGAAAGCAAATCACAGTTTTAGCAGCTCTGGCAGCCCTCCTCGGGCTGGCAACTACGACCACGAATCCGGTTTACGCTAAGACCACTACCAAGAAGGTTACCCGGACCATCAAGGTTTACAAGCCAGGCAAGTATACCCGGGTTAAGCAAACCGCTACTTTAAAGAAGAAGGGCCGCAAGTGGACTACTTCCAGATGGAAGTCCTACAAGGCTCCTAAGGCTGCCGGCTACAAGGCCGGCACCAAGACTGTCAAGGCAGCCAAGGTAACCTCAAAGACCAAGAACAAGACGGTTAAAATCACCTACAAGGCTATCAACACCAAGAAGGCAGCTGTTAAGGCCAGCACTGACAACAGCCTGAGCAGCCAAAGCCAACTCCGTCAAGCAGCCCTGAACGTAGTCAACAGCTTCCGGGCTAAGGCCGGGGTCAAGGCAGTCAAGATGAGCTCCAAGTACAACGCTGTTCTTGACAAGCGGGCTACTGAAAAGGCAAAGCAATACGTTACTACCGGGACTTACGACCACTCCGGCTACAACTCCCTGCCACGCTACCTCAACACCTACCCAATCGTTAAGGGCAAGATTATCTATCACGGCGGCGAAACCTTGCACGCTTGCTACTACAACGCGCAAAGCGGCAACGCTACGGCTCAAATGAAGTTCAGCTTGACCAGCACTTTCACTGAAAACATGCAGGCTGAAAAGGATGACTACCAAGCCATCGTCGTTAAGAAGACCAGAAAGAACATCACCAACATCAGCAACACTTACGAACACTACACGATGATGGTCGACTCTGGCAACCATACCGCCTACATTGGCGTAGGCCACTACGGCAGCGGCAGAAATGCTATGGTCTGCTTAGTAATCGAATTCCACGCTTAAATCACACTATCCTATATAATTCTCTTCATTTAAAAGGAGCCAGTTCCAAACCGGAACTGACTCCTTTTCTTTTGTCCAGGGGAGCCGTAATTTGCTATACTTTAACTTGCTTAAACTGGAAAGGACTTAGATTATGATCGAGAAAAACGAATTGCCGATTTTGGAATATGATCCGGTTTCCCAGGAAGTTCTGAAGCCGGGCCATGATAGTGAAGGCGTAAGGCTGCCGGAAAAATGCCTCTTTGCTTTCTTAGGGGACGAAGTCGATAAGTATGCCGAGCAGGTCAACGCGACAGTGGCTGACCGCTTTATTACTATTGACCGCCTGCGGCCGATCTATATTATTGAGAACCAAGGTGAGCAGCTGTGCTTATGCCGGGCACCATTAGGTGGTTCCGCCGCCGCCCAGTTCATGGATGCCTTGATCGCCCTTGGCTGCCGGAAGTTTCTGGCTGTTGGCTCCTGCGGGACCTTGGTGGACATCAAGGAAAACAACTTCTTGATCCCGACCCGGGCTTTAAGAGATGAAGGCACTTCCTACAAGTACCTGCCGGCCAGCCGCTATGTGGACCTTGACCCAGCAGCTGCTCAAAAAATTGGCCAAGGCTTAAAAGAGCAGGGGTTGCCGTTTGAGTACTGCACGACCTGGACGACTGACGGCTTTTTCCGGGAAACCCAGGACATGGTCGAATACCGGCGCGGGGAGGGCTGCCAGGTGGTAGAGATGGAGTGCGCCTCAATGGCTGCTGTTAGCGCTAAACGGGGCGCTGAATTTGGCCAGCTCCTCTACACGGCTGATTCCCTGGCTAATGTGGAGGCGCATGATGACCGAGGTTGGGGTCAGGCCTCCCAGGCAAAAGCCCTGCACATCTGCTTGTCGATTATCCACAACTTTTAAACAGGATAGAAAAATAGTACGCAAAAAAGAGGAAACTCCTGTGAGCTTCCTCTTTTTGTTGTGCATAAGTTTATGCTTCTTACTTCTTTTTCTCGAAGTACTGCTCCTTATTGACCTTGAAGTACTTCTGATAATCCTTGTAGTAGTTGTGGTACATGTGCTTCATCAAGAGCCAGCGCTTGACGTTCATGTCCGGCTTATAGAAGACTGTGGTGCCCACCTTGCCGGCCCGCAGAAGTGCCAAGGCTTCCTTTTTGGCCAGGGAGTCGACCGCGTATTGTTCAAAAATCTTGTCCGGCACGCCTAACCAGAGCTTGTGCTTGGCCGGATCCTGGTTGCCGTAAACAACCGGCCGGTCCTTAAGCGAGTCTTCCACATAGTCTTCCACATACCACTTGGCCAGGTTATAGCCGTTCAAAGTGACATAGAAGCTGGACCGGCCTTGGCGGAGGTTGATCTCAAAGAACTTGTACTGGCCGTCGCGGACGTCGTATTTGATGTCAAAGTTGGCCATGCCCGTGTAGTTGATCTTTTCCAAAAAGGCCTGGACGGTCTGGTAGAGCTTCTCGTCATAGTCCGGCGCGATCACCATGTAGTTGCCGATGGCAATCGGGTCCGGGTCTTCCAAGAGGGGGTGGCCCAGGCACATCATCTTGACCTTGTGATTCTTATCCACATAAGCGTTCAAGACCCGCATGTTGGAGTCGTCGCCTGGGATGAAGTCTTGCAAAATCAAGTCTGCTTTATAGCCGTTCTTGTAGATCTTGCCCACAATATCCTTGAATTCGTCCAGGTCCTTGATGACAAAAGCCTTCTTTCGCCCTTCAAACTGGACGTCCAGCCAGGAAACTGGGTCTTCCGGCTTTAAAGCGACCGGGAAGGGGAAAGGCACGTCGGCGTAAGAACCGTCCTTGTAAGCGGCCATAGTGATGATCTTGGTCTTCGGGTAAGGCAGGCCGTATTCTTCACAGACCTCGTAGAAGCCCTCCTTAGAGATCAGCTTTTCCAAGAGGGCGTAGTCGATATAAGGAACGATGAAGGCCTCCTCCAGCTCCTGCTTGTGCTTGGCTAAAAGCTCTGAGTAACCGTCCCCGCAGGAGATCAAGATCACCGGTTCCGGGTGCTTCTTGTATTCCTTGATCTTCTCGCGCATGACCTTGATAAATTCCGGGTCTTCAGTAAAGCCCGGGTGAACCTCGATGTCAACGATCTTTGAATACCGGGTGGGAGCCAGAGTGGACGCGCCCCAGGCCTGGACCTTGATCCCGTAAGCCTCGTGGAAGGACCGGGCCATCCCGTAAACGTTGATGTCGCTGCCTAAAAGAATCGGAGTAAATTGTTGCATGATTGTTGCCAGATTTCTATTGGATTGTAATTTTTTGGATGAAAAAAGTCCCTACCTATGTTAGCACGTTTAGGCAGGAACTGAACTGTTTGCTTATGAATTTTCGCTGATCCGGTAGCGGATGGCCTTGGCCTTGCCCCGCTTGAGGACCAAGCCGCTGCTTTCCATCTGCCGCAAGAGCCGGGTCGCCGTAGCTGGGCTGACTCCTAAGAGCTCCTCAATATCGCTTCTGATAAATTCCCCATGCTCTTTGCCAAAAGTCAAAACGGCTTCTTCATTGTCAGTTGCCCGAGCCTTTGGCTTGGGAGCTGGGCTAGGAGCAGGTGTAGCTGCCTTTTTGCCCGGCTTGGGGGCCGCTTTGACGGCCGCCTGGTAATGGGGCAGGACCACCTTAAAAGAACTGGGAGCGGCTAAAATCTGGGGCGCAAGGCGGCAGCCCTTGTAGGCACTCTTGATTCTGGCTAACCCGGTTCCGTAGGATTCCACCAGCTTCAGCTGGTAAAAGAGGTCGGCCAGGCGCTTGTTCCGGCAAACTGACAGGCCCAGCTGAACGTCTTCCAGGGTAATCCCGGGCATGAGGCCGCCAAAAGAAATGAATTCCACCCGGTCTGTGTATAAGTTGATCAAGCTGCTGGCCGGATTGCTGTAGTCCCTGTGGATAATCGCGTTCATCAAGGCTTCCCTTAAGGCCTGCTTGGGATAGGCTGGCCGGTCTTCCCGGTAAAGGCCCTTGATCTGGCTCTCTACCGGGTTGTGCTTTTCCAAAAAAGCGTAGACCTGCTGGAATTGGGCGGCCAGAGAGCCGGTAAACTCCTGCCGGTCCAGGAATTCGTCCTGGTCCGTTCCCTTAAAAACAGCGCACTTAATCGTGTAAGGGCACTGGTCAGAGACCAGGAGGTCGAAATTGCTGAACTGGAGGATGCCGAACTGGCTGGACGGCGGGGTAAAGGAGAGGCCCTGCTGGTCAAAAAGGGCCTGCAGGGAGTTAAAGGTCAAGTCCTGGCGGGGAGAAAGCTGGTTTTCAAAGCTGCTGGAATCGTTTGGCGTAAGCATGGCGCGCCTCCTTTTTACTGCTTTCAATCTAATCATATTTTAGCGAATCTCGTCAATCTCGTCAATGATGTGATTAGATTTGATTTGATCTGATCAGATTGACTTGATTCGATTCCCGGGCAAAAAGAAAAGCGCCCGAAGGCGCTCTTGTTAAAGGCTGGTCTGCTTTTTCTCCTGCTGTTTGGCATAGAAATGGTGGGCGACATAGCAGAAATGGACGAAGGGACTTTTTGACCATCCCGGCTCTGGAAAAATACTCTGACTACACGGCCTGGGTGGACGTGGCCAAGACAGCCTAAGAAAAATAAAAAATAGGGAAAAACAAAAAACGCGAACCGGCTGGTTCGCGTTCTCTGTGATGTGAAAAATTACACTGATAACAATAACAATTTACCACAGATAAAGTTCAGCGTTTGGTGTTACGCTCAACCTAATCGTAATTTTTTCATCTTAATGATAATACTTTCATTTTATCTCGTAAAGTACTAAGGGTGTTTTTTTAAAAAATCTTGGAAAAATAGGGGACTTTTGAGGAAAAAACGATGGCAGATTTAAGCAAGCTGCGAGACTAGATCGTCCAGGCAAAGCGGCTGGAAGAGGACTTTTAACCGGCAAAAATGGTAAAATAGGCTCTTAGGTACTGTTGGTAGATTAGGAGCCGAGGAAACGATGGATTTAGGGTTAAGAGTCAAGAAGATCAATGATTTGATGGCTAAAAGAGGCAACTATGAGCTCAAGAAACTGGGCCTGACCTTTTCACAGTTTCACTGCCTGGTTTATCTGGAGAAATGCGCGGGCCAGCAGGCGCCTTTAAAGCAGCTGGAAAACCACTTTGAAGTGGCCCAGGCTACCATGGCCGGGATTGTCGGCCGCCTGGAAGGCAAGGGCTATGTCAGAAGCCACTTGGCGGAAAGCGACAAGCGGGTGAAGATTGTCTGCCTGACGGATGAAGGCCGGCAGATCTGCATTAGCGCTAAAAAAGGGATGCACAAGCTGCAGGAAAAGGTGGAGCAGCTCTACAGCCGGCAGGAACTAAGCCAGCTGGAAAAGTACCTGGACCGTTTGTATGAGCTTTTGGCTGAGGAAAATCGGGAAGCATGTGAGGAAAAAGATGACCAATAAGAAAATATTGCTGCTGTCGACTGGGGGGACGATCGCGTCTGTAGCTTCAGAAGAAGGCCTGATCCCGGGCCAGTCGGGGGCGGAACTGCTCCATACTTTGGGTGGCCTGCCTTATGAAGTAGAGGTCAAGGACATTTTATCTTTGGACTCTTCCAATATCCAGCCGGAAGAGTGGGCTTTTATTGCCGAACAGATTTACAAGTTGCGCCGGGGCTTTGACGGCATCGTTGTTTCCCACGGGACTGACACCATGGCTTACACGGCGTCGATGCTCACCTTTATGCTGCAGGGGATCGACCTGCCGGTCGTTTTAACTGGGAGCCAGGTGCCCATGCAGGCCATCTTAAGCGACGCGCCGGACAACCTCCGGGTTGCTTTTGCCGCGGCCGCAACCTGCAAGCCGGGGATTTATATCGCCTTTAACCGGCAGATCATGCGGGGCTGCCGCTGCGTTAAGATCCGGACGACCGGTTTTGACGCCTTCAAGAGCATCAACGTTGACCCGGTGGCCATGGTGACTTCAGACGGCATCGACATCAAGCACAAGGACTTTGAATACGTGCCAAGCGAGCATGCCATCTGCACTTTGAATACCAAGGTAGAGACCCAGGTGGCCATGATCAAGCTTTTCCCAGGCTTTGACCCGGCGGTTTTGTCCGCCATGGTTGACAGCGGAGTCAAGGGGATCGTCATCGAAGCCTATGGCCTCGGCGGCATGAATTACATGCGGCGGAACATGGTTAAGGCGATTGGTGAGATCATCAAGCGGGGAGTCCCCGTGGTGGCCTGCAGCCAGTGTTTGTACGAACGGACTGACTTGACCAAGTATGAGGTTGGCCGGGCGGCTATGCTGGAAGGGGCGATCAGCGGCCGGGACATGACCAGTGAAAGTGCCGTGACCAAGCTGATGTGGGCCCTGGGCCAGGGGATGGACCTAGAGGATGTCCGGGCCTTTTTCAACAAGGATATTGCCGGTGAGGTAACCATCACCGATTAAGCTGCTGTAAGGCAGCTTTTTTATTTTCTCTTTCTATTTTCTTTTTGCCCATAAAAACGCTATCATGGTGGTAGAAAAATGATGAGCAAGGAGGAAAAATGATGATCAAACTGATTGCCAGCGACTTAGATGAAACCTTGCTGGGGCCGGGCAGCCGGGTAGTAGAGGAAAATCTGCGGGCTATTAAAAAATGCCAGGAACTAGGCATCAAGTTCGTGCCAGCTACAGGGCGTGGTTTTTACTCTTTAAGGCAGACGCTAGAAGAACTGGGCCAGGCGGACCAGGCCGGCCAGTACACGATCTGTTACAACGGCGGGGCGGTTTTTGAAAATAAGGGACCGCGCCTGATCTCCTTTACCGGGATGGATGGGGATCTGGTCGAGGAAATTTTCAAGCGGGGGCAGGAATTAGGTCTGGGGATGCATATCTACACTGAGGACCAAGTTTACGGCTACCGGCTTACGCGAGAAGAGATCGATTTTTGTCAAGGGCGGCTGGACTTCGCGGCTTTACCGGGCGGGGACTTAACGGCCTTGCGGGCAAGCGGGGCCCGTTTTGCCAAGATCCTCTACGTCGACACTGATTTTCCCCGCTTGAAAAAATTGCGGAAGGACCTGGCGGATTTTGAAAAAGTCAGTGAGATGAGCTTTTCATCTAACCGCTATCTGGAATTTAACCCGCCCCAGGTGAACAAGGGGACAGGCTTGAAGAAACTGTGCCAGGAGCTGGGCTATCAGCTGGATAAGACCATGGCGATCGGGGACAGCTTCAACGACCTGGCCATGATCAAGGCGGCTGGCACCGGCGTCGGGGTGGCCAATGTCAGCCCGGAAATGCGGGCGGACTGCGACAAGATTACGGAGAAGACTTTTGACCAAGGGGCGGTAGCTGAAGCAATCGACCGCTGGGTTTTGCCAGCATACAAGCAAGTGAGAAAATAACTGTTAATTGTTCCCTAAGAATGCTATAATTGGTTCGCTAATTTATACAAGCGATAAATTATATTTGGGAGTAAAAAAATGCCAAAGCGAATTAATCTGCCAGACGGCCAGCAGGCTGTCGAATCCACTAAGGGCTTCTTCGGGGAGTTCAAAGCTTTCATCTCTAAGGGCAACGTGATGGACATGGCCGTCGGTATCATCATCGGCGGTGCCTTCACCACCATCGTCAAGTCCCTGGTCAGCGACATCATCAGTCCGCTTTTAGGTCTGGTCGGTGGGATGAATTTTGACCAGTTCTCACTGAAATTTTCCGGGGTGACCCTGGCTTATGGGAAGTTCTTGACCGCGGTCATCAACTTCTTGATGATGGCCTTTGTCCTGTTCTTGATCGTCAAGGCCTTCAACCGGGCCGGGTCCTTGATCAAGAAGGAAGAAGAGGTTGAAGAAGAAGCAACGACCAAGGTCTGCCCTTTCTGCAAGAGCGAGATCGACATCGAAGCCAGCCGTTGCCCGATGTGTACGTCACAATTGGAAGAAAAACTGGCTGAAGAATAAAATAGCAGGCAAAAAAACGAAGTTGCTCAAGTAGAGCAACTTCGTTTTTGCTTATGCAATTGAACCGGTGACTTACTTAAGCTTGTGGTCCTTGATCATCTTGGCTTGCAGGTCAGCCAGGGCAGGAGTCAGATAGACCGGGTAGCGGTCCGGGTTAAGCAGTCTTTGGGTTTCTTCTGGCAGTTCAGCCAGCTTTTCGTACATGTGCTTTTGGATCTTGAAGGTGTCGGTTTCGATGGACTTGGCCTTTGGGCCGACAACGACCTGGGTCAAGAGGACGGCGTCGAAGTCCTTCAAGTTTGCTTCAGTTTCAGTCATCATCGGGTCCATGTTAATGCCAACGAATTCTTCTGGCAAGCTTTCATCAGCCAGGGCGATAACGTCCGCAAAGGCGTTCTTGGTCCCCTTGTGGTAGAGGCGGTAAGCCTTCTTTTCACCAGGCAGGGTGACCTTTTCCTTGGAGTTGGACAGCTTGATCTTTGGCTGCCATTCCCCGTCGCCAATCTTCAAAGCGGCCAGCTTGAAGACCCCGCTCAGAACCGGTGAGCTGGAGCTGGTGATCAATTGTTCACCAACGCCGAAGCTGTCAAGCGGCGCGCCTTCTTGGAGAAGGGAGTGGATGACGTTTTCGTTCAAGGCGTTGGACGCAGTGATGGTTGCTTCCGGGAAGCCGGCGTCGTCCATCATCTTGCGGGCCTTGCGGGACAATTTGGCGATGTCGCCGGAGTCGATCCGGATGCCGAACTTCTTGTGTCCCTTGGCGCGGAGCTCCTTGAAGACCTTGATAGCGTTAGGCACGCCGCTAGTTAAGACGTCGTAAGTGTCGACCAAAAGCAGGGCGTTGTCCGGGTAGACTTCCGCCCACTTTTCAAAGGCTTCAAGTTCGGTTGGGTAGCTTTGAACCCAGGCGTGGGCCATGGTGCCGGCAACCGGGATGTTGTACTTGGCTGCTGACAAGACGTTGCTGGTTGACATGCAGCCGCCGATAACGGCAGCTCTGGCGCCCAGAACGGAAGCGTCTGGACCTTGGGCCCGGCGGGCACCGAATTCCATGACTGGCCGGCCAGCCGCGGCCAGGTTGATCCGGCGGGACTTGGTGGCGATCAAGGACTGGTGGTTGATCAGGTTAAGGACGAAGGTTTCCAGCAATTGGCATTGAATCAAAGGCCCCTTGACCGTCAGGATTGGCACCCGCGGGAAGACCGGGGTGCCTTCTGGAATCGCGTAAACGACACAGTCGAAGGTCATGGTTTCCAGGTAGGAAATGAATTCAGCGCTGAAGAGCTTGAGGGACTTCAAGTAGTCGATGTCTTCCTTGGTGTAGTGGAAGCCCCGCAGCTGTTCAACGACTTGTTCCAGGCCGGCGGAGACGACGAAGCTGCCGTTGTCCGGAACAGTCCGGTAAAAGACGTCGAAGACGGCTTCGGTATCTCTTGGCAGGGTTTCAAAGTAGCCGTTAGCCATTGAGAATTCGTACAGGTCAGTAATTAACGCGTGTGATAAAGACATAGTGTAAAAATCTGCTTTCTCAAAAATATAACTGTTAAAAGTAAAAATAAAAACTTAAACGGTAAAGGTTAGTCGACGACTTCAGCGCCCAGGCAGGACTTGAAGTGGTTCAGTGCCCATTCTTGTCCCGCGTCGTTTAAAGCGGCAACTGCCTTTTCGTGCACTGTAATGTCATAGCCATGGTTGTAGGCGTCCATGGCGGTGTGCAGGACGCAGATGTCCGTGCAGACCCCGGCCAGGTGAACCCGGCTGACCTTGCGCTCGCGCAAGAAGAGGTCCAGGCCGGTAGCGCAGAAGGCAGAGTAGCGTGACTTGTCCAAGACAAGGACGTGCTCGTCGTCTTGATGTTTATTATACCAAGTTTGCAGGGGTCCGTAGAACTCCCGGCCCCAAGTATTTGGCAGATTGTGGGGCGGGAAGAGCTTGGTTTCCGGGTGGTAGGGGTTGCCCTTAAAGTGCTTGTCGGTTGGCAGGATAACCCACTTGCCGGCGGCCAAAAACTGGTCGGCCAAGCTGACGATCTGGTCAGCCAAGGCTTGGGCCGGTGCCCCGCAGGTCAGAGCGCCTTTGTCATCTACGAAGTCATTGGTATAGTCAATGATCAAGAGTGCTTCATTTTCCATCTTTTCTCTCTTTTTGTTAAAAGTATAACTTACCTAAAATAAGATAAAAATAAAAAGTAAAATAAACTTTTACTCGCTTGACGTAAACTTTACTCCAGAAAAGATTATTTTGCAAGTCTTTTCAGACAAAGAAGGTAAATTAAGCGATTTTTTACCAACAAAAACGGAACTTTCTTTATAAAAGATTCGGCAAGATCTATAATTAGGGGTGGAAAGCAGGATAATTATTGATAAAGAAAGAGTGTAAAAAAATGAAGAAGAACAGGAAAAATTTGGCCCTGCTTCTGTTGGCAGCCAGCTTGCTTGCCGGTTGCGCGGGCCAAAGCAAGAGTCAGTCCAGTCGATCCAGCCAGACTAAGAGCGAGAAGAAGGCGGAAAGTAAGGCCAGCTCTAAGTCGGCAGCTAAATCCGCGGCCAGTTCGGCAAAATCCTCCTCAAGCCAGGCCAGCTCTAAGTCCGCGGCTTCCAGCAGCCAAAGGGCAGATACAAACCGGATAGGGACTTTAACTAGTCAATTAAGGACCAAACTGCCGGGGATGCTTTTGCCCGCGGCTGACGGCTTAGGCCGGGGTAGCAGCAACTTGAATATCCGCTACACCAGTTCCAGCAGCCAGAATGTTGTCTACTACAGTGTCGGAAATAGCCCGCTGGCCTTAAACGACAGCCGGATTGCCAGTGAAAAGCCATATGCTGTTTTAACGGAAAACAAGAATGTGGCTGACGCCAGCAGCTTGATCAATTACCAAGAGCCCAAGACCGGCCTGCCGGCGGTTAAGATTGCCGGCAATGTGACTGGGACAGAAGAAGGGGCGGCTGGGTCGACTTACCTGCAATTCAACCAGGGCCAATGGTCCTTTGTCGTCCGGGCAAGCAATGTCCAGGGGCAAAAGCCGCTGCCAACGGCGCAAAAGCTGCTAGCGCTCTACCAGCAATATGGTCTGCCGGATACGGCGGCGAAGTCCAGCGTGCAGGTTGATGTTGGCGAAAGCCTGGGCTCTTTGAACACGGTGATCACCTGGGCCAAAGGTTCCAGCGTTTACCAGTTCAAGGCCCACAGCACGGAGACCGCCTTTAAGATGCTTAAGAGCCTTAACTAAAGCTTTAAAAGCACATAAGCAGCAATAGCCCAGAGGATAAATCCGGCGAAGACTGCTAAATAGAAGTAGGACTTGCGGACCTTGTGGTGAAAGACCAGCATGCCCAGGCCGGACCCGGCAGGGGCCAGCAGGCCGCAAGTAAGCAGCAACCGTTCGGGGATGCGCCAGGCGTGCCTTTTGGCTTTAGCCTTGTCGATGCCGTAGAGGGCGAAGGCGATTAAGTTAATCAGCAGAAGGCTGCTTTGCCAAAGTTGATTCATGTCATCTCCTAGTTAATTTTTAATAGATTACAGGCCACCCTGCTCAGGCAGGGTGGTTTTTTGCAAAAGAAAAGCAAGGCAGTTTTAGCCTTGCTTGTCGTTAGCCTTGCCCCAGAGGATATTGCTTTGTGTTTCCTTAAGGCAATAGAGCTTTGGCGGCCGTCCGCTCTTGTGGTAATTCTTCTGCACGCCCAGCTCGGTAAAGAGGGAGCCATGGGTTTTGCGGAAGTTGGAGTTGTCGATCTCATCGACTGTGGTTTGGAAGAAGGGGGCGTAGACCTCGCGGGCTTCGCGGAGGGTGAATTCGGGGCCGAGGATCTGCAGGATGCTGGGCTGGTAGTCCAGTTTGTTACGGATGCGCTGGATGGCCACGGCGATGATTTCGTCATGGTCAAAGGCTAGGGCGTGGGAATTTTCCGCTAATTCAAAGGTTAAGTTCTTGTCAGCGGAAAAAAGCTCATACTTGTGGCCGAAATTTTCAAAGGCGAACCAGGCAACATCGCTGGCTCCGTAGCCGGGCCGCAGGTTTGGCATGGCAGGCAGGTAGGTCATGTAGGTTAGGGCCAGGGCCCGCTCGCCGGGCGTCCGGTGGGGGGAGGTAAAGGTGGCCAGCTGCTCGGTGGAAGTTTCCGGCAGGTCAAGCCCAATTTTTTCTTTGATCAAGCGCACGGCAGCCTGGTCGGCACTTTCGTTTTCCCGAAGGAGGGTTTCCGGCAGGGCCCAGCGGTCCGCGAAAGGTTCGTCCTTGCGCTTGACTAAAAGCAGCTGAACCCGGTGGGTTTCCTTGTTAAAGCTCCAGATCAGGTTGGTGATGGTGATCAAGGGGCGTTCGACTATCTTTTCTAATTCAGGCATCAAAACGGCTCCTTTCAGTTTTATTACTATTATAATTATATCATTGCCGGGAGGATTAGCTGGATGTGGAAGAGAAATGAAAAATCAGTCTGAATTTTGACATAATCCGTCTCTTTTTCACGTTTGAGTTAAAATTTGTTAGGATAAAAATGGTTGATTTTTCATGAAAGGAAAGAAAATTATGGATAATAACTTGCATAAAGTTGAAACACTGACAGATGAAGAATTGGAACAGATTGTTGGGGGAGGTATTGAAGGATTTTTACCGTATGTTTCGTTGTACAAGGGTATTAGATGGGGCGATCATTTAAAAGATTTCCTTCCCATTATCCGGAAAATCCACAGATAAATGTTGTTTTATATGAGCCTTGCGACAACGATACTATCTGCGGTCGTAAATGTCCTGTTTTTTTATTACTTAACAGGATATCCTAGCAAGATACAATTGATTATATTTTTACTGATTTTGAGCATATTTGCCGATATTAACGTTTGGGGCTCAATTCTTGCTAATATAGCAGAAGTTTCGTTATTCTTAGTCGCTTACCGCAAGAAAAATTGGGCGACTGTGTTTAGTACAGCAATTATTTGTCTTTTTTGCGATCTTTTATCTGACACGATACTAAATTTGTTTCCCAAAAACATAATTGCCATGTTCCCATATATGGATTTGGTAATTTCTGTGGCGATATATTTAATGGCTTTTGCCTTATTTAAATCAAACGTTCAAAAAATAAGATCGTACTTACAAAAGCTGAGCTGGCAAGAGCCATTTATGATTACCTTGATTTATGAATACATTTCGTTGGTTACGTTAAATACTGTAGTGATTGAGCATAAATGGTTCTATTCGCCTGCAATTACTCTGGGTTTGGTGATAATTTTACAGGCCTTGTTTGCAATAGTAATGTTTCATAGTAATCAAAAGATACAAGAGAGCTTACTTAATAAGCAAAAGCAAAAAGAGCTGGAGGAATATGCCAATTACCTTGAACAAAGTGAAGATAATCTCCGGGCGTTTAGGCATGATTACCGGAATTTGCTGAATTCGCTAAAAGTCAGTGCAGCTGAAGGGAATGTTCAAGAGCTGTTAGATAAATTGGAACGCTATTCTGCTGAAAACCTCGATTCTCAGGCTCTTCTTAAGTACAAAGACACAAACCATATTCAAGTTAAAACTCTTAAGAGCCTCATTATCACGAAGCTGAATGCCATATATCAAGCAGGCATTCCTTATGATTTTGAATGTCGGCAAACAATTGCGTCAATACCAGGCAATGTTGATGAACTTGACTTAGTTAGAGTAATTGGGATTGCCTTTGACAATGCATTAGAGGAGAGCCAATCTCTTTCAGAAAGAAATGGTCATCCTGAGATACAGGCGATGCTTTACCAAGAAACAACAGATAGTCTAGAGTTTGAAATCCGAAACAAGATCGTTCCGGGTAAAGGACAGCATACAAATCTAGCAACTAAAGGCTTTACAACGAAAACAGGACATCAAGGGCTGGGGTTGGCAAATTTGCAAGATATCGAACAAAAGTATTCAGAATTAGATATCTCATACAATGTTTCGGATGGCTGGTTTGACCTTTACTTAACGATTGATCAAGAAGAGGATGAGTAAGTTGGAATATAAGGTTATTGTGTGTGATGACGATGCGTCTTTAGCTGAAAGCCTTGCTCAAAGGATAGTTTATGCCAGCGAGAATTTGTCAGATGACAACGAAAATTACCGGCAGAGCAAGTTGGAATTAGCATTGGTTGCCAACAGCTTTGAAGAGGTAGCTGGCTATTTGGTAGCTAACGAAACGACTAATGCACTTTATTTTTTAGACATTGAATTGAACAAGGGGATTAAGACAGGCGTTGACTTGGCTGAGTTTGTTCGAAGTCGTGATCCCAACGCGCAGATAATCTTTGTGACAGCGTATGATAAATACGCCCCATTGACCTATCGTCGGCGAATTGGCGCAATTGATTACATCAACAAGGAACTGCCCTCTGCTGCTTTTATGCAGCGGTTAAAGGAAACTCTACAGGCGGCCTTTGATAACCTGGACCTTTTAAGTCACGTAAACCATCAGTATTTTAGCTATAAGTGCGGCCGGCACTTACAAAGAGTCAGCGCTTCTGAAATTTACTATATCGAAAACAGCACGATGCAACACAAAGTTCATTTAGTAGCAGCAAATGGTGACAGCGAATTTAAGAACAACATTTCTAAGCTGGATGAAGAAAATGATTTTTTACTAAAAGTTTCACAGTCATGCGTAATCAATCCGGATAATGTTGTTAGCGTAGATTTGGCTAAAAGATACGTAACTTTTCCAAACGGAGATATAGTTTACTTCTCGAGAGATAAGAAGAAGCAGATCGCAGCACTTGGAGAAAAACAGAATCAGTCCAAAAACTGACCAGATAGGTACTTTTCTGCAATTAAAGATTGATAAGGGTAAGATTGCAATGAGCTGATAGGGAAGCAATTTTTCTCTTCCACTAATTACAAACAGTGCTAGAATGTAAGCGAAAAAACATTGTTTGATTTTTCATTTATAGGAGGCTGTACGATGTTTTTTAACAAGAAAGAAAACGAAGCAGAAGAAGCATTTAAGAAACAATTGGAAACTGTCGCAAATGACCCGGCAGTCAAGGCAAACGCGGCTTTGAGCAAGCTGCTTGAAGCAGCTGTTAAGAAGGCTGAAAAGTCAGAATCAATCCGCTCAATCGCGTCTAACTTGGACACCCAATTGCGGTCCAACTTCGCTGAAAACGAACTGCCAAAGGCTGTTACTAGCTTGCAACTGGACTTGGCTCGCTACTCTGCAGTTGGTGCTAATGGCGTAGTTCTGAAGTAAATTTGGATGGACTTTGGTGGAGATAATAGAGAGATGAATTTGAGAAGATTTCTGGCCATTATGGCCGTATCATCTACGCTGACGGTGTCTGTAGCAACTGCTCCTTTACAAGTCACTGCTGAAGCTGATACAACACAAGGGACGCAAGATTTAAATGTCGATTATCAAACTTTGATTATTCCGAAAAATAATCAAGTTGTTGGATCTGCTAGAGCTTACCAAGAACAAAAATGGGGAACAGGGCTGATAAAGGATGCGATTAGATATATTCTCAAGCACCCTAAAATTGCCGCAAAAGCTGTTGAAAAATATGGAGGGAAAAGAGCAGCTAAAGCATTTTTAAAGCATTTTGGCAAAGTGAGTGCCTCTTTAAGGCCTTTGCTTAAGTATTCTGACTTAGTAGACAACTCTGTGTATTACGCAGTGTATAGAGCTCTGTGTAATGCGGGTATAAGTTCAAAAACGGCGACTAATGCGGCTGAAGCAATTAAAGTTGCATTAAGCTTGTTCTTTTAGAGTAGAGGTTAGTTTAATCCATGAACAAAAATCTCGAAGAATTGACCATGTTGAGGAAATCAGCTTTTGAGATAGCTGATTTCCTTAAGGACAATCCTGAAAATCCAGTTTCCCTAAGCTTGTTTCTACTCAGATTAGGAATTAGGGATGCCAGCGTGGAAGACAAGTTGATAAAAAAGACGGCTGAAATTGCCCTTGGAGCAGATGATCCAATGGAACTGACCGTTGAGGACTTTCAACATGAATTTCACAAGATTGCCAGTCAAATTAGTGATGCACCGGATGAAGCAGAACAGACGATTTATATAGTAACTTGGATTGGTCAGCATCTTTTTCCAAGAGTCTACCCAATAGCCATGAACTTCTAGCAGGAGATTCCAATGGATGAAAATGTTGAAGAAATGAAAATGCTGAAAAAGGCAATGGAAGAAATTGCCCTGTATTGTGATGATGGCCTAGATACTCCGATTTCACTAAGTCTGTACTTACAGATCTTTGATATTACGGATCCGGCGGTTAAAGGTGAGCTCATTAAAAAGAGCAAGGAACTAATATCTACGGCAGATGATCCTCGAAAACTGACTGTCAAGGATTTTCAACATGAATTCCACAAGATTGCTAGTCAGATTAGCATAGAACCAGATGAAACCGCACCAACGGTTTATATCGTAAATTGGATTGGCATGTATGCTGTTCCAGAAGTCTATCCGCTTGGTGTACGCTTTAAACGTGAATTAGAAGCACTAGATATGTGATTGAAACTAGGTGAACTACAATGTACCAAGCTTCACGCCTTCCATCATTTTCTGTTCCTGCCTGGGCCTGGTCTACTTTGCCATGAGCTGCGCGATTATGGACTAAAATAGAAAAAACAAAGTGCTGCTTGAGCCAGATATTCCGGCTTTGGCGGCACTTTTTTTATCCCTCCAGGTAAAAAGCATGAAACATTGTAAGGCAAAAGTAACCAAAAATATTCATACAAAGGCCAAAAAGAGCCCGATTTCTTTGGTATAATAAGATATTACAAATGTTTCACGGAGGAGTGAGTGGAATAAGATGAATACGCCACGATCACGCGAAGGTAACCTTGTCCGTTACCTCGTCTATTTTGTAGTTTTTGTTTTCACGGCCCTGGCCGACAACCTGGCCATCAAGAGCCCGTCCATCAGCATCTGGAACGTGATCCTGTTCCTGGTTCTGGCGGCCATGTGCCTGCTTTTTTACATTTACCGCTACAACCGTGAACAGCGCTTCTTCGATTCACGCTTCAACATCCCCTGGCTGAGCAGCTTCAATTTCACCTTGCTCTTAAGCTTCGTGGTTGCCGCCGGCCGGATCGGCATCTCCTACCTGCAGCTCTACAAAGGCATGCCCGCCTCTGGCTTGCAGCTGGTCTATGCCTCTCATTCCACCAGCGCCTTATACTGGTTCATGATGCTGGCCAATGGGGTGGTCCTGCCGATCCTGGAAGAATACCTCTGCACCGGTTTTTTGTTCAATTACTGGTTTAGAACTGAGAAAAAGGGCGTGGCCTACGCCGGCATAATCTGCTCGGGTCTCTTTTACGCCATCTTGACCTTCCAGTTCACTCCGGCAATCTTTGCCTTCAACTTTGCCTTTGGCATGCTTTTCGCCTGGAGCTACCTCAGCACCCAGACCATCTGGCTGCCTCTTTACCTGGCCGCTTTAAACGGAGTCTTGACGGTTGTGACCATCGCCGTTTAACTGAAGAGAGTAAAAAATAAGCGGGGCCGTTTGGCCTCGCTTATTTCTTTGTTAACTTATGGTATAAAAAAAGCGGATAGAGTGAATCGAACCCTCATCTCCAGCTTGGGAAGCTAGCGTTCTACCATTAAACTATACCCGCAAGATGTTTTAAGTATAGCATGTAAAAAAACTTTCGCCAAGTCTTTTTGGTAACTTTTTTCAAAAAGATTCTTCCGGCCCGGCGGGAGTGGTTTAATCTATTTGTTATTTTTGCTAAAATGATAATAATAACGCTCGATAGAAACAATTTAACAAAGAATTTAGTAAAGGAAAGCGAAAAATGACGAAAGAAATTATTTTGACTGGCGACCGCCCAACCGGCAAGCTGCACATCGGCCACTACATCGGCTCTTTGAAGAACCGGGTCATGCTCCAAAACACTGGCAAGTATGACTCTTACATTATGATTGCTGACACCCAGGCCTTGACTGACAACGCCCGCAACCCGGAAAAGATCCGCAACTCCCTGATCGAAGTTGCCCTGGACTACCTGGCTGTTGGCCTGGACCCGGAAAAGTCCACCATCTTTGTTCAGTCCCAAATCCCGGCCTTGTTTGAACTGACCACTGACTATATGGACTTGGTAACCCTGTCCCGGCTGGAAAGAAACCCTACTGTTAAGACGGAAATCAAGCAAAAGGGCTTCGGCGACTCCCTGCCAGTCGGCTTCTTGACCTACCCGGTTGCCCAAGCCGCTGATATTACTGCCTTCAAGGCGACTTTAGTCCCAGTTGGCGATGACCAGGAACCAATGCTGGAACAAACCCGGGAAATCGTCCGCAGCTTTAACCGGACCTACAATGTCAACGTCCTGGTTGAACCAAAGGGCTATTTCCCGCCTAAGGGCCAGGGCCGCCTGCCAGGCCTGGACGGCAACGCCAAGATGTCCAAGTCCCTGGGCAACGCTATTTACCTGTCTGATGACTCGGAAACGCTTAAGAAGAAGGTTATGTCCATGTACACCGACCCTAACCACATACACGTGGAAGACCCAGGTCAAGTGGAAGGCAACACTGTCTTCACTTACCTGGACGTCTTTGACCCGGACAAGGACACTGTTGCCCAACTTAAGGAAGATTACCAAAAGGGCGGGTTAGGCGACGTCAAGATCAAGCGCTACTTAAACAAGGTCCTGGAAGCTGAACTGGCCCCAATCAGAGAACGACGGCAAAAGTACGCTGAAAACCTGGATGCCGTTTACGACATGCTCTACCAAGGGTCACAAAAGGCCAACCAGGTGGCTGACCAGACCCTGCAGGAAGTCCGTGACGCGATCGGCTTCAACTACTTCAAGAACCGAGGCTAATATGACGCGCAAGCGAATTCCCTGGAAACAGTACTTTATGATGCAGGCCCTGGTGATCGCCCAGCGGTCTACCTGTGACCGGGCCCTGGTCGGCAGCGTCCTGGTCAAGGACAAGCGGATCCTCAGCACCGGCTACAACGGGTCAGTTTCCGGCCAGGACCACTGCGATGACGTGGGCCACCAGCTGGTCGACGGCCACTGCGTGCGGACGATTCACTCCGAAATGAACAGTCTGATTTCCTGCGCGAAAAACGGGGTCTCAACCGACAACACGGAAATCTACGTGACTCACTTCCCATGCTACAACTGCACCAAGCACCTGTTGCAGGCCGGGGTGACCAAGATCAACTATTACTATGATTATCACGACAGTCCCTTGGCCATTCAGCTGCTGCGTGATAGTGGAGTACCTTATGAACAAATTAAGCTTGACCGCCAATTCGTCGAAGAACTGGCACACAAACTTGAAGACGGCAGTGACTAGGCTGGCCTGGCTCCTGGCCTTAGTCTGCCTTTTTCCCCTGGTGACCGGGGCCAGCAGCTTTTTCGTCCAGGACAATGCCGGCATCATCAATTCCGATACCCGGAAAATGGTTGACCAAAAGAATGCCAAGTACCAGAAGTCTGACCAGCACCCGATCGTGATCGTCGAGACCCTGCAAAATGCCAAAAAGACCCAGCCGGACGGCTTGAGCAAGGCAAGCAGAACTCTCTATATCGTGATCAACGTGCAAAAGGACGGGACTAAGAAGGCCTATCTTTACAGCAGCAGCGACCTGCACAGCCAGTTTACCGCCCAGGTCCGGGCCAACATCCTCAGCCACACGGCTTCCAAAATCACGGCTGATGACCCGATCGCCTTCAATGAAGGGGTGCAGGAGTTGTTCAAGATTTCCGTGACCTTGATCGACCAAAGCCTCGGCTTTAAAAAGGACTCCCTTGACCTGTCCAGCGAGGAAGTGAACCGAGTGATCAAGCCGGCCGACCTCAGAATTCCGATCATGCTGGCCTTGCTGGTCTTGATCGCGGCCGTGATTATCTTCTTGCGTTATGCGGTAAAGCGGCAGGCCAGAAAATAAGGCTTTTTCACAGAAAAAACTAAATTAAAACGCTGACTTTACATAAAAGTGGTTTACAAGCCTGCTTTAAGCGTGTATAGTCTTCTATGTAAAGTTGAAAAGAGAGCAAATGAACTGTTAGGTGAGACTCCTACGTGAACACACGCTATCGCCCAGAAACATCCAGAGATGCCAACGGGTTAAATAGAAATTGTCGAAATAAGGCACTTTCCAGGTAGCTAGCATGTGCTTACGTCACGTAGTGTTAAAGCTGAGCGATTAGTCAATAGCGTGGCCTTATTTGGCAAGGTCCCCCTTACGGTTTGTAAGGGGGATTTTTTTGTTCGTTTGCGAAGTTGTCATAGAGGGGAGAACTATTATGCTCAACAAGACAATGAACAAAGCTGCCAGCGATGACGCAAAGCGGGTTGCAAGAATTGCCCTGGAAAAGCGGAGCGTGACTTTGGCCCAATTGCATACCAACAGCAACGGCCTCAGCACTGAAGAAGCAGCCGATGTCCGGGAAAAGACCGGGACCAACGAGATCGCGAGCAACAACCAAGTAAGCAAGCTCCACTTCCTGGCTGAAGCTTTCTTAACCCCGTTTATCCTGGTCCTGCTCATTTTGGCGACGATGTCCTTGTTCACTAACTACATCTTCGTCCCGCAAAGTGAAAAGGACCTCAGCACCGTCATCATCATGGTGGTCATGGTTCTGGTTTCCGGGATTACGTCCTTCATCCAGAACATCCGCACTTCCAACGCCGTCCAGTCCCTTTTGAAGATGGTCTCTGTCACGACCAACGTGCGCCGGGACGGCAAGGACCAGGAAATCCCGACCAAGGACGTGGTGGTCGGCGACATCATCAACGTCTCAGCCGGGGACATGGTTCCAGCTGACATGAAGCTTTTGTCCAGCACTGACTTGTTCTGCTCAGCCAGTTCCTTGAACGGGGAATCAACGCCGGCGGAAAAGAATGCCAACTTCGTCCCAACCCCGGACAAGATGGAAAACTACCTGGACTACCCAAACATCCTTTTTGAAGGCACGACTATCGTCTCCGGCTCCGGCCGCGGGGTGGTCTTCGCCACTGGCGGGCACACCATGTTCGGCAAGATGGCGGCCCAGATCGCCGACACTAAAATGAAAGAGACGACTTTTGACACCGGGATCAAGAACATCTCCAAGCTGCTCTTGACCATGACGGCCATCATCGCGCCTCTGGTTCTCTTGGTCAACGGCTTGACCAAGGGTAACTGGACTGACGCCTTGATCTTCGCCATCGCTACGGCGGTGGGCCTGACGCCGGAAATGCTGCCAGTCATTGTGACTACCAACCTGGTCCGGGGCAGCGTGGAAATGAGCAAGCACCAGACCATCGTCAAGAAGATGAACTCCATCCAGAACTTCGGCTCAGCCGATATCCTCTGCACCGACAAGACCGGGACCTTGACCCAGGGCCAGGTCATCCTGGAAAAGCACTACAACCTGGAAATGCGGGAAACCGACCGGGTTTTGAAGATGGCCTACCTGAACTCTTACTACCAGACCGGGATGAAGGACTTGATCGACCAAGCAGTCATCGACGTGGCTGACGACGACCTGGACACCAGCGAAATCCAGCGGGACTACCACAAGATCGATGAAATTCCTTTTGACTTCCAGCGCCGGCGGATGAGCGTGGTGGTTGCCAACTCTGACCAAAAACATGGCGAGCACCTCCTGGTTACCAAGGGGGCAGCCGAAGAAATGCTGGCCGTCTCCAGCCAGGTGGAAATCGGCGGTCAGACCCTGCCTTTGACTGAAGAAAGAAAAAAGCAGATTTTTAAAGACATCGACGACTTAAACAGCGACGGGATGCGGGTTATCGTCTTGGCCTACAAGGTTGACCCGTCTCCGGTCGGCGAATTCACGGTTGATGACGAAAGCGACTTGATTGTGATCGGCTTCCTGACCTTCCTGGATCCGCCGAAGGAAAGCGCCAAAAATGCTCTGGCCAGCCTCAACCGGGACGGCATTACCGTTAAGATCCTGACCGGGGACAACGAAGCTGTTACCCGGGCCGTGGCCTTGAAGGTCGGCCTGAACATCGACACGGTTTACGGGCAAAAGGACCTGATCGGCAAGAGTGATGAAGAACTGGCCAAGATTGTTGAAGAATGCGACATCTTCGTCAAGTTGTCACCGGAATGGAAGACCAAGATCATCGATGCCCTGCAGAAAAACGGCCACACGGTCGGCTACATGGGCGACGGGATCAACGACGCCCCGGCCATGAAGCAGGCGGACGTCTCCATCTCAGTTGACTCAGCTGTCGACGTGGCCAAGGAATCAGCCGACATCATCCTTTTGCAAAAGGACTTGAGCGTCCTGGAACACGCGGTCCGGATCGGCCGCAAGACCTTGACCAACACCATGAAGTACATCAAGATCACCCTGTCTTCCAACTTCGGGAACATCTTGTCCATCATGGTCGCCTCAGTCTTCCTGCCATTCTTGCCAATGCTGCCGCTGCAGCTTTTGATTTTGGACCTGCTCTACGGGACCAGCTGCCTGGCTTTGCCTTTTGACAGCGTGTCTGAAGACTACCTGCACGTGCCGCGGGAATGGTCAACCAAGAACATGCCGAAGTTCATGTTCTACTTTGGGCCGGCATCATCAATTTTTGACATCATCACCTTTGCCGTCCTCTTCTTTGTCATCTGCCCGGCCCTTACTGGCGGCAGTTACGCTACCTTAGGACCGGCAGGGCAGCTGGCCTTCATGACCATCTTCCACACCGGCTGGTTCGTGGAATCCCTTTGGACCCAGGAAATGGTCATCCATGCCTTGCGCGACGAACGCCTGCCATTTATCCAGCAGCGGGCATCAAGCCCAGTCATGCTGGCGACCTTTGGGGCCGCTATCTTCGGCACCTTCCTGCCATTTTCAAAATTGGCAGGAGCCATGAAGTTCGGCCAATTGAATGAAGAATTCCTGTGGATCGTGGCTGGCCTCCTGGTTTGCTACCTGCTTTTGACGACAGTCGTCAAGCACTTCTACATGAAGAAGGAAAAATTCTTGATTTAACTGAAAAAAGAACGGCCTTTTTACTAAAGACCGTTCTTTTTTGCCCGAAAGCCCGTTAAATCGCCGATCGGCTTTATAAGGTAAGACTTTTTGTTGTATGATAGAGAGTATAGAATTTTTTAGGAGATCAAGCACTATGGCAGATAACAAGAAAACTTTTTACATTACCACGCCAATCTACTATCCGTCTGGCCGTTTGACCATCGGCAACGCCTACACAACGGTGGCAGCGGACACCATGACCCGCTACAAGAAGGCCCACGGCTATGACACCTTCTTCTTGACCGGGACCGACGAACACGGCTTGAAGATCGAACAAAAGGCTGAAAAGCTGGGCATGAAGCCAAAGGCTTACCTGGACGGTATGGTCAAGGACATCAAGGAACTGTGGAAGAAGTTGGACATCAACTACGACAAGTTCATCCGGACCACTGATGAAGAACACGTCAAGGCTGTTCAGAAGATTTTTGAAAAGCTGAAGGCCTCCGGTGACATCTACCTGGGTGAATACACTGGCTGGTACTCAGTTGAAGACGAAGAATACTTCACTGAATCCCAGCTGAAGGAAGTCTTCAAAGACGACCAGGGCAACGTTGTCGGCGGGATTGCCCCATCTGGCCACGAAGTTCAATTGGTCAAGGAACCATCCTACTTCTTCAAGATGAGCAAGTATGCTGACCGGCTTCTCCAGTACTACAAGGACCACCCGGAATTCATCCAGCCAAATTCCCGGGAAAAGGAAATGGTGAACAACTTCATCAAGCCGGGCCTGGAAGACTTGTCAGTTACCCGGACCACGGTTGACTGGGGGATCCCGGTGCCAAGCGACCCGAAGCACGTCGTTTACGTTTGGATCGACGCCTTGGCCAACTATATCACTGCCTTGGGCTATGGGTCAGAAGATGACTCTCTCTTCAAGAAGTACTGGCCAGCTGACGTCCACCTGGTCGGCAAGGAAATCGTCCGTTTCCACACCATTTACTGGCCAATCATGCTGATGGCCCTGGACTTGCCGCTGCCTAAGCAGGTCTTTGGCCACGGCTGGGTCTTGATCTACAAGGACAAGATGTCCAAGTCCAAGGGCAATGCCGTTTACCCGGAATCCTTGATTTCCCGCTATGGCCTGGACCCGGTCCGCTACTACCTGATGCGGGCCATCCCGTTTGGGGCTGACGGTTCCTTTACCCCGGAAGATTTCGTTGAACGGACCAACTTTGACCTGGCCAACGACCTGGGCAACCTTTTGAACCGGACTGTTTCCATGATCAACCAGTACCAAAAGGGCCTGGTTGCCCCGGTTGACCAGGAGCAGGACAAGTACGGCCAAGACCTGGCTGCCGTTGCCGCCAAGGCAATCAGCGACTACTACGGCAACATGGACAAGATGCACTTCTCCAACGCCTTGGAAAACGTCTGGCAGCTGATTTCCCGGGCCAACAAGTACATCGATGAAACTACCCCATGGGTTTTGAACAAGGAAGGCAAGGCTGAAGAACTTTCCAGAGTTATGAGCAACCTGGCGGAAAGCCTGCGCCTGGTAGCCATTATGATCGCTCCGGTTATGACTGAAACTCCAGCCAAGATGTTTGCCCAGCTGGGCCTGGACTGGGAAGACGAAAGCCAGAAGGATTTGAACTTTGGCGGCTTTGCCTGGGACGTGAACGTCGTTGCCAAGCCAACTCCAATCTTCCCACGCTTGAAGAATGACGAAGAAGTGGCCTACATCAAGGAAGAAATGAAGAAGGCTAAGCCAAAGAAGCAGTCAAGAAGAGAACAAAAGCAGGAAGAAAAGCAGATCACGATCGACGACTTTGCCAAGGTCAAGATCCAGGTCGGCAAGATCCTGTCCGTTGAACCAGTCAAGGGATCAAGTAAGCTCTTGATGTTTAAGCTGGACTTCGGCAAGACCGGCGAGCGGCAGATCTTGAGCGGGATCCGCAAGTTCTACCCGGATGAAAGTATCCTTTTGGGCAAGAAGGTTCTGGCTGTAACCAACTTGAAGCCGCGCAAGATGCTGGGCCACGAAAGCCAGGGCATGCTTTTGTCCAGCGAAGCTGATGGCGATGTCAAGCTGGTCCTGGTCGGCGACGAACACCCGGTAGGGGCTGAACTGGGCTAATGAAGATTTACGACAACCATACCCACTTAAACGACAAGCCTTTTGCAGGCAAAGAGGCTGATTATATCCAAAAAGCCAGGGACTTGGACGTGGTTGGGATGAACTGCGTGGGCCAGGACCCGGAAATGAACCTGGGTGCCCTGGAATTAGCTAAGCGCTTCGCCAATGTCAAGGCCATCATCGGCTACTGCCCGGACGTGGCTAAAGACTATGACCAGGCAGCTGAAGACCTGCTGGTTGAGCAAGTTAAGAGCGGCCAGGTAGTCGCTATCGGGGAAATCGGCCTGGATTATTACTGGGATGAGTCTCCCCGTGATGTGCAAAGGGAAGTTTTTGCCCGGCAGATTGAAGTTGCCCGCGATTTGAAATTGCCGGTAAACATCCACACCAGGGATGCCTTCGCGGACTGCTGGCAGATCTTGAAGGAAGCAGACCTGGAATACGGGGCGGTTTTGCACAGCTACAACGGGGGGCCGGAATGGACGGAAAAGTTCCTGGACTTGAACGTGAACTTTTCTTTCTCCGGGGTCGTTTCCTTCAAGAAGGCCGCGGAAGTGCATGAGTCAGCCAAGTTGGTTCCTTTGGACCGGCTTTTAGTGGAAACCGACGCGCCGTTTTTGACCCCGGTGCCTTACCGGGGCCGGCAAAACGAGCCTGGCTATGTCCGCTATGTCGCCCAGGCGGTCGCGGACTTGAAGGGGCTGGACCTGGCCGAAGTCGCGGAAGCAACTTATGCTAATACAATGAGGATTTACGGATTAAATGCAGAAGAATTTTAACGCCGTCGTTGTCGTGGAAGGCAAGGACGATACGATCCGCTTAAAGCAGTTTTTTCCAGGAATTGAGACGGTCGAGACGAATGGCTCGGCCGTTTCTGATGCGGTCCTGGCCAAGCTGAAGAAGCTGGCCCAAAGCCGCGAGATTATCGTTTTTACCGATCCTGACGTCAACGGCGAGCGGATCCGCCGGATAGTGACCGAAGCCGTGCCGACGGCCAAGCAGGCCTTTATTACCCGCAAAGAAGGCGAACCGCAAAAAAAGGGGAGCCTGGGGGTAGAGCACGCTTCAAAGGAAGCTTTAGAGCGGGCCTTGAGTGACTTACGCGAGGTCCAAACCCAAAAGGCGGACTTTGACTATGGGGACTATGTCGACTTGGGCCTGGCCATGGGCCGCCAGTCCCGGCAATTACGGGAGGCAGTCGGGATCAAGCTGGGGATCGGCTATGCCAATTCCAAGCGTTTTTACCAGCGCCTGCAGACTTTTGGCATCAGTTTGGCTGAACTCAAGCAGGCAGTAGAGGAGGCGGAAAATGACCAACAGAATTCCAATCGCTAGTCCGGTAAGGACAGCGGCCATCGTCAACCGTTACTTTGTGCACGCCAAGAAGAACCTGGGCCAGAACTTCCTGGTTGACCTGGATGCCGTCCAGGGGATAGTTCGGGCAGCCGGGATTGAGCCCGGCGATCAGGTAGTGGAAGTCGGCCCGGGGATTGGCTCTTTGACTGAACAGCTGCTTTTAGCCGGAGGCAAGGTGGCGGCTTATGAAGTCGACCAGAGCCTGCCGGAAATCCTGGCCAACGAACTGCCGGAAAAGGTGGACGGTCAAGACCTGGACCAGCGCTTCAAGCTGATCATGAAGGATGTTTTGAAGGCGGACTTTGCAACTGATCTGGCGGGCTTTTTTGACTTAAGCAAGCCCGTCAAGGTGGTGGCCAACTTGCCTTACTACATCACCACGCCGATTATTTTCAACCTGCTGGAGTCCAGCTTGGACTTCACCAGCCTGACCTTGATGATGCAAAAGGAAGTGGCTGAGCGCCTGGCTGCCCAGCCGGGCTCTAAGGCCTATGGCCCCTTGTCCATTGCCGTGCAGACTCAAATGAGCGTGGACCTGGCCTTGGAAGTAGGGCACGCTTCCTTCATGCCCCAGCCAAAGGTTGACTCAGCCGTAGTAGTTTTAACGCCTTTGGAAAAGCCAGCTGACGTTGGCGACCGCAAGCAGTTCAACCGGGTGGTTAAGCTCTGCTTTGCCCAGCGGCGCAAGACCCTGGCCAACAACTTGAAGACCTTGCTTCCAAATAAGGAAGACCGGGAAAAGCTGCTGGCCGACCTGGACCTGGACCCGCGCCAGCGGCCGGAACAACTGGCCATCAGCGACTTCATCAGAATCAGCCGGGCTGTAGCGGAAATGAATAAATAATTCAATCTTGATTTGGATAGGAAATTATGTTATAATATTCTGATAAAGGAGTGTCATAATTGCCAATCAATATTCAAGACATTAAGCAGAAGTTAGATGCCCACCTAGGAGAAGAGCTGACAATCGTTGCTCAAGCGGGCCGCAAGAAGGTAACCAGACGCCGCGGTATTTTGAAGAACACGTTTCCTGCCGTGTTTGTAGTGGCTCTGGACCAGGACAGTAATAATTTTGAACATGCATCATACAGCTACACTGATGTTTTGACCAAGAACATCCTGCTGGAATTTGATGATGAAAGCGATGCAGAGTGAAAATACGAATTTTCGCACTAACATTTCTTGAAAATGTTAGTGATTTTTTTTGCCCTTTAGAGTATATTAGTATAAGTACAAAAACAGACATTAGGAAGGAAAGAGAATGAAACGTTCTGAAAGATTAGTAGATATGACCAAGTTTTTGATGGAGCGCCCGCATACTTTGATTGCTCTGCCTTTTTTTGCCAAGCGCTACGGGGCAGCGAAGTCATCAATCTCTGAAGACTTGGCCATTCTGAAGCACACCCTGGCCAGCAACGAGGATGGGATCCTGGAGACCGTTGCCGGAGCAGCTGGCGGGGTCCGCTATATCCCGTTCTTAGGCCAGAAGCCAGCTGAGAAGTATCTCAAGGACCTGGCAGGCCGCATCCAGGACTCCAGCCGGATTCTGCCGGGTGGCTTTGTCTACCTGTCAGACATTTTGGGCGGGCCATATGACCTGGAGATGATCGGCAAGCTGATCGCCACCCGCTATGCTTACGCCAATATCGAAGCCGTCATGACGGTGGAAACCAAGGGGATTTCTTTGGCCAATGCCGTGGCCAGCTATTTGAACGTCCCAGCGGTAACCGCCCGCAAGCGGTCCAAGGTGACGGAAGGGGCTACTGTGTCCGTTAACTACATGTCCTCTTCAACTTCCCGGGTAGCCAAGATGGAGTTGCCGACCCGGGCCTTGGACAAGGATACGAACGTTCTGATCGTGGACGACTTCATGAAGGGCGGCGGCACTCTGGACGGGATGCGGCAACTTGTCAAGGAATTTGATTGCCAGGTGGCCGGCGTCTGTGTTCTTTGCGAAACTGAATATGAAGAGGAACGCAAGATTAAGGACTACGTTTCCTTGGTCAACATTGACCAGATCGACAGCGAAAAGGAAATCATCCTGGCTCAACCGGGCAACTTTTTGACTAGAACTAACTTCGACCGTTTCTAAATGTTACAATATAAGCTAGCCATGAAGGCTAGCTTATTTTGATTTAGAAGGTTACAAACAGATGGAAAAATATGTCGTAGTTTTGGCTGCCGGCAAGGGCACCAGAATGAAATCCAAGCTTTACAAGGTTTTGCACCAAGTTTGCGGCAAGGCCATGGTTGAACATGTCGTTGATGCTGCCAGAGCGGTCAAGCCAAGCAAGATCGTGACCATCGTTGGCCACGGGGCAGAAGACGTGGAGAAAGTCTTGGCGGGCAAGTCTGAATTTGCCATGCAGGAAAAGCAGCTGGGCACCGGCCACGCGGTTATGCAGGCGGAAGGCCAACTGGCTGCTTTGGAAGGGGCAACGCTGGTCGTAACTGGGGACACCCCGCTTTTTACCAGTGAAACTTTTGAAAAGCTCTTCGCCTACCATGAAGAAGAAAGTAACGCGGCTACGGTTTTGACAGCTGAAGCTCCGAATCCTTTTGGCTACGGGCGGATCATCAGAGACGACCAGGGAAATGTTTTGCGGATCGTGGAACAAAAGGACGGCAAGCCGGAAGAACTGAAGGTCAAGGAAATCAACACCGGGGTCTTCTGCTTTGACAACCAAGAATTATGGTCTGCTTTAAAGCAAGTCGGCAACGACAACTCCCAAGGCGAGTACTACTTGACTGATGTTTTGGAAATTTTGCGCAAGGCCGGCAAGAAGGTCGGGGCTTACAAGATGCCGGACTTCAGTGAAAGTCTGGGGGTAAATGACCGGATCGCCCTGGCTGAAGCCACCCGGATCATGCAAAGAAGAATCAATGAAGGGCACATGCGGGATGGGGTTACCTTTATCGACCCAGCCACGGCTTACATTGACGCTGACGTGGAAATTGGCAATGACACGGTGATTGAAGGCGGCGTAACGATCAAGGGTCACACCGTGATCGGGTCAGACTGCTTGATCACTTCCGGGTCAAGAATCGTTGACAGCCAGATCGGCAATGGCGTGACGGTAACTTCTTCCACGATTGAAGAATCAATCATGGAAGACAATACGGACATCGGGCCAAATTCCCACTTGCGGCCAAAGGCTTTGATCAAGCGGGGAGCCCACCTGGGCAACTTCGTGGAAGTTAAGAAGGCAGAAATTGGCGAAAACACCAAGGTCGGGCACTTGACTTACGTTGGGGATGCTACTTTGGGCAAGGATATCAATGTTGGCTGCGGGGTCATCTTCTCCAACTTTGACGGGGTCAAGAAGTTCCACACGACGGTTGGCGACAAGTCCTTCATCGGGGCCGGGTCAACCCTGGTTTCTCCGATTAATGTGGCTGACCACGCTTTTATCGCGGCTGACTCAACCATTACTAAGGACGTTGGCAAGTATGAAATGGCTATCGCCCGGGGCCGGCAGGTCAACAAGGAAGACTACTGGCACAAGCTGCCCTTGTCTGAAGACGAAGAATGGAAATAATGATGAAAAGGAGCTCCGGCTCCTTTTTTTAATAAGTAAAGCGCATCCGCTTACAGTAGATTTAAGTAAAAATTGCCTTTCTTTTGAGAACTTTAATAAGCAATTTTTAAACAGAGGGTGTATAATCTAGGCAATGTACAAAAAGAAGCAAGAAAGGTTTGCATATCGATGAAGTTTACTAAGAAAATTGCTTTTGCATCAGCATCATTGGCTTTGACTCTGGCTACTCCAGCAGCACTGCTTACTCAAAACGCGGCTTTTGCCAAGACCACCACGGTTAAGCAAGCAACCAAGGTTAAGGTAACTAAGAAGACTACTCCTTTTTACCACAAGGATGGTTCTAAGTTCACCAAGAAGAAGCCTTACGTTTACGGCGACTGGAAGAGCACTGTAGCTTACAAGAACACTAGCTACAACGTAGTTAAGACTGTAACCATCAAGGGTGCTAAGTACTACTACATCGGCAACGATGCTTACCTGAAAGCCAGCGCCGTTAAGGTAACTGCAACTAAGACGGTTAAGTCCAGCTCAAGCTCAAAGAAGGCAAGCACTACTTCAAGCAAGACTACTTCCAAGAAGACCAGCTCAAGTTCAAGCAAGACTAGCTCAAAGAAGTCCAGCTCAACTTCAAGCAGCTCTTCTTCTAAGAAGACCAGCTCCAAGAAGACTGTAACTCAAATTCAAGTAACTAAGAAGACCACTCCTTTCTACCACAAGGACGGTTCTAAGTTCACCAAGAAGAGCCCATACGTTTACCAAGGCTGGAAGAGTACTGTAGCTTACAAGGGCACTAAGTACAAGGTTTCCAAGACTATCACCATCAAGAACAAGAAGTACTACTACGTTGGCAACAGCGCCTACCTTAAGGCCAGCGCCGTTAAGGTAATCGCATCTAAGTAATCCAGAAGAAGCTTTGATAATCATCAGAGCTTTTTTCTTTGCCCGAAAACAAACGATTTTTTCTATCCGCTTGAAAAACAAAAGGCTTTCTTACTCATTTTTCAGGTCAAAACAGGAGTAAGAGGAATTTTTTGCTTAAAAACTGAACACAAATCCCTTTTTTCCAACAAAAGAATGGCGGATTTTGTTAGAATAGAACTGGTAAATGCTGTTTTTTTCGGAGGGAATTATGTCTTACAAGGACAACATCAAGCTTTTTGCGCTTAACTCAAACAAACCGTTGGCAGAAAAGATCGCTAAGCGGATGGGGTTAAAGCTTTCAACCTCAAGCGTCGTTCGCTTCAGCGACGGTGAAATTCAAGTCAACATCGACGATTCTGTCCGTGGCAAGGACGTCTTCTTGATCCAATCCACCAGCGCGCCGGTCAACGACAACCTTATGGAACTTTTGATCATGATCGACGCTGTCCGCCGGGCCAGTGCCGCTTCCGTAAACATCGTCATGCCTTACTACGGCTACGCTCGTCAAGACCGGAAGACCCGGGCCAGAGAACCAATCACTGCTAAACTGGTCGCAGACATGATTCAAGCTGCCGGGGCTGACCGCGTTCTCTCACTGGACCTGCACGCTCCGCAAATCCAAGGTTTCTTCGACATCCCTGTTGACAACCTGATGGGCGCTCCTTTATTGGCTGACTACTTCCTGAGCAACCACCTGGAAGAAGACGCTGTTGTCGTTTCTCCAGACCACGGTGGCGTTACCCGGGCAAGAAAATTAGCTGAATTCCTGGGCACTTCAATCGCTATCGTCGACAAGCGCCGGCCAAAGGCCAACGTTGCCGAAGTCATGAACATCATCGGTGACGTCAAGGGCAAGCGGGCCATCTTGATCGATGACATGATCGACACTGCCGGTACCATCACTCTGGCTGCCCAAGCCTTGAAGGACGCCGGTGCTACTGAAGTTTACGCCTGCGCGACCCACGCCGTTTTGTCCGGCCCAGCCGTAGACCGCTTGAACAATTCCGTAATCAAGAGCCTGGTCTTGACCGACTCAATCAAGCAGCCAGCCGAAAAGAACCTCGACAAGATGATTCTCGTTTCCGTTGGGCCTTTGATGGGTGATGCCATCAAGCTGATCATGGAACACAAGCCAATGAGTCCGCTCTTTGACACTCGTTACGACGCGAACAAGTACAAGGACAAGTAAGGACCTGTATGCAAAAACAACCGCTGCAAATTCTGCAACGGTTGTTTTCTTTTACCTTATTTTTTCGTAAGCAATTCTCCGTTTTTCAGGTATTGCTGAAAATCTGCCTGCTTGAGCATGGCAACCGGGAAGAAGAAGCGCTCATCGCCCTGCAGGGTCCCGTTTAAGGCCTTGACCAAGGGGCTAAGCTGGGACAGCTCAATCAAGCTGCCGTCTTCCTGCATGATCTCGATTTGGCTGTTGGCGTTCTTGCCGCTTGGCTTATAAGCGTCATATGGCTCGTCAAAGGCTGATCCTACTCCGGTATAGTAGTCCGGGTCAAAGCCGTCCTTCTTGATCAAGTCCTTTAATTGTGGCAAAAGCCGCTTGCTTTCTTCGTTGATCTTCGCGCTGGCTAAAGGCCGCCGGAAGAGGTAGCGCTTGGTTAAGTCCGCTAAAACCGGGTCGCTGGACTCAGTCCACATGCTGAAGTTGGTCTCCATGACCCCGTCATCCATCTTCAAGTAGTCCTGCAAGTCCCAGGTCCCGGCCAAAAATCTGGCTAAACTTGGCGTAACCGGCAGTTCTTTTTCCTGGTAGAGGTACTGGGCCCGCTTCAAAAGATGGTGAAGGATGACCTCCATGGACCGGTTGACCCGGTGGTAGTAGATCTGCTGGTACATCTGGTAGCGGGAGACGATATAGTCTTCAACGGCGTGCATCCCGTTAGCCGTAAAGCAAACCCCTTTTTCATAAGGGCGGATGACCCGCAAGATCCGGGACAGGTCAAATTCCCCATAAGAAGCCCCCGTGAAGTAGGCATCCCGCAAAAGGTAGTCCATCCGGTCGGCGTCCGCCTGGCTGGAGATGAGCTTGACCACCTGGGGATTAGGGTAGGTCTTGGCGATCACACTGGCCACTGCCTTTGGGAAGTCCGGGTCGACCTTGCTCAAAGCCTGGTTGACCTCAGTGGAAGAATCCAGAATGATCTGCTGGCCGATCTGCTCATGGTTGGTGCCGAAAAGGTGCTCAAAGGTGTGCGAGTATGGGCCATGGCCGATGTCATGCAAAAGGCCGGCCATCTGCACCAGCAGGTTTTCGCTGGGATCCCAGAGTCCGTCGCCGGTACTTTGACTAGGGTATTTGTCAGTAAAAAGGTTGCTGATCCGTCGGGCCAGTTCGTAGACGCCCAGGTTGTGCTCAAAGCGGGTGTGGGTGGCGCCGGGGAAGACGAAGGACGTCGGGCCCAGCTGCTTGATCCGCCGCATCCGCTGGAATTCTTTCGAGCGGACGACTTCCAGGGCTACTTGGGTGTCCAGGTGGATATAGCCGTGAACCGGGTCACGGACGACGACTTCACGGGCCAGTTTAGGACTGTCAAATTTTGTCAAAAGTATTATCCTCCATTCTTATTGTTTTATATTTTTGCCAAAACATAGTAAGATATGCTTGACTAGCTATAGAAATTATAGCAAAAGTTGCCAGAGGCCGCTGCTTGCGGCTGTTAAAGGAGAATGATTTCTTATAAAGATGAGCAAGATTAAGATCGATTTGACGAGCAAGATCACCCAGGGCGAGCAAACGGAAACCATCCGCCAGCAGGCAGAAGGCGAATTACGGGAAGACGGCGCGGTTAAAAGAATTTCTTACGAGGCAGAAAAGGTGCCGGTCAAGATGCTCGTAAAAGAGCAGGAGCTCTTGATCCGGCGGGGGACTGACCACAGCAACTTCTCCCAAATGCATTTCATTTTAGGCGAGAAGGGACAGTGCAAGTACGTGGTTGAGGGCCGGCAGCTGGATCTCTTGTCGGAGACCAAGCGCCTGGAATTGAAAGAAAATGCCGCTGGTCAGCAACTTGAAGTTGAATATGACCTCTTTAGTGGTGTAGACTTAATTGGTAGTTATGCCGTCTCGTTGATTTTTGCTTAAATGACGTGTAAAATAGACAAGATTGAATAGAGAGGACGTTCAACTGTGGGATTAGCTGATTTTAAAGACGTGGATCGCAACGAATTGTCAATGATTGAAGTTGCACACGCAATTTTGGAAGACCGTGGCGAAAGAATGGCTTTTGCCGATATCGTTAACGAAGTGCAAAAGTACTTGAACAAGAGCGACGAAGAAATTCGCCAGCGCCTGCCGCAATTTTACACGGACATGAACACCGATGGCCGCTTCATTTCCATGGGTGAAAATGTCTGGGCCCTGCGGACCTGGTTTAAGTTCGAAGCTGTCGATGAAGAAGTCGACCACCCAGAAGACGACGGCGACGAAGCATCAACTCGCAAGCACCACAAGAAGGTCAACGCCTTCCTGGCTACGACTGAGGGCGACGACGTAATCGACTACGAAAACGACGACCCAGAAGACGAAGACTTGTCCGACGACAGTGACGCTGACGAAGATGACGATGACGACAACTCCGGCGACGATTACGACTACGATGACGATTACGACGACAATGAAGACGACGAAGATGACGACTCATTGCCAGACGGGATCGAAGGCCAGCTGTCACAATTGGATGATGACGACCTTGATGACGATGAAGACGAAGAATAGGATTTTGTCCTTGACTTGCGGCTGAAAAGTCGTTATTATTTTGCTTGGGCACCCTATGTGCGTTTAGCTCCCTAATTGCTAGGGAGCTTTTTTTATTATTTTTCAAAGGAGAGCTCAATGACCAAATATATCTTTGTGACTGGCGGCGTTGTTTCATCATTGGGGAAAGGGATTACTGCATCAAGCATTGGTCGCTTGCTGAAGAACCGCGGCTTAAAAGTTACCATGCAGAAGTTCGACCCATACATCAACATCGACCCCGGCACGATGAACCCTTACCAACATGGTGAAGTTTTCGTGACTGACGACGGTACGGAAGCTGACCTTGACTTGGGCCACTATGAAAGATTGGTCGACGTTAGAACCAGCAAGTACTCTAACGTGACGACTGGCAAGATCTACCAGGAAGTCCTGCAGCGTGAACGGCGCGGCGACTACCACGGCGGCACTGTACAGGTGATCCCGCACGTAACTAACATGATCAAGGAAAAGGTCATGCGGGCAGCGCAAATGACCGATACTGACGTGGTTATTTCCGAAATCGGCGGTACGGTCGGTGACATGGAATCAACTCCGTTTATGGAAGCCATCCGGCAAATGCGGCGGGAAGTCGGATCAGAAAACGTTATGTACGTGCACGTTACCTTCGTTCCTTACCTGCGGGCAGCCAAGGAACTGAAGAGCAAGCCGACCCAGCAGTCAGTTTCCATGCTGCGGTCAATCGGGATCCAGCCAAACATGCTGGTTCTCCGCTCAGAAATGCCAGTTCCACAGGAAATGAAGGACAAGATCTCTACTTTCACCGACGTTCCAGTTGACTACATCGTGGAATCTTTGGACGCGCCATCTTTGTTTGACGTGCCGCTGTCCTACCAGGAACAAGGCGTTGACCAGAAGATCGTTGACTTCCTCCACATCGACAGCTCGAAGCCGGTTGCTGACATGGACGAATGGCGCCGGATGGACGAACGGGCCAAGAGCTTGAAGTACAAGACCAAGATCACCCTTGTCGGCAAGTACGTCGAACTGGAAGATGCCTACATCTCTGTTACCGACGCTTTGCAGCACGCCGGCTACCTGTACAACAGCAAGATCGAAGTTGAAAAGATCCAGGCTGAAGACATCACTGAAGACAATGTAGCCGAACTTTTGAAGGACAGCCAGGGCTTGATCGTGCCAGGCGGTTTCGGCACCCGGGGCCTGGAAGGGATGATCACTTCCATCAAGTACGCCCGCGAACACGACATTCCATTCCTGGGGATCTGCCTGGGGATGCAGATGGCCAGCGTGGAATTCGCCCGCAACGTTTTGCACCTGGAAGACGCCAACTCAGCTGAAGCAGAACCAAACTGCAAGAACAACATCATTGACTTGATGGCTGACCAGCGCGACCAGGAAAAGATCGGCGGCACCTTGCGTCTGGGCTTGTACCCAGCCATGCTGAAGGCTGGCACTAAGACCCGGGAATGCTACGACGGCCAGGAAGTCATCCAGGAACGTCACCGTCACCGCTACGAATTCAACAACAAGTACCGGGAAGCCTTTGAAAAGGCCGGCATGACCTTCTCAGGCGTTTCTCCAGACAACCGCCTGGTGGAAATTGTTGAAATCACGGACAAGAAGTTCTTTGTTGCTGCTCAATACCACCCGGAATTCCTGAGCCGGCCAAACCGGCCAGAAGGGCTCTTCAAGGGCTTTATTGGGGCAGCCAGCGGTTTGCAGGTCGACAAGTTCTAAATTTTGTACGATAATAATAGATAGTGACAAGAGAAGAGAAACCTCTTCTCTTGTTTTTTTGACGAAGATCTATTAACATTATTATGATAATTTGACAAAAGAAAAGGACTACTTTCCCAAATGAAGCAAATGATAATTCACGGAGGGAAACCCCTGCAAGGCGACATCTGGATTGGCGGCGCGAAGAACTCAACGGTAGCGCTGATTCCGGCCTCAATCCTGTCGAGAACGCCGGTGACCCTGGAATCAGTTCCGCGGATTGCCGACGTTGACAATTTGATGGACTTGTTGAGCGAAATGGACGTGCACTGCGACTTCCGCGAAACGACCCTGCAAATTGACCCGACTGAAATCAAGATGAGTCCTCTGCCAGCTGGGAAGATTAAGAGCTTACGCGCGTCTTACTACTTTATGGGCGCTTTGCTCGGTCGTTTTGGCAAGGCGGTTGTAGGTTTTCCTGGTGGCGATGACATTGGCCCACGGCCGATTGACCAGCACATTATGGGCTTCCAATCCCTCGGCGCCGACGTTAGATATGAAAATGAGCAGATTGTAATTACCGC
The DNA here is from genome assembly GCA_027681045.1 of Lactobacillaceae bacterium AF64-9pH9TA. GTDB lineage: Bacteria > Bacillota > Bacilli > Lactobacillales > Lactobacillaceae > Lactobacillus. The sequence goes on along the minus strand of JAQDCK010000005.1, from coordinate 101,149 downwards.
GCCTGATGAAGGGTTGAAAGGGGCCCAGATTCACCTGAAGATGGCTTCTGTTGGGGCAACGATGAACATCATCATGGCCTCAGTCACGGCCAGCGGCCGGACGGTGATCGAGAATGCGGCCAAGGAGCCGGAAATCATCGACCTGGCAACTTTCTTGAACAACATGGGGGCCAAGATCCGCGGGGCGGGGACTGACACCATCAGAATCGACGGGGTTGACCGCCTGGAGGCCAAGGTGTCGCACACGATCATCCCTGACCGGATCGAAGCTGGGACTTACATTTCCATGGCAGCCTGCATCGGTAACGGGATCCGGATCCATAACATTATCGCTGAACACCTTGACGCCTTTTTGGCCAAGGTGGAAGAAATGGGCGTGGTGATTGACACTGATGAAGACTCCCTCTTCGTTTACCCGGCCGGGGACCTGCGCATGGTCCAGGTCAAGACCGGGACCTACCCAGGCTTCGCGACTGACTTGCAGCAGCCAATTACGCCGCTCTTGCTGACGGCTAAGACCGGGGAAGGGGTCATCATCGACCCGATCTACCCGAAGCGGACCCGGCATGTACCGGAACTGCAGAAGATGGGGGCTTCCATCACGGTCGTTAACAACATCATTCTGGTTCACCCGGGCAGCCGCCTGCGCGGGGCAGTGGTTCACGCTGACGAAATCCGGGCCGGGGCCTGCTTGATGCTTACGGGTCTGATGGTTGAGGGCGAAACGGTGATCAAAAATGCCGGCAACATCTTGCGCGGCTATGACCGGGTGGAAGAAAAGTTGCGCCAGCTGGGCGCTGACGTGGTCATCCGGGACGTGGAAGATTAACTTGGGCCCTTGTCAAACGGGCTGGATAGTGGTACTATATTAGAGTTAATCGATTAATCTATGGCCTGCAGAAGGCTATGGCAAAGGAGTTTTAGAATTATGAAACAAGGTATTCACCCAGATTATCAAGAAGTTTGCTTCATGGACTCAGCAACTGGTTTTAAGTTTGTTGCCGGCTCAACTTTGAAGTCATCAGAAACTGTTGAATTCGAAGGCAACACTTACCCATTGATCCGTGTTGAAATTTCATCAGATTCCCACCCATTCTACACTGGCAAGCAAAAGTTTGCCGCAGCCGATGGTCGAATCGAACGTTTCAACAAGAAGTACGGCTTCAACAAGAAGAACTAATCGTTCTCTTTACTTTAAAAGCAGCCCGCTTGGGTTGCTTTTTTTATTGCGAAGAGCGCTAAACAACGTATAATATACTAAGTGTTAATTTATTCTCAAGGAGCAGTATTGGAATGAAAATGCAGTTGGCAGAAATCGCCCAAGCCTTAAATACCAGTTGTGAAGGGGACGCGGAAACGGTCATTACCTCAGTGGCCTTTGACTCAAGAAAGATCAGCCAGGGCGCCCTCTTTGTCCCGATTAAGGGGGAAAGAGACGGCCACGACTTTGTGGGTTCAGCCATTGAAGCCGGCGCCAGCGCCACTTTGTGGGAAGCTGGCCACCCAAACAAGCCGGAAGGCATCGCGGTTTTAGAAGTTGCCGACACCTTGAAGGCCATGCAGGATCTGGCCCGCTACTACCTGCAGAAGGTCAATCCAACTGTGGTCGGCATCACCGGCTCAAACGGCAAGACCACGACCAAGGACATGGTGGCGGCGGTTTTGGCCAAGCGCTTCAACGTTTACAAGACCCAGGCCAACTTTAACAATGAAATCGGCGTGCCGATGACCATTTTGGAAATGAAGCCGATCACTGAAATCCTGGTTTTGGAAATGGGGATGGACCGGGCTGGCCAATTGCATGAACTGAGCCAATTGGCCCGGCCGGACGTGGCGGTCATCACCATGATCGGGGAAGCCCACATCGAATTCTTCGGCAGCCGGGACAAGATCGCCGACGCCAAGATGGAAATCACGGACTTTTTGCAAGAAGACGGCGAATTCATCTACAACGGCGATGAACCCCTCCTGGCGGAAAGAGCCGCAAAGCTTTCCCAGGACAAGTCCACCTTCGGTTTCGCGGACTCTGACAGCATTCATGCCAGTGACCTCCGTAGCACCATGCACCATTCCTTCTTCAAGATTAACGGGACTGACCGGGAATTCTCAATTCCAATGATCGGCCGCCACAATGTGGCTAACGCCATGGCCGCTATCTTGGTTGGCCGCCACTTCGGGGAAAGCGACGAGGAGATTACCGCTGGCCTGGCCAACTTCGTGCCAACGGCCAACCGGATGGAATGGGAAAAGGGCGACTGCGGCGAAGATATCATGAGCGATATCTACAACTCCAACCCAACGGCCGTTAAGGCCGTGACTGCCTCCTTTGGCCAGGTTCCAGTCAGTGAAGGCGGCCGCCGGATCGCGGTTTTGGCTGACATGCTGGAACTGGGCAGTCGGTCAGCTGACCTGCACAGGGGCCTGGCTGAATGCCTGGATCCGGACAAGATCAACGTCCTTTACCTTTACGGGTCGGAGATGAACCACCTTTACCAAGCCCTGCTGGACAAGTACGGCCAGCAGAATCTGCACTACTACCCAGAAGACGAGATGAGCCATTTAATCGATGATTTAAAGAGCGACATACACAGCCAGGACATCGTTTTGCTGAAGGGGTCCCACGGGATGCACCTGGAACGAGTCCTCGACAGACTGAAATAGGAGAACAATTTGAAATTTACTGAACTAGGATTGAACGACAATATCTTAAAGGCAATTAAGCGGTTAGGCTTTGAAGAAGCCACCCCGATCCAGGCCCAGACCATTCCTTTGGCCTTGGCCGGCCAGGACGTGATCGGCCAGGCCCAAACCGGGACGGGGAAGACAGCCGCCTTTGGTCTGCCAATCCTGCAAAAGTTGGACAAGCAGGAGCAAGCTATCCAGGCCATCGTAATTGAGCCAACCAGAGAACTGGCCATCCAGACCCAGGAAGAACTTTTCCGCCTGGGTAGAGACGAAAAGGCCAAGGTCCAGGTCGTTTACGGCGGGGCGGACATTGGCCGGCAGATCCGGGCTTTGAAGAAGGTGCCGGAAATCCTGGTCGGGACTCCTGGCCGGCTTTTGGACCACTTGAAGCGCAAGACCATCAAGCTGGACGGCGTCAAGACAGTTGTTTTGGACGAAGCCGACGAAATGCTGGACATGGGCTTCATCCAGGATATCGAAAGCATCTTAACCTATGCTGAAAACCGGGACCAGACCCTCTTGTTCAGCGCGACCATGCCAAAGCCAATCCAGGCTTTGGGCGAAAAGTTCATGGATGACCCGCAAGTCGTGAAGATCAAGGCCAAGGAACTGACGGCTGATTTGATCGACCAGTACTTCGTCCGCGTCCGGGAAAACGAAAAGTTCGACACCATGTGCCGGCTGATCGACGTGGAAAATCCGGACCTGGCCGTGGTCTTTGGCCGGACCAAGCGCCGGGTTGACGAACTGACCCGGGGCCTGGTTGCCCGGGGCTACAACGCGGCCGGCATCCACGGCGACCTGACCCAGGCCCGGCGGATGCAGGTGCTCAAGCGCTTCAAGGAAGGGGAGCTTGACATTCTGGTAGCTACTGACGTAGCTGCCCGGGGACTGGACATTTCCGGGGTTACCCATGTTTACAACTACGACATTCCGCAAGACCCGGACTCCTACGTCCACAGAATTGGCCGGACCGGCCGGGCTGGCAAGAGTGGGATGAGCGTGACCTTCGTGACGCCAAACGAGATCGGCTACATGCGGACTATCGAAAACTTGACCAAGAAGAAGATGTCTCCTCTGCGTCCGCCGACAGACGCCCAGGCCTTTGCCGGGCAGATGAAGCAGGCGGTCTTGAAGGTGGACGACCTGTTGAGCGGGGATTTGAGCAAGTATGACGACGCGGCGGAAAAGCTGCTGGAAAACTACTCAGCTGAAGACATCGCGGCCGCTTTGCTGAAGGAGCTCTCTAACGACAGCGAGGTCAAGGTTACCATCACTCCTGAAAAGCCTCTCCCTTACCGGGGCAAGCACTCAGGCGGCCGCGGCCGCGGTAGCCGCAGCCGGAGCGGGAACAAGAACTTCAAAGGCAAGCGCAATTTTGACAGAAAGAAGCGTAAGCCAGGCTTTAATATCCACGGCCGGAAGGGCTAAATTTTTAAAAAAGTAAAAAGGACCGGGCTTTTTTCCCGGCCCTTTTCTCTTTGTGCTATTATTTAAACAGCGTGAGGTGGAAAGATGATCAAAAATATCGGTGTGGACCAGATTGAGGTGGACCGGATCGCCAAGGTCGTTGACCGAGGAGACGGCTTTGCCCGAAAGGTTCTGACCGACCGGGAATTTGCCCAGTACCAGGACTTGACTCATAAGCGGAAGATTGAGTACCTGGGCGGCCGCTTCGCTGTCAAGGAGGCCTTCTCCAAAGCCTGGGGAACCGGGATTGGCCAGGCAGTTTCCTTTGAAGACGTGGAAACCTTGAGGACCGAGTCCGGCGCGCCCGTAACGACGTCGCGGATTTTTACGGGGCGGATTTTTTCCAGCATCGCGCATGATGATCACGAGATCGTCGCCGTGGTCGTGCTTGAAGAGCCGGCCGGCTGGCGCCGCGCGATCGGCAAACTATCGCACCTGTTATCTGGGAGGAAAAATGATCACAGCAGTTAATCGACCAGCAGCCCTGCACATCAACCTGGCTGCTATCAAGGAAAACACCCGGCAGGCCAAGGCCCACTTGAAGCCGGGCCAGAAGCTCTTTTGCGTGGTTAAGGCTAATGCCTACGGGCATGGGGCAGCACGCCTGGCGCCGGTGATGGAAGAAGCCGGTGCGGACGGCTTCTGCGTGGCCATGCTGGATGAAGGGCTGGAACTGCGCCGGGCTCAGATCGTCAAGCCGATCCTGGTCTTGGGTCTGCAGCCGGCTGAAGAAGCCGCCCTGGCTGCCGCCAACGACATTTCTTTGCCGGTGTCCAGCCTGGACTGGCTCAAGGAAGCGGAAAAGGTACTCCGTAAGGAAGGCCTGCAGCTGAAGATCCACCTGGCTATCGACTCCGGCATGGGCCGGATCGGCTTTAGCGAAGACGAAGACTTCAAGGCAGTCAACGAATATCTGCAAGGCAATGATGCCTTCTTCGTAGAAGGGATGTTCACCCACTTTGCTTCCGCTGACTCTGCTGATGCCAGCTACTTTGACTACCAGGTCAAGCGCTTCAAGCACATGGAAAGCCTGCTGACAGTCAAGCCAAAGTGGATCCACGTGGACAATACCGCGGCCAGCCTCTTTGACAAGGACGTAGCCAGCGATATTGTCCGCTTCGGGATTGGCCTCTATGGGCTCAACCCTTCATCAGCCCCGGGCAGCCAGGACTTAGAGCCTGCTTTTGCCCTTAAGCCGGCCATGTCCTTTGTCAGTGAACTGACCTATGTCAAGCAGATTCACAAGGGCTACGGGGTCGGCTACGGGTCAACCCACATTGCAGAAGAAGACGAATGGATCGGAACCGTGCCGGTTGGCTACGCTGACGGCTGGATCCGGAAGTTTCAGGGCTTCAAGGTCAAGGTTGGGGACACTTACTGCCCGATCGTTGGCCGGGTCTGCATGGACCAGTTCATGGTTCTTTTGCCCAAGAAAGTGCCGGCTGGCACGCCAGTTGAACTGATCTCAGCTGATCCGGCAGCGCCAAACAGCCTGCGCCGGGCAGCTGACTGGCTGGACACCATCCACTATGAAGTGGCCTGCCAGTTTAACGACCGCCTGGACCGGATTTACGATAACGAATAAGAGCAAGAAAAAACCTCCGAATTTTGCTTCGGAGGTTTTTTAATATGCTTTTGCTTATTCTTCGTTCAAGAAGACGCCTGGCTTTTCTTCGCTCATGATGTTCATGCCGGCAGCCAGGTCTTCAACGGCAACGACTGGGAAGCCCTTGGCCTTGAGCTTCTTGCAGATAGCCTTCAGTTCAGTTTCCGTGGTCCCTTGCGGCAAGGTGAATAGGGTCCGGCGGACGTACTTGCCGTCAAATTCGCTGGCTGGCGCGTCCAGAGTCATGGCCCCGGCCAGGTTGACGAACTTGGCGATGATCTTGGTCATCTTGGTCAAGTTGCCGCTGTCGTTGGTTGACAAGACAGTCAAGACGTAAGCCCCGGTCTTGACGTTCCAGGCTGAGGACAGCATGTCCAGCAGGCGGGCGTGGGTCAAGATGCCGTAGAAGGTGTTGTCAGTGTCCAAAACAGCAATGTAAGGCAAGTCCTTGATGGTAAAGAAGACTTGGAAGAATGGCGCGTTGATCTTGATGGTCTTGGTGGCGTTCTTCAAGAGGTAGGTTACCGGCAGGCTCATGTCCCCGCCTTGGGACTTGTGGCGGTAAATGTGCATCTTGTAGATGTTGCCGCGGAAGATCTTGCCGCTGTCATCCAGGATCGGCACGCAGCGGTAGCCGGAGCTTTCCAGCACCTTCAGTGCTTCTTCCAGGGTAGCGTGTTCGTTGACAGACGTCAGGTAGTCTTTTTTGATGACCAGTGATTTGATTAACATAGGAGAACCTCCGTTATGTGGATTTACATGTAAATGTTTTCTTGTCTCATACTTTCACATTATAGCATGGAGAAAATAAAAATTAAAGACAGGTTAAAAGGCAGGAAAGCGTAAGATTTTTGCCAGTTGTGCTAAAATTATTAAGATATAGCAAGTGAGGAGACTTTTGATGAAATTAATCGTTGCTTTGGGTAATCCCGGCCTTAAATATGAAAAAACCAAACACAATACCGGCTTCATGGCCCTGGACCACTATTTAGCTGAAAAGGGCCTGTGCCTGAACCGTGACAAGTTTACGGCCCTCTACGCCAAGGAGAAAGTGGCAGGCGAGGACGTGATCTTCATGGAGCCGCAGACCTACATGAATGAATCCGGCAGGGCCGTGGGCGCGGCAGCCAAGTTCTTCAAGATCGACCCTAGCGACATCATGGTTATCCATGACGACATGGACATGCCAATCGCCAAGCTGCGGATCCGGGCTGGCGGCAAGTCGGGCGGCCACAATGGGATCAAGAGCATCATTGCCTGCCTGGGGACTGAGAAGTTCAACCGCCTTAAGATCGGCATCCGGCACCCGGACAAGCAGAGCGTGGTTTCCTGGGTCCTGACTCCTTTTAACCCCGACCAGCAAAAGGAGCTGGAAGCCAGCTTTGCCAAGGTCGACCAGATCATTGACGACTTTATTGCCGGCAAAGACGCCCAGTACTTAATGAACCGTTACAATTAAAGACAAGCATACGAACATGCAAGTAATTGATTTTTTGAAAAAAGATCAAGCAGTGACTGCTTTTATCGCGAAAACGTCCCGGATCAAGAACTCCCTGCTTACAGGAGTCGAACGGGGCGCTTTTGCTGTCCTCATCCAGGCTTATTTAGCCCAGGTGGGCCAGCCCCTGCTTTTGATCGAAGAGAATGAATACAAGGCCCAGGAGCGCTACAACGACTTGAGCCGACTTTTGGCCGATGATGACCTGGAGCTTTTTGCCTTGGACGGGAACCTGGCCACGCAGACGGCGGTCAGTTCACCGGATGAACTCAGCAGCCGGATTCAGTGCTTGAACCTGCTCTTAAGCGGCCGGCCTGGCGTCGTGATCGCGACCCCGCAGGGGCTGCAGTATCCGTTAAGTGCCCCGGCCCTGTTTGAAAAGGGACAGAAGCATTTTGCCGTTGGGGATGAAATTGCCCTGCCCGACCTGGCCCAGTGGCTGAACCAGGCCGGCTACCACCGGGAAAACCTGGTCGTCAAGCCGGGCGAGTTCGCCATGCGGGGAGACATCGTCGACCTTTATCCTTTGGACCGGGAAAGCCCCCTGCGCCTGGAATTTTTCGGCGACGAAATCGACACGATCAAGACTTTTGACCTGACCAGCCAGCGCAGCCTGGAGGAATTGCCTGAAGCGACCGTGCCAGCGGCCAGTGACCACGTCTTTACGGCAGAAGACTTGGACCGGGCGGGCCGGGAACTGGCTGGCGACCTGCCAAAGGAAGCAGCCGCCAGCCTGGAAATCGCCCAAGAGGCCTTAGCTAACGGGCAATTGCCGGATGACTACGACCGCTACCTGGACTACCTGTTACCTGAGTCTTTCAGTCTGCTGGACTACCTGCCAGCTAAAGGCTTGCTTTTGTTCAACGACTGGCAGCTGATCGCCGAAAGCGTCAAGAATATGGGTGCCATCAACGATGACTACCTGGCCAGCCAGATCGCCAGCAAGATGATGACCAGCCGGCAGAAGCTGCGCCTGGATTTTGACGCGGTGCTAAAGGCAGATGGCCACCACCGCCTCTATGTCAGTCTGATGGCCCACTCCATGGGCCGGCTCCGTTTTGGCCAGCATTTGGCCTGGGACAGCCGGGAACCGCAGCAGTTTTTCAGCCAGATGGAGCTTTTGAAAACGGAACTGGACTCTTATGCCAAAAAGGGGCAGACGGTGGTCTTGCAGCTATCCAGCCGCCGGCAGGCGGAGGAATTCAACCGGAGCTGCCATGACTATGACATCTACCTGCCTTTGGCAGAAGCAGACCGCTTAAAAGAAGGCCGTCCCCAGCTGGTTATCGGCGGCTATGCCAGCGGCTTTGTCCTGCCGGACAGCGACCTGGTTTATCTGACGGAAAAGGAGCTTTTTAACCAAAGCAAGCGGCCGAAGAAGCGGATCAAGACCCTGGAAAATGCCCAGCGCCTGCGCAGCTATACAGAGCTCAAGCCGGGCGACTATGTGGTCCACGTCAACCATGGTATCGGCCGCTTTGAAGGTATCCAGACCCTGGAAAGCGACGGGAAAAAGCGGGACTACATCACCATCACCTACCAAAAGGGTGACCAGCTGTTTGTCCCGGCTGACCAATTGAGCCTGGTACAAAAGTACGTGGCTTCAGAAGGCAAGCAGCCCCACGTCAACAAGCTGGGCGGCAGCGAGTGGGCCAAGACCAAGAAGCGGGTTGCGGCCAGAGTTGAGGACATCGCTGACGACTTGATCGACCTGTACGCAAAAAGAGAGGCGGAGAAGGGCTTTGCCTTTTCCCCGGATGGATCAGACCAGGCGGCCTTTGAAGCTGCCTTTCCTTATGAGCCAACCTCTGACCAATTGCGGGCCACTGCGGAAATCAAGGCTGACATGGAAAAGGCCAAGCCGATGGACCGGCTTTTGGTCGGGGATGTCGGCTTCGGTAAAACCGAAGTAGCCATGCGGGCGGCTTTTAAGGCCATCTGTGACGGCAAGCAGGTCGCCTTCTTGGTGCCTACGACCATCCTGGCCCAGCAGCACTACCAGACCATCAAGGATCGCTTTAAGGGCTTCCCGGTAGAAATTGCCAGCTTCTCCCGTTTCCAGGGCCAGGCCGAAAGCAAGAAGATCGTGGCCGGCCTGAAAGACGGCAGTATTGACTTGGTAGTCGGCACCCACCGGATTTTGTCCAAGGACGTCCAGTTCAAGGACCTGGGCCTGCTCATTATCGATGAAGAGCAGCGCTTTGGGGTGGCCCACAAGGAAAAGCTCAAGCAGCTGAAGACCAATATCGACGTTTTGACCCTAACGGCCACTCCGATCCCGCGGACTCTGCACATGTCCATGATCGGGATCAGAGACCTGTCAGTCATGGAAACGCCGCCGCAAAACCGGTATCCAATCCAGACTTATGTCCTGGAACAGTTGCCAGGCACGGTCAAGGAGGCCTGCCAAAGGGAAATGCAGCGGGGCGGCCAGGTCTTTTACCTGCACAACCGGGTCGGGGACATCGAAGAAACGGTTGCCCGCTTGGAGCAGCTTTTGCCAGAGGCCCGGATCGCCTATGCCCATGGGCAGATGAGTGAAAACCAATTGGAAGACATCTTGAGCCGCTTTTTGGACCGGGAATTCGACATTTTGGTCACCACGACCATCATTGAAACCGGGATCGACATGCCTAATGTCAACACCATGATCATTGAAGATGCCGACCACTACGGCCTCAGCCAGCTCTACCAATTGCGGGGCCGGATCGGCCGGTCAGCTCGCTTGGCCTATGCCTACTTCCTCTACCAGCCAAACAAGGTTCTGACGGAAGTGGGGGAAAAGCGGCTGGACGCCATCCGGGACTTTACCGAGCTGGGGGCAGGCTTCAAGATCGCCATGCGGGACTTGTCCATCCGCGGGGCCGGCAACATGCTGGGGGCCCAGCAGCACGGCTTTATCGACAGCGTCGGCTACGACCTCTACTCCCAAATGCTGGCTGACGCCATCAAGGAGCGGCAGGGGAAGAAGCCGGTCAAAAAGAGCAATGCCGAGGTCGACCTGGGCCTGGAAGCCTATATTCCAGAAGACTACATCGCCGACCAGGAGCAGAAGATCGAATTTTACAAGAAGATCAAGGGGATCGGCAGCCTGCAGGACCGGGAAGACATCGAAGACGAGCTCCTGGACCGTTTTGGCGACTATCCAGCAGCTGTTGAGAACCTGCTCAACGTGGCCAGCCTGAAGGCCAGCTGCGACTTGGCCCAAATCTTGACTCTGGTCAAGGAAAAGGCCCAGATCCGGGTCATTTTCAGCGATTCCGGCAGCCGGGAAATGGAAGGGCCGAACATCTTCAAGGCCCTGGAACATGTTTCCTGGAAGGCACGGATCGCCCTTGGCGCCCAAAAGCGCCTGGTGGTTACCCTGCTTTTGCCAGACAAGCTGACCAGGCGGGCCATGTTCACGGAACTGGGCACTTTTGCCAAGGACGCGGCGGAGATCAGCCAGCGGTAATTTTTTAAGAGCAAAAAGTTAAAGTAGGAAAAGCTAAAAAAGCAAAAATTAACAGACAGGAGACAAGCATGAGAATTGACAAATTTTTGAAAATTTCCCGCCTGGTCAAGCGCAGAACGGTGGCCAAGGAAATGGCTGACCAGGGCCGGGTAAGCGTGAACGGCAAGACCGTCAAGTCCAGCTACAACGTGGTTGTCGGCGATGTAATCGCCGTCGCTTACGGGACCAGGGTAATTAAGGCCCGGGTCCTAGACTTGCGGGAAACGACCAAAAAGGCGGAAGCCGGGGACTTATACGAATTAGTCGACTAATGACTTTTTTTACCAAAGCTGATATACTGAATCTGTTATATGGTTTTAGGATAGGGTAGACAGTGATGGGGAATAACAGAGGAAATCAGCGAAATGTAACGCCGCTGCGGCCGGACCAGGATATCCGCCGTCTGAAGAAGCGGCAGATCAAATTCAGGGAAGTCCACCGGGTCCGGCGCAACCGGCTTCTGGCTTTGATCTTGCTGGTCTTTGCCATCTTGGGCTTCCAGCTGGCCATGACCAAGGCCCGGACGGCCAAGATCCAGAAGCAGGTCAGCCAGAACCAGGCAAGCTTGACCAAGATCAAGAAGAATAAGGAAAAGCTGACCAACGAGCGCGACGACATGAAGGACAGCGACTACGTGGCTAAGGTGATCCGTTACAAGTACAAGTACACTAAAGACGGCGAGCGGGTCTACAACATCAAGGAAAAGGGCGATAACTGATGAATTACAAAGTTGGCCAGCGCCTTGACGGAGTAATCAACAACGTGACAGACCTGGGCATCTTCGTGACCCTGCCCAAGCATAAGAGCGGCCTTGTTCACCGCAATGACTTTGGCGGCGACTGGCTAAGAGAGCGGCAGCACTGGCAGGCAGGCGACCAGGTCAGAGTAGTGGTCCAGAACCTGCGCAAGGGCCGGCTGGACTTGTCCATCCGCCGGGTCAACGATCCGGATCTGATCGACCCGACCAACCAGTTCAGCCAGTTGCGGGCCGGCGACTTTGCCCGGGTTCTCAACCAGGTTGACCAGGAGGCGCGAGCAGAAATAGAGCAGCTGGATGCTGCCTTGAAATAAAAACGGCCCTAGGGGCCGTTTTTTGTATGGACGAGGGAGTAAAGCATGGACATTGAAAAAAGACTATTGGCCTTTTTCTCCGAAGAAGGCCTGCCTTTGGAAAGAAATTTCCTGGTCGCGGCCAGCGGTGGCCCGGATTCAATGGCGCTTTTGGATTTAATGCGGCGCTTGCCAGGCGACTTTCAGCTCTACGCGGCCCACTTAGACCACCAGCTGCGGGCTGACAGCCAAAAAGAGAGCCAGGTGCTGCGGGCCTACTGTCATAAGTACCAGCTCCCCCTGTATGAAAGCGTCTGGCCTAAGTCCCTTCACCCGGAAAGCGGCTTGGAAGCAGCGGCCCGGGACTACCGCTATAACTTCTTGTTTGAAGTAGCCCGGCAGGTTAAGGCAGACTACCTCCTGACAGCCCACCACGGGGACGACTTGCTGGAAAATATTCTGCTCAAGCTGGTCCGGTCAGGTATTCCCCGGGAAATGAACAGCCTCAAACCCGTCAGCCAGCGGGGACAGGTCAAGCTGGTCCGGCCGCTTCTGGCGGTTGGCAAGGCGGACCTTTTGGCTTACGCGGAAAAGCAGGGGCTGGAATATGTCGAAGACGAGACCAACTTTGTAGGCATCACGGCCCGCAACCGCCTGCGCCAGGAGGTCGTCCCGCTTTTGAAAAAGGAGAGTCCGGACCTCTTGGAAAATGCCTGGCGCTTCAGCCGGGAAATGACGGCGGAAGAAGACTACTTTGCCCAGGCAGCTGGCAAGTTGCCGGAGCCGGAGCCCTTCTTTGGCGGCTGGCGGATTCCTAAAGCGGCCGGGCAGGCGGAAAGCGAGCTGGTCAAGGCCTACCTGGAGAATTTTATCCAAAAAAAGTACAATAAAAGAGTCCAGCTGGACCGAACTCTGTTAGCCAACCGGCAAAGCCAGGAAAAAGGTGGGCTCCACCTCTGCTTTTACCAAGGCCACTACTGGCTTTATCCGGTCAAGCAGCCGGCTCCCAGCCCCCTGGAAGAAGTTGTGGCCGGCCAGCCCTTCTTTTTCAGAGGAAATTGTTATCTGTTAAGTGAGGAAAAACTAGAGAAAAGTCCCCTGGCGGAAATATCATTTCCCGGGAAATTATCTGCCGGGAGCCTGCCAAGCGGTCAGCGCCTGCTTTTAAAAGACGGCCGCCGGACTAAGAGCAAGAAGCTTTTCGCGGCGGCTGGAATTCCGCTGGCCTTGCGGGGCAACTGCATCAGCCTTTTTGCTGGCCAAGAAGCGGTTTATGTTGCAGGCTGCTACCAGCAGGCAGTTAAAGAAGGGAAAGGGCTGCTGTATCTATACCAGGTGAAAACATGCAAGAAAGGCAGGTAAAAACTTCGATAGTTGCCGGCTTTTATGTTAAAATTTGGGGAGTAATTCTTCGATCTGACGGAGGTCATTTATGAAAAATAATCGGAATCGACTATTTAGCAATGGTCTATTCTACATAGTCGTATTTTTGCTTCTCCTCTGGGGAATCAATTGGGCCCTTGGCGGCAGCAGCAATTCCGGTGTAACTGAAACCATCAGTTACTCAGAATTTGTGAAGAAGCTGCGCAATGGCGAAATCAAGGACTTTAACGTACAGCCGTCCAACGGGGTCTACTCCGTAACCGGTAGCTACAAGTCAAGTCAAACCAAGTCATCCTCAAGCTCAGATATCTTTGGCGGAAACACTTCCTCCAAGGTGACAGGCTTCTCAACCACGATGCTGGAAAACGACTCCAGCGTCAAGAAGGTCCAGGACCTGGCCCAGTCTGAGAAGGTCAAGATGAGCACCCAGGGTGAATCACAATCCAGCAACTGGATCTCAACGATCATCATGCTGGTGCCAACTGTCCTCTTCATCGTCCTGATGGTCATGATGATGAACCAAGGCGGCAGCCGCGGCCAGGGAGGCGGTATCATGAACTTCGGCCGCTCCAACGTCAAGCCGCAGGACCCGAAGAAGAACAAGGTCCGCTTTGACGACGTAGCCGGTGAAGAAGAAGAAAAGCAGGAACTGGTGGAAGTTGTCGAATTCTTGAAGAACCCGGCAAGATACACCAAGCTGGGGGCAAGAATCCCGTCCGGTGTCCTGCTTGAGGGGCCTCCGGGTACTGGTAAGACCTTGCTGGCCAAGGCCGTAGCCGGTGAAGCGGGCGTACCGTTCTTCTCCATCTCTGGTTCAGACTTCGTTGAAATGTTCGTCGGGGTCGGGGCCAGCCGTGTCCGTGACCTGTTCACCAACGCCAAGAAGAACGCGCCAAGCATCATCTTTATCGACGAAATCGACGCCATCGGCCGCCAGCGTGGCAATGGCCAGGGCGGCGGCAACGATGAACGTGAACAAACCTTGAACCAGTTGCTGGTTGAAATGGACGGTTTCGAAGGCGACGAAGGCGTTATCGTCATGGCCGCGACCAACCGGTCTGACGTGCTTGACCCGGCCTTGACCCGGCCGGGCCGGTTTGACCGGAAGGTCCTGGTTGGCCGTCCGGACGTCAAGGGCCGGGAAGCCATCCTGCGCGTTCACGCCAAGAACAAGCCGCTGGCTGACGACGTCGACTTGAAGGAAGTTGCCCGGCAGACTCCTGGCTTTGTCGGGGCTGACCTGGAAAACGTCCTTAACGAAGCTGCCTTAGTCGCAGCCCGCCGGAACGGGACCAAGATCACCGCGGCCGACATCGATGAAGCTGAAGACCGGGTAATCGCTGGTCCAGCCAAGAAGGACCGGATGATTTCCAAGAAGGAACGCGAACGCGTGGCCTTCCACGAAGCCGGCCACTCAATCTGTGGTCTGGTCTTGAGCGACTCAAGAACTGTCCGCAAGGTGACCATCGTGCCTCGTGGCCGGGCAGGCGGCTACAACATCATGCTGCCGAAGGACGACCAGTTCATCTTGACCAAGAAGCAGCTCTTTGAGCAAATCGTTGGTTTGATGGGTGGCCGGGCCGGTGAAGAAGTCGTGGTCGGCGACCAGTCAACTGGGGCCTCAAACGACTTTGAACAAGCTACGGCAATCGCCCACAGCATGGTGGTCAACTACGGGATGACCGATGAGCTGGGCATGGTTGAACTGGAAAAGGAAGGCGAAGGCACTCCTTACGGTTTCAAGCCTTACAGTGAAGCAACCGCGGCCAAGATCGACGAAGCAGTCAAGAAGATCCTGGACGAAGCCCACGCCAAGGCGGTTGAAATTGTTGAAAACAACCGGGAAAAGCACCGGATCATCGCTGAAGCCCTGCTGAAGTACGAAACTCTGGATGAAAAGCAAATCTACTCACTCTACAAGACTGGGAAGATGCCTGAAAAGTCCAGCGAAGAGTTCCCATCTGAAGCCAAGGCTTTGAGCTATGAAGAAGCCAAGGAAGCTGCCCAGAAGCGGGCAGAAGAAAAGGCTGAGGAAAAGGCGGAAGAAGATACTGCTGAAAAGCAGGCTCTGGCAACGCCAAGCGAAGACGCGGTCAAGCCGGAAACCGACGCAGCTAAGCTCGCTGAGCCAGATGCTTCAGCAAGTCAGGAAGAACCTGCTGATTCTCTGCCGACGCCAAGCGAAAGCGACCTGTCAAAGGATCTTGAAAAGGACAACAATGACGCTCCTAGTCAGAAGACTGAACAAACAGACGATTCAGACAAGGATGAATAGAAGAAATAGAGCCGGCAACGGCTCTATTTTTATGGAGCGTATTACTAGTGGCGAAAAAAGTACTTAATGTGTTTGACTATATGTAAGAGATAACAGATAGGTTCCAAGTTTAATCAGCATAGGGAAAACCGGAACTTTGCTTTAAGATAGAATACAAATTCCCGTCACACTTTAGAAACATATGTTTGTAAATCTGTAGGAATACGTGCTAAAATATTCCTCGAAAAAAGATTGAAATGATATGGTTCTGAAAGGCGGTGAGATTAAATGGCGGAACAGATAGGAGAAGTAGCAGCTGAATTAATTCAGACAAGAGTCTATGAACTACATCCCAACAAGACTATGAGAAGAGTTTTGGATGAAGCTTGTGACTATCGCCGCTATTGCTGGAATCAAGGCCTTGCCTTGTGGAATGAAATGTACAAGGCAAGACAAGCGCTTAAATCTTCTTTGGCCTCCGACTCCAAAAAGCTGACTGAAGAGCAGAAAGTGTTGCTTAAAACAAAGCCTTCGCCGAGTGAACGAAGAGTTCGTAATATGTTAGTTGCCGATAAAAAAGACTGGCAGTATACACAGTCAGCCCGGATTCTGCAACTGGCAATTTCCGACCTGGGTAAGGCTTGGAACAATTTCTTTGATAAAGCTCAACCAAGCTGGGGTAAACCGAAATTTCGGTCAAAGCGGGAAGCCAGACAAGGCTTCAAAAGCGACCGGAGCAAGATCAAAGATGGAATTCTTTATTTGGAGCGGGCAAGAAGAAACAGCGTTCCAAAAGATCAATGGCGTGGCTTTAAGCTGAGCGAAAAGCCTTTGTCAGATGAATTTGGCGTTGTTAGCTACTTCAAAGAAAAAGGCCATTATTATGTTGCCATTCCGTATAAGATCAAGGCTGAAGATGTTAAGTTGCCAGACAAAACAGGTAAAGCTACCGCGGTTGACGTCAATGTTGGTCACTTTGATTACACAGGTGGCCGGGTGAACGTACTGCCTAAGAGGCTTGATAGAATTTATAAAAAAATCAAGCACTATCAAAGGCAGCTTGCCAAAAAGCAAGTCAAAAATGGAGAAGCTGCTTGCGAAGGCGAGAACTACTTGAAGACGAAAGCCAAGCTTCAAGCATGCTATCGCAAGGCTGGCAATATCCAAAATGACTTGATGCAGAAGTTTACGACTGAACTGGTTAGTCACTACGACAAGGTCGTGATCGAAAACCTGTCTGTGAAGGGTATGCTTATGAGCCACGTAGCTTCAAAGGGTGTTCATCGGTCGATGTTTGGAAAGTTTAAGCAGATCTTGACCTACAAGTGCGATTGGTATGGTAAGGAACTTATTCTGGCAAATAAGCTGTATCCGTCTACTCAGCGTTGTGCGGCTTGTGGCAATGTCAAAAAAGGCGATGACAAGATCACCCTTTACGGAAACAAGAAGCATGGTACTAAACACAATGAGTACGTCTGCTACAACCAAAAATGTCCGAACTACAATAAAGTCGTAGATCGAGACAAGAATGCAATGCTTAGTCTTTTAGCGCTGACCGAGCATCCAGAATTAAATTATGTGCTATAAATATTAAAGAAAGGAGAGTTAATGGCTAAGGCCCTGGCCTTAGCCATGCGGGTTGGCTGTACCCGAGGATTGGCGAGAGCCTTTCCATGAAGTTGCAAGAGTGGTGCTTCGGTACCTGCGCTGGTCAATGCGGTTACCCCCTTGTTGGGATATCGGAATACCAGTGATGACGGCAATAAGAAAAATGTCTGTATTCATGTCTTCGGACAATACGTAGTCAAAGATTACCATTTGGCGACATTGCACATGTTTTTTGCAGCAGGAAAATCATGAACGACTACTTAATCAAAGCAATCAATGCCAGCAAGGACCTGCGCCTTTTGACCATTAATGGCAAGGATCTGGTCGCTGTAGCGCAAAAGCGGCACGACACCTGGTCAGCTTCTTCAGCTGTATTGGGCCGGAGCCTTTTGGGCACGCTTCTCTTGGCCGGGGCAGAATTAAAGGGTGACCAGGAACTGACTTTGCGCCTCTTGGGCGACGGCCCGGTTGGGGCAGCTGTGGTTACGGCCAAGTCAGATTTGACTGTCAAGGGCTATGTCCAAAACAACCACGTGGCCTTGCCGGCCAGAGAAGATGGCCACATCGACGTTAAGAAGGCTGTCGGCAAGGGCTGGCTGCAGGTAACCAAGGACCTGGGCTTAAAGCAGCCTTACACCGGGGAAGTGCCGATCGTGTCCGGGGAAATCGCTGAAGACTTGACCTATTACCTGGCCAAGTCAGAACAGATCCCGTCAGCTGTCGGCCTGTCAGTTTTCGTCAACCCGAACGACACTATCGGGGCCGCGGGTGGCTTTTTGCTCCAGGCACTGCCAGGAGCCAGCGAAGAACTACTGAAGGAAACTGAAGACCGGATCAAGTCCCTGCCTCAGCTCTCATCTGCCTTTTTGGACGGGATGACGCCAGAAGACTTGGCTAAGAAGATTTTGGGCGATGACTGCAAGATCCTGGAAAAGGACGAGGTCTCCTACCACTGCGACTGCTCCAAGGAGAAGTACGCCGGCATGCTGGCGACTTTGAAGGGCAGCCAGCTCAAGGAAATGATCGACGAAGACCACGGAGCTGAACTGGTCTGCAACTTCTGCGGGAACAAGTACAATTTCACTGAAGCAGAACTGCAAGCCATTTTGGACAAAAAGCTGGAAAAATAACTTTTTCTTCCTTGACGAAAAATAAAAATCACTTTATACTCTGATTATAGTTAAATTAAGTAAAGCTTAAGAAGATGAGTAGTCAGGGGAAGCCTCTACAGAGAACTGTTGGTGCTGAGAAACAGGGGGCAGAAGCTGGCGAAGATGGT
The DNA here is from genome assembly GCA_027681045.1 of Lactobacillaceae bacterium AF64-9pH9TA. Taxonomy (GTDB): domain Bacteria; phylum Bacillota; class Bacilli; order Lactobacillales; family Lactobacillaceae; genus Lactobacillus. The sequence goes on along the minus strand of JAQDCK010000005.1, from coordinate 82,823 downwards.
CTTGTGTTGGCATGGTCCCGGCGAGTCGCTGATAAGCCGGACCCGCTTAACGCCCGTTAGCGCGTTCAGATCTTCTGACTGGAAGACTTTAAGGGCTCCGGCCGTGAGGCGGGGCTGAATAAAGGGTGGTAACGCGCGAAGACGTCCCTTGGCCTCTGGGCCAAGAGGCGTCTTTTTTCTGGCAGAGTATCTGTTGAGGAAGCATTTTTTGCTTTGAATGATGGGTGGTAACACGCTATTAGCGTCCCTGGGTTGATCTCAGGGGCGCTTTTCTTTTTAAGCTAAGCTGCGATGTTAATAGTTGTCGTTTCTAGTAAAAAAACGGAGGAAATCATGACCTTGAAGAAAATTACCGCTGCCGGTCTTTTGACCGCCTCAGCCCTCGTTTTAGCCGCCTGCGGTCAGCAAAAGAGCTCCCAGTCCCAAAGCAAGCAGGTTCTCAACTGGACCGAAAGTGCCCAGATCTCAACCCAGGACCCGTCACTGACGACTGACTCCACTTCCTTCCAGGCTCTTTTGAACACCCAGGAAGGGCTCTACCGCCTGGACAAAAAGCAAAAGCCCCAGCTGGCCCTGGCCAAGAGTGCCAAGATTACTGACGGGGGTAAGACCTATACTTTTGTCTTGCGAAACGCCAAGTGGTCCAATGGCCGGGCAATCACGGCCAATGACTTTGTCTACTCCTACCGAAGAACCCTGAACCCGAAGACCAAGTCTTCCATGGCCTTCTACCTCTACCAGATCGTAAACGCCGAAGCCATCAATGCCGGCAAGAAGCCTGTCAGCAGCCTGGGGGTTAAGGCCTTGAGCAAAAACAAGCTGCAGATCAAGCTGGTCCGGCCGGTATCTTACTTTAAGCTCCTGCTGGCCTTCCCGCTTTTCTTCCCGGAAAACCAGCAGTTTATTGAAAAAGTCGGCAGCAAGTACGGGACGGCAGCCAAGTACACCATTTCCTCCGGTCCTTTCAAGCTGACCAAGTGGACCGGGTCCAACAAGCAGTTTACCCTGGTTAAGAACCAAAACTACTGGGACAAGAAGAACGTGAAGCTGGACAAGGTCAACGAAACCATTAGCGAAACTTCTTCAACAGCCTACAACCTTTACCAGGCTGGCAAGCTGGATGAAACTTACCTGACCGGGGAACAAGTCAAGGCCAACAAGGGCAAGTCCACCTTCTACGACCGGCCGGCTTCCGCTATCCAGCGCCTGGAATTAAACCGCAAGAAAGTCAAGGCTTTTAACAACTTCAACATCCGCCGGGCCCTGTCCTTGGCTATCGACAGAGAGAGCCTGGCCAAGGTCTTGAGCGACGGGTCAGTTGCGGCCAAGGGCTTTGTCCCATCCGGCATGGGGAACAACCCGACGACCGGGGAGGCTTTTTACAAGGAAGCCTATGTCAAGGAAGCAGTCAGCTACAACTTGAAAGAAGCCAAGAAGTACCTGGCCAAGGGCTACAAGGAACTGGGCATCAAGTCCCTTAACCTCAACCTGACGGTCAGCGATACTGACTCTGCCAAGCAGGTGGGTGAATTCCTGCAAAGCAAGCTGGGCGAACTGCCAGGGGTGAAGATCACCGTGACGACTCTGCCATACACGACCCTAATCTCCCGGCAAAGCGCCGGCAACTACCAGCTGACCATCAAGAACTGGCAGGCTATCTTAGGTGACCCGATCAACTTCCTGGACGTCTTTGAAAAGGACTCCAGCTACAACACCAGCGGTTTTGCCAGCAGCAAGTACGACCAGCTGCTCAATGAAGCCGAAAACGTCTACGGCAACAAGCCGGTTCAGCGCTGGAAGCGGCTGGTGGCAGCTGAAAAGCTGTTGATGAATGAACAGGGGACTATCCCGCTGATCCAGACGGCCAAGCCGCAGCTGGTGCAAAGCTACGTCAAGAACGTGTCCTACAACCCGCTGGGTATCCCTTATGACTTCAAGCTTGTTTACATCAAGAAATAGGAGGCAGACATGGCTTTTTCCGACCTTGATTTTTTAGAAAAAAACTTCATCCACTACGCCAAGGAAGACACCCAGTCCAAATACGCCAATAAAGACCAGGTCCCGACTACGCCTAATCAGGTCAAGATGATGAAGGAACTGGCTGACCAGGTCAAAGACTATGGCCTTGAGTCTTATTACAATGAAAAAACTGCCTTCGCGATCGGCCACCTGGCCGCTAATATTGCAGGCGTTGCCCCGATCGGCTTTTTCGCCCATGTGGACACGGTTGAATATGACGACCGCTTTCCCATCCGCCCCCAAGTCCACCGGGACTACCAGGGGCAAAAGCTGGCCCTGGACGAAGCGAACGGGATTTTCTTGGACCCGGAAGAATTTCCTGACCTGCTGACCTTAAAGGGGCAGACCCTGATCACCAGCGACGGGAAAACGGTTCTGGGAACTGACGACAAGGCCGGGGTGGCGGGCCTGCTGGCAGCTCTTAAGTATCTCCATGAGCACCCGGAAGTTGAACATGGCGACATCTATGTGGCTTTTGGCCCGGATGAAGAAATCGGCCTGGGCGGGCAGCGCTTTGACCCGGCTGATTTTCCGGGAGTGGAATTTGCCTATACCTTGGACAATGGTCGGCCAGGCGACTTTGAATACGAGACCTTCAATGCCTCAGCCGCTGATTTGACGATCAAGGGGACCGTGGTCCACCCGGGTGAAGCCTACGGGCTGATGGTTAATGCCACGACGATCATGACGGAATTTTTGGCGGCCTTGCCTAAAGATCAAGTGCCGGAAAAATCCCGGGGCCACGAGGGCTTCATCATGGTCACGGACGCCCAGAGCAGTGTCGACTCAGCCCATGTCAGCTTGATCATCCGCGACTTTGACTGGGATGAATTTTTGGCTAAGGAAGATTTGGTCAAAAAGCTCGTTGCTTCCTTAGGGGAAAAATACGGGCCAGACCGCTTCCAGCTGGACCTGCGCCGTCAGTACGAGAATATCTACAACGGGGTCAAGGACCGGCCTTATGTGGTCAACCTGGCCTTAGACAGTTATGAAAAAGCGGGCCTGGCGCCAAATGTACAGACCTTTAGAGGGGGAACCGACGGTAACTTCATTACTAAAAAGGGAATCCCGACCCCCAACCTCTTCAATGGCGGGGGCAACTACCACGGCCGCTACGAATACGTAACGGTCGAGCAGATGGACAAGCTGGCCGAGGTCTTAGTGACGATCGCGGCTGAACATGCCCGCCAGAGCAAGGAGGGGCAAGACGACCGGCCCCTGGAAAAATACTGGTAAAGATAAGAAGAGCATCCTCTTTTAACGGGGGATGCTCTTTTAGTGGGCTTTTGATTTGTCCTTCACGCCTATTCTTGTTATGATATAAAGTTGTAGTTATTGAAAGGAAAAAGGTGACAATGGACACTACTTGGAAGATACGTGAAATCGAAATCCCCAACCGGGTAATGGTAGCACCGATGGCCGGCATTTCCAACATGGCTTTTAGAAAAGTCTGCAAGGAATTCGGCGCCGGCATGGTTGTCTGCGAAATGATTTCCGACCACGGGATCATCTACGGCAACAAGAAAACCTTGAGCATGCTGGACGTCGACCCGGGTGAGCACCCGATGAGTATTCAGATCTTCGGGGGGACGGAAGACAGCCTTTTGCAGGCGGCTCAGTACATCGACCAGCACACCGATGCCGACATCATCGACATCAACATGGGCTGCCCAGTGCCGAAGGTAACCAAGACTGACGCGGGTTCCAAGTGGCTTTTGGACTCAAACAAGATCTACCAGATGGTCCACAAGGTTGTCCAGAACGTGGAAAAGCCGGTGTCCGTCAAGATGCGGATCGGCTGGGACCGCAAGCACATTTTCGCCGTGGAAAACGCCCTGGCCGCCCAGGAAGCCGGTGCTTCCATGCTGGCCATGCACGGCCGGACCAGAAAGCAGATGTACCAAGGCGAAGCCGACTGGGAAACCCTGCATGAAGTAGCCCAGGTCATGGACATTCCTTTCGTGGCCAACGGGGATATCACGACCCCGCAGCTGGCCAAGAAGGCCCTGGACGAGATCGGCTGCACGGCTGTCATGGTTGGCCGGGCCGCCTTGGGCAATCCTTGGATCTTAAAGGAAATGACCCACTACCTGGCAACGGGCGAAGAATTGCCAAAGCAGTCAGTCCGGGAAAAGGTAGAAACCGCCAAGCACCAGCTCGACGGCCTGGTCCAGCTGCATGGGGAAAAGCGGGCCGTGCCGGAATTTCGCCAGCAGGCAGCATATTATTTGAAGGGAATTCCCCGTTCAGCCCGGACTCGTGCTAAAATAAATGAAGTCTGGACGCGTCAGGAGGTTTTTGACCTGCTTGACGAATTCGTCGAAACTTACGAAAAAAGGGCGCGGCAGAAGCAAGGCCGCGCCGCTGATACCCAATCTATGTAAATGGAGGAAAAACACGTTGGCAAAGAACGAAATTAACGACCAATTGCTTGTTCGTCGGCAAAAGCTTGAAGAACTTAAGGAGATGGGGATTGAACCCTTCGGCCGCAAATATGACCGGGAAGCTTTGGCCCGCGACCTGGACGAAAAGTACTTGGGTCTTGACAAGGACGAGCTGAACGCAAATATGCCGAAGACCAAGATCGCTGGCCGGATGCTGGCCAAGCGGGGCAAGGGTAAGGTCGGCTTTGCGGACCTCTATGACCGTAGCGGCAAGATCCAGATCTACGTCCGCAAGGACATGGTCGGTGAAGAAAACTACCAGATCTTCAAGAAGGCCGACCTTGGTGACTTCCTGGGCGTTGAAGGCGAAGTCTTCAAGACTGATTCAGGCGAATTGTCTGTCCGGGCCCAGCACGTGACCTTCCTGTCCAAGGCTTTGCGGCCACTGCCTGACAAGTACCACGGTCTTAAGGACGTTGAATCCATTTACCGCCAACGCTACCTGGACTTGATCACCAACCAGGAAAGCTACCAGCGCTTCGTTAACCGGACCAAGATCATCCAGGCCATCCGTGACTACTTGAACGGGCAGGACTTCCTGGAAGTTGAAACGCCAGTTTTGCACAACATCCCAGGCGGGGCTGAAGCACGTCCGTTCATCACCCACCACAACGCTTTGGACATCAACCTCTACATGCGGATTGCCCTGGAATTGCCGCTGAAGCGTCTGATTGTCGGTGACATGGAACGGGTTTACGAAATCGGCCGGGTCTTCAGAAATGAAGGGATGGACCTCAAGCACAACCCTGAATTTACTGAACTGGAAACCTACGCTGCTTACTATGACTTCCACGATGTCATGGACGAAGCTGAAGGCATCATCCGGGCAGCGGCCAAGGTTGTTTCAGAAGACGGCAAGATCAACTACCAGGGCACTGACCTGGACTTGGGCAAGCCATTCCGCCGGGTGCACATGGTTGACCTGATCAAGGAACTGACTGGCGTTGACTTCTGGCAGCCAATGACTCTGGAAGAAGCCCGGAAGGTTGCCGCTGAACACCATGTTGAAGTTGAACCTTACTGGCAAGTCGGCCACATCATCAACGCCTTCTTTGAAGAATTCGGTGAAAAGACCATCGTTGACCCAACCTTCGTTTACGGCCACCCAGTTGAAGTTTCACCGCTGGCTAAGAAGAACGCGGATGACCCGCGCTTCACTGACCGTTTCGAAATCTTCATCATGGGTAACGAATACGGCAACGCCTTCTCAGAACTGAACGACCCGCTTGACCAGCGGGAACGGTTCGAAGCCCAAATGGCTGAACGTGATGCCGGCAACGACGAAGCCGACATCATCGACGAAGACTACCTGCGGGCCATGGAATACGGTATGCCGCCTACGGGTGGTCTGGGCATCGGGATCGACCGTCTGGTCATGCTTTTGACCAACGCAGCTTCAATCCGCGACGTCCTCCTCTTCCCAACAATGCGGCCGGAAAAGATCGTTGACGACGAAAAGAACATTAACCTGGACAAGTAGTCCAGATTAATAAATTTAACTCTCCAGCTTTGCCTGGAGAGTTTTTTATTAAAAAAATAAAATGAATCGTTTTCAAGATATGAATGTCAAGGTATTTTTGCTAGAATAAAGGCGATATTTTTAGCCTGCTTTTAGAAGAGGATATATTTTTGCCAATCTACAGATACTTATTGTCGATCTTAACCACCATCTCCGCTTTGGCCGGGGCCTTTTTGGCTGCCAGCAGCGGCTTAGCGGCTTATTTGGCCGGTCAGCCCTTAAAGGCGGGGACTTTTGCCGTCCTCTGCCTCTTAGAGGGGCTTAGCGCCTACCTTCTCTGGCGGCCAGGGAAGCGGGCATTAGCTGTTTTGAATGGCGGCCTGCTGGCGGCAGCCTTGCTTTTGTTTTGGCAGGGAGAAGGCCTGGCAGCTGGAAGTGCCTTGGCTTTATTGGCAATCAACTATTTGCTGAAAAGGGAAGAGACCTGGGCCTGGACTCTGGCTTTAGTCTTGAACCTGGTCTTTGCCGCTTTGACCATGCTGCCCCACCAGTTTATGTCCTTCCCGGCTGCCTAGTTTTTTCACGAAAGAAAAAGAAGAAGGCCAACCAATTGATGTACGAGGTGAAAAAGCAGGGCGGGGGCAATATTTCGCTGGCCCAGTCTTGATTTTTTAGAAAAAAGATTGACTTTGGATGAAAAGCTCGTATACTTTAAATACAGATTAAGTTTAGCTTGGAAAGTGCTTCCAGCGGCTTGATTTGGTGAATAGGACGATCAACCAGGGAATCACTGCCATGATTTCCTGGTTTTTGTTTGCTGATTTTTTCTAAAAAACGGATTGACATTTTCCCTAAGGCCAGTATGTTTAAAGCTAAATTAATAATTGATGAAGAAAGGGGAATCAAGATGGAATTCGCAACTAAGAATTGTCAAATGCAAGTCATGCCAATGAACATACTGATGTCCAGCATGCTTTTTAGCGTAGAAGCGAATACCTGTGGTTCACCATCCTAAGATTTCGTTACTGTATTGAAGATAGTAAAGGCCGCCTGAACTACTGGTTAGTTGGGCGGCTTTTTTTACGAGGTAAGGTTCATGTGCAGGAAACGGTATCAACAGACGAAACGCTGGCTGATCCTCTAGCGGGGAGCAGCGATTGGGGCCAGCCTCAGTCCTTTAACGCCTTCCTACTTTTGTAAGGCTTGGAAAGCTTGTCCTTGCGGGTTGAACGGCACGTCTACAACGCGCAAAGAGTAGCTGAATACCTTAGCAAGCATCCAAAGGTTGCCTGGGTCCGCTTGGCCGACAGCCCGGACCATGCTTTGGCCAAGCTGTAATTTTTGAAAAATCTTCTTATACTAAAAAATGTTTCCTGCTTGAGGAAACGTTTTTTGCGTAGCTACATCTTCTTGATAGTCTCCATGTCATAGATGGAGTAGTCGCAGCGGTAGATAAAGAGCCGGTGGCCGTCGACATTGATCTGGGTGGTTGATGGCATGTCAGTGGCACTGACCCGGACCTTGTTGCCGGCATAAACGGCGATCGGCTTGCCGGCTTGGGACCGGATCATGATGACCTTGCCCTTGGAGAGCCAGTCGTTTCTGAAGTTATTGTACATTATTGACAGAACTGGGATGGATCGCTGCTTGTCGGTAATGGTGACCTTTTTGGAAAAGGTATCCTCGTAATTGCGCAGGCCTTCGCAGGCGATCAGGCTGGAGCCGACATGGATCATCTGCTGGCCGCCGAATTCCACGTCGATGACCTTGGACTGCTCGTCGCCGCTGGAATTTTTCTTGCTCATCGGCTTGTAGGTCTCAATGTGGACTGACTTGCCCTTGATCTGGTCGATCTTCTGCCCGTCGTAGTCATAGGTGGAGACGGTGAAGGGGATGCCGACCAGCTTGGACTTGAGGTCCAGGGTGTAGTCGCTGATCATGGAGCAGGAGGACAGGAGAGGCAGGAGGGCCAAGGCCAGGCAGGCCGCCAGGAGTTTTTTCTTTTTCATTTTTTCTCTTCCTTTTATTTAGATAAACGCTTTCTTACTCTTAGTTTAATCGAACTTGCCCCCGAGAAAAATACTATTTTTTATAAAAAAGTCCTTGCCAAGACCCGGCTTTTAGATTATCCTAGTAGATGTGTTGCGGAAGTAGTTCAGTGGTAGAACATCACCTTGCCATGGTGGGGGTCGCGGGTTCGAATCCCGTCTTCCGCTTCTTCGGGAATTAGCTCAGTTTGGTAGAGCGCTACGTTCGGGACGTAGAGGTCACAGGTTCAAATCCTGCATTCCCGATTAGCCAATGTGTGATCAAAGCGTTGCTTTATAGCAGCGCTTTTTTCTCATTTATGGGCAAAAAAGACTTGCAAAAGAAAAAATTTTTGGTAAACTAATAAATGTATCGCGGAAGTAGTTCAGTGGTAGAACATCACCTTGCCATGGTGGGGGTCGCGGGTTCGAATCCCGTCTTCCGCTTCATCAAAGACTCGCTAAATAGCGGGTCTTTTCTTTTTGCCTTATAATAGATCTGCAGGGCACCTGGCTTGTCGAAAAGATCGGGAAATGTTATGCTTGCAAGCATAGCAATTTTTGCCTTTTTACCTATTTATTGGCAGACGTGAAGGAGGAAATCATGGCAGCAGCAAGTCAGGCAGAGTACGAGTTATTGCTTGAGCAGGCCAAGGCCTTGACGGCCGGGGAGAGCGACTGGATCGCCAATACCGGCAACGTTTCGGCCCTTTTGAAGGCGGGGATGAAAAACGTTAATTTTGCCGGGGTCTACCGCTTTGAAAAAGGGGAATTGATCCTGGGACCCTTCCAGGGGATGCCAGCCTGCGTGCACATCCAGCTGGGCAAGGGGGTCTGCGGGAAAGCAGCCTTGGAAAAGAAGACGCAGATCGTGGCCAATGTTCATGACTTCCCGGGCCACATCGCTTGCGACAGTGCCTCCAATTCAGAAATCGTCGTGCCGGTTTTTAACCGGGATGGCAGCCTTTGGGGCGTGTACGACTTTGACTCGACTAATTTGAACAATTTTGATGATTTGGACCAGAAGTACTTAGAGCAGATCGCGGCAGTAGCTTTAGGCAACTAGGTCCGGTGTGAGGCGATTTTTATATGCAAAATTCATACAGTAAGAGCAGCAGACAGGTCTTGGAAATTGCCCAGGAACAAGCCAAGGAGTTTCACCACCGTCTGGTCGGGACTGAGCACGTCCTTTTGGCCCTGGTAATCGAAGCTGACGGCAAGGCCGGCAAGATCCTGCGGACCATGAATGTGACGCCGACCGGAGTCAGAGAAGAAATTGAGCGCTACACGGGCTACGGCTCAGCGGCTCCGACCAGCTACATGGAGTTTTCTCCTCGGCTGACTTTGGCGCTGGATTATGCCAAGCGGAATTCTGAACTCCGGTCCAGCAAGGAAATCGAAACGACTGACATTCTCCAGGCTCTGGTCTCCAGTGAGCAGATTCTGTCAGCCATGATCCTGCGCAACCTGGATGTGGACCTGGAAAACTTGAAAGACGAACTGGATGATGCCAACCAGGTGACCGGGGAAAGCAGCCAGACCAGCCGGCCAGCCGCTGGGACAAGCCAGTCACAGACGCCGATTTTGGACCGTTTTGGGATCGACTTGAACCGGCGGGCTAAAGAAGGCGACATTGACCCGGTGATCGGCCGCCAGCGGGAACTGGACCGGGTAATTCAGATCCTGTCCCGGCGGACCAAGAACAACCCCCTTTTGGTCGGTGAGCCTGGGGTCGGCAAGACCGCGGTCGCTGAAGCTTTGGCCAGCGCGATCGTTGCTAAAAAGGTTCCCCGGGACCTGGCTGACAAGCGGGTGGTTTCACTGGACGTCAACAGCATGGTGGCCGGTACCCGCTACCGGGGTGAATTTGAAGAGCGGATGGACCGCTTAATCAAGGAAGTTACCGCCAGAAAGAATGTCATTCTTTTTGTCGACGAAATCCACTCTTTGGTCAAGGCCGGGGACGCGGAAGGGGCGATGAGCGCCTCCAACACCTTGAAGCCGGCCTTGGCCCGCGGGGACATTCAATTGATCGGGGCCACAACTTTTGAAGAATACCGTAAGCACATGGAAAAAGACTCTGCCTTTGTCCGCCGCTTCCAGCTGGTCCGCCTGGCTGAGCCAAATGAAGAGGAAACCCTGCAAATTTTGCATGGGATCAAGGACAAGTATGAAGACTACCACCGGGTAGCTTTGTCAGAAGAAGCCCTGCAGGCAGCAGTTGACTTGTCCAGCCGCTACATTGCCGACCGCTACCAGCCGGACAAGGCTATCGACTTGATTGATGAAGCCAGCGCAGCGGTTAAACTGGCTAATGACACTGGCGAAGACAAGGACCTGGCTGAAATCGATTTGGAAATCAGCCGGACTCTCAAGCAGAAGAACGATGAAGCAGCCAAGCAGAACTTTGGCCAAGCGGCCAAGCTGCGCGACCAGGAGATCGCCTTGCGGCAAAAGCGGAATGAGATTGCCAAGAAGCTGGCCGGCAAGGATGAAAAGCGGTCAGTTGTTGGGGCTGAAGACGTGGCTAAGGTGGTCTCCATCTGGACCGGGGTTCCGGTAACCCAGCTTAAGACCAGCGAAAACAAGCGCCTGGCCCGCTTGGAAGGGATCCTGCATGAAAGAGTCATCGGCCAAGATGATGCCGTCAAGGCTGTGGCTAATGCCATCCGCCGGTCCAGAAGCGGTTTGAAGGATGAGAACCGGCCGATCGGTTCCTTCCTCTTCCTGGGCCCAACCGGGGTCGGCAAGACTGAACTGGCCAAGGCCGTGGCTGAGGCAGTTTTTGGCTCAGAAGACAACATCATCAGAGTCGATATGTCAGAGTACATGGACCGGGAATCTTCCTCCAAGCTGATCGGGTCAGCGCCTGGCTACGTTGGCTACGAAGAAGGGGGCCAGCTCTCCAACAAGGTCCGGGAACATCCTTACTCAGTGGTTCTTTTTGACGAAGTGGAAAAGGCGAACCCGGAAATCTTCAACGTCTTGCTGCGGGTTCTGGATGAAGGCTTCATGACTGATTCTCTGGGCCGGAAGGTTGACTTCAGAAACACGATTATCATTATGACTTCCAACCTGGGTTCCAGAAGCCTGGGAGCTGACAGCCACGTGGGCTTCTCAGCCAGCCAGGAAGACCAGGGCAAGCTGATCGCGGAAAAGGTAACCAAGGCCACCAAGGACTTCTTCCGGCCGGAATTTTTGAACCGGATTGACGAAAAAATCGTCTTCAAGCCGCTGGAAGCCAAGCAGCTGCGGGAAATCGTGACGCTTCTGACCCGGAAGCTGGTCAAGCGGCTGGCAGAAAAAGACATTACTTTGCGCCTGTCGCCAGCTGCCTTGGACCAATTGGCCAAGGACGGCTACAATCCGGAAATGGGGGCCCGGCCATTGCGGCGGACTATCCAGGATGAAGTTGAAGACGAATTGGCCCAGGACTTGGTCAGCGAAAAGCTGCAGGCCGGCGATACGGTTAAGATTGGCGCCCGGGGCGGCAAGCTGCGCTTCGAAATCGTCAAGGCCAAGACTGGTGAAAAGATCAAGGGATAATCAATAGATTTTTGGAGGCAGATTATGTTGGGGGTTGGTCTGGCCACCCAGGCCGCCATGCTTTTTAGTGGCCGCTAGGGTTTGCTTTCCTTTAAAATTAGTGGTACAATATTGGGCGATTTAAAAGGCTGAAGTTCAGGATTTTACTGATATATTGTCCAGTAAAATGATAAAGACAAAAACGAGTGGTTCGTTTTTGTCTTTTTTATGCCCAAAATCCCGGCCTTTTTAAAATGTAACACAAATGTAATATTTGCTTTCTTCAACAGGATAGAAAGGATGTTTTCCTTGCTAAACGGACACGTAGTAAATTACGGACAACACCGGACAAGACGCAGCTTCTCACGGATTAAGGAAATCCTGCCGCTGCCAAACTTGACCGACGTACAGACTGAATCATACAAGTGGTTCCTTGACGAAGGTGTTAAGGAAGTTTTCGACGACATTCTGCCAATCAGCGACACTTCTGGCCGCTTGACTCTGGAATACGTTGACTACAAGCTGCAAGAACCTAAGTATACTGTCGATGAATCACGCAAGCACGACGCGACTTACTCCGCTCCAATGCACGTGACTCTGAAGCTGACCAACCACGAAACTGGCGAAATCAAGACCCAAGACGTCTTCTTCGGTGACTTGCCGCTGATGACCAAGTCCGGCTCCTTCATTGTTAACGGGGCGGAAAGAGTTATCGTTTCCCAGCTGGTTAGATCACCTGGTGTCTACTACAGTGGCGAATTCGACAAGAACGGCCGGCAAATCTTCGGCACGACCGTCATCCCTAACCGCGGGGCTTGGCTGGAATTCGAAACTGACGCCAAGAACATTTCCTACGTCCGGGTTGACCGGACCCGGAAGCTTCCTTTATCTGTCCTGGTCCGGGCCCTGGGCTTTGGCTCCGACAGCGAAATCAAGGAAATCTTCGGCGACAGCGACACTTTGGACCTGACTTTGGACAAGGATGTTCACAAGAACCCGGCAGACAGCCGGGTAGCAGAAGCCTTGAAGGACATCTACGACCGCCTGCGTCCAGGTGAACCAAAGACTACCGACTCATCCCGGAGCCTTCTGGTTTCTCGCTTCTTTGACCCACGCCGCTACGACCTGGCTGCTGTTGGCCGCTACAAGGTCAACAAGAAGTTGAGCTTGAAGAACCGGCTTTTGGGCTACACTTTGGCTGAAACTCTGGCTGACCCTGACACCGGGGAAGTTCTGGCTGCCAAGGGGACGGTTGTCAACAACGAAGTCATGGACGTTCTGAAGGACTACCTGGACCGCGACGACTTCAAGACTGTTACCTATACGCCATCTGATGAAGGAGCGATTCCAGAACCTATAACTGTGCAGGAAATCAAGGTCTTCTCCCGTGAAATTCCTGACCGGGAAATCAAGCTGATCTCCAACGGCCACATTGCTGAAGACGTTAAGTGCATCACTCCAGCCGACATCATCGCTTCTGTCAACTACTTCCTGGAACTCCAAGAAGGCGTCGGTAACATCGACGACATCGACCACTTGGGTAACCGCCGCATCCGCCGGGTTGGCGAATTGCTGCAAAACCAGATGCGGATCGGTTTGGCCCGGATGGAACGGGTTGTCCGCGAACGTATGTCAATTCAAGACGCGGCTACGGTTACTCCGCAGCAATTGATCAACATTCGGCCAATCGTTGGTTCAATCAAGGAATTCTTCGGTTCATCCCAGCTTTCCCAATTCATGGACCAAAACAACCCGCTGGGTGAATTGACTCACAAGCGGCGTATGTCCGCCTTGGGGCCTGGTGGTCTGTCTCGTGACCGGGCCGGCTACGAAGTCCGGGACGTTCACTACACCCACTACGGCCGTCTGTGCCCAATCGAAACGCCAGAAGGTCCTAACATCGGTTTGATCAACTCCATGGCCACTTATGCCATCATCAACAAATACGGCTTCCTGGAAACTCCATACCGGCGCGTTTCCTGGGCAACCCACAAGGTTACCGACAAGATCGACTACTTGACTGCCGATGTAGAAGACAACTACATCATCGCCGGGGCCAACACTCCTTTGAACGAAGACGGCTCCTTCGTTGATGACGTGATCCTTTGCCGGCACCGGGAAGACAACGTCGAAGTAAGTCCAGACCGGATCGACTACATGGACGTTATTCCGAAGCAGGTTGTTTCCGTAACTTCCGCATGTATTCCATTCCTGGAAAACGACGACTCTAACCGGGCCTTGATGGGGGCCAACCACCAACGTCAGGCTGTTCCTTTGATCAACCCGCATGGTCCGCTTGTGGCTACTGGTATGGAATACCGGGCAGGTCACGACTCCGGTGACGCCTTGCTGGCTGAAGCAGACGGTGAAGTTGAATACGTGGACGCAAACGAAATCCGCGTCCGCCGTGAAGACCAGACACTGGACACTTACACCCTTGAAAAGTACCGCCGGTCAAACGCGACTAAGAACTACAACCAGACGCCAAACGTCAAGCACGGCGATAAGGTTGTTGCCGGCCAGGTAATTGCCAACGGTCCATCAATGGCTGACGGCGAACTTGCCCTGGGTCAAAACCCGGTTATCGCCTTCACCACTTGGAACATGTACAACTTCGAAGACGCCATCATGCTGAGCGAACGCCTGGTTAAGGAAGACGTCTACACTTCAATCCACATTGAAGACTACGACTCAGAAGCCCGTGACACTAAGCTGGGGCCGGAAGAAATCACCAGGGAAATCCCTAACGTTGGTGAAGACGCCTTGAAGGACCTGGACGAAAACGGGATCATCCGGATCGGTGCCGAAGTTCACGACGGCGACATCCTGGTCGGCAAGGTTACCCCTAAGGGGATCACTGAATTGAGCGCCGAAGAAAGACTGCTTCATGCCATCTTCGGTGAAAAGGCCCGTGAAGTTCGTGATACTTCATTGAAGGTACCTCACGGCGGTGGCGGTGTGGTACAAGACGTTCAAGTCTTCACCCGCGAAGCCGGCGATGAACTGGCACCAGGTGTCAACACCCTTGTCCGGGTCTACATCGTGCAAAAGAGAAAGATCCAAGTCGGGGACAAGATGTCCGGTCGTCACGGTAACAAGGGTACGGTTGCCCTGGTTGCTCCAGTTGAAGACATGCCGTACCTGCCAGACGGTACTCCGGTCGACATCTGCTTGAACCCAATGGGTGTGCCATCACGTATGAACATCGGGCAGCTGCTTGAAATCCACTTGGGCCGGGCAGCCCGGGCCTTGGGTATCCACGTGGCTACTCCAGTATTCGACGGGGCCAGCGAAGACGACGTTTGGGACTTTGTCCGCGAAGCCGGCGTTGACTCAGACGGTAAGACTGTCCTTTACGATGGCCGGACCGGTGAACCATTCCACAACCGGGTTTCAGTGGGGGTTATGTACTACCTGAAGCTGACTCACATGGTTGACGACAAGATCCACGCGCGGTCAATCGGGCCTTACTCACTTGTTACCCAACAGCCTTTGGGTGGTAAGGCACAATTCGGTGGCCAGCGTTTCGGTGAAATGGAAGTCTGGGCTTTGGAAGCCTACGGTGCAGCCTACACCCTGCAAGAAATCTTGACCTACAAGTCTGACGACGTTGTCGGCCGTGTCAAGGCCTACGAAGCGATCGTCAAGGGCGAAAGAATTCCTAAGCCAGGCGTGCCTGAATCATTCCGTGTTTTGGTCAAGGAACTGCAATCATTGGGTCTGGACCTGCGCGTTTTGGATAGCGACGAAAACGAAGTTGAACTGCGCGACATGGACGAAGACTCAAATGAACACGTAAACATCGATACTTTATCTCGCCTTGCGGAAGCGCAAGAAAAGAAGAAGTTGGCCGAAGAAGAGGCCGAAATCGCCGCGGAAGCTGAAGCAGAAGGCAGCGCGGAAGAAGACGCAGCTGAAGCAGATGCTGAAGCAAATGAAGCTGAAACTGCTGACGACGACAAGGCTTCAAAGTAATTGGGAGGTTAAACTTTGATCGACGTAAATAAGTTTGAAAGCATGCAGATTGGTTTGGCTTCACCAAACCAGATCAGAAGCTGGTCTTACGGGGAAGTTAAGAAGCCGGAAACCATCAACTACCGGACTTTGAAGCCAGAAAAAGATGGTCTGTTCGATGAACGGATCTTCGGGCCGACCAAGGACTACGCTTGTGCCTGTGGCAAGTACAAGGGCGTTCGCTACAAGGGGATCGTCTGTGACCGGTGCGGGGTTGAAGTAACGACCTCTCACGTGCGCCGGGAACGGATGGGCCACATCGAACTGGCTGCTCCTGTAACCCACATCTGGTACTTCAAGGGTATCCCATCAAGAATGGGCCTGGTTTTGGACGTATCTCCAAAGCAATTGGAAGAAGTTATCTACTTCGCGGCCTACATTGTCATCGATCCAGGTGACACTGGCCTGGAAGCCAAGCAGCTCTTGACTGAAGCTGAATACCGGGAAGAAAAGGCCAAGTACGGCAACCGCTTCGTGGCTAAGATGGGTGCCGAAGCCATCCGCGACCTGCTCAAGCAGGTTGACCTGGACAAGGAAGTTACTGCCCTTAAGGCAGAACTGCAAACCTTAAAGGGGCAAAAGCGGACCCGGGCCATCCGCCGGCTGGACATCCTTGATGCCTTCAGAAACAGCGGCAACAAGCCTGAATGGATGGTTATGGAAACTGTTCCGGTTATTCCGCCGGACTTGCGGCCAATGGTGCAACTGGAAGGTGGCCGTTTCGCCACTTCCGACTTGAACGACCTTTACCGCCGGGTTATCAACCGTAACAACCGGTTAAAGAAGCTGCTGGACATGCATGCTCCTGGTTTGATCGTACAAAACGAAGAGCGGATGCTGCAAGAAGCAGTTGACGCCTTGATCGACAACGGCCGCCGGGGCCGCCCAGTTGTTGGGCCAGGCAACCGGCCACTGAAGTCTATCTCACACATGCTGAAGGGTAAACAAGGGCGTTTCCGTCAAAACTTGCTTGGTAAGCGTGTTGACTACTCCGGCCGTTCAGTTATCGACGTCTCTCCAAAGCTGAAGCTTTACCAATGTGGTGTTCCTCGCCCAATGGCTCTGGAATTGTTCAAGCCATTTGTTATGCGGGAACTTGTCCGCCGAGGCATTGCTTCCAACATCAAGAACGCCAAGCGTAAGATTGACCGTGAAGACGATGACATCTGGGACGTATTGGAATACGTCATTAAGGAACGTCCAGTTCTCTTGAACCGTGCACCTACCCTGCACCGTCTGTCAATTCAGGCCTTTGAACCAGTTTTGGTCCCAGGCAAGGCCCTGCGTTTGCACCCACTGGCTTGTGAAGCTTACAACGCCGACTTCGACGGTGACCAGATGGCCATCCACGTGCCGTTGTCAGACGAAGCTGTAGCTGAATCCCGCCTCTTGATGCTGGCTGCCCACCACATCCTGACTCCTAAGGACGGTACGCCAATCGTTACTCCATCCCAGGACATCGTTTTGGGTAACTACTGGCTGACCCAAGCTGAAATCGGCCGGGAAGGCGAAGGCATGATCTTTGCTACTCCAGAAGAAGCAACCATTGCCTACAACAACGGCGATATTCACTACCACACCATCATCGGTGTGTCAGCCGCTTCAATGCCGAAGAAGGACTGGGGCGCGGGCCACGAAGACAGCATTTTCGTAACTACTTACGGCCGCTTGGTCTTCAACTCCCTCTTCCCAGATGATTACTTCTACATCAACGAACCAAGCCAGGATAACTTGAAGCAGCCAATGGCTGACAAGTACTTCCTGGAAGATGGCCAGGACATCCACGACAAGATAGCTGAAGTTGGCCAGGACCTGGTGGCTACGCCATTCAAGAAGGGCTTCCTGGGTGACACTATTTCTGAAATCTACAAGCGTTACCGGGTACAAAGAACTTCAGAATACCTGGACGACTTGAAGGAAATGGGCTACTCAGCTTCAACTATTTCCGGCTTGACTATCGGTATGGCCGACGTTCCTGAAACCAAGACCAAGTCTGCCTTGGTTGCCGAAGCCCGCAAGCAGGTTAAGGAAGTGTCCAAGATGTTCCGCCGGGGCAAGCTGTCCGACAAGGAACGTCACGACAACATCATCAAGATCTGGACTGACTGTAAGGACGCCGTTCAACAGGAAATTGCCGAATTCAAGGACCAAAGAAACCCAATCTCCGTCATGCAGCAGTCCGGTGCCCGTGGTAACATCTCCAACTTTACCCAGCTGGCTGGTATGCGTGGTTTGATGGCTACTCCAAGTGGTGAATTGTTCGAAATCCCGGTTATCTCCAACTTTAAGGAAGGTCTGACCGTGCTGGAACTGTTCATGTCTACTCACGGCGCCCGGAAGGGGATGACTGACACGGCCTTGAAGACCGCCCAGTCTGGTTACCTGACCCGTCGTCTTGTCGACGTTGCCCAGGACGTTATCATCCGTGAAGACGACTGTGGTACTGACCGCGGCATTACTGCCAAGGCCATCGTGGACAAGGATGCCGGCTTGATCGAATCACTTTACGACCGTCTGGTAGGCCGCTTTACCAACCGGACTGTCCGTGACCCGCAAACTGGTGAAGTTATCTGCCCTAAGGGCGTCCTGATGGACGAACAAATGGCGCAGAAGATTGTTGATGCTGGCGTGCAGGAAGTTCAAATCCGGTCAATCTTGACTTGCAACACTTCCCACGGTATCTGCAGGAAGTGCTACGGCCGGAACCTGGCCACTGCCGAAGAAGTTGAAATCGGTGAAGCAGTTGGTACAGTTGCCGCTCAGTCAATCGGTGAACCAGGTACCCAGCTGACCCTGCGTACTTTCCACACCGGTGGTGTTGCCGGCGCAGAAGACATCACTCAAGGTCTGCCTCGTGTGCAAGAATTGTTCGAAGCCCGCAACCCTAAGGGTCGCGCGGTCATCTCTGAAGTTGACGGTGTTGTTGACAAGATCGAAAGCAACGCGGCTGAACACTTGCAGGAAATTACCGTTAAGGGCAAGATCGACACCAGAGTCTACACCATTCCTTACACTGCTAAGCCAGCAGTCCAGGAAGGCGATGAAATCCACCGTGGTGACAAGCTGATCCCTGGTTCTATCGACCCTAAGGAATTGATCAAGGTAACTGACACCTTGACTACTGAAGAATACATCCTGGCTGAAGTCCAGAAGTCATACCGGACTCAGGGTGTTGACCTGGCCGACAAGCACGCCGAAGTCTTGACCAGACAGATGTTGCAGAAGGTCCGGGTCCTTGACCCAGGTGAAACCGACATCTTGCCAGGTGAAGTCATGGACATCGCTGAATTCCGCGACAGAAACCGTGACGTCATCATCAGCGGCGGGATCCCAGCTACTGCCCAGGCTGACATTCTGGGTATCACCAAGGCTGCCTTGGAAACCAACAGTTTCCTGTCAGCTGCTTCCTTCCAGGAAACTACCCGGGTTCTTACCGACGCGTCAATCCGTGGCAAGAACGACCCGCTTCTTGGTTTGAAGGAAAACGTCATCATCGGGAAGATCATCCCAGCTGGTACTGGTATGCCAATTTACCGCGACCAAGTGCCAAAGGCCGATGTTCAACAACCAGACTCAGTTTACTCAATCGCTGACCTGGAAAAGAAGATGGAAGACGAAAACAAGAAAACTGAAAGTAAGTAATCCAGTTTAATTAACAAGAAAAAACGCTCGAATGGCTCAAAGTCATCCGAACGTTTTTTCTTTTACCCTAAAGGAAAAATTGGAGGTTGAGGCCCCAGAATAAGTAGGGCAGGAAGGCAAAGGGCTCTTTACCCGGCTGCTTATGCCAAAGCGCGTGAGCGATGGCCAGCAGGGAGGCCAGCAGGAAACTCTTCACAGCAATGGGACATGAAAAATTTAAAGACAGGAGTAAAAAATGCCAAACGTCCCCGCTGCCCATTTTCCCTGTAAAAGCGAGCCAGACCAGGACTACCAGAAAAATGGCCGCCTGCCCCAGGCCTTCCGTGTTTGGTGCCTGGAAAAAATTCATCAGCCCGGTGGCCAGCGGCACGACGAGCAAGCAAGTATCAAAAGACTGCTCATGCAGGTCGCTGACAACCATTAAAAAGAAGTTGATTATAAAGAGTAGAGAAATAATACTGCTCCTAGAATTGGAGATTAAATAAACTAACAAATTTCCGGCCAGGATGATATAAGGGGTATCATCCGCCAGCCGGCTTTTACATTCAAGGATGGTATTATAACGGTAGCGGTCGGCAATGAGAGCTGCCAAAAGACCGCAGAGTAAAGAAATCATTTCGCTGAGCATTTTTCCCTCCACTTACTATTACACCTTTTTGGCCAATATTTTTTTAAAAGGCAAAAAATTGTCAGTTTAGGGAAAAACTTTACCTGCTAAAAAAACTTCTCCAGAGCCTCGGCAATCCCGTCTTCGTCATTGCTGCTGGTGACATAGTCAGCGGCTTCCTTGACCAGGTCTTCTACTCTGTCTAAAAGTTCCTGGCTGCCGACAAAGCAGGCCTTGGCGATGGCCTGGCCCTTATCCGGAAAGTTTTCGACATTTCTGACGTAGAGGACGGCCTGGTTTTCGTAAGCTTGTTGGTAAACCATCGGGTCAATCTCGTGGCTATAGAAATGGCTTCTTTTGTGCTGGCCTGGATTTCTCCCTGTGAGTTGAGCAGGGTGCCGTCAGTGTCGATTGCGATTAATTTGATCATTTCTTACCTCATTTTTTCTTTTCTACTAACAACAAATTAGTATTTTTCGCCTAAAATCAATCTTAGCATAGATGGAAGCGCTGTTATTTACAGAAAAAAGGGAATATTTTTAGGCAAGAAATTCTTGAAAAAAGCTTTGCATTGGCTGGCAAATGGAGTATACTAACAGATGTATGTTTTGAAGATTACTCCGCGAGGCAAAAAAGAAACTCCCGGATATGTGAACAAAATGATATATAAATTTAGGAGGAACTAGTTAATGCCAACCATTAATCAATTGGTTAGAAAAGGCCGTCACTCAAAGACTACTAAGTCAAAGTCACCAGCCTTGAACTACAGCTACAACAGCATGAAGAAGGAACAAGTCTTCAACCCGGCACCACAAATGCGTGGGGTTGCGACTCGTGTCGGTACTATGACGCCAAAGAAGCCTAACTCAGCTTTGCGTAAGTACGCCCGTGTACGTCTTTCCAACTTGACTGAAGTTACTGCCTACATCCCAGGTGAAGGCCACAACTTGCAAGAACACTCAGTTGTCTTGATCCGTGGGGGCCGTGTAAAGGACCTTCCTGGTGTACGTTACCACATCGTTCGTGGTGCCCTTGACACTGCTGGTGTTGACGGCAGAAAGCAAGCTCGTTCCAAGTACGGTGCTAAGAAGGGTTAAAGGAGGACTTAAATAATGCCAAGAAAAGGTCATGTTTCAAAGAGAGACGTTTTAGCAGACCCAGTTTACAACTCAAAGCTGGTTACTAAGCTGATCAACCACTTGATGAAGGATGGTAAGAGAGCTCAAGCTTCATCAATCCTGTACGACGCTTTTGACATCATCAAGGACAAGACTGGCAAGGAACCAATGGACGTCTTTGAAGAAGCTATGAACAACGTTAAGCCAGTTTTGGAAGTTAAGGCTCGCCGTATCGGTGGTTCTAACTACCAAGTTCCTGTAGAAGTTCGTCCAGAAAGACAAACTACTTTGGCATTGCGTTGGCTTGTTTCATACTCCCGCCTGCGTAACGAACACACTATGGATGAACGTCTGGCAAATGAATTGATCGATGCCTCAAACAACACTGGTTCAGCCGTTAAGAAGCGTGAAGACGTGCACCGTATGGCAGAAGCCAACCGTGCCTTCGCTCACTACCGTTTCTAATCTAGTGCTCGTTATCTAAGGAGATAGAAAATTATGGCTAACAAACGTGAATTCTCATTAGAGAAGACTCGCAACATCGGTATCATGGCCCACATCGACGCCGGTAAGACTACTACTACTGAACGTATCCTTTACTACACTGGTAAGATCCACAAGATTGGTGAAACTCACGAAGGTGACTCCCAAATGGACTGGATGGAAGAAGAAAAGGAACGTGGGATCACGATCACTTCCGCAGCCACTACTGCGCAATGGAAGGACCACCGGATCAACATCATCGACACCCCAGGACACGTCGACTTCACTATCGAAGTTGAACGTTCCCTGCGTGTCCTTGACGGCGCCGTAACTGTTCTGGACGCTCAATCAGGTGTTGAACCACAAACTGAAAACGTTTGGCGTCAAGCTGAAAACTACGGTGTTCCGCGGATCGTCTTCGTTAACAAGATGGACAAGATCGGTGCCAACTTCGACTTCTCAGTTAAGAGTCTGCACGAACGTTTGAACGCTAACGCTATCGCCGTTCAAATGCCTATCGGTGCTGAAGACCAATTTGAAGGTGTTATCGACTTGTTCGACATGGTTGCCGATGTCTACGACGAAGACAAGCTGGGCGCAAACTGGGAAACTATTCCAGTTCCAGACGAATACAAGGAAGAAGCCGAAAGCCGTCGTGAAGAAATGATCGAACAGATCGCTGAAGTTGACGACGACATCATGGAAAAGTTCCTTGGCGGTGAAGAAATCACTAACGAAGAACTTAAGGCTGCTTTGCGCCGGGCTACTCTGGACCTGAAGGCCTTCCCAGTCTTTGCTGGTTCAGCCTTCAAGAACAAGGGTGTGCAAATGATGCTTGACGGTGTTGTTGACTACCTGCCATCACCACTTGACGTTAAGCCATACGTTGCTCACGACAAGGACGGCAACGAAGTTGAACTGCTGGCTGACGACAACAAGCCATTCGCAGCTTTGGCCTTCAAGATCGCTACTGACCCATTCGTTGGTCGTTTGACTTTCATCCGTGTTTACACTGGTTCATTGGAATCAGGTTCTTACGTCTTGAACGCTTCAAAGAACCAACGTGAACGTGTTGGGCGTTTGCTGCAAATGCACGCCAACTCACGTACTGAAATCCCAGAAGTCTTCTCAGGTGACATCGCTGGTGCCATCGGTTTGAAGAACACCACTACTGGTGACTCTTTGACTGACCCAGCTCACCCATTGATTCTTGAAAGCCTGGACATCCCAGCTCCAGTTATCCAAGTTTCAGTTGAACCTAAGTCAAAGGCTGACCGGGACAAGATGGACGTCGCTTTGCAAAAGCTGACTGAAGAAGACCCAACTTTCCGGGCTGAAACTAACCCAGAAACTGGTGAAACTTTGATCTCCGGGATGGGTGAACTTCACCTGGACATCATGGTTGAACGTATGAAGCGTGAATTCAACGTTGAAGCAACCATCGGTGAACCACAAGTTGCCTACCGTGAAACCTTCACTGTACCGACTCAAGCTCAAGGTAAGTTTGTTCGTCAGTCCGGTGGTAAGGGTCAATACGGTGACGTTTGGATCGAATTTACTCCAAACGAAGGCAAGGGCTACGAATTCGAAGATGCCATTGTCGGTGGTGTAGTTCCTCGTGAATACATCCCATCAGTTGACGCTGGTTTGCAAGAAGCCATGAAGAACGGTGTTCTGGCTGGCTACCCATTGATCGACGTTAAGGCTAAGCTGTACGACGGTTCATACCACGAAGTCGACTCAAGTGAAGCTGCCTTCAAGGTTGCCGCATCATTGGCTTTGAAGAACGCTGCTTCAAAGGCCGGCGCTGTTATCCTTGAACCAATCATGAAGGTTCAAGTCATCGCTCCAGAAGAATACCTTGGTGACGTTATGGGCTCAATCACTGCCCGTCGTGGCCAAATGGAAGGTATGGAAGACCGGGCAGGTGCCAAGGTCATCAACGCGATGGTTCCATTGTCAGAAATGTTTGGTTACGCAACTACCCTGCGTTCATCCACTCAAGGCCGTGGTACCTTCACGATGGTTATGGACCACTACTCACCATGTCCTAAGTCAATCCAAGCTGACATCATCAAGAAGCGCGGCGGCAACGCTTAATGCTTCCTAGCATGATCTAAGCCTTGATTTAGACCAAAACAGAAATCCTAGCAAAGACATTTTTTGCCCTTGCTAGGATTTTTTTGTATTTTTAAGAAAAAACTGTCTTCTGGAAATATCTTAAAAAGGAAAGAAAAATTTCTCCGCCAAGGGAAAGCAATTCCAGGAAAGTTTTTCGAAAAAAATCGGGCTAAACCCTTGCTATTTAAGGCTTAAGGCCTTATACTAGATAAAGTGCTTTTGAGAGGGGAAGTGCCCTCTGAGTACAAATTGTAGTTAGCTTCGACGCGGAAGGTTGCGGCACACCAGGCTGCATTGCCACAGTGGTTGTGCAGGGAATTTTCGCCGAGCTAGTCATCTTTTAAAGAAGACGTATAGGAGGTAATTAGATGGCAAATGAAAAGATTCGTATTAGATTAAAGTCTTACGAACACAGCATTCTCGATGAATCAGCTGCTAAGATTGTGGACACTGCGAAGAGAACTGGCGCTGAAATCTCAGGTCCAGTTCCGCTTCCAACTGAAAGAACTTTGTTCACTGTTCTGCGTTCACCACACAAGAACAAGGACTCACGTGAACAATTCGAAATGCGGACCCACAAGCGCTTGATCGACATCTTGAACCCAACCCCTAAGACGGTTGACTCATTGATGAAGCTCGATCTGCCAAGCGGCGTAGACATCGAAATCAAGCTTTAATTTTTAGATAGAAAGAGGTGTAATCATGACCAAAGGAATCTTAGGAAGAAAAGTTGGCATGACTCAAATCTTCACTAAAGATGGTGTTCTTGTACCAGTAACTGTTATTGAAGCAACTCCAAACGTTGTTATGCAAGTTAAGACTGTAGAAAACGACGGTTACGAAGCTGTACAATTGGGCTACCAAGACAAGCGTGAAGTTTTGAGCAACAAGCCAGAAAAAGGTCATGCTGATAAGGCAAAGACTTCACCTAAGCGCTTCATTCGTGAACTCCGCGGAGTAGAGCTTAGTGACTACGAAGTCGGCTCAGAAGTTACTGTGGAGACGTTCAAGGAAGGTGACGTTGTCAACGTTACTGGTACTTCAAGAGGTCATGGCTACCAAGGTAACATCAAGCGCCACCACCAATCACGTGGTCCTGAAACTCACGGTTCCCGTTACCACAGAATTCCGGGTTCAATGGGCTCAATCATCAACCGCGTGCCAAAGGGCAAGAAGTTGCCAGGTCACATGGGTGTGAAGACTGTTACTATTGAAAACTTAGTAGTAGAAAAAGTTGTTGCAGACAAGAACGTCTTGATGATCAAGGGTAACGTGCCAGGTGCCAAGAACTCATTGATCGTTGTTAAGTCATCTGCAAAGGCTAGCAAGTAGGAAGGAGGACTCAAATGGCTAATTTCAAACTTATGGATCAAAACGGCAACAACGCTGGTGAAGTAACTTTAAACGACAACGTGTTTAGCGTTGAACCAAACGAAGCTGTTGTCTTTGATGCAATCATCAGACAAAGAGCTGGCAAGCGTCAGGGTACCTCTAAGGTGAAGAACAGATCTGCCGTTCGCGGTGGTGGTAAGAAGCCTTGGAGACAAAAGGGTACTGGTCGTGCTCGTCAAGGTTCAATCCGTGCTCCACAATGGCGCGGCGGTGGTGTTGTCTTTGGGCCTACTCCACGTTCCTACGCTTACAGCATGCCAAGAAAGCAACGCCGTCTGGCTATCAAGTCTGTCTTGTCACAAAAGCTCCTTGACCAAAACTTGGTAGTTCTGGACAAGCTGACTCTGGACGCTCCTAAGACTAAGGACTTCGTTGCAATCTTGAACGGCTTGAAGCTTGAAGGCAAGGTTCTGGTTGTTTCAGACGACAAGAACGTACAACTTTCAGCCAAGAACCTGCCAAAGGTTAAGGTTGTTCCAGTTAACGGCTTGAACGTTGAAGACGCCGTTAACTACGACAAGCTCGTTTTGACTCAAGACGACGTTAAGAAGATTGAGGAGGTATTGGCTTAATGGACGCACGCGACATTATCTTAAGACCTGTTATCACTGAAAAGTCAGCCGACTTGATGGACAGCAAGAAGTACACTTTCGACGTGGCCTTAACTGCTACCAAGCTTCAAGTTCGCGACGCTATTGAAGAAATCTTCGATGTTAAGGTTAAGAGCGTGAACATCATGAATGTTCGCGGCAAGGAAAAGCGCGTAGGCCGCTACACTGGCAAGACTGCCCGTCGCAGAAAGGCTATCGTTGCTTTAACTGAAGATTCAAACGACATCAAGATTTTCAAAGACGAAAACAACGAATAAATCAAGTAATTAGGAGGTCAGTCAATTGGCTATTAAAGTTTACAAGCCAACATCAAACGGTCGTCGTAATATGACTTCTTCTGACTTTGCAGAAATCACTAAGTCAAAGCCTGAAAAGACTTTGCTTGCTTCTAAGTCAAAGACTGCAGGTCGTAACTCATACGGTCACATTACTGTAAGACACCGTGGCGGCGGTCACAAGCAACAATACCGTATCATCGATTTCAAGCGTACTAAGGACAACGTTAAGGCTAAGGTTGTCGCAATCGAATACGATCCAAACCGTTCAGCAAACATCGCCTTGTTGCACTACACTGATGGTACTAAGGCTTACATCTTGGCTCCTAAGGGCTTAACTGTAGGTTCATGGGTAGAATCAGGTGCAGATGCCGACATCAAGGTTGGTAACGCATTGCCACTTAAGAACATTCCAACTGGTACTGAAGTTCACAACATCGAACTTAAGCCAGGCAAGGGTGGCCAAATCGCACGTAGTGCTGGTACTTCAGCTCAAGTTTTGGGTGTTGACGGCAAGTACACTCAAGTTCGTCTGCAATCCGGCGAAGTTCGTGAAATCCTTTCAGAATGCCGCGCTACTATCGGTGCTGTCGGCAACGAACAACACTCACTGATCAACATCGGTAAGGCTGGTCGTTCACGTTGGATGGGCAAGCGTCCACAATCCCGTGGTTCTGTAATGAACCCTAACGATCACCCACATGGTGGTGGTGAAGGTAAGGCACCTGTCGGCCGTCCACAGCCAATGACTCCATGGGGCAAGAAGTCACGTGGTGTTAAGACTAGAGACAGCAAGAAGGCTAGTGAAAAGTTAATCATCCGTCACCGTAAGGGTCGTAAGTAAGAGAAGGGGGTAATTAAATGAGCCGTAGTATTAAAAAGGGTCCTTTTGCAGACGCCCACCTTTTGAAGAAGGTTGACGAGCAACAAGCCGCAGAAAAGAAGCAAGTTATCAAGACTTGGTCACGTCGTTCAACTATTTTCCCTTCTTTCGTAGGGTTGACTATCGCTGTTTACGACGGTAGAAAGCACGTTCCAGTTTTCGTAACTGAGGACATGGTTGGTCACAAGCTGGGCGAATTCGTACCTACTAGAACCTTCCGCGGCCACAAGGCTGACGACAAGGCATCCAAGTAATAAGGAAGGAGAAACAATTAAATGGCAGAACAAATTAGTTCAGCTAGAGCTGAAGCAAGAACTGTTCGTATCGCCCCAAGAAAAGCTCGTCTCGTTGTAGACTTGATCCGGGGCAAGAGCGTTGCTGAAGCATTGGCAATTTTGAAGTTTACGCCAAAAGCTGCTTCCCCAATCGTTGAAAAGGTTTTGCGTTCAGCAGTTGCTAACGCAGAACACAACTACGATCTTGAAAGTGCAAACCTTTACGTATCAGAAGCATACGTTAACGAAGGTGCAACTTTGAAGAGATTCCGTCCACGTGCCAAGGGTTCAGCTTCTCCAATCATGAAGAGAACCAGCCACGTAGTTGTTGTTGTTTCAGAATTGAACGATTAAGGGAGGTATTTGAATGGGTTCAAAGATTAACCCAATTGGTTTCCGTCTTGGTGTTAACCGCGACTGGGAAGCTAAATGGTACGCTGCTAGAGGCTACAAGGAAACTTTAAACGAAGACCTTCGGATCAGAAAGTTCCTCGATGAAAAGTTGAAAGATGCCTCCGTATCTACTGTTGAAATTGAACGTGGTGCTAACCGTGTAAACATCGCTATCCACACTGCTCGTCCAGGTATGGTTATCGGTAAGGGCGGCGCTGAAGTTGAAGCCTTGAACAAGGAAATCAACGCTTTGACTAACAAGCAAGTTCACATTAACATTGTTGAAATCAAGAAGCCTGATCTCGACGCCAAGCTTGTTGCTGACGGCATCGCTCGTCAACTTGAAGCTCGTATCGCTTTCCGTCGTGCCAGCCGTCAAGCTGCACAACGTTCAATGCGTGCCGGCGCCAAGGGTATCAAGGTACAAACTGCAGGCCGTTTGAACGGTGCTGACATGGCTCGCCGTGAATGGCACACTGAAGGCAGTGTTCCACTTCATACTTTAAGAGCTGACATCGACTACGCATGGGTAAACGCATTTACTACCTACGGTGAAATCGGTGTTAAGGTTTGGATCAACCGTGGCGAAATTTTGCCAGGTCGCAAGAATCAACCTGCAAAGCGTTCAAAGGGAGGTAAGAAGTAATGCCTTTAGTACCAAAGCGTGTAAAACACCGTCGTGAATTCCGTGGTAAGATGCGTGGTGCTGCCAAGGGTGGCAAGACTGTAGCATTTGGTGAATACGGTCTTGAAGCACTTGAATCCCACTGGATTACTAACCGTCAAATCGAAGCTGCCCGTGTTGCGATGACTCGTTATATGAAGCGTGGTGGTAAGGTTTGGATCAGAATCTTCCCTCAAAAGTCCTACACTGCTAAGGGTGTTGGTGTACGTATGGGTTCCGGTAAGGGTGCACCAGCAGGTTGGGTAGCTGTAGTTAAGAGAGAAAAGATCATGTTCGAAATTGGTGGCGTTTCAGAAGAAACTGCTCGTGAAGCAATGCGCCTCGCAGCAAGCAAGCTTCCAATTAAGTGCAAGTTCGTGAAGAGAGAAGACCAGGAAGCAGGTGGCGCAACTAATGAAGACTAAGGAAATCAGATCATTATCAACTGATGAATTGTTGGCAAAGGAAAAGCAATACAAAGAAGAATTGTTCAACTTGCGTTTCCAACAAGCTACCGGTCAATTAGAAAACACCGCTCGCTTGAGCCAAGTCCGTAAGAACATCGCTCGGATCAAGACTATCTTGAGCGAAAAAGAATTAGAACAAAACTAGTGGAAGGGAGATACTAACTTGAGCGAATCAATCGAAAGAAACCGCCGCCACGTTTACCAAGGCCGTGTCGTTTCCGACAAGATGGACAAGACTATCGTTGTTGTAGTTGATACTTACAAGAACCACCCAGTTTACAGCAAGCGTACTCGTTACTCAAAGAAGTACTACGCTATGGATGAAAATAACGAAGCCAAGGTAGGCGACATCGTTCGTATCATGGAAACCCGTCCATTATCACGTACTAAGCGTTTCCGTTTAGTTGACATTGTTAAGAAATCTGTTTAATTTACGGATTAGCTAAGGGAGGATTTAATAGTGATTCAAACTGAAACTCGTTTGAAGGTAGCTGACAACTCCGGTGCACGTGAATTGCTTGTTATCCGCGTTATGGGCGGGTCAAAGCGCAAGACCGGTAACATCGGTGACATCGTTGTCGCAGCTGTTAAACAAGCAACGCCAGGTGGTGTTGTAAAGAAGGGTGACGTCGTTAAGGCTGTTATCGTAAGAACCAAGTCAGGCGCTCGTCGTGAAGACGGTTCATACATCAAGTTTGACGAAAACGCAGCAGTTATTATCAACGCTGACAAGAGCCCTCGTGGTACTCGTATTTTCGGGCCGGTTGCACGTGAACTCCGTGAAGGGGACTTCATGAAGATCGTTTCACTTGCCCCTGAAGTATTGTAAAAGGAGAGTTGCGCGAATGTTCGTTAAAACTGGTGACAAGGTAAAAGTTATTGCCGGCTCAGAAAAAGGCAAGGAAGGCACTGTCCTTTCCGTAAACGTTAAGAAGAACCGCGTTGTTGTTAAGGGCGTTAACATGATCAAGAAGGCTACCAAGGCTTCAGCTGCTAACGCTAACGGCGGTGTGGTTGAAACTGAAGGTTCAATTCATGCTTCTAACGTTAAGGTTATTGCTAAAGCTGAAAGCAGCAAAGATTAATTAGGGAAGGAGGACACTAATGGCTAATAGTTTTGCAACTAAGTACAACGAAGAAATCGTTCCTGCATTGACTAAGAAGTTTAACTACACTTCAAGCATGCAAGTACCAAAGATCGACAAGATCGTTTTGAACATGGGTGTTGGTGACGCCGTTGCTAACGCAAAGAACCTGGACGAAGCTGTTGAAGAATTGACTCTGATCTCTGGCCAAAAGCCAATGATTACCAAGGCCAAGAAGTCAATCGCCAACTTCCGTTTGCGTGAAGGTATGTCTATCGGTGCTAAGGTTACCCTTAGAGGCGACAGAATGTACGACTTCCTGAGCAAGCTGATCAACGTATCTCTTCCACGTGTTCGTGACTTCCGTGGTGTTTCAACTCGTTCATTTGACGGCCGGGGCAACTACACTCTGGGTGTTAAGGAACAATTGATCTTCCCAGAAATCGACTTCGATAAGGTTAACCGCACTAGAGGTTTGGATATCGTTATCGTAACTACTGCTCAAACTGATGAAGAAGCTCGTGAACTTTTGACTCAATTTGGCATGCCATTTGCTAAGTAATTTGGAGGACATACATGGCTAAGACATCACAAAAGGTAAGAAATCACCGTCCTGCAAAGTTTTCTTCACGTGAATACACTCGCTGCGAACGTTGTGGGCGTCCACACTCTGTTTACCGCAAGTTTGGTTTGTGCCGCATTTGCCTGAAGGAATTGGGACACAAAGGTCAAATTCCTGGTCTTAAGAAGGCCAGCTGGTAAATCGGTAAGGAGGATAGCATAGATGGTATTGACTGACCCAATCGCAGACTTTTTGACTAGAATCAGAAACGCCAACATGGCTAAGCACGATTCAGTGGAAATTCCTGCATCAAACATTAAGAAGTCACTTGCAGAAATCTTGAAGCAAGAAGGTTTCATCCGTGACTACGAAGTAACTGAAGACGGTAAGCAAGGCGTAATCAAGATTACCTTGAAGTACGGTCCAAACGGTGAACGTGTTATCTCCGGTTTGAAGCGTATCTCCAAGCCAGGCTTGAGAAACTACGTTTCAGCTGACAACTTGCCAAAGGTTCTGAACGGCTTAGGTATCGCCATTGTTTCTACTTCAGCTGGTATCCTTACCGACAAGGAAGCTAGAGAAAAGAACGTCGGCGGCGAAGTTATCGCTTACGTTTGGTAATTCTGACAGGAAGGAGAACAATTAATGAGCCGTATTGGTTTAAAGGTAATTAACGTCCCTGAAAGTGTCACTGTTACCAAGAATGGTAATGAAATTACTGTTAAGGGCCCAAAGGGTGAATTGACTAGAGAATTCGACCCACGCATCAAGTTCGAACAAGAAGACGGCGTAATCCGCTTCACTCGTTCAAACGAAAATGACAAGGCTATCCACGGCACTATGAGAGCCAACCTGGCTAACATGATCGAAGGTGTCGTAACTGGCTACAAGAAGGAATTGAAGCTGATCGGTGTTGGTTACCGTGCAGTTGCCAAGAATAATGTCTTGACTCTGAACGTTGGCTACTCACACCCAGTTGAAATGAAAGCCCCAGAAGGCGTTACTGTGACTACCTCATCAGCAACTGACGTTACTATTGAAGGTATCTCAAAGCAAGTAGTCGGCCAATTTGCTGCGGAAATTCGTGCCGTACGTTCACCTGAACCTTACAAGGGCAAGGGTATCCGTTACGCTGACGAAGTCGTTCGCCGCAAGGAAGGTAAGACTGGTAAGTAATAGAAAATAATTTTGAGGTGAAATTGTGATTTCAAAACCAGATAAAAACAAGTTGCGCTTAAAGCGCCACAGACGTGTTCGCGGTAAGATTTCTGGTACTGCTGAGCGCCCACGCTTGAGTGTTTTCCGTTCAAACACTAACATCTACGCTCAATTGATTGATGACGTAGCGGGTGTCACGCTTGCAAGTGCCTCAAGTTTAGACAAGTCCGTTTCAAAGGATGCTACCAAGGTAGAACAAGCTCAAGCTGTTGGCAAGGCCATCGCTGAAGCTGGTAAGGCCAAGGGCATCACTGAAGTTGTCTTCGACAGAGGTGGTTACATCTACCACGGTCGTGTAGAAGCTTTGGCTGACGCAGCTCGTGAAAACGGCTTAGAATTCTAGGAAAGGAGATTAACACATGGCAAACCGCAACGATTCAAGAAATCGTAGAAACAAGGACGACATCGAAGATCAACTGGTCGCTATCAACCGGATTACCAAGGTTGTTAAGGGTGGTCGCCGTCAAAGATTTGCTGCCTTAGTTGTCGTTGGTGACAAGAAGGGTCACGTTGGCTTTGGTACTGGTAAGGCAACTGAAGTTCCAGAAGCTATCCGCAAAGCAGTCGAAGCCGGCAAGAAGAACATGATCTCAGTTCCAACTGTTGGTACTACTATTCCTCACGAAGTACTTGGCCACTACGGCTCAGGTAACGTTCTGCTTAAGCCAGCTGAAGCCGGTTCTGGTATTGCAGCTGGTGGTGCCGTACGTATCGTTATGGACATGGCTGGTATCGGCGACGTTACTTCCAAGTCTTTGGGTTCAAACACTCCAATCAACGTTATCCGGGCCACTATCGATGGTCTGCAAAAGTTGAAGACTCGCGAAGACGTTCTGAAGCTTCGTGAATCAGCTAAGAGCTTGCAAGATTAGGGAGATTATAGATGACAGATTTAAAGATTACTTTAATTAGAAGTGTTGCCCACCGTCTGCCTGAACAAAGAAAAGTTGTTAAAGCTCTCGGCTTAGGCAAGATCAACAGTACTGTTGTCCAACCAGACAACGCTGCAA
This sequence comes from Lactobacillaceae bacterium AF64-9pH9TA, assembly GCA_027681045.1. GTDB lineage: Bacteria > Bacillota > Bacilli > Lactobacillales > Lactobacillaceae > Lactobacillus. The sequence continues at coordinate 50,529 of JAQDCK010000005.1, read as the reverse complement.
CTCGTGGCGCGCTGATGAAAATCGCTCACTTAATTTCTGTTGAAGAAGTTAACAAATAAATCAAGGAGGGTCCAATTTAATGAAACTTAATGAATTACACCCATCCGAAGGTTCACGCCACGCTAGAAAGCGTGTCGGCCGTGGTACTTCAAGTGGCTTCGGTAAGACTTCAGGTCGTGGTCAAAAGGGTCAACACGCACGTTCCGGCGGTAACACCCGTTTAGGTTTTGAAGGTGGTCAAATGCCATTGTTCAGAACTATGCCTAAGCGTGGTTTCAAGAACATCAACCGCAAGGAATACGCAATCGTTAACCTTGCAGATTTGAACAAGTTCGAAGAAGGCAGCGTAGTTGACTTCGACGCTTTGAAGGCTAAGGGCTTGGTTAAGAAGCAATTGTCAGGTGTCAAGGTACTTGGCAACGGCGAATTGAACGTTAAGTTGACTGTAAAGGTTAACAAGGTTTCTGAAGCTGCTAAGAGCGCGATCGAAGCAGCTGGTGGCACTGTAGAGGTGATCTAATGTTTTCAACCTTGAAGAACGCCTTCAAGGATAAGGAAATTAGAAATAAGCTTTTCTATACTTTGTTTATCCTTGTAATTTACCGACTCGGTGCAAATATTACAGTTCCGGGGATAAATGCGAAGGCTCTGACAACAGTTGCTAATACGGGACTTGTTTCCGTATTAGATACGGTTTCCGGTGGTGGCTTGGACAACTATTCCATTTTCTCATTGGGGGTATCACCATACATCACTGCGCAAATCGTTATCCAACTGCTGCAGATGGACATCGTACCAACGCTTGTCGAATGGGGCAAGCAAGGGGAAGTTGGCCGGCGCAAAACCAACCAGGTTACCCGGTATTTAACGCTGTTTGTTGCTTTTGTCCAGAGTGTGGGGATTACATTAGGTTTTAACGCCTTATCTTCCTTCGGTCTGGTTAAGACTCAAACTTGGCAAACCTACTTCGAAATCGGTATGATCATGACAGCTGGTACCTTCCTGTTAACTTGGCTGGGTGATGAAATTACCGATAAGGGTTTAGGCAATGGGGTTTCAGTAATTATCTTTGCTGGGATCATTGCCCGCCTGCCAGGCGGACTTTACCAAGTCTTCCAAGATCAGGTGATCAACAACAGTGCAAGTGATCGCTGGCAAGGAGTTGCGTTCTTCGTTGCGCTTATTGTCGCAATTTTATTGGTAACGAAATTTGTTACCTGGGTTGAACAAGCTGATCGTCGTATTCCAATTCAATATACGAGAAGAGCGACGACCAGTGGATCAGAAAGTTTTCTACCATTAAAGGTTAACGTCTCTGGCGTTATTCCAGTTATCTTCGCCAGTTCGTTCATCGTTACGCCAGCCACGATTTTGATGGCTTTCCAAGGCAAGTACGGCGACACGACTTGGTATCAGGTCTTATCGAATATCTTTAGCTTGCAGACGACCCCCGGTGCAATTATCTACACCCTTTTGATCATTCTATTTACTTTCTTCTATGCCTTCGTTCAGGTAAATCCTGAGAAGCTGGCGGAAAACTTACAAAAGCAGGGTGCATATATTCCTAGCGTGTGGCCAGGTAAGGACACTGAGAAATATATGAGTTCAATGTTGCTGAAGCTTTCAACGGTCGGGTCCGTATATCTGGGTTTGGTTGCTTTGCTTCCACAGCTTGCAACCAACATCTGGGACCTGCCAAGTTCAATTGGCTTGGGTGGGACCAGCTTGTTGATCGTTATCGGGGTTGTTCTGGAATTGTCACGGCAAATCAACGGTTTGTTGATGAAGCGTGAATATGCCGGATTTATTAGATAGGTGAAAAAATATGATTAATTTGATTCTTCTTGGTCTGCCAGGAGCAGGCAAGGGTACTGCATCTGAACAAATCGTTGACAAGTATCACTTGGCTCACATTTCAACCGGTGATATGTTTAGAGAAGCTATGGCTAACAAGACTCCAGTAGGCTTGGAAGCCAAGTCTTACATCGACAAGGGCGATTTGGTTCCAGACGAAGTAACTGCTAAGTTGGTTGAAGAACGTCTCGGTCAAGACGACGTTAAGAATGGCTTCATTCTTGACGGTTTCCCGAGAACGACTAACCAGGCAGAATTGCTCGACGAAATCACTACCCGCTTGAACAAGCAGCTGACCAACGTCATCGCAATCGATGTCAAGGAAGAGACTTTAATCGATCGTTTATCTGCACGGTTCATGTGCAAGAATTGCGGCGCAACTTACAACAAGTTCTCAAAGAAGCCTAAGGTCGAAGGGACTTGCGACCGCTGCGGCGGCCACGAGTTCTATCAACGTGAAGACGACAAGCCTGAAGTTGTCAAGAACCGGCTGGAAGTTAACGAAAAGATGAACGCTCCATTGAAGGAGTACTATGACAAGAAGGGCTTGCTCGCTACTGTAAACGGTGAACAAGCACCTGAGAAAGTTTTTGCAGATATCGACGCTATCCTGAGCAAGGATTAGCCAAAGGAATTTGCAAATTTTTTCGAACGTGTTATAATTTCGAAGTATGACTGTTTTGATTGCGGAGGGGCAACTTTGGCAAAAGATGATGTCATTGAAGTAGAAGGTAAGGTAGTTGATACCTTACCTAATGCTATGTTTAAAGTCGAATTGGAAAACGGTGCCACTATTTTGGCTCACGTTTCCGGCAAGATCAGAATGCACTACATTCGGATCCTGCCTGGCGACCGGGTCACTGTGGAGCTGTCTCCATATGACTTGACTAAAGGTAGAATTACGTATCGGTTTATTAAATAAAAACGGAGGCAAACATGAAGGTTAGACCATCTGTTAAGCCAATGTGCGAACATTGCAAGGTCATTAAGAGACATGGTCGTGTTATGGTTATTTGCCCTGCAAATCCAAAGCACAAGCAACGTCAAGGTTAATTTTAGAAAGTAGGAGGTGCATTATATGGCACGTATCGCTGGTGTTGACTTACCAAGAGATAAAAGAGTTGTTGTCGCTTTAACTTACATTTACGGTATCGGTGAACACACTGCACAAGAAATCTGTGCAGCAGCCGGTGTATCTGAAGACGTTCGTTCAAAGGACTTGACCCCAGAACAACAAGAAAAGCTTCGTGCAGAAGTTGACAAGTACCGTGTTGAAGGTGACTTGCGTCGTGAAGTAAGCATGAACATTAAGCGTCTTGTTGATATCGGTTCATACCGTGGTATCCGTCACCGTCGCGGTCTTCCAGTTCGTGGTCAAAACACCAAGAACAACGCACGTACTCGTAAGGGTGCTAAGAGAAGCCGTTAATCCAAAAATAATATAAGGAGGTTTATTGATGCCTGCAAAGAAAACTGCTCGTAAGCGTCGTGTGAAGAAGCACGTTGAAAGTGGCGTGGCTCACATTCACTCAACGTTTAACAACACTTTAGTTATGATTACTGACGTTCAAGGTAACGCCGTTGCTTGGTCTTCAGCTGGTGCTTTGGGTTTCAAGGGTAGCCGTAAGTCTACTCCATTTGCTGCGCAAATGGCTGCTGAAGCTGCTGCTAAGAGCGCAATTGACCAAGGTATGAACCACGTCGAAGTATCAGTTAAGGGCCCAGGTTCTGGTCGTGAATCAGCAATCCGTGCTCTGCAAGCTGCTGGTCTGGAAATCACTTCAATCCGTGACGTTACTCCAGTACCTCACAACGGTTCTAGACCACCAAAGCGTCGTCGTGTTTAATAAAATCTTACTTTGAGACGTGCGTTTTGAAAGGGGCCCAGTAATGATTGAATTTAAAAAACCAAATATTACCGTCGTGGATCAAGAAGACAGTTACGGTAAGTTTGTCGTTGAACCGCTGGAGCGTGGGTTTGGTACTACCTTAGGTAACTCACTGCGTCGGGTTTTGCTGACTTCTGTTCCAGGGACCGGTTTGGTGAAGGTGAAGATCGATGGTGTCTTGCACGAATTCACTACTGTTCCCGGTGTTAAAGAAGACGTAACCAAGATCATCTTGAACCTGAAGAAGCTTGAACTCAGAGCCTACACTGAAGAAGTAAAGACGATCGAACTCGATGTTGAAGGTCCAGCTACGGTAACTGCTGAAGATTTGAAGGCTGACGCTGATGTGGAAGTCTTGAATCCTGACCAATACATTTGTACCATCGCTCAAGGTGGCCACCTGCACATGTGGATTGATGTCTGCAACGGCCGGGGCTACGTACCAGCCAGCGAAAACAAGACTGCTGAAATGTCTATTGGTGACATTCCAGTTGACTCACTTTTCTCACCAATCGAAAAGGTCAACTACCAAGTTGAATCAACCCGGGTTGGTAAGAGAGAAGACTTTGACAAGCTTACCCTGGAAATTTGGACAAATGGTTCAATCGCTCCGAATGACGCCCTCAACTTTGCCGCCCGTGTTCTGGTCGAACACTTCAAGGCCTTCGAATCAGCTGACGCTGCAGCCGAAATCGGCGAAGTTATGGTAGAACAGGAGAACGACCAAAAGGAAAAGAAGCTCGAAATGACTATCGAGGACCTGGACCTTTCAGTTCGTTCATACAACTGCTTGAAGCGGGCTGGCATCAACACCCTGCAAGACTTAACTGTTAAGTCAGAAGCAGAAATGATGCGGGTACGCAACCTGGGACGTAAATCATTGGAAGAAGTTAAGAATAAATTGGCAGACCTGGGTCTTTCACTTCGTCAAGAAGACTAGTCTGTAATAAAGGAGGCACATTAATGTCATACCGTAAATTAGGTTGGGACAGTAGTCAAAGAAAAGCTATGCTCCGTGAAATGACTACCCAATTGATCATTAACGAACGCATCGTCACTACTGAAGCTCGCGCTAAGGAAGTACGTCGCACTGCTGAAAAGATGATCACTTTGGGCAAGCGCGGTGACTTGGCTGCAAGAAGAAAGGCTGCTGCTTTTGTACGTAACGAAATCGCTGATATCCACGAAGAAGGCGAAGAAGTAGTTGTTAAGTCAGCACTTCAAAAGCTCTTCAGCGATGTAGCTCCTCGTTACAAGGACCGTAACGGTGGTTACACCCGGATCATGAAGCTGGCAGTTCCTCGTAAGGGTGACGCAGCTCCTATGGTAGTTTTGGAATTGGTTTAATTCTCAAGCTGTAAATTTAATACTTTTTGAAATTATTCATGAAAGCGAGAATAAGCGCGATGATGATGGGGAAACCTTAGTCTAGCTTAGATGGTTCGATATCATCCCTCTTCATGGATGATTTTTTTTTGCGCTTTTTTACCTTAGCTTGATACAATAGAAGAAAATGAGCAAATAGGTGGTGACGCGATGAGCGACAATATTATTTCTTTTGACCATGTGACTTTTACTTACCCGGACAGCCCGCGGCCAGCAGTTTCTGACCTCTCTTTTACGATTGAGCGGGGAAGCTGGACAGCTTTGATCGGCCATAACGGTAGCGGCAAGTCAACAGTCTCTAAATTGATCAATGGCTTGCTGGCGCCAGATGATTTGGATAAGTCCTCTATTACGGTTGACGGGGTCAAGCTGGGGGCTGACACTGTTTGGGAAGTCAGAGAGAAGGTCGGCATTGTCTTCCAAAATCCTGACAACCAGTTTGTCGGGGCCACGGTCAGTGACGATGTTGCTTTTGGCTTGGAGAACCGGGCAGTGCCCCGGCCAGAAATGCTGAAAATCGTCGCTCAGGCGGTCGTTGACGTTGGTATGGCTGATTATGCTGGTAGTGAGCCTAGCAACCTCTCAGGTGGGCAGAAACAGCGCGTAGCGATCGCCGGCATCCTGGCGGTCAAGCCCCAGGTCATCATCCTGGATGAGTCGACCTCCATGCTGGACCCGGAAGGCAAGGAGCAGATCTTGGACCTGGTCCGGAAGATCAAGGAAGACAATAACTTGACGGTTATTTCTATCACCCACGACCTGGAAGAAGCTGCAGGGGCTGACCAGGTTTTGGTCTTAGACGACGGCCAGCTGCTAGACCAGGGCAAGCCGGAGGAAATTTTTTCCAAGGTGGAGATGCTGGAGCGGATCGGCCTGGATATTCCCTTTGTCTACCGGCTCAAGCAGCTCTTGAAGGAACGGGGGATTGTGCTCCCGGATGAAATTGATGATGAGGAAAAGTTGGTTCAGAGCTTATGGCAATTAAATTCGAAAATGTAAGTTATGTCTACAGCCCTGGCTCACCGCTGGAGGCGATCGGCCTGGACCAGCTGAATTTCAGCCTGGAAGAGGGGAAGTTCATCGCTCTAATTGGCCATACGGGCAGCGGCAAGTCGACCCTAATGCAGCACTTTAACGCGCTGTTAAAGCCCACCAGTGGCAAGATCGAAATCGCGGGCTACACCATCACCCCGGAGACTGGCAACAAGGGCTTGAAGGACCTGCGCCGCAAGGTGAGCCTGGCCTTTCAGTTTCCAGAGGCCCAGCTCTTTGAAAACACGGTTCTAGAGGACGTTGAGTATGGGCCAAGGAACTTTGGCTTCAGTGAAGATGAGGCCCGTGAGGCGGCCTTAAAATGGCTTAAAAAAGTAGGTCTGAAAGATGACTTGATTGAGCATTCGCCATTTGACCTGTCCGGTGGGCAGATGAGGCGGGTGGCTCTGGCTGGGGTTTTGGCCTATGAGCCGGAGATCATCTGTTTAGATGAGCCGGCAGCTGGCCTGGACCCAATGGGGCGGCTGGAAATGATGCAGTTGTTTAAGGACTACCAGGCAGCCGGGCATACGGTAATTTTAGTAACCCACAACATGGATGACGTGGCAGATTACGCTGACGACGTCCTGGTCTTGGAGCATGGCCGCTTGATCAAGCATGCCAGCCCCAAGGAAGTCTTCAAAGACAGTGAATGGCTGCAAAAACACCACCTAGCTGAACCTCGCAGCGCCCGTTTTGCCGCAAAACTTGCGGCGGCAGGATTAAAGCTGCCGGGCCAGCCTTTAACCATGCCGGAGCTGGCGGACGCGATCAAGCAAAGCTTGAAGGGGGGAGAGAATGAGTAAGATTATTATCGGCCGCTACCTGCCGGGGACGACCTTTGTCTACCGGGTAGACCCGCGGGCCAAGCTGCTGACGACTTTTTACTTTATCATCATGATCTTCCTGGCCAACAACTGGGTCAGCTATCTGGTGATCAGCATCTTTGGCCTGGCCTGCGTTTTCGCGACGGGACTGAAGGCCAGAGTCTTTTGGGACGGGGTCAAGCCAATGATCTGGCTGATTGTTTTTACCTCCCTTCTGCAGACCTTCTTCATGGCCGGTGGAAAAGTCTACTGGCGCTGGTGGATATTTACCCTGTCCAGTGAGGGCTTGATCAATGGTTTGTACGTCTTCATCCGTTTTGCCATGATCATTCTGGTGTCAACAGTGATGACGGTGACGACCAGGCCCCTGGAAATCGCGGATGCCATGGAATGGATGCTGACGCCGCTCAAGCTCTTCAAGGTCAACGTGGGCATGATTAGTTTGGTGATTTCGATCGCCCTGCGCTTCGTGCCGACCTTGTTTGACCAGACGGTCAAGATCATGAATGCCCAGCGGTCACGGGGCGCCGACTTTAACGACGGCGGCCTGGTCAAGCGGGCCAAGTCAGTTGTCCCGATGCTGGTGCCGCTTTTTATCGATTCTCTGGAAGTGGCCCTGGACTTGTCCACAGCCATGGAATCCCGGGGCTACAAGGGCAGTGAAGGCCGGACCCGCTACCGGATCCTGGAATGGAGCAAGGTGGACTTGATACCGGCTGTTTACTGCCTGCTGTTGACAATTTTGATGATCACGACAAGGATGCATTGATGACGAGCAGATACAAATTGACATTGTCCTATGACGGCCATGACTTTCATGGTTTCCAGTCCCAGCCTGGGCAAAGAACGATTCAAGGGACGGTAGAGGAGATCCTCAAGCGGATGACTAAGGGCCAGGAGGTCCGGGTCTTTGGGTCGGGCCGAACTGATGCCGGAGTCCACTCAGTCGGGCAGGTAATCCACTTTGACTATCCAGGCCGGGAAATTCCGGCAGGCAACATGATTAAGGCCCTAAATTCCCAGCTGCCGATGGATATGGTTTTTACGGACTGTGAAATTGTGGATAAAGATTTCCACTCCCGCTTTTCCGTCAAGGGGAAGTGGTACCGCTACCGGGTCAGCCTGGACGGCTTTGTGAACCCCTTTAAGCGTTTTTACACAGGACACTATCCATATCCAGTAGATGTGGAAAAGATGCAAGAAGCGGCCAAGGACCTCCTAGGCCGGCATGATTTTACCAGTTTCGCGGCCAGCGGCGGGCAGATTGAGGATAAAGTCCGGGACATGTACTATGTCAACGTGGCCTTGGATGAAGAAAACAACGAAGTGATCATGGACTTTATCGCGACCGGCTTTTTGTACAACATGGTCCGGATCCTGGTGGCCACCTTGCTAGAGATCGGCAATGGCCGCCGGCCGGTGCACGACTTAAAGCGGGTGATTGCGGCCAAGAACCGGCTGGAGGTCCAGCAGACTGCCCAGGCCAGCGGCTTGTACCTGTACCATGTCTTTTACGAGGAAGTGCCAAGAAAATATCGGCTCGACCTTGATTTATAATTGACATTTTGGTATTTAGGACATATGATATAAGAGTATGTTTGTCCACGATAGGCCCCGGAAACTTATTGTATTCAAACTACGAATTAAACGGAGGAATTTACATTGCGTACTACACCATTAGCAAAGACTAGTGAAATTGAACGTAAGTGGTACTTGATTGACGCTACTGATGTTTCATTGGGTCGTCTTTCAACTGCTGTTGCTACTATCCTTAGAGGTAAGAACAAGCCTCAATTTACCCCAAACGTTGACACTGGTGACAACGTCATCATCGTTAACGCTTCTAAGTTGAAGCTGACTGGTAAGAAGGCAACTGACAAGATCTACTACCACCACTCAGAATACCGTGGCGGCTTGAAGTCTGTATCAGCTGGTGAATTGCTTGCCAAGAACCCTGTTAAATTGGTTGAATTGTCAGTTAAGGGTATGCTTCCAAAGAACACTCTTGGCCACCAAGAATTCTTGAAGATGCACGTTTATGCTGGTGAAGAACACAAGCACGAAGCGCAAAAGCCTGAAAAGTTAGACATTAACAATTTGATCTAGGAGGTAGTTTAGATGGCACAACAAGCTGCATATGCAGGTACTGGTCGTCGTAAGGACGCCGTAGCTCGCGTTCGTTTAGTACCAGGCGATGGTAAGATCACTGTTAACAACAAGGATGTTGCTGACTACATTCCATTGCCAATCTTGGTTAAGGACCTTAAGCAACCTTTGACTTTGACTGAAACTGAAGGCCAATACGACGTTATCGTTAACGTTAACGGTGGTGGTTTCTCAGGTCAAGCCGGTGCGATCCGTCATGGTATCGCCCGTGCCCTTCTTGAAGTAGACCCAGACTTCCGTGGTCCACTGAAGAAGGCCGGCTTCTTGACTCGTGACCCAAGAATGAAGGAAAGAAAGAAGCCAGGTCTGAAGAAGGCCCGCAAGGCTTCACAATTCTCAAAGCGTTAATCTTACGATTACGTTTTGCCTTCAAAAAGCGTTGTTCCGCAAGGAACGGCGCTTTTTTGTTTTCCCCTATAAGCAGACCAATTTTTCTCCCCAGCTTATCCACATAAAAAAATTAAGCAAAAGTCTAGACCAACTGAATAAAGTAAATCCGTGCCGGATAGAAAATTTCCAAAATGAAGAGTTTCCCGGAAAAAAGTACAAGTCCTTGCATATGCTAGAAAATGAAAATACAATGAGTACAAGCTTAAAAAGAAACTCGTGATGACAAAGATGTGAAAGCAGGGGACGAGACAATGAAAATTCCGAAAAACTTAGGTCAAGCGGCTTGCGTATGCTTGGCTGCACTCGCGTTAACGGCATGTGGTTCTTCAAAGGAAAGTTCTTCTAGCAAAAAGACCTTGAATTGGTCAGCTAGTGCTGAAATTCCAACCATGGACCTGTCAAAGGCGACCGACTCGGTTTCCTTTACCCAGATCTCCAACACCTTTGAAGGTTTGTACCGCCTGGGCAAGGACTCAAAGATCACTCCGGGCCTGGCAACCTCTGAAAAAGTTTCCAAAGACGGTAAAACCTACACCTTTACCTTGAGAAAGAACGACAAGTGGTCCAATGGGGACCCGGTGACGGCCCAGGACTTTGTCTACTCCTGGCGGCGGACGGTCAACCCGAAGACTGAATCAGAATACTCATACCTTTTCTCTGGCATCAAGAATGCTGACAAGATCGTAGCTGGCAAGAAGCCGGTAACGAGCCTGGGGATCAAAGCGGTTGGCAAGTACAAGCTGGTCGTGACCCTGGAACGGCGGATCCCTTACTTCAACAAGCTGATGGGCTTCGCGGTCTTCTTCCCGCAAAATGAAAAAGCCGTCAAGAAGTATGGCTCCAAATACGGGACAGCTTCCAAGTACCTAGTCTACAACGGTCCTTACATCCAAAAGGGCTGGACCGGGTCCAACCTGTCTTGGAAGATGGTCAAGAACAAGTACTACTGGGACAAGAGCGAGGTCAAGTTGAACCAGATCAACTGGAGTGTACAGAAGTCAACTACGACCTCTTACAACCTCTACCAGGCTAAGAAGTTGGACGCTACTTCCCTTGATTCTTCACAAATCAAGCAGCTGAAGAGCGACAAGGCCTTCACCTTGCTGCCGCAAGGCGGGACCTACTACATGGAATTCGGCCAGGGCAAGAGCGGCAACGAATACGTCAAGAACGCCAACATCCGTAAGGCCCTGTCACTGGCAATTGACCGCGGGGGCCTGGTTTCCACCATCGACGGCGGGGCCAGCCAGCCGGCCAACACCTTGACTTCCAAGGACTTGGCCAAGGTCAACGGCAAAGACTACACGAGCCTGATCTCCAGCAGCGCCAAGAGCCTCTACCCGAAGGACGGCAACAAGAAGCTGGCCAAGCAGTACCTGGCCAAGGGTCTGGCTGAACTGGGCAAGAGCAAGATCAAGCTGACTTTGATTTCAAGCGACACGGACAGCGCCAAGAAGACGGCTGAATCAATCCAGTCCAACATTGAAGCGACACTGCCACAGGTTAAGGTGGAAGTCAACAGCGTCCCGTTCAAGACCCTGCTGAACCGCCTGGCCAGCCACAACTTCCAGCTGGGCCTAATCGACTGGATCGCCGATTTCGCTGACCCAATCTCCTTCCTGGACCTGTTCACGACTGGCAACAGCCAAAACAACGGGCAATGGTCAAACAGCGAATACGACAAGCTGATTGCTGACTCCAAGACCACCACGTCTGCCAGCCAGCGCTGGAGCGATATGAGCAAGGCGGAAGACATCCTCTTAAACGATGCCGGCATCTGCCCGCTCTACTACTCAACCAGCGTCATGCTGGTCCGGACCAGTGTCAAGAATGCGGTCTACAACCGGGGCAACTGGGACTTTAAGGAAGCCTACGTCAAATAATCGAGATTAAAGATAGTCAAGAAAGCAGATCTCCGGATCTGCTTTTTTGTGCGAAAATTTTCCACTTTGACTATAATTAAGGCAGAAACAATTACAGCAGAAGGAAAAGAGGGCATGATGAAAAAAGGCGACAAATTGATTGACTGGGCCATGGAAATCCAAGCGATCGGGCAGACCGGCCTGGCCTACAGCAAGGACGTTTTTGACACGGAGCGCTACAGCCGCCTGCGGGAAATAGCCGCGGAAATGCTGGCGGAAAAAAGCGCGGTCAACTATGACAAGGTCAAAGAGCTCTTTTGCAATGAAATTGGCTACCAGACTCCGAAAATCGCGACCAGGGCGGCCATTTTCAAGGATGACCAGATTCTCCTGGTCCAGGAAAAAGAGGGGCACTGGTCCCTGCCCGGCGGTTGGTGTGACGTCGACCAGTCCCCGGCTGACAACTGCGTCAAGGAGTGTCGGGAAGAGTCAGGCTTAACTGTCAAACCGGTCAAAATTATCGCAGTTCAAGACCACTTTAAGCACCATGGCTCCATTCACCCTTACGGGATTACCGATATCTATTATCTCTGCCAGTCCTTAGGCGGGAAATTCCAAGCCAACTCCGAAACCAGCCAGGCAGCCTGGTTTAAAGAAGATGACCTGCCACCCCTGGCGGAAAACAAGAACTCAACTGAACAGGTGAAGATGTGCTTTGCCGCGCATCGGGATGCCAACTGGCAAACTTTATTCGACTAAAAAACTCGCCTCACGGCGAGTTTTTGCTATCTATTCTATTTTCCTTTGTTTTCCTTACTTCTTAGCGGCCAATTGCCGGCAGACCAAGACCATCAAGAGACAGCTGAGCAAGCTGTAGCCCCCGCCAAAGTAGGGGGTGCTGGAAATACCAGTCAAGCCTGCCGCTTGCGCCGCTGTAAAGGAGCCCAGAGAAATGCCGATATTGGCAAAAATCGAGTTGAAGCTGGAGGCAAAGTCGATTGACTCTGGATATTCAGCCGCGGCCAGGTCCAGGAAATAAACCTGAGTGGATGACCCATACATGCTGTTAGTGTAGCAGATGCCGACGATGCACAGGAAGGCCAGCCAGGACAGCGGCAAAAGCGGCGCCAAGAGGAAGAGCAGGATGGTCTGAATGCCGAAGACTAGGGGCAGGCGCTTGATCCCGCCGTGGTCTGCCAGAAAGCCCCCGGTCTTGTTGCCGGCGATAAAGGCCAAGCCCAGCAGCAAGAGCAAGATATTCAGCCAGCTCTTTGGAAAATGCATGTAGTCGGTGATCAAGGTCCGGATGTAAGTATAGTAGGTATACTGAGCCGCGCAGACCAGGATAATGGCCAGGAGGGTCAGCTGGATCTGCCGGTTGCCCAGGATGGCAAACTGCTTATTGCCCTTGCTGGACTGGCTCTGCGGGGTGTCTCGGGGCACGAAGATCAGTAAAAGGGCGAAGGTTACGAGCGTCAGAAGCGAGATCATCCAGAAACTGGCATGCCAGGAAAAAGTGGTTGAGATGAAGGTCCCGATGGGCAGGCCGATGATGGAAGCAATCGAGAATCCGGCAAAAATCCAGGACAGAAGCGAGGCCCTTTTTTCCAAGGGCGCCACGAAATTGGCGATAACCAGGATTAGGGAAATAATCGCCCCGGCCGTAGTGGCAGACAGGATTCTGGATAAAAGCAGGCTGACATAGCTGTAAGACAAGGCCGTCCAGGTATTGCCGATAAAGAAGATCCCCATCAAAAAGAAGAGGAGCTGGTGGCGCTTGAAATACTTGGTCAGGGAAGTGACCAGGGGAGTAGCGACAGCATAAACCAGGGCAAAGACGGTGACCAGGTAGCCCAAGCTGCTGAGGGAGGCATTTATTTCCCGGGAAATATCCGGCAAAACGCCGACGATCATATATTCATTGCAGCCCAACATGAAGGCTACGAAGACGAAAAGAAAGGCTTGAATTTTGTAACGTGACATGCGAAAACTCCTATAAGAATACACTGTTAATTAGTTTAACAGAAAAAATGTTAAAATGAAGATGATAGTAAGCCTTGAGTAAAGAAAGCAGGTTTGACCATGAAAATTCAAGTTAAATTGGACAAGGGCTATTTGCCCGACGAATATGCCAAGTATGCCAGCGTTAAAGAAGCCGGCAACCCGGTAGTGTCTTTTCCCTTTATCCTGACGGGCCTGCCGGAAGGGAGCAAGTACCTGGCCTGGTCCTTAGTCGACTATGATTCCATTCCGGTCTGCGGCTTTGCCTGGATCCACTGGCTGGCCAGCGACGTGCCGGCAGCCAGCGAAATTCCAGCTGACTTCAGCCGGACGACGGATACGCCCCAGGGCTACAACAGTACCGTTTCCCGTTTTTTGAATGATCCGGAAGAAGTACATACGGGTTATATCGGGCCGACTCCACCGGACAAGGATCACGACTACCGCTTCCGGGTCTACGCTTTAAGCGAGAAGCTGGACCTGGAAGAGCCTTATTACTACAATGAATTCTTGCGCGCCCTGAAGGGCAAGGTCTTGGCTGAAAGCCAGCTTGACTTGCCGGCCCGGGTTTAAGGGAAAAGATTTTTTGAAAAAAGTTGCCGAAAACTGTTGACCAAAGCTAGGAAATTAGGTAATATATTATTTGTTGAGCGATCAGCTCACAAGTAAGATTGCGTTATAGCCAAGTGGTAAGGCAACGGTTTTTGGTACCGTCATGCGCTGGTTCGAATCCAGCTAACGCAATAAGCAAGGCCGGGCCGGAAGGCTTGGCCTTTTTTGCGCGCTAAAAAAGCAAGACAAAATCTGGTAAAATAGAAAAGAACTTTTGTCGGCAGATTTATTTTAAGAAAAGAGGCAGCAGATGGCTGGAAAAGAAGAAGAAGTAGAGAAAATACAAAAGCTGCTGGGCCAGCTGGAAGAAGAAATTTCCTTGAGCTACTTCCTTAAGCCTAGCACCATCACGGTTGGCCGCGACCTCCTGCAGGCCATGCAGGACCTGTTGGCCAATCCTAAGAATTGGGAAGAAAATTAACAGCCGTGCTTGACTTTAATTTGCCTTTAAGATATAGTTAAAGCATCAAATGTTGAGAGAGGACAAGAATCATGAACGCTTTAATCAGCAAGAACGCGAAATTCTTTAGCTTTTATTACTGGAACTAGCTTGCATCTGCGGGTGCAAGTCTTCAAGCAAGAACATGCATCTGTAGTTTCAATAATAAGAGTTTTCTCAGCATTTTTTGAAACGGCAGGAATCAGGATCTGGCGGTTTCAAGAACACGCGCATTAGCAGACTTTGGTAATCGTGGATCATCTGATCCGCGATTTTTTTATTTTTACGGTAGCCAAGGAGGACACCATGGTTGATTTAACTAAGCACTTTAAGCAGGGGGTAGCGGAAGTAAAGTCTTCAGCTATTTTGAATTTTGCCAAGTATACGAGCCAGTACCCGGACATCGTCAAGTTCACGGTTGGCGAGCCAGACTTCAATACCCCGGATCATATCAAGACGGCTGCCATCAAGGGGATCGTGGACAACCACTCTCACTACGCTCCTTCAAACGGGACGCCAGGCCTCAGAAAAGCCGCGGCAGACTTCCTGGCCCGGCATTACGACATGCACTATGAGCCAAGTGAAATCATCGCCACCAACGGGGCAACGGAAGCCATCTACACGGTCATGTCCGCCATCATCAATCCAGGCGACGTAATGGTTCTGCCAACTCCGATCTTTCCTTTATATATTGCTGACGCGGCCTTGGAAAAAGCTGAAGTTGTCCAGATCGACACTTCCAAGACTGGCTTCAAATTAACGCCAGACCAGCTGCAGGCAGCTGTTGACGAATACGGTGACCGTCTTCGGATTCTGGTCATGAACTACCCGACCAACCCGACTGGAGTCATGTACAGCCAGGAAGAGCTGGATGCTTTGGCGGCAGTGATCAAGGACCGGCCAACTTTTGTCCTTTGTGACGAAATCTACAGTGAACTAAACTACGAGCAAGAGCACGCCTCAATGGCCAAGTCCCTCAGAAGCCAGGCCATCGTTTTAAACGGGGTTTCCAAATCCTGGGCCATGACCGGCTACCGGATCGGGATCATGGCTGCTCCCCAGGAAATCACTGACCAGCTGGCCAAGGTTCACCAGTTCATTACTACGACTGAACCAACCCCGATGCAGGACGCGGCTGAGGAAGCTTTTAAAAACGGGGACAGGGATGCCCGGGAAATGAAGGCGGCCTTCAAGAAGCGCCGGGACTACCTCTACCAGGCTTTAACGGAAATCGGCTTTGAAGTGATCAAGCCGCAGGGGGCCTTCTATATCTGGGCCAAGATTCCAGCCGGCCTTAACCAAAAAGACACGGAATTTGTCTACGAGCTGGCTGACCAGGCCCATGTCGGGGTTTGTGCCGGTTCCTGGTTCGCCAAGGGCGGGCAGGGCTGGCTCCGCTTCTCCTATGCGACGGCCCTGGACGAAATCAAAGAAGGCGTAAGCAGAATCAAGAAATTTGTCGAGGAAAATAAGAATGACGGAAAGTAAAGAAAGAAACGGCCTTAAGCAAGGCACGCTGAACATTTTAAACGGGATTGGACTCGGGGTTATTGCTGCCCTGGTACCGGCCGCGATTTTAGGCCAGCTGATGAAGTCCCTCTTGGGTGTGGCCCCGGCTTTTGCCCAGACGGTCATCAACATCACTACTTTTACCCAGAGCCTGCTGGCGGCCATGGCCGGCTTCTGCGCGGCCTACCTCTTCCAGATGAACATGATCCAGATGTGTTCGGTCGCAGCCGCGGCTATGATCGGGTCTGGCGCGGTTACTTTTAAAAACGGCTTGATCATGGTCGCCGGGACTGGTGATGTTATCAACATCGGCTTGACGATCACCCTGGCCATCCTCTTGATCAAATTGATTGGCAACAAGCTTGCTTCCTACACGACCATTCTCTTGCCAATTATCGTCTTGGTCGTTGGCGGCGGGATCGGCCTCTTGATCTTGCCATACGTTAAAATCGTGACCACCTTCATCGGCATGATCGTCATGTCCTTCACCAAGCTGCAGCCGCTCTTGATGGGGGTCTTGATCGGGATGTCCTTCGCGGCCATGATCGTGTCCCCGATTTCCTCAGTGGGGATCGCGGTGGCGATCGGCTTGACCGGGGTTGCTTCCGGGGCCGCTAACCTGGGCATCACCGGGGCCGCCTACACTTTGGGGATCATGAGCTACAGCGTCAACGGGATGGGGACCACCTTGGCCCACTTCATCGGGACGCCTAAGATCCAGATGGCCAACATGCTGGAGAAACCGAAGCTTTTTGTCCCGGTCCTGCTTTCATCTGGCCTGTCCGGTCTTCTGGCCGCCATCTTCAACCTGCAGGGGACGCCGAATTCCGCTGGCTTTGGCTTCAGCGGCCTGATCGGGCCCCTGGCGGCTTACGCCAAGATGACGCCAGGCTGGGGGAGTATCATCCTGTTGACGGTTCTTTACGTCGTTTACCCAGTTGCCTTGGGCTTCTTCATGCGCTGGCTCTTCATCGACCGCTTGAGCTTTGCCCAGGCAGAAGACCTGCGCCTGGAAGTTTAAGCCAAAAAGCAAAAAAATTGCCAAAAAGCCTTGCACTTGCCCTATTTTTTCGTTAATATAATAGAGTACTTCAACGGAGGAATAGCGAAGTGGCTAAACGCGGCGGTCTGTAAAACCGCTCTCTCTGAGTTCGGTGGTTCGAATCCACTTTCCTCCATTGATTGCGTTATAGCCAAGTGGTAAGGCAACGGTTTTTGGTACCGTCATGCGCTGGTTCGAATCCAGCTAACGCAATTGTTCTAAAGAACACCCAACCCGAAAGAAGAGCTTCTGACTGAGTCAGGAGCTCTTTTTTGTCCCAAGCAAAAGGAAAATAGTTTTTGGCCAAAAGAAATACTTAAAAACAGATGAGAAAAGTTACTTTCAGAGAAAAAGATTTTCTTTCATAAGTAATGATGTACATTCTTAGTATTACTTGCTATACTAAAAACTAAGTTGTTGGTTACTTTTAGTAAGTTTAAGAAGTATAAATGCAAGTAAGATTAGATTGGATAGATTAAGTAAAATTTTGGGAGGCAAAAAATTGCATAAGAAGAGGATTGCTTCAGTAACACTTTTGGCAGCAGCAGCGCTTTTGACGGCTTGCGGGCAAAACAAGGAGGCTTCCAGCTCCAAGCAGGTGATGAAAACCGCCGTAACCGGGGAAATTAGCACTCTGGATTCCAGCAAGTACGGGGACACCGTCAGCTCTGAAACCCTGCAGAACTCCATGGAAGGGCTCTACGGCTTTGACAAAAAGGGGCAGGCCCAGCTGGCCGGGGCGGTCAAGGTGACCAAGTCCAAGGACCAGAAGGTTTACACCTTTACCCTTAGAAAAAACGCCAAGTGGTCTAATGGAGACCCGGTAACGGCCAAGGACTACGTTACTGCCTGGCGGCGGACGGTTGACCCCAAGAATGATTCCCTGGACAGCGACAGCTACCAGGTGATCAAGAACGGGACGGACATCGTAGCTGGCAAGAAGAAGGTGTCCAGCCTGGGCATCAAGGCCTTGGGCAAGTACAAGCTGCAGATCAGCTTGGAAAATCCGATCCAGTATTTGCCGGACCTTCTGACCGGGGCCCAGTTCTACCCGCAGGACACGAAGATCGTCAAAAAGTACAGGTCCAGCTATGGGACCAGCTCCAGCAAGCTGGTCTACAACGGGCCATTTACTGTCAGCCAGTGGACCGGATCCAACCTCAAGTGGACTTTGAAGAAGAACAAGACTTACTGGAATGCCAAGTCAGTTAGCTTGAGCGCGGTCAAGGTCCAGGTCATCAAGACCACCTCCACTGGCCTCAATCTCTACAAGGGCGGGCAGCTGGACTACGCGCCGGTTGATTCTGACTACGTCAAGCAATATGAAAAGAATGCCGACTACCACACTAAGACTACGCCAACTAATGGCTACATGGTCTTTAACACCAAGCGTAAGACCACCGGTAATGTCCACGTCCGCCGGGCAATCAGCCTGGGCGTGAACAAGCAGGAATTGGTGAAGACGGTCTTGCACTCGGGCAAGGCTGCCCAAGGTTTTGTAGCCAGTGACTTCATCTATGATGAAAGCGGCAAGGACTACCGGACCAGTGCCGGCAAGCTGATGACCTACAATCTGAAGCAGGCCCAAAAGGAATGGGCTTTGGCTAAAAAGCAGCTGGGCAAGTCCAAGATCACGATTGAGCTTTTAACCAGTGATATGGACGCGTCTAAGCGGGTAGGTGAATACCTGCAAAGCAACTTGATGGAGAATTTGCCAGGGTTGACTGTCAAATTGCGGTCAATCCCGTTGAAGTCCCGCCTGGCGGACACTACGGCGCACAAGTTTGACATGGTCTACGGGACTTGGCAGCCAAGTTTCCAAGATCCAATTGACTACTTGACCATCGGCGGCCTCTTTAACCTGGAAACTGACTACAAGAACAGTACTTTCTGGAAGGAAATTAACCAGGCTAAGAGTACTTACGCGACTCAACCTGTCAAGCGGCAAGCCAGCCTGATCGCGGCAGAAAAACAATTAATCCAAAAGGATGCCTTTGCTGCTCCACTTTACCAAGCAGGTGTATCTTACCTGCTTAAGTCCAAGGTGACCGGCTTCCGTCTGTCTCCTTACGGGACTGTTGCCTACTATTGGGACGTCAAGATTAAGTAAAGACTGAACGATTTCTGTAGGGCAAGGACAAACACTGAATTATTAAAATTATCTTATATCGTATGACACGCTCCCCCGACCAAGGTCGGGGGTTCTTTATAGGCTAGTGCTTACACGCAGCCTCCAGCATTTGAAAACAACCAACTTATTCTTGCAAGCAGACTTGACCGAAGCCAAGCCCGCTTTTTTACTGATTCTGTCCATGGGCAGCAGTACAAAAACAGAGGTCAGTCTATTTATCGCGGAAGTGACCCCCTCGGGCGATTCCGCCAAGTCGCATTGACGGTACGATTTTTTGCTTATTCGGCTCTCTTAGAGCTGGGCAAGTTATAAAAGAAATTAGAGATTCTTGATAGAAATCAATTTTTTATTCTAAATATCGTACTATATTAAAGATATAATAAGGAAAGAAAGTAAAGATAATAAAAAATTATACTACAGTTTGAAACACTGGCTTGTCCTACATGTATGCAACAGATGATTCAAGTAGAGAAGCGGGCCTAGATTTTATCTATGGAGCGTGTTGAGTAATGTTTGGCGAACTAGCTCTTGGATTTGTCAAAAGTAGTGAACGATGATCAGTTAAGTTTACCTATGAAGATGATTGATATCGCGCTATATATAGGGACTCCCCCTGAAACTCTTTCTAGAAAATTTAGATTTCTTGAGGATAATAGATTGATAAAACGTTCAGGTAGAAGAATAATTATTCTTAACAGAGATGGCTTGATTGATTTATGAGGTGAAAAATGTCGTTTGGTAAATTAAAGGAATATCTACCCCATCAAGGAGAAAAATATATTAAGCCGGAAAAGGCTGGTAATTATCGCCAGTATATGATGGATTTAAGGGACCTAGCTCGACAGGCCCGAGAAGAATTCAGTTTAATCAGTAAATCTTTTGAAGACAGGGTAAAGCCATTTAAAGCAGAGCGTGTTAGTCAATGGATGAATCAATCTCAGCTGTGTCGTCCACATTTTTGGTGTTACTTCCGATTGCCTTCCGATGGTTTGGATGATCCGACATTGGCTATTCGTCTTTATGGGGAATCTGATAATTTCGGAATTTCCGTTGAGGTTAGTTTTGTAGAAAGAAGAAGGTCTGAAAACAGTTTAGAGAAACAAAATAAAGTTTTGAATCTTCCTCCTTTTGGAGCCATGTATTATTTTGTACAAAAAAATGGTATAAGTTTCAAAATGGATGCAACAGAAGAAAATCGAAAGAGTTTATTAAAGCAGGTCAAATCAGGTGAGGTTCGTAAGGTCTTGGTTAAACAGGATATTCCAATTGAGACTGACCACTCATTAGAACGGTTAATTGATGATCTATTAAAAAGTTTTGATGAATTACTGCCATTTTATAAGGAAACAAAGAAATAAACTAAAGGATAGGTAGAAGTAACACCTATCCTTTAGTGACATTGAACTGCCAAGTTTTCCTGCCCTCAATATAATAAAGGATGCTAAAGGTCAAGAACCCCATTTTAATTTGGGGGCTTGGCCTTTTAATATTTCAAGAAAAGCGAAAAATACCAAGCTTAGTTTACCTATTTTTAAGGGTTAGCAGGTACAATAGAAGATAGCTTTTATTGAGGAGGCAAAAGATGCCCAAATACATCAAAGTTGGCAGCGGCGGCGGTGAAGTGACCTGGCACCGGGCCATGCTCGACATGGAGCCGGGGGACTATCTGCTGCTGGAGCCCGGCTATTACGTTTGGCCCCGGGGCCGGCTATTAGAAGACATGACCATCAAGGGCCTGGGGGCCAGCCCGGAAGACACCCGGATCCGCAGCTTTTTCTCCATCGGTGAAAACAGCTCCCGGGTGGTTTTTGAAAACTTGACCCTGGAACCTTACGGGGACGTAAACACTCTGGATTTGCCGGAAGAGACCAACAGCTACCTGATCCTGCGCGGCTGCGTCTTGACCGGGACCGGCAGCAAGACGACCACGATTTCCGTCAACGGCCAGGACACGGTGGAAATGTACTCCTGCCGCCTGCTCAACGGGACCCTGTCCTTTTTTGAAAAAGCCAATTTCCGCTTGGAAATGGCGGACTGCCTGCTGGACTATGAATCAGAAAAATTCGGCACCATCTCTTTGGAAGGGACCGGGACGGCCATCATCAATAATTCTGAGATCCGGGGGACGGTCAACAGCTTTGATTCTAGCAACATCGAATTAAACATCAATAACTCCGCCATCGGCAACCTTAACTTAGGTGGCAAGAGCTGGGGCAATGTCTACGCCTGCCGTTTTCTTAACCGGGACTACAGCCTTTATGCCCGGGGTGAATGCTGGCTGAACATCCTGGAGAGCCAAATGCCCAGCCAATTGGCCATCGAAGACCACTGCCACTTGCTAATGCAGAACAGTCAGCTCTACAGTTTCCAGGGCCGGGGGGAGAGCCAGAGTTTTTTGTCCAATGTGCAGATCGCGGCCGCGGCCAGCCTGGAAGGCAAAAGTCTCTTGGATGGCAGCTTAGTGACCTTCTCCGGCAACGGCGATTACCCTTACTTTATCTTCTTGGTTGACCAAGCAGTACTGAAAGGGCGGAACCTGCAATTTGACCCGCAAAACTGGCCGGTTTTGGTCGACAATGATGCCCGCTTAGTGGCCAATGCCCTTTACTACCAGGGGGCGCCACTGGAAATTAAGTGTGAGCATCCGGAAAATATCTCTTTGATGGGGATCAAGTGGACTGAACGGAAGGAATAGAAAGGAGCCACCATGCGCTTAATCAAAGTAAGCCAGGACCCCCGGGACTTGTCCTGGGAGCAGGCTTTAGACCAGCTGGAAGACGATGACGTGCTCATGCTGGCTCCCGGCTTTTATGAAATTCCTTTTGGGCAAAAGCTGAACAACATCGTGATCAAGGGGACGGGGACAGCAGCGGATATGACGGTTCTGGTTGGCACGGTCATCCTCGATGGCCGCTATTTAACCCTGGAAAACCTGGCTGTCAAGACTACCGCAATTGCTGAAGCCTTGTTCAACGTCTATGAAGGAGAAAATGCTCCTTACCTGACCCTGCGCGGCTGCCGGCTGGAAGCAGCAGACTCGGCTATCATGACCCTGGGACCGGTCTGGCTGGAACTTTACTCCTGCCAGGTCAAAGGGGGAATCCGCCTGGTTGGCGATGAGGAGCATCATGTTCAGATCTCTTCCAGTGAAATCACGGCTAAGCAGCTTGCTTTTACCGGCAAAGGCTTTGGCCTATTAGCCATCAGCCAGTCCCAGATCAAGGGCGATTTTGTCCTGGAGGAAGGCTCAGTCTATGAAGGGCACATTGACCAGGTGGCTTTTGACCAGGTGACCAGCCTGGGAAGAAACAACGATCTTTACTTCACTGAGTCTGCTATGACTTTAACTCTGAAAAATGGCCAGGCCGACCTTTTGAACTGCGACTTGCGGGGGCCGGCTCTTTTAGAAAAAGCTAATTCAGCCGCTTTCCAAAACTGCACTTTTAAGCAATTCAAGCAGGTCAGCGGGAGCAGCAACTTAACCAACTGTCACTTGGAGGCAGGAGAAATTGAAGGCCAGGGCAAGGCCGTTTTTTGCCGGCCGCACTTTTCCTGCAGCGAAGGTACTTGGCTTAGCCTAAGCGGCTCAGTCCAGGTCCGCCTGCAGGATGCCCTCTTAAACGTGGCTGGCAGCCACTTGCGCCTGGCCGACAAAGCCGGAATCTTCGGCAATGTTTTGGAGAGCGACCAGGACCAGCTGCTAGTCAAACAGACTGGCCAGGGCAAGGTAAAATTGACGGGAATAAAATGTAAACTTGTCTAAAGACCGCCTTTTGCTATAGAATTTAATTAAGATCCAAGCTTGATGATTCTGTGGGGGGAAGACCGATGCAAGAACCAATGTATATCAAAATTCACAACCAGCTGCGCCGGGACATTGAAAACCATGTCTACCAGGTGGGGGACCGGATTCCAGCTGAACGGCAGCTGGCTGAGCAGTTCAAGGTGTCGCGGATGACCCTGCGCCAGGCCATCAAAACCCTGGAAGAAGAAGGGATTCTGGAAAGGCGGCTGGGCAGCGGGACCTACGTGGCCAGCCAGAAGGTCCAGGAGAAGATGTCCGGGATTATGTCCTTTACTGAAATTACCCGGGCCAACGGGCAGACCCCGTCCAGCAAGCTGGTTTCCTACAAGATCACCCAGCCATCCCTGTCGGAAAAAGAGCGCCTGGCCCTGGAAGGCAGCGACAAGGTCCTGCGCATGGAGCGGATCCGCTATGCCGACCAAGTGCCGATTTGCCATGAAATCGTGACGGTGCCGGAAGATTTGATCGCGCCTTTTGCCAAGGATGACGTGTCAAGCCACCTTTACCAGACCTTGGAAAAGCAGGGAGGCTACCAGATTGGGGATGCAACTGAGTATATCTCAGCCGCTGTCGCCAATGAACAGGATGCCCGTCTGCTCAACTGCCGCCGCGGGGAAGCCTTGATCACCCGCCGGCAGGTCACCAAGCTGGCCGATGGCCGGCCCTTTGAATATACGCGGGCTTCATATGTGGGTGAGCGCTTCGAATTTACTTTCAGTAAATAGCCAGCTGACTAGCTAAATAAGAGAATGACAAAGAGACAGGATCAACCTGCCTCTTTTTGCTTCCTTTAAAAAAGGACAAAAGATGGAACTTGCTTTTGGCGGCAGGGGGCGAATTTGCTAAAATGGACTTGATACTATTAGCTAATGATTAACGAGGCACTATGAAAAGCATACTATTCCGCCTGTATCTGGCAGTCATGAAATTTTTAGCCCGCTGGCAAAAAGAAGACCCCAACACATACGTGATCTTGAACGGGGCAGGCCGGTCGGGGTCCAATGGCTACCTTTTTTATAAATACCTGCGCCGCGAGCACCGGGAAGTCACGGCCTACTTGATCGAACCCTGGCCCTCTTCCCACCTGCCCTGGTCAGACTGGCAAAAAATCGGCCGGGCCAAGTACGTCTTAACCACCCACCAGCCCTTCAAGGTCCGGAAAAGCCAGGTCAACCTGGCCCTCTGGCACGGGATTCCCCTCAAGCGGATGGGGACCATGGCCAACAATACCCAGCGCCGGGACAATCAGAGAAATGAAAAGCTCTGGCACAAGACGGCCGACCTGGTCACCTCCAGTTCGGAACTCTATGAAAGCTTGATGAGCGCCTGCATGGGGATTGAAGGTCCCCGCTATGTCCAGCTGGGCTTCCCCAGAATTGATTCCTTGCTCAAGTCCCCTTATAAGAAGGACCAGCTCCTGGCTGACTTTTTCTCCTGCCAGGACCCGGAGGCCCAAGTAGGGATCTATGTGCCGACTTTCCGCTATGAATTGGAAGAGCCGGAAGTGATGGAGCGGATTAAAGAAGGGAATTTTTTTGCTTTCAGCGACTTCGACCTGGCCGTTTTAGACCAGGCCCTGGCTGCTAGAAAGCAGTACCTCCTGGTCAAGCTCCACCCATGGGAAATGAAGCTCTTTAGCGACTTCCACTTGGAGGCCAAGCACGTGGCCTTTTTGAACAATTCCGATCTTTTGGCGAAAAAGCTGGACCTCTACGAAATCCTGGGAGCCACCGACTTCCTCATGACCGACTTCTCTTCGATCTACTTTGACTACCTCCATTTGGACAAGCCGCTGATTTTCATCACCAACTACCTGGCCCAGTATGAAAAGACCCGGGGCTTTTTGCTGGGGCCTTATGAAAAAATCGTCCCTGGTCCCTGCGTGGCCAGCCAGGCTAACCTGGTCAAGCAGATGGGTGAAAAAGATAGGTATGGCCTTGAGCGGAAAAAGTGGTTGGAGCTGAGCGACCAGGCCGACCACGGCCAGGCCTGCCAGACAATTTTTGATTACTTAAGCGGGGTCTGATCCTTGAAAAAAACTTTTCTGAACATCTTCTATAACGCGGTCTACCAGGTCTTCCTGGTCCTGGTGCCCTTGATCACGGTTCCTTACCTGTCCAGAGTCCTGGGACCGACGACCTACGGGATCTATTCCAGTGTCAACAACACGGTCCAGTTTCTGATGATTTTCTGTGTCTTGTCTTTATCCAATATCGGGGTCAGAAGCATCTCTAAAGCTAGGGCCAAAAACAAGAGCGGGGAACTGACCGAGGCATTCTGGGGCTTGTGGTACTTCCAGTTTATCGGCGGCTTGGTAACCATCGCCTTGACTGTCTTGACCTGCCTGGTCCTCAAGGTCCGTTACTGGAGTTACTTCCTGCTGATGCTGCCATACTTGATTGCCGCCCAGTTTGACATCTCCTGGTTCTTCCAGGGCCTGGCTGATTTTGGCCGGGTGGTCTTAAGAAACACCATTGTCAAGATCGTCAGCGTGGTCTTTATCTTGCTTTTGATCAAAAGTCCGGCTGACCTGTGGAAGTATTTCTTGATCATGTCCGTGTCTACCATGCTGGGTTCCTTTGTCTTCTGGTTCAGCATCGGCAAGTATGTCGGCCGGCCAGTCAAGCATTTCTATCATTTCGCGGAAACCCGCCGGGCGATCATGACCTTGATGATTCCCCAGATCGCGACCCAGATTTACACTTCCTTGGACAAGCCCCTTTTGGGCCTCTTCCAAAATACAGCCCAGGTCTCTTACTATGATAATTCCCAGCGGATTTCCAATATGATCCTGGGGGTTATCACCAGTATTTCCCTGGTCATCATGCCGCAGATGGCGGTCCAGGGGAAGGAAACCCAGAAGAAGGTCTTGAAGAAGTCCCTGGAAGCCACGACCATGCTGGGAACCATGTTTGCCATGGTGGTTATGGCCAATACCAAGGAATTCGTGCCCTTTTTCTTCGGGAAAAAATATATCCCGATGACCCCCTTGATGTTCTTCTTCACCTTGACCATCATCTTGATCCCCATGGGCGGGGTTTTCGCCAACCAGTTTGCCCTGGCCAACAAGCGGGACAAGGACTATGCCATTCCGGTCACGATCGGGGCGGTCCTGGAGCTGGTCTTCAGCTACTTTTTGGACCGGCCTTTCGGGGCAGCAGGGGCCATGGTGGCGATCCTCTTGACTGAAGCTGTCGTTCTCTTTCTGCGCTGCTGGATCGTGCGGGATGGTTATGACTTCAAGGAAACTTTCAGCGATGTGCCCAAGTGCTTTTTGGCCATGGGGATCAGCCTGGCGGCAGGGATGCTGTGGCCTTGGCAGATTACAAGTGCTTTTATCAACATGACGGTCAAGTCCCTGGTCATTATAGCCTTGTACCTGGCCATCCTCTGGCTCTTGAAGTTTGACTTGAACGAAGACTTGGTCACGATCGTCAAAAAGCGCTTGAAAAAATAGCTATTAATAAGGAAGAAATCAGCAAAAATAAACAAAGAAAGCGTGTAAGCATGGTAAAAATCAACATTTTGGGCGTTGGCTTCGACAAGTACAGCCTGGCGGAATTTGAAGCCCGCTTTTTGGACCGCTTGCGGAAAAAAGAATCCACCCTGGTGGTCACGGCCAACCCGGAAATCGTCATGGCCGCCAAGGAAGACCCGGAATACCGGGAAATAATCAATAATGTGGCTGACTACGTGACGGCTGACGGGATCGGCATCATTAAGGGAGCCAAGATGCTGGGGCTGAAGCTGCCGGAGAGAGTAACCGGCTACGACCTCTTCTGCTGGTACCTGCAAATCGCCAAGGAAGACCACTTGCGGGTCTATCTGATTGGTGCCAAGCCAGCCGTGATCGCTGCCGTTAAGGAAAAAATCGCCAAGGACTACCCGGGCATCGACTTAGTTGGCGCTGAGGATGGCTACTCCCAAGACGCCCTGCCGGAAATTGCCAGCCGGATTGCCCAAAGCAGGCCTGACCTGGTCTTCGCGGCCCTGGGCTTTCCTAAGCAGGAGAAGCTCCTGGCCATCTTGCGCAAGCAAAACTTGCCAGCCAGCATGATGGGGGTAGGCGGCAGCTTTGACGTCTTCGCCGGCGCCGTCAAGCGGGCACCGAAGGTCTTCCAGGATGCCCACCTGGAATGGTTCTACCGGCTCTTGAAGGAACCAAGCCGGATCGGCCGGATGATGGTTTTGCCCAAATTCGTCGTGGAAGTTAAAAAGAGCAAGAAGCAGGGCAAGCAATAATGAAAGTACTGCAAATCAACGCCGGCCTGGAAAGCGGGGGCGGGCTGACTCATATCGTGAACCTGCTCTCCCAGGCCAAAAAGGCGGGGCAGGACTTTGAACTCTTGACCTTCGCTGAAGGACCGGTTGCCCAGGCTGCCCGGGAAAAGGAGATCAAGACCATCGTTTTGGGCGGGTCCAGCCGCTACGACCTGGCCCTGCTCAAGCAACTGAAAAAGACAATCAAGGATGGACATTACGACCTGGTCCACAGCCATGGGGCCCGGGCCAACCTTTTTGTCAGCTTGATCAAGTCATACTTGCCTTGCCCCTGGTTGATCACGGTCCACTCGGATCCGGCGATCGACTTTGAAGGGCGGGGAATCGCGGGGAAGATTTTTACCAAGCTGAACCTGCGAGCGATCAAGCAGGCCGATGGTGTTTTTGCCATCACTCCCCGTTTTGAAAAAATCCTGCTGAATTACGGAGTAAAGCCCGGCCGGATTCACGTTATCTACAACGGGATTGGCTTTAGGGACAATAGAAATATAGCAGGCAAGGAAGACCACGCCGGCTTCAACATCATCAATGTTGGCCGCCTGGAAAAGGTCAAGGGGCAAGATCTTTTGCTCAAGGCCTTTAAAGCAGCCAATTTGCCGCAAGCCCACCTCTATATCGCCGGCAGCGGCAGTCAGGAAGCGGACTTGAAAAAATTACGGCAGGATTTGGCCTTAACCGACCAAGTGACTTTTACCGGCTTTTTGACCCAGGAAGAATTAAGGCAGCTCTACCGGAAGATGGACCTGGCCGTCTTGTCTTCTTACTCAGAAAGCTTCCCCCTGGTCTTGCTGGAAGCAGCCGACAATCTGCTCCCGCTTTTATCTACTGATGTGGGCGGGGCCAGGGAACTGATTCCAGAAGGAAAAGGCTGGGTTGTGCCGGTCAACGAAGAAAAAAACATGGCCGGTCAGTTAAAAGCAATCGCGGCTTTGCCAAAAGAAGAGCTAGCAGCAATTGCCCAAGCGGAAAAAGCCTATGCCCGCCAGCACTTTTCCCTGGACCGGCAACTGGCTGACGTTCTGGCCGGCTACCAGGCCTGCCTGCAAGGAGAAAAAGCATGATTCCCAAAATTATCCACTATGTCTGGGTGGGCGGCAATCCTAAGTCCAAGACCATCCAGACCTGTCTGGCCTCTTGGCAAAAGCGCCTGCCGGACTATGAAATCATCGAATGGAACGAAGATAAGCTGGACCTGAATGCCAACAAATATGTCAAGCAGGCCTACCAGGCCAAGAAGTGGGCCTTCGTTTCCGACTATGTCCGGGCCAAGGCCCTCTATGAAATGGGCGGGATTTACCTGGACACCGACGTCATGGTCTTAAAAGATTTAACTGACTTGCTAAATGACCGGGCCTTTATCGGCTTTGAAAACAATGACTACCTGTCAGCGGCCATCATCGCGGCGGAGAAGGGGCATCCTTTTATGGCTGACATTCTGCACTACTATGACGACCTGGATTTTGCCTTTGACCAAAATGACCAGCTGGCCGGGGTCAACTCCCTGTCTGTCACGGAAATTCTAAAAGAAAAGTACGGCCTTAAGACTGGAAACCAAGAGCAATTATTAAAGGAAGGGATCCATGTTTATCCAGACGGGATCCTCTGCAACCCTTCCCCTCAGTCCCGGTCCATTCACCTTTTTACCGGGACCTGGCTGGAAGGGAAAAATTCCTGGAAGCATGACCTGGTCACCTTTTTGAAATTACATATCCGCAGTCAAAAAGCTGCAAAAATTTACTACCAGCTCTTCAGACGCTAATTTTTTAAAGAATCTCGTGAAAATACATTTCTGAAAACAGGGACTGCATTTTTTGAGTATAATTAAAGGTAGAAAACACAAAGTAGAAGATTGCGAGGCAGCAAATGAGAGAGTTGCAAAAGAAAATTGTCGAATATGAGCACGTTTTGCCGGAAATCGATCCCCAGGAAGAAATCCGCAAGACGGTTGACTTCTTAAAGGATTACTTGAAGGCTAACCCATTCTTGAAGTCATATGTTTTGGGGATTTCTGGGGGCCAGGACTCAACCTTGACCGGGAAATTGACCCAGATGGCAATTTCCGAAATGCGGGAAGAAACTGGCGATGACAGCTACAAGTTCATCGCCGTCCGCCTGCCATACGGCGTCCAGGCCGATGCCGCTGATGCCGCCGACGCGGTAGCCTTCATCCAGCCAGATGTGGACTTGATCGAAAACATCAAGCCAGCCACTGACGCCATGGTGGCGACCTTGAAGGAAACGGGCGTGGAAATGACCGACTTTAACAAAGGCAACATCAAGGCCCGGCAAAGAATGGTCATGCAGTATGCCATTGCTGGGGCTAACCAGGGCGCGGTTGTGGGGACTGACCACGCGGCCGAAAACTTCTCCGGCTTCTACACCAAGTACGGCGATGGCGCGGCTGACTTAACCCCGCTCTTCCGTTTGGACAAGCGGCAGGGCAAGCAGCTCCTGGCTGCTTTGGGCTGCCCGGAACACCTTTATTTGAAGGCCCCGACGGCCGACCTGGAAGAAGAAAAGCCATCTTTGCCAGATGAAGTTGCCTTGGGCGTGACCTACGAGGAAATCGATGATTACCTGGAAGGCCGAGAAGTCAGCGAGAAGGCAGCGGAAAGAATCGAAGAATTGTGGACCAAGAGCGAGCACAAGCGCCACCTACCGGTTACAATTTTTGATGATTATTACAAAAAATAGGGGCAGATTTAGTAAAAAACTTGTTTCAAGTGCCAATTTTTGCTATATTAATCATGTCATAAGGGAGTAACGGCAAGCATAGCTTGCGACAAGCCCAACAGCCGGGAGCCGTGTTGGTTACCTGGGCTTGTCTTAATTAGTGAGACTTATGTGCTTTTGTTAAGGGGCACGTAAGTCTCTTTTCTTTTTAAAGGGGGAAAATACTGTGGCTAAGAAGTATTACAGCCAGGACATCCAGGGCACTTTAGCCGAGTTTGGCTCAGACGCCAACCATGGGATCAGTTCGGCTGAAGTCAAGAAGCGCCTGGACCAATATGGCCCGAACGCTTTGGCCGGCAAGAAGAAACGTTCAATGTTTGCCCGCTTCATTGATCAGTTCAAGGACTTGATGATCATCGTCCTGCTGGTTGCCGCTGTTTTGTCCGGGGTAGTTGCCCAGGAATGGACAGACGCGGGGATTATTTTAGTAGTCGTGCTTTTGAACGCGGTCCTGGGCGTGATCCAGGAAGCTCGGTCAGAAGCAGCGATTGAAGCCTTGAAGGACATGTCCACGCCAAGCTCCAGGGTGCGCCGGGACGGAGCGGTAATTGAAGTTCCGTCAACGGATATCGTGCCAGGTGACGTGGTCTTGCTGGAAGCCGGTGACGTGGTTCCGGCCGACCTGCGTCTTTTGGTAGCGGAAAGCTTGAAGATTGAAGAAGCGGCCTTGACCGGGGAATCGGTTCCGGTGGAAAAGAGTAATGAAACCCTGCATGGGGAGGACATTGCCTTGGGTGACCGGATCAACATGGGTTACTCCAGCACCAACGTGACCTATGGACGCGGGGAAGGTGTAGTTGTCGCTACGGGGATGAACACGGAAGTCGGCAACATCGCCAAGATGCTGAACGAAGCTGATGAAACTGACACTCCTCTTAAGCAGAACTTGAACCAGCTGGGCAAGACCCTGACTTACATGATCCTGGCCATCTGTGTGGTCGTCTTCATTATCGGGGTTATACGGAACCCGCAGCATGAACCGATGAATGCTTTGCTGATCGACATGTTCTTGACGGCGGTTTCCCTGGCGGTTGCCGCTATTCCAGAAGGTCTGCCGGCGATCGTTACGATCATTTTGGCCCTGGGTACCCAGACCATGGCTGATCACAAGGCTATCGTCAGAAAGCTGCCAGCCGTTGAAACCTTGGGGGCAACGGATATCATTGCTTCTGACAAGACCGGTACCTTGACCCAGAACCGGATGACGGTGGAAAAGGTCTACTACGACGGGATCCTGCATGATGCTAGCGATGACATAGACTTGACCAACCAGGCCTTGATTACCATGCTTTTGGCCAATGACACCAAGATTCAAGACGGCGGGGAGCTCTTGGGTGACCCGACTGAAACTGCCCTGGTGCAATATGGTTTTCACAAGGATCTGCCAGTTAATGACTTTTTGGCAGAACACCCACGGGTACAGGAAGTACCATTTGACTCTGACCGGAAGTTGATGAGTACGGTCAACAAGTATGACGGCCAGTTTATGGTTGCCGTCAAGGGCGCGCCGGACATGCTTTTGGAAAGAGTCAAGTATGTCAACATCAACGGCGAGCTGAGCGAAATCAGCGCTGAACAAAAGAAGGCCATTTTGGAAAGCAACAATGAAATGGCCAAGCAAGCCCTCCGGGTCTTGGCGATGGCTTACAAGGTTGTGGCTAAGCCGTACGCTGACCCGACGACTGACAATGTTGAACAAGATCTGATCTTTGCCGGTTTGGTCGGCATGATCGACCCAGAGCGTCCGGAAGCCAAGGACGCGATCGTGGAAGCTCACCGGGCCGGGATCAGAACGATTATGATTACTGGTGACCACCAAGTTACGGCGCAGGCGATTGCCGAACGGCTGGGCCTGGTTGAAAAGGGCCGTGACGATGCCGTGATTACCGGGGCGCAATTGGACAAGCTGAGCGACGACTACTTCACCAAGCATGTCGGTGACTACAGCGTTTATGCCCGGGTTTCACCAGAACACAAGGTTAGAATCGTGAAAGCCTGGCAGGCAAATGGCAAGATCGTGGCCATGACCGGTGACGGGGTCAACGACGCGCCGAGTCTGAAGCAGGCCGACATCGGGGTCGGCATGGGGATTACCGGTACAGAAGTCTCCAAGGGTGCGGCCGACATGGTTCTGGCTGACGACAACTTCGCGACGATCGTGGAAGCGGTCAAGCAAGGGCGGAAGGTCTTCGCCAACATTCAGAAGGCGATCCTGTACTTGATGAGCTGCAACGTCGGCGAAGTATTGACGGTCTTCTTGATGACTTTGCTGGGCTGGGATGTTTTGAAGCCAGTGCAGCTTTTGTGGATCAACCTGGTAACTGACACCCTGCCGGCGATTGCCTTGGGTGTTGAGCCGATTGAAAAGGGGATCATGAATAAGAAGCCGCGGGGGAAGAATTCCAACTTCTTCTCAGGTGGCGTGGCCAGCTCAATTGTTTACCAGGGGATCCTGGAAGGTGCTTTGGTCTTGACCGCTTATGGTTTGGGATTGCACGTTTTACCGCGGGGGACTAACCCGCATGAAGACGCATTGACCATGGCCTTCCTCACTTTGGGTCTGATCCAGCTCTTCCACGCGGTCAACTCTAAGTACGTGAAGCAGTCTATCTTCCAAAAGAGCACTTTTGCCAACAAGTGGTTCAATGGCGCGATTGTTCTGTCAGCTTTGATTATGGCGGCAGTTGAATTGCCGTTCTTGACTAGAGTCTTCTCAGTTTCAGAATTGCACCTGGACCAATGGCTGACTGTTCTGGGGATGGGCGTTTTGATGATCGTGATCGTCGAAATCGTTAAGTTCTTTGAGAGAAAAGCTGATCAACGGAACAATTAAAGATAATAATTGAAAAAATGCCTGGACGTAAGTCTAGGCTTTTTTGTTGCGTGAAAAGAGGTACGGTGAAAGCGTAAGGACTTGAGTTGGATGCAATGACTTTTTATATTATGTTAATAATGATGAGAGATTTGTAGTAAATAATAATATAAAGCGCTTTTCTTAGAAAAAAGTATTGACGTAAGCCCAGATTGAACTATAATCAAAGGAGAAAAGATCACAATTTGTTCACGTTTGTGCTGTGTTAAGTTTTGGAGGAAAGAGTATGTTGACCAGGACGAGAAAAATATATGTGGGAGCAGTAGTGATCTACTTGCTAATAATCGCAGGACAAGTGGCGTATGCAATCTATGACAACGCTTTAATTTCTAAAAACAATGCATTTGCTTTTGAGTATTTATTTAATACAGTGCAACCTTTCGGCGTAGATGAAACTATGATTGGTGCTATTGCAATATTTTTATTTGTTCCAATCGTGGGTGCTGCATTGGCAATCTATATCAAAAATAATCACGAACTATACAATGTTGTTAGTAGAACAGGATGGAATAACTTTCTAACTAAAAGCACAGCTTATGCGTTTTTGGGGGCAGTGGGTCTATACTGGCTAGGATGTTTGCTAGAAATATTACTGATTAGTATTTTTTACAAGGGATTCGTTTATGTACCATATAATGAAACGGTCTTACTTAGAGGAGATGGCTATTTCTCACTTAACAATTTGGCAAATCTTTTAATCAAAATTATTCTTTTCGGCTTAGGCTGGGGGATTTATGCTACATTTATTTTTAGTGTGGCTTTGTTCGTTAAGAAGAATAGTATGTGTCTGTTTTTGGGACCAGTTGTCGGTTTTATGATAACGTTAACCGAAAATATATCATCTGATATTGGAGGGACTTTATTTATTGTTTCAAATATCTGGGATACTACCAATATCATGAACCCTATGGAAAATGCTATGGTGAAGAATCCATCTCCGGCAATCTACTACCTAAATTACGCAACGACTGCGTTTTTCTATATTACGCTGACTGCTGTTTTGTTAAGAATTTGGTACATGAAGAATGTAGAGAGAAGCTAGGCTGGAATGACTTATGTTGGTGTTAATGTATATTTGCCATGCAATAAAGGGTGATTAAAAAGCGGTTCCATACGATTGTTTTAAAATAAATACAGTTATTTAATCAAATTTATCAAAAAGTATTGACAGTAGGGGAGAGAGGACTATAATCGGAGGTGTGAATAAATAAATTATTCACTTGTTTATGCATCAAATGTATTACAAGAAAGAAGGATGAGAAAAAATGAAACATAAAGTATTATCGAAGGTTGCTTTATGTGGAATGTTGTTGTTACCGTTTGCTAGTGCGGCTGTTGTTCAAGCAGCGGGAACCTGGACTATTAGTGTTGAAGATGTCTCATCTTACGGAAGATGGAGCAGTTGGGGAAATCCTAATGTTAAGCAGACTCAGTCGTCTTATGCTTCGTTTAATGGGGATGCTCTTCCTGGTTCGAACAGACGAATTTGGGTGAAGCTTATTAATAATAAGGCCCAAAGACGCTCAGATACGGTTATTTTAAAGAAAGACAAAACTAAACATGCTGGCAATAATACTGGGCTTAGAGACCGTAAGTACTGGGGTGATGCTCGAACTAGTAAAGATGACCCATACACTACAAGGGTAAAATATCACTTTAGTGCAGACTACAAGTAGCTATGAGATAATAGCGAAAAGGCAAAGGAGTAGTAAAGCTCTTTTGCCTTTTATGTGTGTAGAGGGAAAAATGTTAACTAAAACTAAAAAGATATTCTTTATAGCAGTCATTATTTACTTGCTGGTAATCGTAGGGCAAACTGGGTATGCAATCTATGACAATCTTCCAGTATTAAATAGTAATAATTATGCTTTTGACTATCTATATGATATGGTCCAATCCGATGGCGCAAATGAAACTGTAATTGGAGAAGTTGCTAGTTATCTATTAGTGCCCATGATTGGAGCCAGTTTTGCTATATATATGAAAAATAGTCATGAAATTTATAGTATCATTTCACGAATTGGATGGAATTGTTTTTTTAAGAAAAGTATAAAATACACTTTTTGGGGTGCAGCTTTTCTTTATTGGTTGGGCTGTCTAATCGAAATGGTGATGATCAATATTTTCTACCATCACTTTGTATACCAACCATTTGCACAAGATATTTTGATCCGTGGAGACGGCTATTTTTCACTAAATAATTTAGTCAATCTGTTTATCAAGACCGCGCTGAATGGACTAGGCTGGGGAATTTTTGCACTTTTTATTTTTAGCATAGCCTTATTTATCAAGAAAACTAGTTTGTGCTTATTTTTAGGACCTATTGTTGGATACCTTATAACAGTTCAAGAATCGTTATCTGTACATATTAGTGGATTGGTGTGTGCTGTTTCAAATTTTTGGGACATAATCAACATTATAAATCCAATGGGGAACGGTAGAGTGGAGAATCCATCTCCGGCAATCTACTACCTAAATTATGCAACGACTGCGTTTTTCTATATTACGCTGACTGCTGTTTTGTTAAGAATTTGGTACATGAAGAATGTAGAGAAAGGTTAAATTATGCTAAAAACGCGTTATCAGCGCCTAATTGTCATAACACTCTTTTTGAACTTTGCGGTTAGCCTGTGGTGCGGCCTGCAGTTTGCGATGGATGGCGGAGAAGGCGAGATGCCAATGTATTATCTGAATGCCAACTTGATCAGCTTATACATCCAGCCGGGGCTAACCGTCATGGCTGCCGTCCAAATCCTCTCTTTCCGCTCAGTCCGGCCGCTTCTGGCTCCCCGCGGTAAAATGGATTACTTTGACCAGAGCCTGGCCCAACTGCTTTTCTTAGATTTGGCCATCTACCTTGTTTTCTCCATCGTGCCCTATTTCTTTGGCAAAAATCCCTGCTTCCGCTATGGCCCGGCCTGGAAGGGCATCCTCTTGCTCTTGATGCATTACCTGCTGTTCATTGCCTGCTTTATGTTGATCTTGCTCTGCATCAAGATCAAATATCCTTTCTTTATTATCGTTTTTGCCAGCACAGTACCCATTCTTTACCATTACTGGTTGGAGAAGACTTGGCTTTTACCGAAATACGCTAATATTTATGACCCACTCTGGCGGGCCATCCACCACATGTATATACTCTAAGTCGAGGAGGAGTTTGTATGTTGAAAGTATCACATGTTAAGAAGAGCTTTAAAAAACTGGCGGTTTTAAAGGACATCTCTTTAGAAACCCAAGCGGGTGAATTGGTCCACATCTCCGGTGTCAACGGCTGCGGCAAGTCCACCCTGTTCAAAATCATCGTCGGCCTCTTAAAAGCTGACAGCGGGGAGATCCACACTGACAAGGATGACTACCTCGGTGCCTTGATCGAAAACCCTGGCTTTATCGAATATGAAACTGCCTGGGACAACTTGACCTTTTTAGGTCACTTCAACCACCGCTTCCAGCCCGAAAAGACCCGGGACCTGCTCAAGGCCTTTGACCTGGATCCGGATAACCCGCAAGCCGTCGGCAACTACTCAGTCGGGATGCGGCAGAAGCTGGGGATCATCCAGGCCGTGATGGAGGACCAGAACATTATCCTCCTGGATGAACCAACCCGGGGGATCGACAAGGAAGGGGTTGACCAGTTCGTTAACCTTATGAAAAACTTGCGCAGTGAAAACAAGACCGTCATTGTGGCCAGCCACGACGAAATTTCCGGCCTGGTCTACGACCGCCGCTTAAGAATGAAAGACGGGATCTTGCTTTCAGAAGAGTAAAAGTTGGTATTTTATGCTCTGACCAGCTACAATAATCCCATGATTAGTGAACAAGAACTGCAGCAGCTGGTTGAAAGCATCTCTCTTGAATCCTTCGGCCGGCCCTTTCTCCACCAAGCGAAAATCAACCGCCGCCTAAAGACAACTGGCGGCCGCTACCAATTATCTGACCATCACCTTGAATTCAACCCGCTCTTTCTTAAGGAAGAAAACCTCCATTATCTGCCGGGCATCATCAAACATGAACTGGTCCACTACCACCTCCACCTGGCCGGTCTGGGCTACCAGCATAAAGACCGGGACTTCAAGCTACTCCTTAAAAAGGTAGGTGGCAGCCGCTATGCGCCAAGACTAGAGGAGAGCAAAAGCAGCCGCTGGCACTACCACTGCCGGCAATGCGGGCAGGACTACTGGCGCCAGCGGCAGGTCAACGTCAAGAAGTATTTCTGTGGCCGCTGCCGGGGAAAATTGGAAAAAATCGCCGGCCCCCTTGCTAAATGAGGGCAGCTTTGCTAAAATATTAAATGTATTTGCGGGCGTGGCGGAATTGGCAGACGCGCAAGACTAAGGATCTTGTGACCGCTTTTGGTCGTGGAAGTTCAAGTCTTCTCGTCCGCACTAAGATAAGGAGTCGTTGTAAAACGGCTCCTTTTTTGTTGATTCTTTAAACTTGCTTTTCCTCCGATCTGTTATAATTGATAGAACACAATGCAAGATGAATAGAAGGGTGTGCGAATGTACGATTCTGAAGCCAGACAGAAGACCCTGAACCTGACGGTCAGCGCGGTCTTTGTGGCCATTCTGCTCCTGGAAGCTTTTATTCCCAATGTGGGTTATATCACGATTTTGCCGGGCCTGCCGGCCATCACCACGATTCCGCTGACGGTGGCGGTTTTTGCTTCTTTAAGAGGACCGAAAGCCGGCGCGGCCTTTGGCCTAGTCTGGGGCCTGACTAGTTTGCTTAGGGCCTATACTGCTCCAAAAGGCCTGGTTACCATTCTTCTTTTCCAGAACCCCTTGATTGCCTTATTGCCTCGGGTCGCTGCTGGCTGGGCAGCGGGCATGGCCGGGCAATTGGCTGACAAATGGGAGAAGGAGTGCAGAAAGACTCTGGCTTACGCCTTAAGCGGTCTTTTAGCTTCAGCGGTCAACACGCTCATGGTGATCCTGTTGTCTGACCTGGTCTACTTCAGCCATCCCCAAAAGCTGGCTTTAGCCCTGGGGGCCAAGAGCGGGCAGTCTTTGCTGGTCATCCTCTTTACGGCCCTGGCCGTCAACGGCATTTTGGAAGCAGTCTTCAGCGGCTTGATCACGCCGCTCATTACCGCGCCCCTCAAGAAGCGACTGAAGCGGCGCTAGAAAGCAGATAAGTATGGCTGGACACAGAAAAACACGCAAGGGCAAGCAGACGACCACCATCCTCGTGGTCCGCGTTTTTGCCATCATCCTCTTGTGCCTGGGCTTGTTTGTAGCCTTCCGCTACTACCGCCGCCAGGCCTTGCAGCAAGAACAGATCCGCCAGGCTGAACTGGCCAAGCAGGAAGCAGCCGCTAAGCTTTTGCGGCAAAAGAAGGCATTTATCAAAAAAGTGGGGCCGATCTCGCAAAAAGTTGACAAGGGGACCGGTCTTTTGCCAAGCATCACTATTGCCCAGGCCTGCCTGGAAAGCAACTACGGGCAAAGCGCCTTGTCCCAGAAGTACAATAACCTCTTCGGGGTCAAGGGAACCAACCCTAACACTTCAGCGGTCATGACGACCAAGGAGTACACTAACGGCAAGTGGGTGACCGTTAAGGCCCGCTTCCAGATTTATGATTCTTATGAAGCTTCTATCCGGGCCCATGTCCGTCTCTTCCAGCAGGGAACCAGCTGGAACAAGGACCAGTACAAGGACGTTTTGGCGGCCAAGGACTATAAGAGCCAGGCCAAGGCCCTGGTCACCGACGGCTATGCCACTGACCCGGACTACTCGACCAAACTCATCAATTTAATTGAACAATATAACCTGAATAAGTATGATAATTAAGCAGGTTTGACTAGGCTGCCAGAGTTTTTTGGTAGCTTTTTTTGCTATAATGGATAAGCAAAGTTTTTTGATTTATTGAAAGGGAAAAGCATGTCTGAAGCAACGATTTTACAAGGTTTGAATCCGCAACAGGTCCAGGCAGTCAAGACGACTGAAGGGCCCCTTTTGGTAATCGCCGGGGCCGGCAGTGGGAAGACCTCAGTTCTGACCAGGCGGATTGCCTACTTGGTGGAAGAAAAGCGGGTTGCTCCCTGGAACATCCTGGCCATCACCTTCACCAACAAGGCTGCTAAAGAAATGAAGGAAAGAGAAGTCAAGCTCCTGGGCGACCAGGCCGAAAGCATCTGGATGTCCACCTTCCACGCCCTCTGTGTCCGCATCCTCCGCCGGGACGGGCACTTGATCGGCTATGACCGGGACTTCTCCATCGCTGACCCTTCAGAGCAGGTTACCCTGGTCAAGCGCATCCTCCGCCAGCTGGACCTGGATCCTAAGCAATACCTGCCCCGCAACATCTTGAGCCAGATCTCCAATGCCAAGAACCGCCTGCAGACCCCGAAGCAGTATGAGGCCAGCGCGGTCGGTCCTTTTGAAAAAGTCGTCGCCGACGTCTACAAGAAATACCAGGCCAGCCTGGAAAGAGACCAGATCCTGGACTTTGACGACTTGATCATGCAGACTCTGACCCTTTTTAAGGCCAGTCCTGATACCCTGGCCTACTACCAGCAGAAGTTCCGCTATCTGCTGGTTGACGAATACCAGGATACCAACGAGGCCCAGTACGAACTCTGCCGCCTGCTGGCTGACGGCTACCACAATATCTGCGTTGTCGGGGATGCCGACCAGTCAATCTACGGCTGGCGGGGAGCCAACATGGAAAACATCCTCAACTTTGAACATGACTACAAGAATGCCCAAACTGTCAAATTGGAGCAGAACTACCGGTCAACCGGCCACATCTTGAAGGCGGCCAACTCGGTTATCGACCACAATGAAAACCGGAAGGCCAAGAAGCTGTGGACTGACAAGGGCGACGGGGAAAAGGTCCACTACTACCAGGCCCAGAGCGACCGGGACGAAACCCGCTTCGTCCTTGCCAAGATCAAGGAAGAAGTTGACCAAAAGAAGCGCCGCTACCAGGACTTTGCCATCCTTTACCGGACCAATGCCCAGTCCCGGGGGATGGAAGAAACTTTGGTTGAAGCCAATGTCCCTTACCAGATTGTCGGCGGGCACAAGTTCTACGACCGCAAGGAAATCAAGGACATCATGGCCTATCTCAAGCTGGTGGCCAACCCCAGCGACTCCATGAGCTTCAACCGGATCATCAACGTTCCAAAGCGGGGGATTGGCCAGGCTACGACTACTAAATTGGCTGCCTTCGCTGACGAAATGGGGGGCGGGATTTACGAAGCCATGCGCAATGTCGAATTGGCCCCGATTTCTGCCGCCGCTGCCAAAAAGCTCCTGGCCTTCAGCGACCAGCTGACTGACGCCATTGCTTACGCCCAGGACCACACGGTCAGTGAACTCACTGACAAGATCCTGGAAGACTTTGGCTACATTAAAGCCTTGAAGGAAGAAGAAGCCCAAGGGTCCCTGGAAGCCGC
Organism: Lactobacillaceae bacterium AF64-9pH9TA; assembly: GCA_027681045.1. Taxonomy (GTDB): domain Bacteria; phylum Bacillota; class Bacilli; order Lactobacillales; family Lactobacillaceae; genus Lactobacillus. The sequence continues at coordinate 10,298 of JAQDCK010000005.1, read as the reverse complement.
CGCCCGTCTGGAAAACCTGCAGGAATTCGCGACGGTTACCAAGCGTTTTGACGACAATTACAATGAAGAAGAAAACCCGGACAGCAGCCGTTTGAGCGACTTCTTAGCGGAAGTATCCCTCTTAAGCGACCAGGATGACCTGGAAGAAAGCGATGACCGGGTAACTTTGATGACCCTGCACGCGGCTAAGGGTTTGGAATTCCCAGTCGTCTTCTTGATCGGGATGGAAGACAACATCTTCCCGCTTTCCCGGGCGATCAAGGACGAAGACCCGAACCAGCTGGAAGAAGAACGCCGCCTGGCTTACGTGGGCATTACCCGGGCCAGAGAAGAGCTTTACTTGACTTCGGCTTACACCCGGATGATGTACGGCAGCAAGCAGTACAACGCCCAGTCCCGCTTTATCGGTGAAATCAAGGATGAGGACCTGGACATCGTGGCTTCAACTGCTCCGAAGTCCAGCACTTCCTTCTTAGACCTGGACCGGCTACCTTTTGCCAAAAAGTCCCAAGCTAAAGCTGCTCAGCCGGCTAAGATCCACCGGGCCAGCAAGGCAGCCGGGGCCGTCGGCGCTGAAAAGAAGGGCTGGCACCCTGGCGACCAGGTAGAGCACAAGAGCTGGGGCAAGGGCGTGGTCATCAAGGTCACTGGCTCTGGAGACGACATGGAACTGGATATTGCTTTTGCAAGCAAGGGCAACAAGCGCCTGCTGGCGGCTTTTGCCCCGATCAAGAAAATTTAGGTGAAGAAGCATGGCTGAAAGTTTAGAAGAAGCAAAACAGGAAGTCCGCCAATTGCGGGCCCAGCTGGACCAGTGGGCCAAGGCCTACTATGAGCAGGACGCTCCGGTGGTTGAAGACCACGTTTATGATGAAAAATACGCCCGCCTGCTGGAACTGGAAGCTGCCTATCCGGAATTAAAGTCAGCTGACTCCATCACCCAAAGAGTCGGCGGTGAGGTGAGCAGCGACCTGCCCAAGGTTGAGCATCCAGTGCCCATGCTGTCGATGGGGGATGTTTTTTCCAAAGAAGAGCTGGCGGAATTTGACCAGCGGGTGCAAAAGACCATTGGCCACCCTGTGGCCTACAATGTCGAATTGAAAATCGACGGCCTGTCCCTGTCTTTGGAATATGAAGAAGGCCGCTTAAAGCGGGCCTCAACCCGGGGCAACGGCCAGGTCGGCGAAGACGTGACCAAGAATGTCAAGTATATTAAAGACGTGCCCCAGAAATTGCCGGAAGCCATTACTACCGAAGTGCGGGGGGAATGCTACATGGGCAAGGAGGCTTTCGCCAAATTGAACCAGGAGCGGGACGAGGCCGGGGAGAGCATCTTCGCTAATCCACGAAACGCCGCGGCTGGTTCCCTGCGCCAGCTGGACCCGAAGGTGACCAAAAAGCGGCAGCTGAGCACCTTTATCTATACCTGGATCAATCCGCCAGCCGGTATCGATTCTCAGCACCAGGCGATCGAGGAAATGGCCAAGCTGGGTTTTCACACCAATGAAAACGGCCGCCGGCTGGAAAATCTGGCAGCCGTCTACGACTATATCGACGAATTTACCAAAAAGCGCGACGGCCTGCCTTACGGGATTGACGGCATCGTCTTGAAAGTCGATGACCTGGCCCTGCAGGCGGACTTGGGCAACACCGTCAAGGTGCCCCGCTGGGAAATTGCCTACAAGTTCCCGCCGGAAGAAGAAGAAACAGTAGTCCGGGAGATTGAATGGACCGTGGGAAGAACCGGGGTCGTGACCCCGACTGCCGTGATGGATCCGGTGCAATTAGCCGGGACCACGGTGGCCCGGGCCTCTTTGCACAATCCGGACTTGTTGGCCAAACTGGACGTCCGCTTGGGCGACACGGTCAAGCTGCACAAGGCCGGCGACATCATTCCGGAAATTTCCGAAGTTGTCTTAAGCAAGCGGCCAGAAGACTCTGCTGCTTATGAAGTGCCAACTAAGTGTCCATCCTGCGGGGAAGACCTGGTCCACCTGGATGAAGAAGTGGCCCTGCGCTGCATCAACCCGTCCTGTCCGGCCCAAGTTGAAGAAGGGATTACCCACTTTGCCTCCCGGCAGGCCATGAACATCGCCGGCCTTGGCCCAAAGATCGTCAAGCAGCTGATCGACAAGGACCTGGTGCACAATGTAGCTGACCTTTACTATCTGACAGCTGACGACTTGAGCCAGCTGGACCACTTTAAGGAGAAGTCGATCAACAATCTCCTGGCAGCTATTAACCAAAGCCGGAAGAATTCCGTTGAGCTGGTCCTCTTTGGCCTGGGGATCGACAATGTCGGCGGCAAAGCCGCCCAATTGATTGCCCGGAAATTTAAAAATATGTCTAAAATCGCTTCAGCAAGCGTGCAAGAACTGACTGCAATCGATACAATAGGAATGACGATTGCTGAGTCTTTGACGGCTTATTTCCAGCAGGAAGAAGCCAAGAAGCTGCTGGCCCGGCTGGAAGAGGCCGGGGTCAACATGGACTACTTAGGCGAAGACGGGGAAGCTGCAGACAACTTCTTCAAGGGCAAGACCGTGGTCTTGACTGGGAAACTGGCCCACTATAGCCGGGCGGAGTTTACCAAGAAGCTACAGGCCCTGGGAGCCAAGGTGACCGGGTCAGTCTCCAAGAAGACCGACTGCCTGGTTTACGGGGAAGATGCCGGCAGCAAACTGGCCAAGGCAGAAGCCCTGGACATTCCGCGCTTAACGGAGGCAGAAGCAATCTCTAAGATCGAAGAGAAGGACACGGAAAAGTGAAGAGATTTTTACAGGCAATAACTTTGGCAAGCTGCAGCCTTCTGCTGGCGGCTTGCGGCAACTTGAAGAACTCCGACCTGGCCAGCAACTCAACGACAACGACCAGCAAGACCAAGAAGTATGAGACGACTTCCAGCACTGACGGCGGCTACTCAGTCCTTTTGAAAAAGGGTGTCTACAAGACCAGCCCAATCTCTGGCCTGGAAGCCACCAACTATGACAACAGCGTGGACGAGTCGGCCATGGAACGGGGCTTGATCCGGGTCTCTAAGAAGGTCTTCTCAACCAAGGACTATGTCATCCAGGAAGGCCAGCAGCTCGACGAAACGACGGTCACCAACTGGCTGGGCCGGTACTCAAAGAGCAATAAAGAGGGGCTGAACCTCAAGAACAACGGCAAGACCGGGGAGGCGACCAGAAACCCGATCATCTTGCAGCAGATCATGGAAGAAGACTTCTATGTCAAGAGCGGGTCCAGCTATAAGCTGGCTGGCATCAGCATCAGCCTGGGCCTCAACTCAGTCGACTACTACACCAAGACGACTGACGGGGCGGAATTCAGCACCAAGATTTCCCTGGCCAAGCGGCGGGCCTTCGGGCAGAAGACGGCCAACACGATCGTCTCCCGCCTGCACGCCAAGAAGAAGCTTAAGAATATCCCAATCCTGGTTGGCCTTTTCTCTAAGACCGACACCGACTCATTAGTTGGGGGAACTTACTTCTCATATGGGACAGCTAGCGCAAATAGTAGTAAAATATCTAAATGGAATTCCGTGAACGAAAAGACCCAGGTGCTGCCGACAGTCGACGGTGCCAGCGCGATCAGTGCCAGTGACGAATCCAAGTTCACCAGTTTTAAGGATGAAATTGAGGATTACTTCCCGAATGTTTCCGGGGTCACGGCCACTCTGCGCTACTACGATGGCAAGCTCGCTTACGAAAGCATTGCCATCACCACGCAGTTCTATGGCTATCTGCAGGTGGAGAGCTTTGCCCAGACGGTCATGAGCCGGGCAAAGAAGTATCTGGGAACCAGCTCACCGGTTGAAATCACCATTTCCTCGGTCAACGACACTCAAGCGGTCGTCGCCAAGGAAACGGCCACCGGGTCTTATCGGATGCACATCTATGGCGGTAATTAGGAGGTACATAAGTGGAAAAGGTAACAAATGATACCATCAAGCACGTTGCGGCATTAGCCCAGCTTGAATTCAGCGAAGAAGAACTGGCCAAGTTCACCCCGCAAATGGGGAAGATTCTGGAAATGGCAGAAGAACTTCAAGCCGTTGACACGACAGGCGTTGAAGAAACGGTGCAAGTAGTTGATCGCGACACTGTCTTCAGAGAAGACGTTCCTGAAAAGTGGCAGACCCGCGAAGAAATGATGAAGAACGTTCCTGACAAGAGCAACGGTTTTGTCAAGGTACCTGTAATTATCGATAAGGATGATAACCAATAATGAACTACTTAAACGAGACGATCGATTCTTTAAACGACAAGCTGAAGAGCGGCGCTGTTTCTGCTGACCAACTGGCTCAGGACACCATCGCCAACATCAAGAAGACTGACGAAAAGATCAACGCTTTCATCACTGTAGATGAAGACGCCAAGCCAGCTGAAAATCTTGACTTTAACAACAAATTGGCCGGCGTGCCGATTGCCATCAAGGACAACATCATCACTAACGGCTTGAAGACGACGGCAGCCAGCCACATTCTGTACAACTTTGAACCAGTTTACGAATCAACTGTTGTCGCCAAGCTGAAGGCAGCCCAAGCCACCATCATCGGCAAGACCAACATGGACGAATTTGCCATGGGGTCATCCACTGAAACTTCTTACTTCGGTGACACCAAGAACCCATGGAACTTAAACAAGGTGCCAGGTGGTTCATCCGGTGGTTCAGCAGCTGCTGTTGCCAGCGGTGAAGTTGTTGCTGCCTTGGGTAGTGACACCGGTGGTTCAATCCGCCAGCCAGCATCCTTCAACGGTATCTTCGGGATCAAGCCGACTTACGGCCGGGTATCCCGCTGGGGTTTGATCGCTTTTGCCTCATCACTGGACCAAATCGGGGTGATGAGCAAGCGGGTCAAGGACTCAGCTGAAGTTCTGAACGTGATCGCCGGGGCTGATGACCGCGACGCTACTGTTTCAGAAAAGGAAGTCCCAGACTACACCAGCTTCCTGGGCAAGGACGTCAAGGGCCTGCGGGTTGCCGTTCCTAAGGAATACATGAGCGACGCCGTTGAAGAAGGCGTCCGCAAGGCAGTTGAAGCTCAAATCGAACTTCTGCGGGCAAACGGGGCCATCATCAATGAAGTATCCCTGCCGCATACTAAGTACGTGGTGCCAACTTACTACATCATTGCTTCCAGTGAAGCTTCAGCCAACCTGGAACGTTACGACGGGATCCGTTATGGCTACCGGGCAGAAGCCAAGAACCTGGCCGAAGTCTTCCTCAAGTCCCGGTCAGAAGGCTTTGGCGACGAAGTAAAGCGGAGAATCATGCTGGGCTCCTTCGCCCTGTCTGCCGGCGCTTACGACAAGTTCTTCCTGCAGGCTGCCAAGGTAAGAACCTTGATCTGCCAAGACTTCGACAAGATCTTCGAAGACAATGACGTGATTGTCGGGCCTGTTTCTACCGAAACTGCTTTTGACTTGAACTCAGAAATTTCTGACCCGATCAAGATGTACAACAACGACATCTTGACGATTTCCGCCAACATGGCCGGGATTCCGGCAGCCAGCGTGCCAGCCGGCTTGAGCGAAACGACGGGGATGCCGGTCGGCTTCCAAATCATGGCCAAGCGCTTTGACGAAGGCCATGTCTTCCAAGTAGCTGACTTCATCGAACGCAGCAACAAGTTCTACGAACAAACACCAGCTGGATTGGAGGATTAATTTAAATGAATTTTACGTCAACTATCGGTCTGGAAGTTCACTTTGAGTTGAAGACCAAGAGCAAGATCTTTTCACCTTCACCAGTAACTTACGGGGCCAAGCCAAACACCGAAACTAACGTTATTGACTGGGGTTACCCAGGTACCTTGCCAATGGTCAACAAGGAAGTCTACCGCCTGGGCTTGATGGTCGCTTTGGCCACCCACTCCCACGTTAACCCGGTAACCCACTTTGACCGGAAGAACTACTTCTACCCGGACAACCCGAAGGCTTACCAAATCACCCAATTCTTCAAGCCACTGGCTGAAAACGGCTATGTTGAAGTCGAAGTTCACGGCAAGAAGAAGAAGATCCACATCCACGAAATGCACATTGAAGAAGACGCCGGTAAGAACACCCACGGGACCAACGGCTTCTCCTACGTTGACTACAACCGGCAAGGGGTTCCGCTTTTGGAAGTTGTTTCTGAACCAGAAATGACTGACCCGGACGAAGCTGTTGCCTACCTGGAAAAGCTGCGGGAAATCGTGCAATTTACCGGGGCTTCCGACGTTAAGATGGAAGAAGGGTCAATGAGAATTGACACCAACATCTCCATCCGTCCAGCCGGCCAGAAGGAATTCGGGACCAAGGTCGAAATGAAGAACTTGAACTCCTTTGAACACGTCCGTCTGTCCCTGGCTTACGAACAAAAGCGCCAGCAGGAAATCCTCCTGTCCGGCGGCCGGGTTCGCCTGTCCACCCGCCGTTTTGACACCAACACGGGCAAGACTGTCCTGGAACGTGTCAAGGAAGGGGACGCGGACTACCGTTACTTCCCAGAACCAGACCTGGCTCCATACCACATCAAGCAGGAATGGGTTGATGAAATCGCGGCCAACTTGCCAAAGACGGCTGACGAACGGCGGAAGATCTACGTTGATGAATACGACCTTAAGCCATACGACGCGAATGTTTTGCTGCAAAACAAGGAAAGCTCAGACTTCTTTGACGCTACTGTAGCAGCCGGTGCCGATCCAAAGCAGGCAGCTAACTGGATGAACACCCAGGTTAACGGTTACTTGAACGAAAAGCACGCTGAACTCAAGGACATCGCCTTGACTCCAGAAAACCTGGCAGCCATGATCAAGCTGATTTCTGACGGGACGATCTCATCCAAGATTGCCAAGAAGGTCTTCGCGGAAACTGTTGCCAACGGCACTGACCCGAAGAAGTACGTTGAAGAAAAAGGCATGGCACAATTGTCAGACGAAAGCGTCCTGGCCCCAATGGTCAAGGAAGTTGTCGACGCCAACCCGCAGTCTGTTGAAGACTACAAGAATGGTAAGGACCGGGCTATCGGCTTCCTGGTTGGGCAAATCATGAAGCAGACCCGGGGCAAGGCCAACCCTAAGGTGATCAACAAGCTCCTCTTGGCCGACCTGGCCAGCCGTTAAGGCAGGAGAAAATTTTTTAGAAAAAGGTGAAGCAGATGACTAAGCGCGCGCGCTTGATTTACAATCCGGTTTCCGGGCATGAACAGATGCCGAAGAACGTTTCTGATATTTTGGATATTTTGGAACAAGCGGGTTATGAAGCCAGTGCATTCAGAACCACGCCAGCTCCGCTCAGTGCTCAAAATGAAGCAACCCGGGCAGCCAAGGACGGTTTTTCACTGGTCGTGGCCGCCGGCGGGGACGGCACGATCAACGAAGTCGTGAGCGGGATCGCCTTTTTGCCTAAGGAAGAGCGTCCGCGCATGGCCATCATCCCGGCGGGGACGACCAACGACTACGCCAGAGCCTTGAAGATTCCGCGCGACGACGTGGTTGCCGCGGCTAGGATGATTCTTAAGGACAAGGTGCAGAAGATGGACGTGGGCCGGGCCGACTTCGGCGATGGCAGCCAGAAGTACTTTGTCAACATCGCTGCAGCCGGTTCTTTGGCGGAACTGACCTACGGGGTTTCTTCAGACGTCAAGTCTGCCCTGGGCTACGCTGCCTACCTGATCAAGGGGGCGGAAATGCTGCCAAACCTCAGCGAATGCGAAATGCGGCTGACTTTTGACAAGGGCGTTTACGAAGGCAAGCTGTCTCTGCTTTTATTGGGGATGACCAACTCCATCGGCGGTTTTGAAAAGATCATGCCAAACGCTGAACTTTCAGATGGCCTCTTCCAGCTGATCGTGGTCAAGCCAAGTGACCCGGGCAATTTGCTCCGGCTGATGGCCTTGGCCTTGAACGGCAAGCACGTGGACGACCCGAACATCATCTACACCAAGACGACCAGTCTGAAGGCGGAACTGATCGGCCACAACCGCGATGATAAGCTCTCCGTCAACCTGGACGGGGAAGAAGGCGGCATGTTCCCGGTAACTTTTGAAAACTTGCGGGAACGAATCGAATTCTACGTCGGTTAGACTGTTATAATAGAGTTTGACTTTCTGTCAGACTCTATTTTTGTTTGAGTAGGTGTAAGAGATGATAAGAAATCGAGATATCGCAGGCAGGAGCAAGAAGCTGCAACTGAGCCCGGAAGAACAGGCCGAATGGCAAAAGCTGCAGGCCCACCAGGAAAAGGCCCAGGAGCAGGCGACAAGCAAGCTGGCTGACCACTTGACCACGTTTAACGACGGGGTGATTGCCATTATCATCACCATCGTTGTTTTGGAAATCCAGGCTCCGGTGGCTGACCGGGCTTATGGCAATTTTATTGAACAGATCGGGATCTTCTTGATCTCTTTCTTCGTGGTGGCGGACTTCTGGTATGAAATGCACAAAAATTTTAGCAATTTCATCTGGAAGGCCAACAAGTGGACCATGATCTGTGACTTTTGTTTCCTGGCCAGTTTGTCCTTGATTCCGGTGATGACCAAGTGGCTGATGGACCACCTGTCGATGCTGGCCGTGGTCAATTTTGGGATCGTGTACTTTTTTGTGCAGACTTTTGAGCTCTTGACGGAGCGAGCGGGGATGCGGGCTTCATTGCCGCATATTCGCTCTTTGAGCTGGATCATGAGCCGCTTTGCCAGAATCCGCATTGTCTGGCTGCTGCTCTTGAACCTGCTTTTCATTGGGATCTCGTTCATCAATCCACGCTTTGGGATGGTGCTTTACCTGGCCTTCCCAATTCTCAATTTTATTGCCCCAGAATCAGACCGTGGATCACGGTCAAAAGGAGAAAAGAATCATGAAGAAAAATGAAATCGTCGAAGTCGAAATCACCGACTTGTCATATGAAGCCATGGGGGTCGGCCATGTCAATGGCGAAACGGTCTTTGTCAATAACGCCCTGCCGGGTGAAGTGGTTAAGGCACAGATCTTGAAGGACAAGAAGAGCTATGCTTTTGCCAGAATTTTTGAGATAGTCAAGGAAAGCCCGGACCGGGTCAAGGTGCCTCTCCGCCAGTACGTGCAAACTGGCTTAGCCAGCCTGGCTCACCTCAAGTACGACAAGCAGCTGGAATTCAAGCAAAAGCAGGTTAAGGAGCTTTTGAGCAAGGCCCACTTAGACCAGATCAAGGTGGCGGAAACTTTGCCAAGTCCCTTGGAAACTGGCTACAGAAACAAGGCCCAGGTACCGGTCAGAATGGTTAAGGGGCAGCTGGAGATCGGCTTTTTCCGCCGGCACTCACACGACCTGGTGCCACTGGAAGACTTTTTCACCAATGATCCAGAAATTGACCGGATATTGATCGCGGTTAGAGACATCTTGCGGGAAAAGCGGATTCCGGCCTATGACGAAGAAAAGCATCAAGGGCAGGTGAGATACCTGGAAGTCCGCCGGGGAACGGCTACGGGCGACATGATGGTCGTCCTGGTTTGCCTGGACCGGGACTTCCCAGGCCTGCACGCGGTAGTAGATGAAATCAAGGAAATCGATGGGGTGAAGTCGATCTTCCTCAACCACAACCCGAAGAGAACCAATGTCATCTTGGGTGAACATGACTACCATTTGTGGGGGAAGAGATACATTGATGACAAGATTGGCGATTTGACTTTTGAAATCTCGCCGCAGTCCTTCTTCCAGATCAACTCTTTGCAAACGCCGCGTTTGTACAAGCTGGCTATTGACCAGGCAGGCTTGACTAAGGACGATTTGATTGTTGATGCCTACTCCGGGATCGGGACGATCGGTTTGTCCGCAGCCAAGTACGTTAAGGAAGTCCGTGGGGTTGAAGTGGTTAAGGCAGCGGTCAAGGACGCTAAGAACAACGCCCGGCTCAACCAGATCCACAATGCCAAGTATTATGCCGGCAAGGCGGAAGAACTGATGCCAAAGTGGGCAGCCGAAGGCTTGAAGACGGATGTGATTTTTGTCGACCCGCCGAGAAAAGGCTTGACCAAGGAATTTATCGATGCCGCGGTTAAGACGGGTCCAAAGAAGGTTGTCTACATCTCCTGCAACCCGGCAACGCTGGTACGGGACATGCAGCTCTTGATGGAGGCTGGTTACACGACTGACCTGGTTTTCCCGGTTGACATGTTCCCGCAGACGCCACATGTGGAATGCGTGACGGTCCTAGAACGCCAAAAGTAGGACGCTTAAAGCCGCGCTGCTAAGGCATTCATAAAATAAAAAAAGTGTATCTTTTTGTGATCAGTGATGTGACCCCCAAAATTGGGACAAATTAGTATTAAGCCGTTAAGG
>JAQDCK010000047.1 GCA_027681045.1 Lactobacillaceae bacterium AF64-9pH9TA | reverse complement strand
GTGTAGACTACCTTTACGGTAGTTTCCTTGTCACCGTCGAAGGTCGGAGTTACCTCTACTGAAGCTACTTCGTCCTTGTCTGGAGTCAGACCGGAGATGGTTGGAGTAGTCACACTCTTCAGACTTTGTGAGTCAACCGGAGTCCAAGTGATTTCTTTAGTTACCAGGTCCTGAGTACCAGTCTGAGTGAAGGATACAGTTTCTGATACTGAGCTTGGAGTTTCGAAACCTGCTGGCACTTCGTAGACAACGTTTTGAGTAACCTTTTGATCACGACTAACAGTTGCCTGACCGTGCTTCAGAACTACAGTAAAGATTTGGTCAGTTGAATCATCCGTGTCGTAAGTGGCGTCAGTTGGGTAGTCGCTTGATACGAATACGTAGCCTGCGTCAACGAGTTTCTTGATCGTATCTTCAGTGCTGTAACCAATCAAGTCCTTAGATGAGCCAGTCAAGTCGCCCGAAGTTTCGATCACTGCATTGTTGCCATCTTGGTCAACGTAGTTTACCTTGGCCTTCTGCGTGTTAGCAGTGTAGGTAACCGTTACAGTGGTTTCCTTGTCACCATCG
>JAQDCK010000046.1 GCA_027681045.1 Lactobacillaceae bacterium AF64-9pH9TA | reverse complement strand
TCACTCCCGGCTTGGTCAGTTCTCTGATGTAGTAGCGGCCGGGATCCAGGGAAAGCTTCAGCTGGCTCTGGCCGGCAGCCATTTTTTCTTGGAAAACGGCCTGGCTGGACTGATCCAGCTCCTCGCTGGTCTGCTTGTTTAAGTCCGCCAGCTTGGCTTGGTCGTCAACCTTCCAGCCTTTAAAGACGAAATTAGTCGTCTGATTTGGGCTAGGGTTGACCAGGGTCAGCTCTTGGCTGGCTGCCTGGGCTCGGCCGGCCATAAGGACCAGACTGAGCAAGAGCATCAGCCCGCTCAAAGCCAAGCGGCCGCGCCGTAAAAGAGTCGCCATAAGTAATTCTCCCTTCTCACTCTACTTTTGTACTCTACACTCTGATCTATTTTTCTTCCACAAGTTGCCGAACTTTCAGCACTAACCTTTCTAAAGCAAGCAAGCTCAAGACCAGCTTCCCTGCTTTAGAAAAGCGGAAAGTCAAATGACTTTCCCGCTTTTAAATGTAGAAGGCGAAGCCTACGGCTGCCAAACCAGTCAGCGCAAAGATCAGGGCACCGATGCCACCAGTCATTGGCAGGCTTGGCTTCTTGTTGTTCAAGATTTCTACCGGGTCAGCTGCTACAGGAGTAACACTAGTTGGATCCTTGTAGTAGGA
>JAQDCK010000045.1 GCA_027681045.1 Lactobacillaceae bacterium AF64-9pH9TA | reverse complement strand
GTTACTTCGTTAGGCTTAGTAGTTGAATAGTTGTCTTCAGCGGCGCTTACCAGGCCAGCATTAGACAGGATAGGTGCGACTGCCAAAGTAAAGGCAGCCAGCAAAGTTGCTAATTTTCCTCTTTTCATAGTCTTTCTCCGTCTCTTAAATTTCACACTAGTATCAGCAATCTCCGTCTTATTCCCTAAAATCCTGTCACCTCCTAAAAGTGGCATAGCAATTGGTATAGCGCAGGCGCGTGATGGAAAATGCTCGCCAATGGCGGCTCCCGTTTTCGTGAACAAGTTGGATCAGCAATTCTGCTTACCTGCAAGTGCAGGCCGGGGGCGGTCAGCTATACCTTTTTATGATTCTTTTTTTGCAATTACTTCATATGCTTGAATCTATCATTATTGTATCATCACCCTATAAAAGTTCAATATAATATCATTAGTTTTTCCATACTTATTTACTAATAGGTCAAAAAAGCGCTGCGCCTTAGAGGCGCAACGCTTTTAGTCCATTTTTCACATTACTGTTTTGTAATACGATGATTTCTTAATCCCAAAGCTGCCAGCAAAAGCAGGATCAAACCTAAGAGGATGAAGATCAAAGAGCCTGGTCCACCAGTTTGCGGCAGAATTGGCTGCTTTTGGTTGTATACCGTAACCGCTGCTTGTCCAGTATGGT
>JAQDCK010000044.1:406-769 GCA_027681045.1 Lactobacillaceae bacterium AF64-9pH9TA | reverse complement strand
TTCTGCTTGTTGGCAGTGTAGACTACCTTCACAGTGGTTTCCTTGTCGCCGTCGAAGATCGGCACAACTTCTTGCGAAGCTACTTCATCCTTGTCTGGGGTCAAGCCAGAAATGGTTGGAGTAGTTACGGCCTTCAAGCTTTGCGGATCAACTGAGTTCCAAGTGATTTCCTTGGTTACCAGGTCTTGAGTACCAGTCTGAGTGAAGGATAGAGTCTCTTCAACTGCTTTTGGAGTGTCAAATCCTGCTGGAACTTCATAGACAACCGTCCGCTTTACATTTTGGTCGCGGTCAACTGACTTGTGACCATGTTTCAGCACTACAGTGTAGATTTGCTCAGTCTTGTCGTCCGTGTCGTAGGCT
>JAQDCK010000044.1:0-396 GCA_027681045.1 Lactobacillaceae bacterium AF64-9pH9TA | reverse complement strand
ACGTATTTGACAAAAGCCTTCTGCTTGTTGGCAGTGTAGACTACCTTTACGGTAGTTTCCTTGTCACCATCGAAGGTCGGCACAACTTCTTGCGAAGCTACTTCATCGTTGTCTGGGGTCAAGCCAAAAATGGTTGGAGTAGTTACGGCCTTCAAGCTCTTAGTATCAACCGGAGCCCAAGTGATTTCCTTGGTCACCAGGTCCTGAGTACCAGTCTGAGTGAAGGATACAGTTTCAGTTACTGAGCTTGGAGTTTCGAAACCAGCTGGCACTTCGTAAACAACGTTCTGAGTTACCTTTTGGTCACGGCTTACAGTTGCCTGGCCATGCTTCAGTACAACAGTGTAGACTTGGTCAGTTGAATCATCAGTGTCGTAAGCGGCATCAGTTGGGTAG
>JAQDCK010000043.1 GCA_027681045.1 Lactobacillaceae bacterium AF64-9pH9TA | reverse complement strand
ATCAAGAAGTTGGAAGCAGCAGGTTACGTATTCGTTTCAAGCGACTACCCAACTGATGCAGCCTACGACACGGATGACAGCACTGACCAAGTCTACACGGTTGTCCTTAAGCACCAGACTCAAGAAAGAGTCAACACTATGGACGCCAAGCAGACGGTCCACTACGTCGGCACTGGCCTGCAGCTGCTTGACAAGGTTCAAACTCAAAAGGATGCCTTCAAACAAGTTGTTGTAGTTGACCTGGTAACTGGCAAGGTGGTAGAAGAGGGCCCATGGACTGGCCAGAATACTTTTGGCAAGGAAACCGTATCAGTAATCAACGGCTATCACTCTGATAAGAAGATCGCTGGTGGTTTGACCGCGACTCCAGACCAGCCAGAAGTTGAAGGAACTGTCACTTACGTTCCAAATGGCCGCATCATTCTGGTTGATAAAAATGGGCAGCAACTGCCTGGCACTAGTACAGACCAGTACACGACTGATCCAGAAGATCCAACCAAGGTTCTCGACGTTGTTGTTCCGGAAGTGAAGGGCTACCAGCCACAAACTGTGCAAGTAGGGCAGAAGCTGACTCCGAGTGACCCATCTGGTGACACTTACGTTGTCTACGATGTTCCTACTCAGCCAGTTGAACCATCTAAGCCAACTGAGCCGACTAAGCCGGAAACTCCGGTAGAACCAAGTATTCCGGATCAACCGACTGTACCGTCTAAGCCAGCAACTCCGGCAGAACCAGCTCAACCTGAGCAGCCTAGCGTTCCTTCTAAGCCAGCAACTCCGGCAGAACCAGCTCAACCTGAGCAGCCAAGTGAACCGACTACTCCAGAGACTCCAGTTGAACCGTCAACTCCGGATCAGCCAACTGTACCGTCTAAGCCAGCAACTCCGGCAGAACCAGCTCAACCTGA
>JAQDCK010000042.1 GCA_027681045.1 Lactobacillaceae bacterium AF64-9pH9TA | reverse complement strand
ACTAAGAATATTTCTGCCAACACCAGCCTTTCAATCAGCACGACCTTCCTTGGCGCTAAAAATGGGTCACCAAACACGGTGCCAGGCACTAGAGACGTCTTGGCCTGGCGAATCAGCCTTTTAGTTCCAAATAAAACTGGGCTTAACTTCCTGGATCCGACCCAAAAGCTGCGGGTTAGCTACCGATTAGGTGAGGGCGTATATGATGGTATTTCAGATCCTGATGGTGACTTGACTTATGTCGGCACTGACAGCAATACCAATACGGTTACCTGGGAGCTGCCGACGCCGTCTATCGCGGAACAGGCAGCCAGCCTGGCTAATGGCCTGCCGCTAGTGCAGAAATCCTTTATCGTTTACACCAAGCCAGTCACTCGCTGGTCTAAACACTGGTTTCACTATGACCCTATTACTAATGTTGCTACTCTGCAGGCAATAAATTTACAAGGTGATAAGCTCTCAGTTTCTAACGGTACGACTGGGAAAATTGGTCAGGCCATTACCGGTGATATAAAGACTCAGGGTACCGTTCTCTATCCTTATTCATTCGGGCCAAAAAACGGGGAAGGGGGAGAAGAGGATGATGCCATAATCGCCTTGACCACTGTTTATGATACGGCTCAACTGAGATATAGGAGTGGAATTTTTACTGGGACTCACGAGACTACTACAGATACGTATAACAGTAAGGGTGAGCTGGTCAAGAGTGAGAGTGGTTTGAATGCAGCATCTAATTTCAATAATTGGACTATCCCATCATTTCTCCATGAAGGTCTGCAAAAAACTGGCGTGCATTATGAAATTGATCCACACCTTATTGTTAAATCAATCGATCTCTTTACCCCATGGATTAGACTTTACAAAGGAGAAGAACGAAGAGAGTATCCGAGTGGCAGTGCTCCTGCATTTATGATTAGTTTGACAGTTAAAAATAGAAAAACTGGGACTAGCCGGACTATCAATAAGTATGTGACAAAAACCGGCCAGATTCCTGTATCATATTTTGG
>JAQDCK010000041.1 GCA_027681045.1 Lactobacillaceae bacterium AF64-9pH9TA | reverse complement strand
CACGCCTTTCTCCTTTCTGATTGTTAGATATTCGGTAGTCTAGCCTCTTATATCACTAGCTTTTGTGGTATACTATTTTTAGTGAAAGGAGGCAAACCATGGATATTTCTTTGACTATTAAAGCTCACATCAAAGTTGCCAGTTCCGAAAATGCTAAATCACTGGCAGACAGCATGGAAGCTTATAGACAAGGTTGTAATTTTGCATCTGAATACATTTTTGAGAATGACTTTGAACTCGGCCAAGCAAAGCTGAACAAAGCTGTCTACTCTGACTTGCGACAAAAATTCAACCTCAGATCACAAATGGCTCAGTCTGTCTTGAAGACCGTTATCGCCAGATACAAGTCTGTTAAAACGCAGCTTGGTCAGAAGCCTTATAAATTTCACGACATCAATGCGCCGAAAGACAAGGGCTACTACACTGTCCAACGTGATCTTGACTGGCTTTGGAAGCCGATATCTTTCAAGCGTCCGCAATTGGATGAAGTAAGAGATCGGGATTATTCCTTCAAGCAGAATGGCAAGATCGTGTCTGTCAATACCCTTAACGGGCGGATTGAATGCGAAATTGCCATGCCTGGCTTTGAAAAATATCTGGATGACGAATGGACTTTTGGCACTGCCAAAATCCTTAGATCTGGCAAGCACTGGTTTATGCATGTCAGCGCAACCAAGTCTTTTCCAGATTACGAGATTGAGCAGACTCGTCATGTAGTTGGGGTTGACAGAGGCCTTCGCCAGATCGTTACCTGCTATGACGAAAAAGGCAAAACCTTCTTCCACAACGGGAAGACGATTGCCAGAAAACGTCAGCACTATAAAGAGCTGAGACGTCATCTGCAGATGACAAATACCAGAAACTCAAAGAGACGCATTCGCAAGATTGGTCAACGAGAGAACCGCTGGATGAGCGACTACAATCACTGCTTGTCTAAGACACTCGTCAACCACTACGGAGCTGATACTCTCTTTGTGCTTGAGGATCTTACTGACGTAACTTTTGATACGGTCTATAGCCGTAAGAAGGAAAATAGATATGAGCACCATTCCTGGTCTTTCTATGACCTGGAACAAAAGCTCAAGTACAAGGCACATCAGAATGGCAG
>JAQDCK010000040.1 GCA_027681045.1 Lactobacillaceae bacterium AF64-9pH9TA | reverse complement strand
CGCCAATTGTAAAATCAAATTGAACACTGTTCCGATCCAGTAAGTGAAAATCGTTTTTACTAGATTAGAGCACAAAAAATCCATTTCAACCTTCTGGTAGAATATGAATTACCACAAAACATTTCTAGAGAGGTTAAAATGGATCATTCATATTCTAACACTAAACCACACCAAAAGGGAAAGCACCTTTCGAAGGATGACCGAATTACAATTCAAGTAATGCATTCCATTGGCTGCTCAAATCGTGCCATTGCTAGAGAACTCAACTGCTCGCCAAGTACAATCGGATATGAGCTCAAAAGAGGCACCGTATCCCTTTATACTGGCAATGTGAAACGATACAAAGCTGCCAAGGGGCAAATGACTTACGAGCGCCATAGGCGTGAATGCGGCCGTAAGAGCTTGTTCCTTCGTCGAAGCAAGTTCATCAACTATGTTTCCCACTGCTTCCATAAGCGAGGCTGGTCTCTTGATGCCTGCGTTGGCTATGCTTTAGCCGAAGGTATCTTCCCAAAGGATCAGGTCGTGTCTACCAAGACTCTGTACAACTACGTTGACCTTGGCCTTATGGAGATCAAGAACATCGACCTCCCAGAAAAGGTAAAGCGCAATACCAAGGCTCGTCGTGCTCGTGCAAACAAGCGCATTCTGGGCCGAAGCATCGATGAACGCAGTCCTAGAATCGATACCCGTAAGGACTTTGGACACTGGGAATGCGACCTGGTTCTTGGACACAAGACCAAGGATGATGATGTGCTGCTTACTCTGTGTGAACGAAAGACACGTCGCTTCTTCATGATCAAGATTGAGGATAAGACCTCAGCTAGCGTTATGAAGGCATTTGATAAGCTTCGAGAGTACTACGGATCCAAATGGAATCAAATCTTTAAGTCTATCACAACCGACAATGGATCTGAGTTCGCAGATCTATCCGATCTTGAGCAAGTTTCCAAGACTCTTGTGTACTACGCTCACCCTTATACATCCTGTGATAAAGGCAGCGTAGAACGGCACAACGGGCTTATCAGACGCTATATTCCCAAGGGAGATCGGATGGATAAGTACAGTGTGGAAGATATTGCTAAGATCGAAGTATGGTGCAACTCTCTTCCTCGGAAGATCTTAAACTACAAGACTCCAGAAGAGTACTTTGACACCGAACTTGACCGCATTTACCGGCGTAGATAGTCAAAATCTACCAGATGTTATGG
>JAQDCK010000004.1 GCA_027681045.1 Lactobacillaceae bacterium AF64-9pH9TA | reverse complement strand
CAAACTCATCCCCGTTTTTACCGTAGCCAGGGCCAAATTTCGCAAACCTGTCCCCGTTTTTACCGTAGCCAAGGCCAAATTTCGCAAAACTATCCCCGTTTTTACCGTAGCCAGGGCCAAATTTCGGAAAACTGTCCCCGTTTTTACCGTAGTTACAGCCAAACTCCCGCACCGCCCCCCGTGAGCCAGCAATTTTGCAAGGAGGGCGAAATTTTGGTATTCTATAACGTTAAAGATCTTTTAGCGAAAAAGCAGTTAGGAAGGAAGAAAAAAATGATCAAGTTAATCGCGACCGATATGGATGGTACTTGGCTCAACTCCAAGAAAACCTATGACCTGGACAAGTTCGCGCAAATCATGGACCTGGCCAGGGAAAAGGGGGTCAAGTTCGTCATCGCCAGCGGCAACCAGTATGAAAACCTGGTCACCCGTTTTCCAAAAGAATACCTCAGCCAGCTCTACTTCGTGGCTGAAAACGGGGCCTATGTCTTGAAGGGGCGGGAAATCCTCAACATCGTGGACTTAAACAGCGATGAACTGGCCACGATCCGCCAGATCAAGGAAAAGTACGGCCAGGACCACCCGACAGTCTTGGCCGGGGTGAATAGCGCCTACACCTTGAAGAGTTATGGAGAAGAGTTTTACAACTACCTCCACCTTTTTTACCAGGAACTGAAAGCCGTGGAAAACTACGAAAGCGTCAAGGACCGGATCTTCAAGTTCACTGTGGCGACCAAGGAAGGGGAGTCATCAGCCTTTGCCCAGCAGCTCAAGCGGGAATTCCCGAACCTGGACATGGTAGCCGGCAGCGACTCAGCCGTTGACATCAGCAAGCTGGGCATGAACAAGGCGGTGGGCCTCAAGCTTTTGGGCAAGCGCTACGGAATCCCGGCTGATGAAATGGTAGCCTTCGGCGACGGGGGCAACGACGTGGCCATGCTGCAATATGTGGGCCAGAGCTACGCGACAGCTACGGCTTTGCCGGAAGCCAAGCGGGCGGCTAACGGGATTATCGGTTCAAGCGATGAAAGTGCCGTCCAGGACAAGGTCCTGGACTTGCTGAAGAAGCTATAGAGAGACTGAGACTAGAGGTAAGTAAATGAGTAAAGCTTTGCAGGTCGTGGACTTGAGCATGAAGTTCGACGACCAGGAGATTTTTAAAAAGCTCAATTTCAGCCTGGAGACCGGGTCCATGACGGCTCTTTTGGGCCCTAACGGGGCCGGGAAGACCACCCTGGTCAGAATACTGATGGGGATGCTGAGCCCCAGCCATGGCTATTTTGAGCTGGCTGACGACGTAAAGGTGGGCTATGTGCCCCAGTTCCGCAATATCGACCCGGACTATCCCTTGTCGATCAAGTCTTTTATCGAATTAAACACGCCTTTTTGGAAGAGCCAGAAGGTTAAGAACCAAGTCAACCATATTTTGCAGGAGACCCACTTGAAAGGCCTGGCGGACACCAGGATGGGGGAGGCTTCCGGCGGGCAGAAGCAGCGGGCCTACCTGGCCCAGGCCCTCTTGGACCAGCCGAACTTCATTATCTTGGATGAAGCCACGGCCAGTCTGGACCCTAAGGCCAAGGAAGAGTTGATGAGCCTAATTGCCCACCTCAACCATGAACACAAGATGACGGTCTTGTTCGTCACCCACGACATTCCTTTGGCCAAGCGCTATATGAAGGACTATCTTTACTTAAGCGACGGGACGGTCAGACAGGGGAAGATGGAAGATTTTAAGGAGAGTTTCAACTGATGTTTGCCTACGAATTCATGCGCAATGCTTTTTGGGCGGCCACCTTTATCGCGATTACCTGCGGGGTGGTGGGCGTCTATGTCGTGGCCCGCAATTTCAGTTTCCTGGCCCACACACTGTCGGAAATCGGCTTTGCCGGGGCGGCTTTTGCCGTTTTGATGGGCTTGAGGCCTTTGACGGGGATGCTGATTTTTGCCCTCCTGGGCTCGATCGGGGTCGGGGAGTTGTCCATGCGGACTGAGCAGAAGGAGTCGTCGATTTCCGCGATTTCCGCCTTCTTCGTCGGCCTGGGGATCCTCTTTTTGTCCCTGTCCAGCTCAGCCAGCAGCTACGCGACCAACATTTTGTTCGGGTCGATTATCGGGGTGTCCAGATCCAGCGTCTACCAGCTGGTCGGCCTGTCAGTGGTTGTTTTATTGATCATTTTTGCCATCCAGCGGCCCCTGAACTATGATTCTTTTGACCATATCGGGGCAGCGGCTCATCACATCAATACTGGCTTTGTCGGGGTGGTCTTCCTGGTAGCCCTGGCCATGGCAGTTTCTATTGGCTCACAGGTGGTCGGGTCCATGCTGGTCTTTGTCCTTTTGACCATGCCGTCATCAACGGCCCGGTATTTGGGCAAGTCGATTCCGAGCATGCTGGCCTGGTCGGTCGGCCTGGCCCTTTTGGGGGTCTGGTCCGGGCTGTGCCTGGGCTACATCACCAACTGGCCGGTGACCTTTTTCATTTCATTAATTGAGGTAACGGCTTATCTGCTGGTTTACTTCACCCACGCCAGAAAGAAGCGGGCATAAGTAAATATAGAATTTTAATAATCATCAATACACGGTCTCTGCGCTTTTGGAAGACTATGCATTTTATTTTGCTAATATAATTACCTAAAAGCAGTTTATCATCCTCTTGAAGAAGACTGCTTTTACATGTTATACTTTCTATAAAAAGTATTAATTCTTTTATAAAAGTGGGGGGATTAAAATGAAAGAATGTCCGAATTGTCACGCTGAAATGGGAGCAGATGTCAATTTCTGTACTAATTGCGGAACTGACCTGCGCCAAGTAGCGGTAAGCGAGGAAAAGCCTGCCCCAGCAGCGCCTGAGCCCAAAGCAGCACCTGTACAGGAAGCTGAAGTGAAAGCGGAAGGTCAGGCCAGCAGCCAAGCTGAAAATGTGCTGTTCACATACTGGCAGTGGCTGCTACATGCTTGGAAGAAGCCGGCTGAGGCGATGGCTGCTGAAAAGTGGTACGGCTTGACGACCTTGATTTTGGAAGACTTGTTTTTCATATTGGCAGGGCTTACGGGTATGAACAAGCTGGCTAGTTTATTAATAACAAGCTACCCATATCTTTCATCGATTATTACTGAGTTAAAGTCTAGCGCCTTTTCGTATGTAGTGATCAGTGTCGTGCTGGGGCAAGTGGTAGTTTTGGCTATCAACTACTTTGCCATGAAGCGTTTTGCCAAGTCTGAATTTGACTTTTTTGGATATCTCAACCGGTATGCTCACTTATCGGCTTACAGTTTGATCTTGAATGTTTTGTTCTGGCTTTTTGCTTTGACGGGCAGCTTGGGCCTGCAGGGAATTGTGCTCAGTATGACGGTAGTCGTTGGCTTCCTTGCTTTGATTTATGTTTTGCTGGAAGAAAAGGCGGAAAAAATCGACCAGATGCAGTTCGCGCTTGTGATCTCAATCATTGTTTTGATTGTGGTTATGATTGTGGTCAACATGTTCTTCAAGGAATTTGTGTCCAAGATCGAGTCTGTCACTAATCAGCAGATTAGCTCGCTGCTTGGTAGTATTTACTAAGATGTATCGAAGTGGGAGGAAGCAAAAATGATCTATTGCGCTAAATGCGGCGCCCCAAACCAAGCTAATGCTACTTTCTGCGCCAAATGCGGGGCAAAGTTGGTTAAATCGGTACAGTCAAGCCGGCCAACTCAGCCAACTCAGCCAGTTCAGCCGGCACAATCAAGCCAGCCAACTCAGCCAGTTAAGCCGGCACAATCAACTCAGCCAACTCAGCCAGTTAAGCCGGCACAATCAACTCAGCCAACCCAGCCAGTTAAGCCGGCACAGGCAACTCAGCTAACTCAGCCAGTCCAGCAGGTTCAACCAGTTCAACCAGTTCAACAGGTTCAGCAAGTCCAACCTGTTAAGCCAGCTAAAACCGTCAAAAAGCGGGCCGACCTCAAGCAGACCCGGAAGTGGAAGAAGATAATCTTGATCACCGCTGCTGTCTTGCTGGTCCTTTTGGCCGGCTACGGCTATGGTAAGTCTTACTACGCCAAGGACAAACAGATCGACAGAATCATCAGCGCGCTGAAGGACCCAAGCAAGGACCTGTCTCCTTACGTCAAGACCGACGACAGCAGCTTCCAGCTGACCAAGAAGAGCGTACGGCCGCTGCAAACATACTACAAGGCCAACCAGACCACAGCCAATAACCTGGGCAGTAAGTGGAAGAATCAAGAAGAACTTGATGCCAGCTTTGAGAAATCCGTTTCTTTAGGCGAGGATGGCCACTACTTTTTCCTTTTCCCGAAATACAAGCTCATGGTTAAGACCTACTCGCCAACGGTCGTGACTAACCACAAAAATTCCACGATCAAGATGAACGGGAAAAACGTGGGCAAGCTGTCTGCGTCTGGTGACTACTACCAAAAGAAGCTGGACCCGGTAATCGCCGGCCGCTACACCTTCTCAGTTTCAGCCAACTTGAGCGGGAAGACCATTTCACCTAGCCCGGTTAAGCTGGACCTCTTCAGCAACCACCGGGTCAGCTTGAACATCACCACTGCCAGCTTCAAGGTCAGCAGCGTGCCTAACGGGGAAGTCTACATCAACGATAAGAAGGTGGCCGACCTGGATAAAAAGGGCCAGGCCAGCTTCAAGGACTACCAGATCACGTCAGGGATGAACCTCTACGTGAAAAAGTCCGGCATCGGCAAGTCAGACACGATCTACAACTTTGACCAGTACGTGACTGACCCAGCTGACCAGGCAAATGACGATGACGATGACTATGACTTCAGCGATGACGACAGCAGCGACCAAATCAAGTCCGTCAACGGCAACTGGGTCCTGACTCCGTCTTGGCCAGGCCTGGCAAGCAGCGACGACGCTGAAGACCTCCTCCAGAAGATCTGGGATGACAATGACAGCGAAGACTGGGTCAATGGCAGCAGCAATACCGGCTACCTCAGCATCAAGAAGCTGCACGACAACTGGGACGACTCTGACTCAGTCGCTAATTACAGCGAAGACGTCAGCGTCCTGTCCACCAGCCCGGCCGGCAACGGCAAGACTTACGTCAACTACAAGGTCACCCACAACCTCTCTTACACCGGTGACAAGGATGACACCAGCGTGACCGACACTTACCAAAACGGGATCATCAGCAAAGACAGTGATGGCCACTACGTTTTGGAAAAATTAGGTACGCCTAACGCTAAGTAGCAAAATTTTTTAAATCTTTTTTTCCAATCAATAAAGGCAACCTTGTTAACAAACAAGCTTGTGAAAAAATATATAGAGCCCCGCAATGGCGGGGCTTTTTTGGATCCTTCTTTTAGCAAGCAAAAACATTGTGAAATAAATTCAAGCACAAACGGTGATATATCAACGTTTTAAATCAATTTTCACATGACTTTTTAAGCGCTTTCATGTACAATAGTCCTTGTGAAAAAAACTTATAGAAGGAGCTACATGAATGTGGGTTAAATTCATTTTTGCCTTGATCCCGATCGTCTGGTTGATCATCTCTCTGACAGCCCTGAAGATGCCTGCGGCCAAGGCAGCCGTTATTTCTCTTATCCTGGCGATCATTCTGGCCATTACGGCCTTCCAGTTGCCAGTCGTTGATACTCTGACCGGGACCTTGGAAGGGATCCTGGGCGGCCTGTTCCCGATTGTTTACATCATCGTGGCTGCCATGTTCACCTCCAAGGTAACTTTTAAATCCGGCGCCATGCAAAAAATCCAGGACATGCTCTGTGGTTTGACGACCGACAAGCGGGTTCTGGTCCTCTTGATCGCCTGGGGCTTTGGGGGCTTCCTGGAAGCCATTGCCGGTTTCGGGACCGCTGTTGCCATCCCGGCCAGCATCTTGATGACCTTTGGGATCAACCCGATTGAAGCTTCCGTTATCTGCCTGGTAGCCAACACCACTCCAACTGCCTTCGGGGCGGTCGGCCTGCCAGTTATCACCTTGGCCCAGACTGCCGGCCTGGACGTGATGAACACGGCCTTCGTGGTATCTCTGCAGCTGAGTGTTTTGATCCTGGTCATCCCTTACATCCTGGTTGGCCTGGTCGGCGGGGGCGTTAAGGCCATCAAGGGGGTAGGCTTCATTACCTTCATGTCCGGTCTGGCCTTTGCCTTGCCGCAAATCTTAGTGGCTAAGTTCGTTGGGGCGGAATTGCCAGCCATCGCCGGCTCCATCGTCTGCATCCTGGTTACAGCCTTTTTGGCCAAGCGGCACAAGGACGTGCCGGAATACGCCGCTTCTACCGGGGAAATCGCCAAGCACTCAGCTGGCGAACTGTTGCAAGCCTGCGCGCCATTCATCTTAGTTTTCGTCTTCGTTTTGGCTGCTTCCTCCCTGTTCCCAGCTGTTAACAGCCTGCTCAACTCCGCGACTCTTAAATTCCAGGTTTACACTGGTAAAAATGCTGGTCAGTTCAGCCTCAACTGGCTGTCTTCACCAGGTACCTTGATCTTGCTGGCTACCTTCATCGGGGCCATGATCCAGGGCTTGAGCGTTAAGGAAACTTTTGGCATCCTCTGGGACCTGATTAAGGGGATCGGCAAGACAGCGGTGACTATTTCCGCTATCGTGGCCCTGGCTAAGGTTATGGGCTACGCGGGCATGACCAGTGCCATCGCGGTTGTTCTGGTCAAGGTCATGGGCCCGGTTTACCCATTGATCGCGCCAATCATCGGTGCCCTGGGTACTTTCGTGACTGGGTCAGACACCAGTTCAAACATTCTTTTCGCCAAATTGCAAGCTTCAGCTGCCCAAAGCCTGGGTGTGAGTCAGACTTGGGTTGTGGCCAACAACATGGTCGGGGCTACTGCCGGGAAGATGATTTCCCCGCAATCCATCACGGTTGCGTCTACCGCTATCGGCCAGGAAGGCAGCGAAGGCACGATTTTGAAGCAAGCCTTCAAGTGGTGCGGGATCTACACCGCCATCATCTGTATATTCCTGTACGTGGTCGGCTTGGCTACGGGCCAATTGCACTTCTAATACTTCTATTTTTTTAAGCAGATTCTAAAAAGTAAAAGATTGGCCCAAAAGTAAGCGATTAAATGCTATGATAATCCTGGTAAGTTAACAGTAATTGATAGTAATTTTTTAATGATTGAGGAGATTTCCATGACACATTACATTAAGGGCTTCCCGCAAAGCGAAGCAGATGAAGACTTAAAATTTGTTAACGTTGATGAGCTTGAAGAAAGAGCTAAGGAAGTAATGCCGGAAGGGGCTTACTACTACGTAGCCTCAGGTTCAGAATATGAATGGACTTGGAGAAACAACACCAACGCTTTCAACCACTACCAGATCGTTCCCCGGGCCTTGACCGGGATGGACAACCCGTCAACTGAAACTGAATTCCTGGGCATGAAGCTGAAGACGCCAATCATGATCTCACCAATTGCTTGTCATGGGATCTCCCACGCTGACGCTGAAGTAGCTACCCAAAAGGGGGCAGCTTTGGCCGGAGCCATGTTCACTTCCAGCACTTACGGCAACAAGCCGGTTGAAGAAATCGCCGCTGCCGCGCCAGATGCTCCGCGGATGTTCCAGCTTTACCTGTCAAAGAACTGGGACTTCAACAAGATGGTCTTTGACGCGATTAACGCTGCTGGCTACAAGGCAATCCTTTTGACGGTTGACGCTTTGGTATCAGGCTACCGGGAAGCCAACCTGCGGACCAACTTTGCCTTCCCGGTACCGCTGGACTTCTTCACCCGTTTCCAAGGCGCTAAGGGCGAAGGGCAAACCGTTGCGCAAATGTACGCTTCCAGCGCCCAGAACATTGGCCCGGACGATATCAAGCGGATCAAGGAAATGTCCGGCTTGCCAGTTATTGTCAAGGGTGTCAACTGTGCTGAAGACGTTGAAGTTGCTTTGACTGCCGGCGCAGACGGCGTTTACGTGACTAACCACGGTGGCCGGGAAATCGACGGTGCTCCTGCAACTATCGATGTATTGCCAGAAGTCGTTGAAGCAGTCAACGGCCGCTGCCCGGTTATCTTCGACGGTGGCGTTCGCCGGGGTTCACATGTCTTCAAGGCTTTGGCTTTGGGCGCTGACCTGGTTGGTATCGGCCGTCCTTACCTTTACGGCTTGGCTTTAGGTGGCCCGCACGGGGTGGCTTCAGTCATCAACGAATTGAACGATGAATTGAAGATCGACATGCAACTGACTGGCTGCAAGACGATTGAAGATGTTAAGCACGCCCGTTTGACTGACTTCCAGTACGCTGGCGACACCAAGCCATCCAGCACTGACCCGCGGGTGCGCAAGCCATACCCAGTGACTACAGTCAACCAAATCAAGTCTAAACCAGACGCGGCTACTGGTGCTTCACACCACTAAGATTGAACATGTATCAAGTTTAACAGCAAAAAACGAAGTTGCTCGCTTTGAGCAGCTTCGTTTTGTTTTCTACAATTTTTTGATCAAGTAAGTAAATTCGTCCAGTCTTTCTGCAAAGACCTTGAAGGCATCTTCCAGGTAGTCGGACTTGGTCATGTCGACGCCGGCCTTCTGCATGATATTGATCGGGTAGTCGCTGGAGCCGGACTTAAGGAAGTCCAGGTACTTCTCCTTGTCTTCCTGGCTGCCATAAGTAATCTTGTTAGCCAGGGCAGTAGCTGCCGCAAAGCCGGTCGCGTACTGGTAGACGTAGAAGTTGTAATAGAAGTGGGGGATCCGGGCCCATTCCAGATCGATGTCGCTGCCCAGGCTGATCGCCGGGCCATAGTACTGCTGGTTGAGCCGGTCGTAGAAGCCGCACAGGTAGTCAGCCGTCAAGGCTTCACCCGCCTGGTCGCTTTCATGGATGAACTTCTCGAATTCCGCGAACTGGGTCTGCCGGTAGACCGTTCCCTTAAAGGAGCTCAAGTAGTAGTTGAGCAGGAAGGCCCGGGTCTTTGGATCTGTCACCCGGTCCAGGAAGTAGTTGGTCAGCAGGTTTTCATTGGTAGTTGAGGCGATTTCCGCGACAAAAATCGGATAGTCCCCGTACACATATGGCTGGTTTTCCCGGGTGTACATGCTGTGGACTGAGTGGCCGGTCTCATGAACCAGGGTGTAGAGGGAATCCAGGTCCCCCTGCCAGTTCAAGAGTTCATAGGCGTCGGTGTCATAAGCCCCGCCGGAGTAAGCCCCGCTTTGCTTGTGCATGTTGGCCACGTAGTCGATGCAGCGGTTGTTGAAGAGGTAGTCGACGTGCTTGACATAGTCCTCGCCCAAAACCTGCAGGGCCTCTCTTGCCTGGGCCTTGGCTTCAGCGAAAGTGTAGCTGAGGCTTGGCTTGCCCGTGATCGGTACGTACATGTCCCACATTTGCAGGTCGCCCTTCAAGTCCAGGATCTCTTCACGCAAGTTGACATAGCGGTGGAGGAGGTCCAGGTGCTTGTGGACGCTGGTCAAAAGCTGGTTGTAGACGTCGACAGGGATGTTGTTTTCTGACAGAGCCGCGGCCAAGGCGTCCTGGTAGTGGTGGGTCTGAGCGTCAAAGTTGTGGGCCTTGACATTGCCAGCCAAGGTTGAGGCAAAAGTTGACGCGAACTGGCCATAGCCAGCGTAAAGGGCGTCAAAGGCGTCCTCTCTGACTTCCCGGTTTTGGGACTGGATCAAGATGTCGTAGTTGGCTTCCGTCAATTCCACTGCTTCCCCGTCTTCATCTTCAATGTAAGGGAATTGCAGGTCGGAGTTGGTCAAGACATTGAAGGTGTTGGCGGAAGCTGACAGGGCATCCCCGGCCGCCGATACCAGCTTCTCCTCTTCAGCTGGCAAAACGTGCTCTTCCTGCTTGACGATCTGTTCCAAATAGTGCCGGTAGTTTTCCAGTCTTGGCTCTTCCATGAAAAAGGCGTCCAGGGCCTCTTTCCCCAAGGCTAAAACAGCTGGCTGAATGAAGGCAACAGCCGCCTGGTATTCAGCAGCCAGGCTCTGGCCGCGGGAATTAAGGGCCAGCTTCTTCTGGTTGCTGGTGTCGACGTCGCTGGCCATGCTGGCATAGACGTAGATCTTGGACAGGCGGCGGTCAACAGCAAAAATCTGGGTCAAGCGGTCATAGAGGACGGCCGCGCTCTCCGTAAAGCCGTCTTCCAAGGCCGGCAGGGCCTTGACTTCTTGCTTGACTGCCTTAAAGGCGGCCTCCCAGTCCGCCTCAGTCTTGAAGACCCGGGTCAGGTCCCAGGTCTGCTCTTTGGGAACCTCACTGCGATAAGGGATTTCCATACGATACCTCTTCTTTTTCTCATTTCTTCTGTTGCGTTTACGATACTAGATATTCTACACTCAAAGCGGCCTTTTGCCAAAAAAATAAGATAGTCTAAATATTATTACGCCTGGTTTATTAAATGCCTTTTTCATGCGAAAATATATAATAGCAAATTATTAAAGGGGGTTAGTCTATGGAAGAGCAACACAGCAGAAGGCAACAGAAAATATTTCGCAATGTGACGCTCGTCCAGGCTGGCCTGTTGAAAAAGTCCCGCCGCCCCTTGCCAACGATCATCGGTCTTTTAGTGACCTTTGTCGTCCTAATAGCAGCGACCTGGGGGGCGCATGCCTACTTCTCCCTGCATTCAGCCCTGGTGAGCATGAACGGCAATAACGGCAGCACGGCGACCAGTTCCCGAATCGCGGCCAAGAAGCCGATCTCGATTTTGATTTTAGGGGTTGACCAGGGGCTGGAAGGGCGGCATGACAAAGGGAACTCGGACACCATCATCCTGGTGACCGGCAACCCGACGACCAAGAAGGCGACCATGACTTCGATTCCCCGGGACACCTTGACGGAGATTCTGGGTGAAACGAGCAGCCAGAGTTACTACATGTTCAAGGTCAACTCAGCCTACCAGTTTGGCGGCAGCAACGGGTCGGTCAAGACAATTTCGGCCATGCTTAACGTGCCGATCAACTATTATGTGGAAGTTAACATGAAGGCCTTGAAGAGCCTGGTCAACGCTTTAGGCGGGGTTGACGTCAACGTGCCTTTCAGTTTCAGTTATGACTGGTGTGACTTCCATAAGGGCAAGCAGCACCTGAACGGCCGCCACGCCATCGCTTATGCCCGGATGCGCTATGACGATCCCCGGGGGGACTACGGCCGGCAGATGCGGCAGCGGCAGATCATCCAGGCCGTGGTCAAGAAGGGCATGTCCGTCAACGGTTTAGCCAACTATCAGAAGCTGCTCAAAGTTTTTGCCAAGTACGTCAAGACCAATCTGACTTTTGGCGACATGACCAGCCTGGCCATCAACTACAGAAGCGCGGCAAGCAACATCTCCAGTGGCTACATCCAGGGCCACGACGCGACGATTTCCGGGACCAGCTTCCAGATCGCGTCAACTGCAGAACTGCAGAAGTGGTCCAACAAGCTGAGAAAGAGCCTGGGGCTGCCGACGCAGACCTTGACCAACCAGGAAACCCGGCAGAACAGTTTGAACGAGACTTACAACGGGGTCGACTTCTCCAGCAATGAAACCATCACCAACTACACGATTTATGAAGCCAACTCAATTACGCCAAGAAGCAGTGATTCTTGGTAGGGATGACATCATGCCTCTAGCTTAGCTAGGGGTATTTTTTCCTTTCAGCAATAATTTCCCTACTATCCAGGGGGCAAAATACGTTAAGATAGTTGATAGAATTAGGAGGGATTTTCGTGAAAAAGCGCTACTATCCATACATCTACGGCGGAATCGCCGGCGTAATGACTTTCATCGCCATGTTCTACATTTGCCGGCACTCTTTTGCCTTGACCAATACCCAGTCCCTGGTCTGGGGCATCATCGGCGCCATCCTGGTCTTCGTGAGCTCGTCTTACACCGAATACGCCATTGCCGAAATCCAGCGGATCTCTGACAAATACCACCTGGATGAGGAATTCCTCTCCGGCTTAACCAAGCTCAGTCCCAGCTACTTCCGGGTGGCTGACGACCACCTGCACTTGACCGCCCCGCGCTATCTCTGGCCGCGGATCCTCAAGACCCTGCAGAAGTATGATCGTGAGCGCAAGCAGGCGGAAGATTTTCACCTGTAAGAAAGGAAAAAATTTTGAGTTTACTGACCGTCAGCGGCTTGACCCAGGGTTTTGCGGAGAAAACCCTCTATGAAGACGCAAATTTCGTTTTAAACAAGGAAGACCACATGGGGGTCACCGGCCAAAACGGGGTCGGCAAGTCCACCTTGATCAAAATCCTGACCGGGGAAATCCTCCCCGATGAAGGGAGCGTCAAGTGGCAAAACAAGCTCTCCGTCGGCTACCTGGACCAGTACGCCAAACTGACTCCTGGTCTGACCATGCGGGACTTTTTAAAAACTGCCTTTGACCAGCTCTACCAAGATGAAGCCCGGTTGAACCAGCTTTACATCGATTACAGCGAAAGCGGCGATGAGGCCCTTTTAACCAAAGCAGGGCGTTTGCAGACCTACCTGGAAGAAAACAACTTCTACGACTTGGACACTGAAATCGACCGGGTGGCCAGCGGCTTAGGCCTATCCGAACTGGGCTTTGACCGGGATGTATCCAAGCTTTCCGGGGGGCAGCGGTCCAAGCTGATCCTGGCCAAGCTCCTCTTAGAGCAGCCCCAGGTCCTGGTCCTGGACGAACCAACCAACTACTTAGATGTCGGCCACATCGACTGGCTGGTCGACTACTTGAATGATTTTACCGGCGCTTTTATCGTTGTCAGCCACGACTACGACTTTTTAGGCCGGATAACCAACTGTATTATCGACATCGACTTCGGGACCATCACCCGCTATACCGGTACATTAAAGCAGGCCATGCGGCAAAAGGAAGCCAACCGGCAGACTTATATGAAGGCTTATGCCAACCAGCAGCGACAGATCGCCAAGACTGAAGCCTATATCAGAAAAAATAAAGCCGGTACCCGGGCCAAAAGCGCCCGGTCCCGGCAAAAACAGCTGGACAGGATGGAAATTCTGACGCCCCCGCAAAACGGCAAGAAGGCCAAATTTGACTTCCCATACGTGGAAACGGCCTCTAACTTGCTTTTGCAGACTCAGGACTTGGTGATCGGCTACGACCAGGCTTTGGTTAAGGAAGCCTTCAACTTCTCTGTTGGTAATGGGGAAAAGGTCGCCATCACCGGTTTTAACGGGATCGGCAAGACCACCCTGCTTAAGACTCTCTTGGGGCAAATCCCGCCGATCTACGGGGGCTTTGATCTGTCGGCTACGGCTAAGCTGGCCTACTTTAAGCAGGACTTAACCTGGCCCAACCAGAATATGACGCCTCTGCAGTACTTAGAGAGTGAATTTGACCAGAAGAAGCCCAAGGAATTGCGGCAGGCTTTAGCCCGGATGGGGCTGACTGCCCAACTAGTCATGAGCCCACTTAAGGAACTGTCCGGGGGCGAGCAGGAGAAGGTAAAGCTGGCTAAGATGCAGTTTGAGCCGGCCAACCTGCTTTTCCTTGACGAACCGACCAACCACTTGGACAATGAAACTAAGGACAGCCTGCGGAAGGCCATCGTCAACTTCCCAGGCGGGGTCATCGTCGTCAGTCACGAACGGGACTTCTTCAGAGGTGACTGGGTCGACAAGGTCGTCGATATTGAAGCCATGAATAATTGATTTAGCTGCCTTTAGGCAGGCTCGCGGTGAAAAGAATGAGCACAGACGCGTACATGAAAAGAGTCGTTCATACTTGTTTGAAGGCTGGCCGCTTCATGCTGGCCGGCGGTAGCGAAATGTACCGGGTGGAGGACACCATGCGCCGGATCGCTGTCAACGCCGGCATCAAGGAGGTCAATGTTTTTGCCATGCCAACCGGCCTCTTCGTCAGCCTGGATGATGGGGAATGTAGCACGGTGACGGAACTGGAAACCGTAAAGAAGCGGGCCATCAACCTGGAACTGGTCGACCGGGTCAATGAGTTCTCCCGGGAATTTGCCGACAAGCGGATTGACCTGGAGGAGCTGGAAGAGAAACTGCGGGAAATCGAGGAGAATACTCCGACCTTTCCTTTATGGCTGCAGGTGATTGGGGCCGGGATCTTGAGTGCCACCTTGATGGTCCTCTTTTTGGATGTCTATGACTGGATCGACTTCCCGGTTGCTGGGATCGTTGGGGCCAGCGGCTATTTGATGGATTCCTGGCTTAAGGGCCATACCAAGGTCCGCTTTTTGGCCGAACTGATCGCGGCTATGGAGATGGGGCTGATCACCATTATCATCAGCCGGATTTTCCTGGCCTGCAATGTGAACAATATTTTGATCGGGGCCTTGATGACTCTGGTGCCAGGGTTAGCCTTGACCAACGCCTTGAGAGACTTGTTCATGGGCGACTGGGTGTCGGGGATCGTGCGCATGTGTGAGGCGGCGATGACGGCGATTGCCCTGGGCGGCGGCGTCGGGATCGTGATTAGATTTTTAGGAGCTTAGTCATGCTGGGGATGCAGGTTAGTTTCAACATCTGGGATGTCTTGATCAACTTGGTCTTTTCATATATTGCCACGGTGGGCTTTGCCTTGACGGTGAATATTCCCCACCGGGTGATTCACTGGAGCGGGGTCTGCGGTTGCGCGGGCTGGATGGTCTACTGGCTGCTGGCTCGGGCGGAAGCAGGCCGGATGTTGTCGAATGCTTTTGGGGCTTTTGCCGTGGGCTTGGTGGCGGTTGTTTTGGCCAAATGGAAAAAGTGCCCTGTTACCCTGTTCAGCGTGCCCGGCCTTGTGCCGCTGGTGCCGGGAGCGCCGGCTTATATGGTGGTCAGGCGGCTCATTGACGGGGAGTACTTGGAGGCCCAGCAGATGATGATGCGGGTGGCCATCGTGACAGTGTCGATCGCCCTGGGTTTCTTGCTGTCGACTTTGGTCCAGGAAACTTTGAATAAGTACCTGCGCCGGCTCAAGCTGCGGGAGAAGCTGAAGAAGTAGCCTTTACAAGGATCGGGAAAGAGCGTATAATCGGATATCGACGAGTCGAGGAAAACGCAAAGGTGCGTATTTTTGAGATAGAGGGCATCAGGCCTTTGGCCAGACGCGGGAAGCGTCGATGCTGACACACCCTTGATGTGAACGAGAAGGAGTCACATTTGCCGCTTGGCAAGTGCCTTGAGTAAAAGCCGCTAGAAGCTATTGGGCTTCTGGCGGCTTTTTTGTTGGCTTTGGATGAAAAATGAAGTAGGATAGCAGCAAGGGGAGGGATGCCTTATGGATTCAGAAAAAGAACAAAAGAAATCCTTGGACTACGCGATTGCCAGGGACAAGTTGATCCGGCAGGGACTTTTGCCGGAGGACCCGATCATTAAAGCAGATGATGCTTACTGGGAGCAATTTAAATAGCTGAGCAGATGAAAAATGGAGCAGGGATGACCTTGCTCCATTTTGTTATTTGCTGTCATTTCACGCTATAACTATTTTCCTTTTGCCCAATTGAATCAGAGACGGTGACCTTCCAGCCCATGCCGCTGCGGCGAACCGTGACTTCCTTGTAATAAGGGAGGTTAGCGTCACCCTTGTCTATCTTCTTGCCAGCTTTTGCAAAAAGATCCTGGTTTTCTTTAACCGTTCGCTTGGTTGAGAAGCTGCTGACATAGGTGGTCCCCATGCCAAAATGGCTATCAGCCTTGACCTGGTTCAGATAGTAGATGTCGCTGTAGCCGTGCTGGGGCAGGGTCTTGTTCAGAACTTCAGTCACCACGCCTTCCTGGGTCGACTTGTAGATCTCGTTGGCCGTAAACAATACGGAGAAGAGGACAAAGAGCCAGATTGGCGAGGTCAGAATCAGCGTGATGATCTTGTGCTCATGGTAGAGCTGCTTGATTGCCTTCATTTTCTTCCTCCACTAATTATTAATAGGTACCTACTTTATATGGACGATATTTAGAGGTAAAGGTATTTACAAGTGCGCCTGGGAAAATGTAAGTTAAACCAGCTGTGGAAGTTTGGATAACATTTTTGTTGCCAGACCCATGGTAGAAAGCTTGCCACACCATCCGTGAACAATAATTAGGATTAAAACCAGATGTTCCCTGGATAATTTGATAATTGATGTGTCTGTTTTTAGTGAGAGAATGAGTACTGCTCCAAAAACGATAATCAGCGTAATTAGCAACCTTTTCTCTCATAGCTTTGTCTTTAGGCCGCCAAATTTGAATCTTGTTTTTGCCTGCTTTTTTGCTCCAATAATCAATCCAATGCGTCTTTGTTTTTTGGCTATTGTTATCTTTTAATTGAGTCCAGAGCCAATTAACGATGTTTCCACCACCGGGCATTTCAAGAACGTATTTGTTTGTGGTAGCAATTGCTGCATGTCCGAATGTCCCACCAATAATTAATATATCACCTTTTTGAATCTTATTCGTAAAGGTTGTTTTTCTGGATGAAGATGCTCTGAGCATTGGTGCGCGATAAAGATTGCGTGATGTTGAAGATTTCGAATATGGTGAAGATCCATCAGGCATAGCACCATAATTATCCAGCTCCAAGAAAGATTCGACGCTAATCTTAGAATTATCGCTTTGTACACCCAGATTAGTTTCGGCTTCTTGGACAAATTCCTTGAAATCCGAGAAACTGTATTGGCTAGAGTCAATCTTTTGTGTAGCAACGCCCTTGTTGTACAAGGCAGTTACTTCATCATCTGTTGCAGCATAGGCCTTTCCACCGAGAACGGTAATGCCTAAGATAGACAATGCTAAAAATGTTAGGTACTTAATATGCTTCATTTTTTATCCTCCAATACAAAGAATTAATGTTACCGCCTTCATTATGCATTATACAACTATTTTGTAAATGCAACACTTTTTATGATATTCTTAAACTATCTTTAATATTATTTTATGCATCTAATTATAGCTACGTATACTATAACTTAGAGGATTTCATTCCAACAAAAAAGCACGTGAAAGATTCACGTGATAGAGAGATTATTCATTTGAGCCTTCCAGCGGCCCTTCCTGGGCGATCGCGTCGACCTTAGTCGATTCGGTTGTGCCATGTGTGTGCTTTACCGGAGCATACAGGCTGAAGCAGTAGTTAGCACTTTTCTCCATTTTGTTCAAAAACAATGTAAAATATAGTTGACATTTTGGTCAGAATATTTGATACTTAATGTAAAGTATATTTGACATCGAGAGTTGAGAAAGGAAAAATTATGACACTCTTTTTAATCGTGGCTTTGACCACCTGTTTAGCTGTCTACTTTGCCATTAAAGACCAGCAGAATCGCCAGCGGCTGGATGAACGTCAGCTCCTGCTCCGGGGGCGGGGCTACAAGTACGCCTTCTGGACAGTGCTTGTAGCCAATATTCTTTACAGCCTGGCCTGCATCAATTTTGACCGGCCTCTGGCTACGCCTTTTGTATCTAGTCTGGCGACCATCATTCTAGGCGGCACGGTTCTGACTTGCTACTGCATCTTCCAGGATGTCTTCCCAGTTAAGGAACGCTTGAACTTAGCCGCTGCCTGGACCTTGGTCTTCTTTTCCCAGCTCATGAGCCAGATTGGCGGTCTGATGAGCGGAAAAATCAGCTGCTTTAAGAATGGGGCGGCAACTGATGAGGCAGTTGGCCCTTTGATCTTAGCTGCCTACCTGGCAATCATGGGCAGCCTGTTGACCAAGATCATCATCGACCGCCGGGAGGAGGACTAGCCGTGAAAAACCTGCGCCTGAAAGCTGCCCGGGCGGAAAAAGACCTCTCCCAGCAGCAGCTTGCCGATATTGTCGGGGTCTCCCGGCAGACCATCAGCGCCATCGAGAAAGGCAACTACAATCCAACCGTCAACCTCTGCATCGCCATCTGCCAGGCCCTGGATAAAACCCTGAACGACCTCTTCTGGCCAGAATAGCTGGCTAATAATTCAGCTATAGTCGAAGTTTTTTTCACTGAGATCGCATATCATTAGAGATTCTTGAGGATGGATGTGGTAAAATAGCAGAGTAATAGAGAACTTGCCGCGCGGCAGGCTCTATTTCCCGGAGCGGCGGTGTTTTCCCCATGTTATCGCCGCCCCGGAGGTTATAAATCAGTCGAGTGCTGGTGACAACCTACATTTCCTATTAATCCTAATGAGAACCGGCCCCCTGGCCGGCTCTTTTTTTCGCTTGCACCAAGGGACTTTTTTAGTTAATGTAGATACAGACATAATTGGACGGTGACAAAAAATGCAGATCAACCTGAAAGACTTAACTAAAGCAATCGAAGAACAGACCTACCTGTCTGACATGGAGACCATCAAGTATTCCGAAGTCTCCCGGAGCAAGAAGAAGCTGCGCGAACACGCCTTGACCATGGTCCAAGAAGTAGCCACGGCTTTGAAGAAGGACCGGCTCATGCAGGTCCAGCTGGTTTTGGAAGGGAAGAACCCCATCACTTTTGCCCTGGAAACCAACATCATCAACCTGCCCCTGGCCAACTACAAGAAGCTGATCAACTTCTTTGACGAAGAAGAAGCCCAGCCGGTCAAGGTTTACTTTGAAACGGCCAGCGAATATCTGAACGCTTCCCACTTCAGAATCGACCTCTTCATGGATGGCGACGAACTAGTCAATGACCCTGAAGGGGCAGCCGACCGCCTGGCTGACGCCATGCGCGAGAAGATCAAGCAGGTCAAAGAAGGCGAAGCAGCCGCCAAGGAAGTGGCTAAAGAAGCCAAGGCTAAGGAAAAGGAGACTAAAGAAGACAAGTCCAAGGCCAAGACGAAGAAAGAGGCATAATTATGTGGAGCTGGAATGTACTGGGGGTGGCCCTCTGGGTGGGAGCCATCGTTTACCTGGTCTTTATCGTGCAAAATATCCGGCGCCGGCGGCTGAAGATGATCATCCAGCGCCAGCACAAGTTTGAATGGGGCAACTCCATAATCAGCCTGCTGGAAGTCGTCAGCTTCTGCCTTTTGATTGGCTGGCTCTTGGCCATTAGCCTCTTTGACGACCCGAACCTGACGGATACTTCCCGGATTACTTCATCCGTGACTTGCCAGCCCCTGGTCCTGCAGCCCAGCGCCAGCCAGAGCTACTATGTCCAGGTCAAGTCCAGCAAGAACCGGGATTTGAGCCAGCAGTATATTTTTTACCTGAAGGGAAAAAAGTATACCGTGCCCAGCCACCTGGCGACGGTCTCTTATAGCAAGGACCCGATCAATGTAACGGCGTCTGCTCTGCCTTTCAGCCGCAAGGAGCTGAAGAAGGAAGATTCCCGCTACCAGCAGGCCTACGTGGCTATCTACACGGCCAAGTACAAGAACACCGCGGCTAACGGACAGGGCTTGCATGCTGGCCGGGAAGCCAAGCGCTTCTACCTGATCCGGGTGCCGGACAGTTCCTTTATTGACAAGGAAAACAAGTAAGAATTGAAAACAAAGCAAAAATCGCCTTCTAAGTTAGAAGACGATTTTTTTACTTTTGTTTGTTATTACTTTTTCTCAAATCTGACGATTCGGAGTCCGGTGCTTCGGCTTTTTTCTCCCTTGATGTAAGCCAGGAGGCCGCCGTCGAGGAAGGCTAAAAGCAGGTTAGAGGTCGGGAAGTCCAGGACATTGCCGGACATGTAGCTGGCCCCCAGCAGCAGCGCACTGGCGATCAGCAAAGTGGTTAGGTAGAAGGTCCGGCAGGCTTTTTCCTTCAGCCACGCAAAGGCCCCGTAAAGGATGATGGCCGGGTAAAAGGCCAGGTAAAGGAAGGCGCCGACTAGCCCCAAAGAGTAGTACTGGGCCGTGAAGTCCCGCTCCAGGTTGAAGATGTTGGTCTGCCGCATATAACCGATCCCCAGCCACTTGTCCAAGGGATCATTGTCGTACTTGACCACTTGCTTAAGCATGGCCTCTTCGACCTTGCGGTTGGCTAAACGGACGCTGGCCGGCTCTTTAAGCAGGTCGATCCAGAACTGCGGGTCGTACTTATATGGGTAGGACTTGGTGATGAAGCGCTTGTTTAAGGCGTACTTCTGGTAATATTTGGCCAAAAAGTCCTTCTCAAACTCCTGCAGCTTGTCCGGGTCATTCTTGTACTTGGCCAGTCCCGCCTTTAAGATCGCGTTTTCCTTGTCGATCTTGGAGTCATGGCTGTTTGCCCAGTAGATCTCGTACTTGTAGCGCTGGACAGCCGGGGAAACCTGCCAGCAGACCCCGGTGATCCCGGCTAAGGCCAAAAGGGTGACCAGGCCGCCTTTAGAGAACTTGACGTTTTTTAAGAAAAGCAGGTGGACCAGCCAGGCGATTAAGCTGACGGCCAGGGTTCCGGCTAAGCCGTAGAGGGCGACTTTCGTGCCGACTTCCAGCATGGCCAAAGTCTGGCTGAGGGCCAAAAGACCGGTCTGCCAGGAAAAGCGCTCAAGAAGCAGGTAGAAGACGACCGGGGCCAGCATCAAGAGGATGGCGCTCAAGGTGTTGGTAAAGTAGAAGAAACCCTTGGAGGCGCTGTGGGAATAGCCGTAAAGCGGCCCCATGAACCAGGTGAAGATGTTGCCGGAGATTACCCCAGTTTCGTAGGACTTCAAAGAGACCACGAAGAGGTTGCTCAAGACGATGGTGCCGGTGAAGAGCCCGCTGACCCAGGCGAAGGCTTTTAACAAGAAGTCCTGGCTGATTTCCAGCTTCTTGGTCACCCAGATCAAGGCCAGAGGCAGGAGCATTCTGAAGAGGTAAAAAATCTCCCCGAAATTCGAGTAGCCGTAATCATTCGGGCTGAGGCTCTTAAAGTTCTGCATGTGCCAGAGGTGGAAGATCCCGTAGAGGGTCAAGAGAGCCAGGTAGGCCCAGAGCCAGGCCGGGGGGAATTTCTTTTGCCCCCAGACAAGAAGTCCCACCAAGACAACTACTCCGGCGATCCGGATGATGGTCGGGATGGTGAAGGGCAGGATGGTGGCCAGCTTCCCCCGGTAGAAGAAGTCCAAATCCAGGAAGGGCTGGAGGAGGATGAACCAGTAGAGCAGGCTTTTAGTTTTTTCTTTCATGTTGTCAACTCGCTTTCCCTACTATCTTAACAAAAAACTCCGCGGGATAACCGCGGAGTTCTCTTACTTTCTCTTCTTGGCCGGAGCCTTCTTTTCCTTATCCTTGTCGTCAGCCTTCATGGTCGGGGCCACCTTTTCGATGGTCACGTTGTTGGTGGAGAGGGCCTTGGCCTTCTTGGCTGACCGGGCCGGCTTCATGTTCTTGAAGTTGACGACCAGCTTGTAGTTGAGGTCGCTGACGGCAGTAGCGTCAACGTCGTCAAAGGAAGTGATGGCCAGGAGGGCGGAGTTTTCATAGATCTTTTCCACCGTGCCTTGGAACTGCTTCTTCAGTTCTTCTTCTGACTTGGCGTTAACGACGGCACCTAATTCAACATCGGCTTTCTTCATGGCAATCTCCTTAATTCGCAAATGGTTAAAATTTCAACTAAGCTATGATATAGTATAGAGCGAAAATTTTCAAGTTAGGAGATCCCTTTTTGGCTAAAAAAATTATCTTGATCGCCGGTCCCAGCGGGGCTGGCAAGACAACTATATCTGAATACCTGACTGACCGCTACCAGATCCCCCGGGTGATCACCCACACCACCCGGCCAAGGCGGCCTGGGGAAAGCGAGTCAGCTTATTATTTTGAAGACGATGCTTCTTTTGCTCAGCTGCACTTCTTTGAACATGTCAAATACGGAGACTACCAGTACGGATCCAGTAAAGAAGGGCTGGACCGGGCCTGGTCAAAGAGCGACCTGGTCAGCTTGATCGTGGATATCAAGGGGGCCCGGTCTTACCTGGAAGCCTTAAGGGACCAGGTTTACTTCCTTTATGTGACCTGCAGCCTGGACACTTTGGCCAAAAGAATGGCTGACCGGGGCGATGCAAGTGACCAGATCAAGAAGCGGCTGGCCGGCAGCGAGTTGAATGAATTGCCGGAAGATTTGGCGTTTTGCGCCCATGTCCTGGTCAATGATGACCTGCAAGCAACCTATGCCAGCTTGGACAGTTTGGTGAGAAAATTACAAGATTAAGCTTTTTCTCATATATTGTAAAAAAGGCGTGACCTTTTTGAAACAGAATTGAAATATTTCTCCTGTAAGATGTTAAACATCAAATTAAGAAAAGGAAGTAAATCATTTTGAAGTTCAAGAAGTCATTAGCCAAAGTTTTAGCGGCCGTATCCCTGGCCTTCGCCGGTTTCGTTGCCGTAAATACTGTTAACACGCAAAACAACACTGTCCAAGCTGCTTCTAAGACCAGCCGGCGCAACAAGGTCGTTTCTCTGGCCAAGAAGCAAGTCGGCAAGCGTTACGTTTACGGGGCAACCGGTCCTAACGCCTTTGACTGCTCAGGCTTGACTTCATACGTCTACAGCCACGCCATCGGCAAGTACATCAGCCGGACCACTTACAGCCAAGTTTACCAAGGCAAGACTGTTAAGGTTTCAACTGCCAAGCTGAAGAAGGGCGACCTGCTCTTCTGGGGTTCCAAGTCTTCCCCATACCACGTAGGGATCTATGTTGGGGGCGGCCAATACGTGCACGCCGCTACGCCAAGCCAGGGTGTCCGTAAGCAATACCTGAGCTCCTACTTCTGGCCATCAACTGCCAAGCGGATTATCTAATTAGCAAACTTCAAAATGATCAAATCAGCGTCCTTGAGGCACCTGCCTCAGGGGCGTTTTTCTTTGCCTTTTTGGCCTGCAGATTAAAAGCGAAAGCTGGACCTTTAAGGGAAGAATTTACGGAAAGAAAAGTCTGTCAGCCCTTACCTGGCCTGGAAAGGCGGGAGAAAATTAAATAGTTAAGAAATTAAAGGAAAGGGTTGTTAATGAGAAAGGAATTAAATAAAATAGGGGCAATTATTGAAAGAAATAAAGTGAAGTCCTAGAAAAGAAGGTATTCAAGATGAGAATTGCATGTTACGGCGTTAGGCCGCTTGAAAGAAGTTATTTTGAAAAACTGAACAAGTACGACTACGACTTGAAGCTCATTCCTGAATACTTGAACCGGGAAAATGTCACTCAAGCTGCTGACTGTGACGCCGTCCTGGTCCGGGGCAACTGCCTCTGTGACCGGACCAACCTGGAGCAGTTCAAGGACTACGGGATCTCCTGGGTCTTTACCCGGTCAGTCGGCGTGGACCACTTTGACCTGGAAGCGGCCAAGGACTTGGGCATCTCAGTTGCCCGGGTGCCAAACTACTCCCCATATGCGGTAGCCAACCTGGCCTTTACCCTGGGCTTGACCCTGTCAAGACATGTTGGTGAAGCTGCCCATCATGTCCATGAACAGGACTTTGGGATGCATCCGGACTACTTCGCTACGGAATTCAACCGTTTGAAGGTCGGCATCTACGGGGCCGGCAAGATCGGGGCAGTTGAAGGCAAGATGTGGCAGGCTCTGGGCGCTGAAGTTTATGCCTATGACCCATTCCCATCTGACTTCGCTAAGCAATACTGCACTTTTGTAACAGAAGACGAACTGCTAGCAACTTGTGACATCGTTTCCGTTCATGTGCCATACTTCCCAGGCAAGAACGACAAGCTGATGAACGCTGAATTCATCGCTAAGATGAAGGAAGGGGCAGTTCTGGTCAACACGGCCCGGGGCGAACTGGCTGATGAAGCAGCTATCGCCGCTGCTGTCTCCAGTAACCACCTGTCTGGTTATGGTGCTGACGTGGTCTCCAATGAAAAGAAGATCATGGGCCACAATTTTGACTGTGAAAGCGACGTGCCGGACCAGGAAGTCCAGTCCTTGATGGACCTTTACCCGCGGGTGCTTTTGACTCCGCACATGGGCTCCTTTACTGAACCAGCCCTGGAAGACATGATCTCCTTGTCATTTAATAATTTCCATAACATGGCCACTGAAGGGGCAGTTGATGCCCGCAATGAAGTCGTGGCTGCACCGGAAAGCTCCACTTCCGCATCTGAGAAGCTGCGGGCTTAATAAATTAAGGTTCTGGCTCTTTGCCAGGGCCTTTTTTTACGGAAAAATTGCCGGATGTTAAAATAATGCAAAGACTTATTAAAGGAACTGCAAACGGTCTGTAAATTTCCTGTAACACTCATCGGCTATTATATAAGCATCGAGAAAAGAGAAAGAGAGTTACAACGTAATGAAGCAGTTTAAGCAGATCTTAGCAAAATTAACTTTAGCCCTGGCCCTGGTTGTGCCAATCGCCATGCAGGCAAACAGCCACCAAGCCCAGGCGTCACGCGTGACGACCAAGCGGAACAAGGTCGTTAAGCTGGCTAAGAAGCAAGTTGGCAAGCGCTATGTTTACGGCGCTACCGGCCCTTACAGCTTTGACTGCTCAGGCTTGACCCAGTACGTTTTCAAGAAGGCGATCAAGAAGTCCATTACCCGGACCACCTACACCCAGGTAAAGAAGGGCAAGACCATTAAGGTTTCAAAGGCAAAGCTGAAGAAGGGCGACCTGCTCTTCTGGGGCTCCAAGTCATCTCCATACCACGTTGGGATTTACGTGGGCGGCGGCCAGTACGTGCACGCGGCTACTCCAAGCCAAGGGGTGCGCAAGCAGTACTTGAGCTCCTACTTCTGGCCATCAACTGCCAAGCGGGTTATCTAATTTATCATTACCTGCTAAAATTACGATAATAACGATAAAAAAGAAGGTCAGCGCGGCAAAAAGCGCTGGCCTTTTTAAATTGGACTTAATTTTAACAATCTAGTATTCTTTTTGTAACTTTCCTGTAACATTAGTAACCTATTATAGGTCTTGTGTAAAAAATCAGAATAGAAAAGGATATCTAAGTTTTGAAGTTCAAGAGTTTATTAGTCAAAGTTTTAATGGCCCTGGCTCTAGTCGCGCCTGTTGCCACTAGCGCTCAAGCTCCGGCAGCCCAGGCAGCAACTGTTAAGGCTGTTAACAAGCAGGTTGTGGTTAACTACGTATCCGGCTACAGTGTTAAGGCCTGGAAGAATTACAAGACAAAGCTTGGCGCGGCCAATGACACTGGCATCAGCTTCAAGCACGGGACTACTTTGACGGTGGTCGGCCAGGTTAAGTACAAGAAGAAGACCTGGTACAAGATCGCTGACAACGAATGGATTCTGGCTTCATACACTTTGAGTCCTAAAGCCTGGGCCAAGAAGGCAGCAGTTGCTAAGAAGGCTGCTGCCAAGGCAGCTAAGAAGGCTGCGGCAGCCAAGAAGGTATCTAAGAGCAAGAAGACCAAGCAAAACAAGGTTGTTGCCTTGGCCAAGGCCCAAGTGGGCAAGCCTTACGTTTGGGGCGCTACTGGTCCTTACAGCTTTGACTGCTCCGGCTTGACCAGCTACGTTTACAGCCACGCTCTGGGCAAGTACATTACCCGGACTACTTACACGCAAGTTCACCAAGGCAAGACGGTTGCTGTTTCTACGGCAACTTTGAAGAAGGGGGACCTGCTTTTCTGGGGTTCCAAGTCTTCACCTTACCACGTGGGGATTTACGTGGGCGGCGGCAAGTTTGTTCACGCGGCTACTCCAAGCCAGGGTGTGATCAAGCAGAGCCTGAGCTACTACTTCTGGCCATCAACTGCCAAGCGCTTGATTTAATTGAGAAATATCCTTTATATAGGACGCCAGCTGGCGTCCTTTTTCTTTTTTCTTTTGTTATTAAAAAACAACTGTATTTTTTCTGTAACCTTTCTGTAACACAACTTGCTTACACTAGAAAAAGCGAATTCAATTTAGGAGAAAACAGTTATAATGAAGCGGAAATTAAGTTTAGTACTTTTGTTATTGGCAGCTTGGCTGGGCGGGGCGCAGCCGGCCTACGCGGCAACCGACAGCCAGGACAGCAATATTACGATCGTGAGGAAGACCCGGGTTGCCTACAATAAGGGCAACAAGGTCAACACCTGGACCACTTACGGGGCCGGCAAGAAGAAGGCTGGCCAGGTTAAGTCCGGCTACAAGTTTACGGCCACGGGCCAAGCCAAGTACAAGGGGCGGACCTGGTACCGGATCAAGAACAACAAGTGGATTCTGGGGACTAACACGGTCACGACTAAGAAATACGCTTCAATTAAGGCCGCTGCGGCTAAAAAGACTAAGCAGAACAAAGTTGTTAAGCTGGCAAACGCCCAAGTCGGCAAGGCTTATGTCTGGGGGGCAACTGGTCCTTACAGTTTTGACTGCTCCGGCTTGACCATGTACGTGTACAAGAAGACAACTGGCTTGTCATTGCCGCACTACTCAGTCAGCCAACGCTACTACGGCAAGGCGGTATCAACCAAGAAGCTGGTCAAGGGTGACTTGCTCTTCTTTGGCTCTAAGTCAGCTCCGCACCACGTGGGGATTTATGTGGGCGGCGGCAAGTTTGTCCATGCCTCCAGTCCGACGGTTGGAGTGATCAAGTCCAAGGTCAGCACGAATCGCTCCAGTGCTTTCTACCCATCCAGCGCGCGGAGAGTAATTTAAGCCGTGTTCTTATCTTGCATTTTTCCGCTAAACTGCGTAAAATAGGCAATAGAAAAAGGACAGGCGCTGGAACACCTATCCTTTCATTGATTGAGCCGGTGACGGCCAATTTAAAGTTTTTGTATTTAATTAGCCGTCGTTACGACGGTTTTTTTGTTCCCGCAATTTCTTGCGAAGAACATCCACCCAGTCGATTAGCAGGCAGAGAGTCTTTACCGTGGCGACACAGCTCTTCAAGAGCAAATTGGTCATGTCCACAAGCAGTTTCAATCCGCCTACCATCCAGATTAAGTGAGCCAGTAGGCTCATTTTACGGTGGCTCCTTTTCGTAATGATAGGAAGGAGCCGATGAAAAGATCAAGGGCATCACTCCCTCCGTAGAGGCCGCCACCGTTATGCTCAATCGGGAATATTATAGCACGTGTGTTTGGCAAAAGGATAGTATTTGCCAGCAACTTTGCTTGCTATTTTCCTTCAGTCTAAGTAGAATGAACTTGAGCCGGTGACGGCCAATTTGAAAATTGCTTTTTGATTAGCCGTCGTTATGACGTTTTTTTTGTTCCAGCGGGACAAACTATAGCGACTATTCAACACTTGCATATTTCCAGCGGGGAGGGCATCAGCGCCTTCCCCGTTTTTGTAATAATTTTGTAATCATTAGGGGGCTTGCGGGCCAGGGTGGCAAGCGCTTATCATTAATATTAGGTATAAGTTTTGCTTCCGCTGGAGGAAAAGATATGGGTAATGCAAGATGGATTAAATTCATGGGCGCGGCGGCGCTCTTTTTCGGGGGACTGGGCCTAGGCGGCCAGCCAGCAAACGCGCAAGTTAAGGGTCACCTGTCCAAGGTCCAGGTAGTCAAGAAGGCTCCGGTTTGGACCAACTACAAGAAGGGCAAGAAGACCCACAAGTACCTTAAGAAGGGTACGGTCAAGAAAGTCAAGGCCTCAGCTACTGACAAGAAGCACAAGGTCTGGCTGAAGATTGGGAATAAAAAGTGGATTGCCAGCAAGTACACGGTTGTCT
The DNA here is from genome assembly GCA_027681045.1 of Lactobacillaceae bacterium AF64-9pH9TA. Classification (GTDB taxonomy): domain Bacteria; phylum Bacillota; class Bacilli; order Lactobacillales; family Lactobacillaceae; genus Lactobacillus. The sequence goes on along the minus strand of JAQDCK010000004.1, from coordinate 132,606 downwards.
TAACGACGACCAAGCAGACTGCATCCAAGAAACCGGCTAACCCGGTCTTAAACACCAATCAATTGACACAAGCTGCTTCTTCTCAGGCTCCCGTTGGTTCATCTTGGCGGCAGAATGCCGTGGTAGCCTTAGCCAAGGCGCAAGTCGGCAAGGCTTATGTCTGGGGTGCTACTGGCCCGACCAGCTTTGACTGCTCCGGCTTAGTCCAATGGGTTTACAAGACCGCGATCGGGCAAACTGTTTCCCGGACTACCTATACCCAGGTTAAGGAAGGCGTGGCTGTGCCGGTATCAACGGCCAGCCTGCAGCCGGGGGACCTCCTCTTCTGGGGGGATGTGGCTGCGCCATATCACGTTGCAATTTACGTCGGCAATGGTCAATATGTTTCCGCTGCTGATGAGCAGCAAGGGGTCATCTTGGCAACCATCAGCAGTTACTTCTGGCCAACAACGGCCCGGCGGATTCTCTAGTTTCCGTGTTAAAATAGTGTTAGCGGTGTAAGGGAGGAAATGAGCATGAAGAAGTCTAATATGATCAAGTTTTCTGCTGCAGCGCTGACTTTCTTAGGGATCTCAGCGACAGGGGTCAAGCCGGTCAAGCAACCGGCCCAGGCCGCCAGCAAGCGGATCAAAGTTGTTAGTAAGCAATACGTCACCGTCTGGACCAACTACCAGAAAGGGCGGCATGTTGCGACCCATTTAAAGAAGGGCAGCAGCCACTTTGTCTACCACACGGCAACTGACTCCATGGACAATCTGTGGTACCGGATTGGCAAGAAGGAATGGGTCATGGCCAAGTATTTTAACCAGGTCAAGTCTGCCAAGAAGGCCGTGAAGGCAAAGAAGGTTAAGAAGACCAAGGCTAAAGCTAAGAAGAAGACGGTTAAGAAGGCCCGCAGTGCTGCCAGTCTGGCAGCTTCTTGGTCTGCCCCGATGGGGTCTAAGGCCCGGGCTAAAGCAGTCGTGGCTTTAGCCAAACAGCAGGTCGGCAAGGCCTATGTCAAAGGTTCCAAGGGCCCGAATGCCTTTGACAATGCCAGTTTGGTTGCCTATGTCTACAAGCGGGCAGCTGGCGTCAATACAGGTTCCAGCACCAAGAGCCAGGTTAAGAAGGGGATCGTGGTAGATCCAAGTTCTGGCTTTGCGGAAGGAGACCTGCTCTTTTGGGGTTCCAAGAATAAGCCATATAATGTAGCAATCTATGTGGGGGACGGGAAGTACGTCACCGCTGCTGGAGACCAGCAGGGTGTTGTGCAAGCGAGTCTGTCCACCTACTTCTGGCCTAGTTGGGCAAGAAGAGTCCTATAGCAATAGGAAAGCCAGGCTCTAGAGATAGAGTCTGGCTTTTTACGTAGTCTAGATTTGGTAGGCGCTAAAACGTGCCCGGTCTTGGGGCGACAGGCGGGCGGAAACTTCGATTCCGTCAGCTTGGTAGTCTTCCTTTAAAACCCGGGAGTGCTGGTGCAGGTAGGCCAAGTCTTTACCGGCTGTCAGCGGCAGGCGGAGGTCGGTGATCTGGTAATTGTTGAAGAGGCGGGTCGTGATCAATTTGGCCAGGGCCTGGATTGAGGCTGGGTCAACTGCGCTGTAAAGCAGGTCGCCCCCTTCAATCTGCGGGTAGTTACGGTCTGTCAAGTCAGCCTTGTTGTAAGCAGTGATCATTGGCAGATCCTTAACCCCGATTTCGTCTAAGACTTCCAGAGTGGTCTTGATCATCTGGTTCATGTTCGGGTCAGCAGCGTCAACGACATTGATCAAAAGGTCAGCGTCCTTGGCTTCCTGCAGGGTGGCTTTGAAAGAGTCGACCAGCTTGTGGGGGAGCTTGGAGACAAAGCCGACCGTGTCAGACAGGATAAAGGAGAAACCATCCAGGTCAATCCGGCGGACTGAGGTGTCTAGGGTCGCAAAGAGCATGTCTTTGGCCATAACCTGTTTGTCTTCATTACCAGCCCCAAAGGCCTTGAGCAGGCCATTCATGGTGGTGGACTTGCCGGCGTTGGTGTAGCCGACCAGGGCGACCTTCGGCAAGTGACTTTGGTTACGGCGGGCGGCCTTGATTTCTTCCTGGCCGGAGATTTCCTTTAATTCATGCTTGATGGCGGAGATCTGCTTGCCGATGGTCCGCCGGTTCATTTCCAGTTTGGATTCCCCGGCCCCGCGGTTGGCGAAGCCCCCACCAGTGGAACCGCCGCTGCCGTGCTGCTGGTCGAGGTTGTTTTCAGACGGGTGCAGGCGGGGCAGTTCATACTGCAGGCGCGCTAATTGGACCTGCAGCTTGGCTTGCTTGGTCCGGGCCCGGGAAGAGAAGATTTCCAGAATGAGTTCAGTCCGGTCGATGACGCGGAGTTTGGTCATGTGTTCCAGGTTACGGATTTGGACTGGGGTCAGTTCATCGTTGATGATAAGGACGGAGGCTCCGAGTCCTTGGGCCAGGTCTTTGATTTCAGCCACCTTACCCTTGCCCAGGTAACTGGAGGCGACGAAGTTTTCCGCCTTCTGCTGGCTGGAGCCGACAACGGTGAAATTATTGGCTTCTGCTAAATTGGCCAGTTCGGTCATGGAGTAGTCAAAGTTGGGATCGTCTAAGTTGACTCCGGCCAAGTAGGCTTTGACTGTATGATTTTGATTGTCGATCATCTATAATTTCCTTTCTATATTGCTAGATGATGAATTTGTCCATCTATTTACTATCTATTGTAAAGAAGCGGAGGAGAAAAAGCGCTGAATTTGCCTAAATTTAGGCAGAAATTGATCGTACAGATAAATGTTAAGGAAACTTGATCCATGGAAATAGATTGGAAACGATTTAAACCTTTTTAATGAATGAGATGTGATGTATAATGAGATGATATCATGGATTACGCATGCGATAGTAGCAATGCTTATCCAACAAGAACAATTATGTTCTAGGAAAAACAGAGATAAAAAATGGGTATGGAACATAAGGAGAGTAAGGAAAGATAACTATGAATGAACCTGATCAACAACGTGTTCATCACCACCACCATCATCATCATCATCACCATCACCACCGCCGTAAGCGCCATATCGGCCGCTGGATCGCGGGGATTGTTGGGGTGCTGTTGCTGGCAGCATTATTAGTAATTGGCTATGCCTATAAGAATGCCAGGGATGCTGCAACGACGATGTACACGCCGGTTTCAAAATCTACCAAGTCAAACAAGAACCGGTCCAGCTTAGAAAAGATCCTGGATGCCAAGAAGCCAGTCAACCTCTTGATTCTGGGGACTGACACCGGGGCTGAAGGCCGGAGCATAAAGAACTACCACGGTTTGACTGACTTGATGATGTTTGTCACGGTTAACCCAAGCAAGAAGCAGACGCGGGTAACCACGATTGCCCGGGACTCCAAGGTTAACCTGCCGGATTACCCGGAGGTTTCACCAATCAAGCTGAACAGCGCCTATTCTTTGGGCGGCGTCAGTGAGACGATCAAGACCTTGGACAAGTACTACAGCGTGCCAATCGATGGTTATGTTCTGGTTAACTGGGAAAGCACGATGAAGATCATCACCAAGATGGGTGGTGTGGATGTCATCTCTCCATTGACCTTTGACAATATGGGCTACTCCTTTAAGAAGGGGCAGATGTACCACATCTCTGGCAAGAAGGCTCTGGCCTTCGTCCAGCTCCGTCACGGTGACCCGCGGCAAGACTACGGCCGCCAGGAGCGTGAACGTCTGGTGATGATGGCTGCGATTAAGAAGAGCGTGTCATACAAGACCATCTTGAACAGCTCATTCATGCAATCTTTGGGTGACAGCATGCAGACTGATCTAAGTCTTAACGACATGATCAAGTTGGCCATGAACTACCAAGGCGCGACTGACAATGTTAAGTCAGATTACGCTCAAGGGAAGAGCAGCAGTGTCAACAACCAAAGATTCGGTAATATGGAAGTTGAAATCATGTCTACTAAGGAAAGACAGCGGATTTCCAACAATATCCGGCAAACTTTAGGAATTAAGAACGTCAACGTTTATAAGGAGGATAACTAGTGAGCGCTGAACAACAGAATAATGAAGAAGTAACCATTGACTTGCGCAGGCTCTTCATCTTAATCAGAAAGCACATTATTAGTATCTTGATTTGGATGATCGGTCTGGGCTTGATCGCTTATGGGGTTTCAGAATATGTTCTGGTGCCAAAGTACACTGCTAGCACACAACTCTTGGTCAACCGTAAGTCAACAGACGCTAACCAGGCTTATGCCAACCAGCAAGCCGACGTTAACGCTGTTACTACTTACAAGGACATCATCACTAGTAACGTTATTTTAAAGGGCGCATCTAAGTACCTGGCCAACCCGGTAACTCTGGTTAAGAAGGCAACTCCAGCCAAGAAGGCTGTATACCGGACTGAAGATGACGGGACTAGAACCCTGGTTAAGAAGGCGGTTAAGGCTAAGCCAGCGGTTTACAAGCGGGAAAGCAAGAGCTACTCAGTTTCAGCCAGTGAATTGGCCAGTGCGGTTTCAGTAACCACTACGACTTCTTCCCAGGTCTTCACCTTGTCAGCTACGGCTGAAACTCCAGCCAAGGCCCAAGCAATTGCTAACGCGGTTGCCAAGGAATTCAAGGAACAGATTCCTAAGATCATGGACGTTAACAACGTGACCATCGTTGCAGAAGCCCCTAAGGGAACTAAGTCTTTCCCGAAGGTAAGTCTGATTACGGCTATCGGCGTCTTGGCTGGTTTGGTAATCAGCTTGTTGATCATCATCATCAAGGACTTGTCAGATACGACTGTTCGTGAAGATTCATTCATGACCAAGGAACTTGGCTTGACCAACTTGGGTGAAATTGCAAGAATCACGATGCCAAAGGACTGGACCTTTACGGCTAAGACGGCTGAAAAGCGTGGCAGTTCCAGAAGACGGGTTTAGGAGGTTAGTATGGCTTTATTCAGAAAAAGAAAGCACTTAGACAGTGAAACGATGAAGAACGGGGCCAAGCTGATTACCTTGGCTAACCCGCAAAGCGTTATTTCAGAACAGTTCAGAAACATCCGGACCAACATAAACTTCATGAACGTTGATAAGGAAGTAAAAACGATTGCCTTCACTTCAGCTATGGCCAGCGCCGGCAAGTCAACGGTCAGCGCTAATGTAGCCATTACCATGGCGCAAGCTGGCAAGAAGACGATCCTGATCGACGCGGACTTGCGTCGGCCAACCTTGCACTCCACCTTTAACGTATCTAATAGCAATGGTTTGACAACCTTGTTGACTAGTCGGTCTAAGGAAATGGACGCAAACAGCGTGATCCGGGAAAGTGGTGTAGAGAACCTGTCAATCTTGACGGCAGGTCCGATTCCGCCAAATCCGTCAGAACTTCTGTCTTCCAAGCATATGGTGGACTTGATTGAAGACTTGAAGCAAGAATACGACATGGTTGTAATCGACTTAGCGCCAATCTTGGACGCGGCTGAAACCCAGCAACTGACCAGTTCTTTGGACGGGACGATCTTGGTTGTGCGGCAGGCGCATTCACAGAAGTCAGCAGTTAAGCGGGCAGTTGAGCTGCTTAAGCTGACTAAGTCACCAATTTTAGGTTATGTTATGAACGATGTTGATGCCGATGGGGATGAAGGCTACGGATATGGGTATGGATACGGCTATGGTTATGGCTATGGTTATGGCTATGGCGAAGAAGAGGAGAAGAAGGGCCTCTTTGGGAGAAAGAAGTAGCTCATGCCGGTAGTTGATTTACACTGTCACATCTTGCCAGGAATCGACGATGGTTCGAAGTCTTGGGAGGTTTCGCTCAATCTCGCTAGAGCCGCGGTTGCTGATGGCGTAACCCACGCCTTGTGTACTCCACACACATTAAATGGCCGCTACACCAACCACAAGCAAGATGTGATCAAGTTGACGGAAGAGTTTCAAGATCGGATTGACCAAGCGGGTATTCCGCTGACGGTCTTTCCAGGACATGAAGTCAGATTGTCAGGTGGATTGACTGAAGCTCTTGATAATGATGACATCCTCTTCTGTGACGAAGAGGGCCACTACATGCTTTTGGAATTGCCAAGCAATGAAGTGCCGCATTACACCAAGAACATGGTGTACGAACTGACCAGAAGAGGGATTACGCCAATTATTGTTCACCCAGAACGGAATAAGGAAATTCTGGCAAATCCGCAGAAGTTGCAAGAATTCCTGGAAATGGGAGTTTTGGTACAGATCACTGCCAGCTCATATACCGGCTTGTTTGGCAAAGAAATTGAAGAATGTAGCCGGGAGTTTATCAAGGCTGGACAATGTGCCTTCTTTGCCAGTGATGCTCATGATTTGCCAAGACGGCAATATCAACTGAGTGAAGCACTGGATAAGTTGGCGAAGGAATTTGGTGAAAATAAGAAACAGAAGTATTTAGATAATGCGCAAGCGGTAATCAATGGCGATCCAGTTTATTTGAACTGGCAGCCATTGCCTAAGAAGCGGAAGAAATTCTTAGGACTGTTTTAAAGTAGAAATTTGGATGAAGGAGAGGAAAAAATGGATAAGACTGTAAGTGTAGTGATACCAACACTTAATGCCGAAAGATTTATTGATATCCAGCTACTAAAACTTAGTACTCAGGATTATCCTATAACTGAGATTATTGTAGTTGATTCTGCGTCAGAAGATCGGACAGTTGAAATTTGTAAGAAGCATAATGTGCATCTGATTCAGATTCAGCGCAAAGATTTCAACCATGCCAAGACTAGAGACATGGTTCTCCGACAATGTAAAACTGATGTTGTGGTCTTTTTAACCCAAGATGCGATTCCGTATGATAACCAGACAATCGGTAATTTAGTTAAGGCGTTAGATCAAGATGGTGTTGTTATTGCAACAGGCAGACAAGTTGCTAAGAAAGACGCGTCAGCATTTGAAAAGCTCATTCGGGAGTTTAACTATCCAGCTGTGAGTAGCGTAAAATCTAAAGCCGATATCAAACGGCTGGGGATCAAGACTTTCTTCTTCTCTGATTCTTTTGCAGCATATGATCGAAAAGTCTATCTTGCATTAGGCGGATTTGAAAAATCGTTAAAGACTAATGAAGATATGTTCTATGCAGCTAAAGTAATTCAGAGCGGTTATAAAGTTGCCTACGTTGCTGAAGCAAAGGTCTTGCACTCACATAATTTTACCCTGAAGCAACAATACAAACGAAACTATATTGAGGGATACGAGATTGAGAAGCATAAAGAGCTACTTGGCAACGTTTCACAAGAATCTGAAGGCCTAAAAATGGTAAAATACGTTTCAAAAAGATTGTTATCGCATGGAAGAGTATTGTCGTTTATTCGCTTTGGTTTTGATTGTGTAGTCAGATTAATGGGAAGCAAGGCAGGACGTAAAGCGTATTTAAATGGTGAAGATTAAGGTGAGGAAGAATTGCTGATGACGGAAAGTAATTTAGAAGAAGTAAGAATACAAAGCACTTTCTACAAAACATCAAAACGTATTTTTGATATTCTTGGTAGTGTTTTAGCTCTGGTGTGTTTATCACCAGCATTTTTGTTGTTATCAATTATTATTAAGAATCATGATGGCGGCAAAGTGTTTTTTAAACAAAAACGAGTAGGTCAAAATGGCAAAGAATTTTTCATGTACAAATTCCGTTCGATGGAAGAGAATGCTGAAGAAATTCTGAAGGCGGATAAGGAATTATATGCCAAATACGTTGCCAATGGTTTTAAGTTGCCAGCTGAGGAAGATCCACGAATTACTAGTATCGGAAAATGGTTACGTAGAACATCGTTTGATGAACTTCCTCAGTTCATTAACATCTTGCGTGGAGAGATGAGCATTGTTGGTCCGCGTCCGATTGTGCCTACTGAACTAGAGGAATATGGTGATCGCAAGGCTAAGCTGTTGTCAGTAAAGCCTGGTGCAATGGGATTGTGGCAAGCTACGGGTCGCAGCAATATTACATATCCGGAACGGTGTAATGTTGAATTAGAGTATGTAGATAACGCTTCATTAGGTTATGATTGGAAGATATTCTTCCTCAATCTAATTAGCATTTTTAAGCAAGATGGTGCGTTTTAAAGAATAAATAAAGTGAGCTTTAAACTCCCTATTTGTTTGTAAGTAAGAGAAATACAACAGAGGATAAAAATAGTTATGAAAAAAGTATTGGCAATTAATTTACCTGCCTTCCATCAAATTCCAGAAAACGATGAATGGTGGGGAAAAGGTTTTACGGAATGGGACAATGTACGTAGCGGTAAGCCTTTATTCAAAGGACACTACCAGCCAATTGTCCCGAAAAATCGTAATTATTATGATTTATCTCGCAAAGAAGACATTATCGCCCAAATGAGGTTAGCTAAAAAGTATGATATTTATGGATTTATCTACTATCATTATTGGTTTGGTGATGGCCGAATGTTGTTTGAAAAACCGGCAGAAATGATTAGAGATGAGATCGATGAAGATTTTAATTATTGCTTTTGTTGGGCTAATGAAACCTGGCAGACTACGTGGCATGGCATGCAACCAACTACGCTTATTGAGCAGCGCTATCCCGGAATAGAAGACTGGGCGAAACATTATGATTATTTAAGGACTTTCTTCACTGATAGCCGATATATAAAAATAAATAATAAGCCGGTCCTTTTTATTTATAAGCCGAATGAAATGCCAGACTATGATAACATGGTCGATTATTGGAATAAGCGTTGTCAAGAGGATGGTTTTGATGGGATTTACATGGTTGAATATATAAGTTCAAAAAATCGTGGACTTCATTCGCACAAATCCAGTGCGGTATTTGAATTTGAGCCGCTGTATACTATGTTCTTTGACGTTTCTAAATTTAATTTAGCTAAGAGATATGTTTCGAAAAAACTAAAAATAACAGATTATCAATCTTACGATTTTCTTTGGAAGTCTATCCTTAATCGAACAAGAACATATGATGGCACAACTATTTTTAAAGGCTGTACGTCAGGGTGGGACAACACTGCGCGTAAAGGCAAACAAGGGATGGTTGTTAAGGGAAAGACGCCTAAAAAGTTTAAAAAATATTTCAATCAATTTTTAACTAAGCCTCGTCAAGATGCTAGCGATGAATTTTACGTCATCAACGCATGGAATGAATGGAGTGAAGGCGCATATCTCGAACCTGATGAAAAGGATGGGGATGCGTATCTTGAAATTATAAAAGAAGCAGTAGAAAAATCATAAAAATCATAATGTAAATTGTTAGGGAAGAATAAAATGAAAATTTGTATATTTTGCCATGATGCTTATATGTCTGGTGCAAACCTATCTTTAGAGGATTGGTTACTTGAAGATAATGAAAATGAATATTATCTTTTCTTGCCTCACTTTAGTCATGATTTTGACGATTTATCTAAGAAGAAAAATATACATATTGTTTCTGGATATTATTTTGCGCTGTGCAAAGATTTAGATGAGAGAAGTATTACATATAAAGCTAAAAAAAGTGTAAAAGAGGCCTACATGAAACTCTTTTACACTAGTTTTGTAAAAAGGCGATTATTGAAAACTATCAGTCAAATAAAACCTGATGCAATTCTGTCTAATTCGTTTGCTATTTGGATTGGTGCAGATATTGCTAAAACATTAGGTGTACCACATATTTGGCATGTTAGAGAGTTTATGGAACTGGATCATCGAATTGCCCATTACAATTTTTTAAATATCGAGGAATTAGCTAATTATTCAAGCGCTATATTTATAAGCAGGGCAATAGCAAATTATTATTCGAAGAAATACCATTTTAAAAATTCTGCGGTCATCTACGACTCAATTAAATACCAAGCAAATGGCTATGATAAACAAGTTAAGAAGTTTATAAATAAGCCAGTTAAAGCAATATTTGTTGGAACTATTTTGCGTGGTAAAGGTGTTTTTGATGCGGTAAAAGCTGTTGAGGAACTTAATGAGCAAGGATTTCAGCTTAGTTTAGATATTTTTGGTGAAGGTCCTCAAAATGAAGAGGTAAAGAACTATATATCATCTCATAAAAACAAGATGATTCGTTTCTTAGGCTTTTCGAAAGATCTTATTTCGCAAAGAAGAAATTATGATTTAGAATTTGTTTGTTCAAAAATGGAAGCTTTAGGACGAGTTACTGTAGAAGGAATGTATTATGGTAATTTGGTGATTGGGGCTAATTCAGGCGGTACTGCGGAATTAATTAAAAATGGCAAGACAGGCGTTTTGTATGAAAGTGGAAATATAGATAGTTTGATTAAAGCTTCAAAAAAAGTTTTGGAAAATGTCGAAGCTAATAACAAAATGATTCATGAAGCTCATGATTGGGCAGTTAGGAACTTTTCAAATCCAATAACTAATCAGCTAATACATTTTATCAAAATCAGCATTAAAGAATAAGGTGGATCTGATGGCTGTATATATAATTCTATTTGTATTGTTATTTGCGCTTCACTGTGCTTTTGGTAACAATAAAATAGCTTTTTGTATAAGTGCAGGTGTGCTACTGTATGCATTGATTTCATTAAGAAGTATAACATTAGGGGTTTATGATACTTCTGGGATTTATTTGCAGAATTTTAATTACGTTCAGTCTACTAGTTGGAATAATATTTGGACATATAAATTACCATCGCAAGTAGCATTTTTAGCTATTACAAAGTTCATAAGCTTATTTAGCAATAATTATCAAGTTTATTTGGCGATAATTGCGATACCAATAGTAGTGGCGGTTTGTAATTTGATATATAAGTATTCGGATGAACCTTTGATAAGTTTTGTTAGCTATATTTCACTTTATTGGCTATATTCATTTTTCTTACTAAGACAAATGTTGGCTTTGAGCATTATAGCTTACTCAGTTAAATACATCTACCGGAGGAAGCCAATTCAATTTGCAGCCCTAGTGTTAGCGGCGTCCGCAATTCACAACACAGCTATTATATTTTTGATTGCATATCCATTTTGTAGGTTTGTGAAATTTGGTTACCAAAATTATTTTTTTATTCTAGCGAGTTTTATTCTGACTAAATTTGCCCCAAGTATAGTCACAAATTATATTGGTAAGTATTTTCCTGTACAGTCAAGCTATATTTCACATGGTATTTATAATTCCTCAGGTGATTTTTCAGCATTTGGCTTGGTGCCACCACTAGCTATTTTAGTATTAGCACATATCTTTAAAAAAAATCAATCAGTTAAAGATGATATATTATTTAATCTGTCGACTCTTAGCATGGTCACATATTGTTTTGCTTTTGTAGTATCAGATTTATATAGATTGTCAATTTATTTTGGCTTGTTCAATATCATCTTGATTTCAAAGGTATTTAAAAAAGTCAAAAAGACAGGATCAATAGACTCTGTTGATTTTGATAATGATGAGATTTTACTATATATATATGTAGTTCTGATTATTGCCTTAATAGCCTATTTCTTATTGAGATCAGTTGATAATATGAATGCTATGCCATATCTATTTTTCTGGCAAAACTAGTTATTAATTGGAGAGGATATAATAATGAGCCCGCTCGTATCTGTAATTATTCCGGTCTATAATGTTGAAGAGTACTTAGATAAATGCTTAAATACAGTTGTTCATCAGAACTATAAGAATTTGGAAATCATCTTGGTTGATGATGGTTCAACAGATAATTCAGGGAATAAAGTTGATGAATGGGCCAAAAGAGACAATCGAATAGTTCCTCTTCATCAAAAAAATCAAGGACTCTCTGCGGCGAGAAACACAGGGCTTGATAATAGTCATGGTTCGTGGATTGTATTTATAGATAGTGATGACTATGTTTCAGAAAACTATGTTAGTGTGTTACTTCATGCAGCCCAAAAAGATAAATCTGATTTAGTAATATGTCAGTATAGTAAAGCTAACAATGTAGAAGTGATCTCATCACCTATTAGTAAGCCAGGCAAATATACACAAAAAGAATTTTGGCAATTATTTTATGGCCCTAATAGAGGTTCTGCATTGGTGGTTGCTTGGGATAAACTATATTCTGCAAGAATTTTTAATAACTTACGCTATAAAGTTGGTATTGTCAACGAAGATGAGCAAATACTCTATTCTGTGATTAGTCGCAGTAATTCTATCTCTATAATAGCTGATGTGCTATACTTTTACCGAGTTGATCGTGATGATAGTATTATGGCTAATTTAAAAAAAGTGGATCAAATTAGGGAACATTTTTATAGTATATTGCTAGACAGATTCCAAAGACTTGTGGATGATGGATTTAAGGAATCAGCTATACAAAGTATTCAAAGTCTTTTAATGCAATTAACCAGTGAGTTAGCTATTAATCCATCAAAGGAAAATTGGAGAATTTTTTGGCGTATCTTTTATCGGGTAAAAAGTACTTTTAGAGAAGCAAACGTTGCAGATTCTGACAGTAAAAAATTGCGAGTGTATATAACTTTTCCGCGCTTAATATGTTGGTTAAAAATATTAAGAGTATATATCAAATACAAAAGTGTAATAACTAAATAAAAATGATTCAGATGAGTTCGATTTCGTATCATTTTTAAATAAAAAGTAATTGATATTTTCTCGCTTAGATTATTGAGAGGAAGGTCATGAAAAAGGTTTGTATTGCGGCGCCAGAGCAATTAACTATGCCAGCTATTAAAGGTGGAGCAATTGAGACTCTATTGCAATATGTGATCGATGAGAATGAAAAAACGCCAAGAGCTAACTTGACAGTTTTGGCTACATATGATGTAGATGCAGATGCTGTAGCTAAGAAGCAAGGCTATCAGCATACTGAATTTGTCTATCTCAAAAAGACAAATTTTCAATGTATCACTAATTTTATCTATCGCGTAGCTAGAAAATTTAGTAATAAAATCTTTAGAACCGATTTACCGCCAAGAAGTGTTTATGCTGATTTTATCAATAATTATGTTCAGGAACATGACTTTGATCGATTTGTCAACGAAGCGGGTCCGTACAATGAGTTGTTACCAGTCTCAAAAAAAATTGGTAAAGAGAATTGTTTTGCACATTTACATCATAATTTTGAAAGCACTGAGCCTATTGAGATGACTTTTGGTAAGTACCTATCCTGTAGCAATTTTACAAAACAGTATTGGCTAAATCATTCAGAGGTTTCATCTGAAATGGTCAAGGTTTTACCAAACTGTGCTGATATAAAGCTGTTTAGTAAAAAGATAAGCCAGGAAGAAAAAAAGTATCTTCGCAAAAAACTGGGGTTTACAGAAGATGATTTTGTTCTAATTTTTTGCGGAAGAATCATCCCTGAGAAGGGTGTGCTAGAGTTGATTTCAGCTGTAAATCTGATTCCTGACGAACACGTTAAGTTAATGGTGATTGGTAGTCCAAACTTTGGCGGCGATAGCAAACGAACAGAGTATGAACGTAAAGTTGACGCAGCAGTCGAAAGAGCACATGGACGGGTTGTCTTTACAGGCTACGTAGATCATGCCGAGTTGTACAAGTACCACAGCATCGCTGATTGTGCAGTCGTGCCATCTGTTTGGGAAGAACCAGCTGGGTTAGTAGTTATTGAGGCTTTGATGTCTGGCGATCCACTGATTGTTACCCGAGCAGGTGGAGCAACAGAATATGTCAATGATAAAAGTGCTGTCATCGTTGACCGTGGTGCTAAAATAGAAGAAAACTTGAAAGAAGCAATCTTAAAGATTAAAGATAATCCTGAGTTGAGAAAGCAAATGAGCAACGAGGCTCTTAAACAGGGAGATAAGTTCACTACACAAAAGTACTTTAAAGGTTATATGGATATCTTGGGGTGTTAATCGACTTATTAATGAACTAGAGAGGTTGGTATTTTGAAGAAAAAATCTTTGGGTGTCAATGCATTACTAAATAGTCTGCAGACAATTCTTAACTTAATCTTTCCATTAATTACATTTCCATACGCATCTAGAGTTTTGTCAGTTGATGGAATGGGTAAATTTAACTTCTCCAGTTCAATAGTTAGTTACTTTTCGTTGATAGCGTCATTAGGAATTAGCACCTTTGCAATCAGAGAAGGGGCAAAATATAGAGATAATAGAGAGAAGATAAGCAAGTTTGCAAGTCGTGTTTTTACTTTCAATTTGGTATCAACTTTGGTTGCATATATTGCTTTAGCTATTACATTATTTGTTGCCCCTGCTTTACATAAATATTTAACATCTATTTTGTTGCTTAGCATATCCATAATTTTAACTACTTTGGGTACTGATTGGGTATATACAATTTTTGAGGAATATGGATACTTAACACTGAGAAATATTATTTTTAAGATATTATCTGTGATATTGCTTTTTGTATTTGTGAAAAGCAGTGACGATTATCTAAATTATGTAGGCATTAGTGTTTTTGCATCGGTGGGTTCTAATATTTTGAACTTCATTTATGCCAGAAAACTTTGTGACATTAAGATTGATACTCATTTCGACTGGAAAGCTTATGCGGTTCCCATCTTTACGATTTTTGCTGCAACAGTGGCTATACAAATTTATGTCAGTTCAGATGTAACGATTTTAGGCTTCTTGAAGAATGACTATGCGGTTGGTATTTATAGTACATCGGTTAAAATTTACAATATTGTTGGATCCTTGCTGATGGCTATACAAGTTGTTACAATCCCACGTTTAGCCATGCTAATGGGCCAGCATCGTATGAGAGAATATAGAAGAGTTATGAGACAGCTTTTTAATACTTTCTTGTTGATTCTTCTTCCAGGGATGACTGGATTATTTATGGTTAGTTCAGAGATTATTTATATTATTGCAGGCGCTAAATACATAGCTGCATCTACATCTCTTCGAATTCTCGTTTTTGCTATGTTGGGTAGTGGGATTAGCGGTATTTTTGGACAGTGTGCGTTGATGCCAGCTAAGCGTGAACGAAAGAATCTGATTAGTTCAGCCACCAGTGCAGTTTTAAATATTGTACTCAATTTTGTTTTAATTCCATTTTTATCATATGATGGCGCAGCTTTAACGACTGTTTTGGCGGAATGTACAATGATGTTTATGAACTACTACTATAGTCGCGACATTACTGGCTTTGTTTTAAGAGATAAGACAATCATAAAAAATGTTATTATTGATCTGTTAGGGTGTGTCGGTATTATATTATCATGTTTGGTTTGCCAACACCTTATTAGCTCCAACGTTGGTAGATTGATTTCTTCTGTGGTTTTATCCGGCATAATATATGTCATCATAGTTTTGTCTTTACGTCAGACGACCGCAGTAGAAATGTTAGAACAGATAAAGTTTAGAATTCAGCATTAGAGTAGTACATAAGGTACAATAGCAGAGTATATTAAAATCCCATCCTAGCAATGCTAAGATGGGATTAATCAGTTATGGGACTTTACTTGCAGTGGAGCTGAGCATCCTCAGCCCATGGTAAATAGGCTTCCAGACGCTGATTGTCCAATAATGGCAGCTCATTGGGCAGCTTGTCTAGAAGATAGTTGTATATTTGAATTGATCCAAACCATTTTGCTTAGATCAATTCAAATATGCTCATAATGATTGCCATAAATTTTACTCTGTGAAAAGAGCCAGTTCTTGCGTCCCATGACGATTTCTTTGACTGCTCGTTCTGTTGTTGGCTAGTTCAAGGTGACCATCTTTTAGAACGTTCATGAACTTGTCCATGTGCTTTATGCAATACTGGAAGGCCATCCCTAGCTTGCCGCAAGGTAACACGGAGATTGATTTCTTGGAGCACCAGTCGGAAAACTTCTCTAGCAGAGTCTTCAATTCGGACTGACGCTTTTCGTATCTCTCTTCAACGGAAAGGTCTTTCTAGGCACGCTCAAGACTAAACATTTGATTACAATAGTGGATCCCTTGATTAGCCATCGAAGTCGCGTCGGATTCTCTAGCCTTGTCTTTAGGCAAGGAATTATGGAATTTCCGTCTTGCATGAGCCATACAGCCTACAAGAGTCACATTCTGTTGGCTTAATTGTAAATAGCAGGATATTGATCACAATGAAGGTATCCGCTGAAGACTGTGAGGAAGTCCACTGCTTCGGCACCTTTTCGTGATCCATGGTGATACAGGACAATCGGCTTCTCGGCATGCTTACTTAACGAGAAGGTACAGACGTAGTCTTTAGCTCTTTCGCTGTCTAAGACTCGATATGGCGTTTCATCTGCGTGAATGACACCCAGCTTTAGCAGCTCTTTTCTCAAGAGTTCGTAAAGGCTGGAGAGGTAGTACTCGCAGACCTTGATGTGCCAATTTGAAACCGTCTTGTGATCAAGCGGAAGCCCCATACGCCGTAAGTCCTTCTCTTGCCTGTAGGCAGGAACCTTGAGAACGTACTTCTGATAGATAGTATCTGAGATCAAAGAAGCTGAGCCAAGACTGTTGGTTAACGGAGCCTTGGGTACAGGTGCTTTGATAATCTTGTCAGCTGGTGCCTCATCACTGCAGTGCTGCCACTTGTAAGAGTGTTGGATATAGTCGATTCGCTTAACCTGGGCTGGAATGTAGCGCAGCTCTTCTCTGGTACAGAAGCTGCCGATCTCTTTCAGCTCGTGCTGGCAGTTTGTGCAGGTAAGATCATCCAAACGATGATGAACCTCCTCGCTCGGTAGAGAGTCTAAGATGTCTTGCTTTTTACCGACTTGCTTGCGTCTCTTATAGGTAATAGTTTCGGTAATGCGAGGGCAAGTCCTCGTCATCTTGAGAGGCCTTATCTTCCTCAAAAAAGCTCAGCTGATCTGGGTTGACAACTCTCTTTTCGGAAGACTCGCCGTAAAGCTTCTGAGTCAAATAAGCAACTTGTTCAGTAAGAAGGGCAACCTGCTTGAGCAGCTCTTCGTTATTTGCTTTGAGCGTTTCGATTAAAGCTGAAGTTTCTTTGTCAGTCATGCTCGTTGTCCCTCTCCCTCCTTGATCCATAATCATAAGAATACAAGAAGAACTCGTGAAATCAATAGAATTCACGAGCTCTTGCGGTATTAATTTTAGGATCAATGGTAAAGCCTTGCATCAAGCGCATGACTTGTTCATCGGACAACTCTCGAACTTCGTCTTCATTGTTTGGCCAGGCCAGCTTCCCGTTCTCAAAACGCTTATAGAGCAGCCAGAATCCCTGGCCGTCCCAATAAAGTGCTTTGAAGCGATCTCTTCGACTGCCGCAGAAGAGAAAGACGCATCCGGAGAAGGGATCGAGATTGAAACTCTTCTTAACTATGTAAGCAAGCGAATCAATTCCCCGGCGCATGTCGGTCTTACCGCAAACAATAAACACTCGACCTAACTCAGCCAGATTAATCATGGCTCAAGACCCTGTCTACGACTTCGAGCATAAGCTCGCTAGTGGCATCACTTTAAAACGACAGCTCAACCCCCTCTAGACTTTAGATTAAGGACAAGTCTGTTCTTTGGAAGGTCTGAGTTTGCCCTTCGGCAGTTGGGATAGATACTGCGCTATTGGGTGCGTACATCATATCAATTGAAAAAAGAGAAAGTTTCGTTGTAAAATGTAAAAGAACATCAATGTCTACGTATTTAAAAGAACAAATTCAGCAATAAATTAAGGAAAAATGATAAAAGAAATACAATTTAAGCAGTATAAAAAATTAAAGGAAATAAAGGTGCACCTGTCTTCGCACGTTACGGCCATTTCTGGTACAAATGGCACCTGTAAATCCTCTATATTACATGTGATCAGTAATTCATACAAAAGGGTAAGTGCGAGTTGTGATTGGGTAAAAGATAAAGAGTGTTTGAAAAATATTAATGATGTAAATTCATACATAAATCCCAAAATAGAGTCTTTAGCACGCGAAACAATGAGAGAATATAGAGATCCGGCTGTTGGAGTGTCGGGTACGCTTTATAGTGTAAAGTATACCGACAACACTATGTTGGATTTTAGAAGACACAATTCTAAAAAGCTAGGAAGATATTCTCTGAAACCTAAGTATGGAAATAACAAGCACGAGAGGCTTCCAAGTTGCCCTGTAATTTATTTAGGACTTCCTAGATTAGTACCATACGGTGAGTTTGATAATGATGCCGCAGTTTCTAAAGGTAGAAAATCACTTCCTGATAAGTATCAGAAGGAATTGATTGAATTGTACAAAGATTTCACTAATTATGATATATCACTTAAAAGTACACAAAGGTTAGGTAATCTTAAATATCGCACAGAGTTCACCAGTGATAAACAAGGAATAGATTCTAATACCATCTCAGCAGGGCAAGATAATCTCTTTGTTATTTTGACAGCATTAACTTCATTGCATTATTATTACGATTCAATAGAATCGAAAAGACCTATAGAAAGCCTCTTGTTAATTGACGAAATAGACGCAACATTGCACCCCGCATTTCAAATAAAATTATTAAAGTTGCTAAGACAGTATTCTGTGAACTATAAAATCCAGATTGTTTTCACTACACATAGTTTAACGACATTGGAAGATTCCCTAAAGCACAAGGATAACGTTCTTTATTTGTTGGACTTAAAAGACTCTGTTTCAATAATGCCAAAGCCTGATATCTACAAAATTAAAATGCAGCTTCAAACGCTGACTGCTCAGAATATTTTTCAAGATAGAGTAATCCCTGTCTTTACAGAAGATGCAGAAGCTAGGTTATTGATAGATTTGATATTCACTTATTTCGAGAAGAAGCATCCGGCATTTAGGGACGTTAAAAGTTTCTTTCATATGATTAACGCTAATATTGGGGCAGATAGTCTAAGAGGAATATTTAAAGATGACAAACTTATAAAAAATACAATGAGAGCTATTTGCATTCTAGATGGCGATAAAAATAAAGATTTGACAAACTGTATCATTTCCCTTCCAGGCATTAATTTTGGAAAAAAGAGTGGTCAAGGTCTTTCACCAGAAAAATTATTGTTTGAATATTCAGATTATTTATATAAAGAGCGAGATGACTTTTGGACGAATGAGTATGTTTTACAAAAAGGCTTTAGCAAAGAATGGTATGATGATGCAATAAAAAAGCCTTTGAAGGATTTTAATCAAGGAAAAGTTGCTAAAACATCCAAGCCACGCGAATTTTATAAAAAACACTGTAATAAAAATATAGTTTTTTTCAAAATGGTATTTAAACATTGGCTTAATAATCCGAAAAATGAATCAAGTCTTAACTCATTTTATTTCGATCTTAGAACTCTATTTAGAAAAGTTGCACCTTATAATGAAATCAACCCTCAAGAATGGCTAGATGAACAACAAGGGGGATAGGATGCCAAGCACAGATTCAATACTTCGATATCCTGGAGGGAAAAGCCAATTATCTAAATTTGTAGAATGCTTGATCAAGCAAAACGATTCTCCAAGAACATATATTGAACCATTTGCAGGTGGTTTTGGAATAGCTCTGCATCTCTTGTTCAATGGGCAAGTTGATAGAATCGTTATGAATGACTATGATCCTTCAATATATGCAGTTTGGTATGCAGTTCTTAACGAAACAGAAGATCTTGTTAGCCTTATTGATCGGACGAATGTTAATTTAACTGAATGGCATAAACAACGTTCAATTCATAAAGAATTTCATACACAACCACAATCATTGGAAAACGCTTTTTCCACTCTTTTCTTGAATCGTACTAATGTTAGTGGCATTATTCAAGGAGGTCCAATCGGAGGCCAGAGTCAAGCCGGAAAGTACAAGATAGATTGTAGGTTCAATAAAGAAGCCTTGAAACAAAAAATAAGACGTATAGCAGCTAAGAGAGACCGGATTATTTTAAGTAATCTTGATGCAAAGAAATTTATTTGCACAGAGTTACCGAATTACGATTCTAAAGATACATTTATTTTCTTCGACCCCCCTTATTTCAAGCAAGGTAGAAACCTATATTTATCGTTTCCAAGTAATGAGGAGCATAAAATTTTAGCAGAAAATATTGTTGATTTAATTGATTACAAGTGGATTACTACATATGATCATGAAGAGGAGATACTGAACTTGTATCGCCCATATGTTCAGTCTTTTGAATACAGTCTTAGATATTCAGCTAATCAAAAGAAAATGGCTAAAGAGTATCTATTTGCTAGTAAGCTTACAGAAATTGATTCGTATGGTAAGGTAAATCTTACTAAAATTTAGTCTTTTGGAAGCACCAAATAGTGAGTATCTATCGGTCTCTCGTATCAAAGTCATATACTGTTCTTAACAATTGAATACGGAGGAACACGATATTATGACTGAACATCCTATCGTACCGCTCGAGCTGCCAAAGGACAGAATCAGACCTAAGAACCGGCTCGGAAAGAACCGGCTTGTTTTTAAATTGAAGTCCAATGGGGTTGAGCTGCAATTTTACAGTGATGCCACTAACGAGCTTATGCTCGAAGTCGTAGACAGGTTCTTGAGCCATGATTAATCTGGAGAAACAAGGTTGCGTGTTCATTGTTTGTGGTAAGACCAACATACACCTAGAGGTCGACTTGTTTGCTTGCATGGTTAAGCAGAGCTTCAACCTTGATCCTTTTTTCTGAATAAACTGCCCGTATTAAAAAGTCAACGTCTTGAAGCTTATTTACCATGGTCTGAAAATGTTCAGCAAATGTCCCATAAACTGATTAATCCCATCTTAGCATTGCTAGGATGGGATTTTAATATACTGCGTATTGGGCGCTTACCTTACTTTTATTTTATAATTAAGGCAAAACGGCAAAATGAATTGCATGTTACAACTGTGAGGGAACACATGAGTAAAGAAAATTGGAAATTAGATGAGCAATTGCAGGCTTCATATGAGGAATCTAAGAGAATAATCAAGGAAGCGATGCTTAGCAAAAAGCTAGTATTGTTTGTGGGTGCTGGTGTATCAAAGAATTCTGGCATGCCGTTGTGGAGTGAAGCAGTTAATCAGATTGCTAAAGCTGTAGGAGTTGACCCGAACGATTTTGATAATTTAAAGATTCCACAATTTTACTACAATGACCGTGGTAAAAAAGAATATACTCAGTTTATGAAACAGATTTTCAGATATGTCGATGTCTTAAAACCGTGCAAAATCCATAACCAAATCGTAGACTTTGATCTCAATACAATCATTACTACAAATTACGATAATTTGATAGAACAAGCTTTTCAAAATAGAAATCAATTCATTCAACCCATTTGCCAAGACTCTGAATTAGCTTATGCTCAGCCAGGAAAAGAACTTATTAAGATGCATGGTGACTTTGAGCACGATAATTTTGTCTTAAAGGAAGATGACTATCTAAATTATTCAGAAAATTTCAAGCTGATAGAGAACTATGTAAAATCACTTGTCGGTAGCAAGGTTATTTTGTTTATAGGTTACTCATTCGACGATCCAGATACCAAGCAGATTTTCACATGGGTTAAGAACGTTCTAAAGAATGATATCCAAAGAGCGTATATGCTTGAAGCAGATAAGGAGTTTGATAGAAATGTAGAACGATACTACCGTAATTTAGGAGTTAATGTAATTTTTACAAAGTCTTGGTTTGAAGATCAAGGTTCTGTTTCTAAGAATTTAGAGTATGCTTTAAACTTAGTTTTAAGTGATGTAAAAGATCCTATTGATAGTATTAATGATGAACTTAAACCGTTTGCTGATTTTAAGTATGTGTATACGAAGTATATTGTTCAAATACTCAGAAAATATAATATATCGGTAGAATCAGGCCAGATTTACGTTAAAGACCACCTGGATAAAAAGCGAGAGGAAGCAGCTAAAAAACTTTTGAAATGTATTTTTTACAATGAGCGTAATTCTAAAAAAGCAAGTTTTATTCAAAAAATTATCAAAAGGAGCGGTATTAACTCCTATCAAATAGATAATCAAATTCATAAAATTGATAAGCCAATTATTAAAGATTCTTGGGTACAGGCGGTACTTGATTTTGATTTCAAAGAACTAACAGCATTAAGAAATGAGTACGAAATCACGATCAATAACGATGATCCAGAACAATCAATGAAATTAGCAGCTATCGATTACTATTTGGAAGATTATGTGGGTAGTTATAATTACTTGCAACGCGCAAGTTGGCAATATTATCGTCAAAAGAAGTTGCCGCAATATTTTATTTCTCAAGTGAATCTTAAATATGATTCGCAGTTGGCAAAGAGAAACAGCAATGAAGAGTCATCCAAGGAGCTCGATGAGAAAAATGAATTGGATCTAGATAAAACGTTTGAAACCTTACCAGTTGGTGAAAGAAAACATATGAATTTTTTAAAGGAACTGTCCAGTTTCTCTATTTCTTATTCGTTATTTCAAGAAATATATATGCAGAGGAAAAAGACTTTGAAAGAAGCAAAGTCACAATTCTTGGCAAAAAACGGGGATCCGGCTTATGAAGCTCTACGTAGTGATATGAAAGACTTCTTCTATTATGAGTTTTATAACAACATTCTGTTAGACCACAAGAGAAAAAATACTGCAATATTTCATGTGTACATGAGAACTATTTTAGAATCAACTGCTACTCCCACTAAAATTTTGAAGGATAGCTTTTGTGGACTTTCAAGCTATAATGTCACATCATCTAACTTAGAATGGTTTGATATCTTTGTAATGTTGAGATTTACAGATGATGCAAAGGAAATAAGAGAAATTTTTAGAGACTATGACCTTGCTTCAATTTCGATTGATAAAGAAGCCAATAGATACTTAAATACGGTAGTTTCAAAGTTAGTTGCTAATAATGACCAAGGAAACAGAATCTATTCAAGGAAGCTATTCTGGAAATTGATTACTATATGCCGTTACATAAAGATAGATCAAGGCATATTTGAATCACTCCTAGAAGGAATTGAAGAAAATACAACCTTTATGAATTTTGATCTCTATCGTAATGAAATAGTTTATCTTCTAGTAGCAGCAGAGCAGGGGGATTTACTTCAGAAAAATGCTAAAAAAACAATCAAAAAAATCTTGAAAAAAGACTTAGAGCTAACAGCTAAAGAAAAGAATCCGAGTTCACATATAGAATTGACACGAACTTTGGCCTCGCATTGTGGCAAGGTGGATAGCAGCTTGGCAATTGAAATTGATGATCTAATTAGAGAGCGAAAAATTGATACTCTTGTTGATATTTATCAATGGTGCTCCAAGGAAATCCGAAGAAAGATTCGAGAAGTTCAAGGTATCGGTGATCTAGTACCTACTTCTAGCGGGTATGTCAGATATCTAAACTTGGTGCGAGAAAACATTATTAGCATGAAGAAAGACGACAATGCCAAAATTATCAATTGGCTGAAAAAACAACAAAAAAGGCAACGACATGTTAGTGATGAAGAAGATGTTGCTTTAGCATACTGCAACTTAATTTTGGTTAATCCTCAAGCTGTCAAGGACAAAGAAAAGGTAGTTAAGGTGATCAAAGAATCTAGTATTGAGATTAGTAAATGGTTAGTAGATGTTGATGGATATGATTACAACAACTTTGACTTGAATTGGTTATTAAGATGCTCTGGGGGACTTCTGAAGAAACTGGCTGAGAAACCAATTGTTTGTGAGAATGTTGCCAAAGAAGTTAAAAAACAGTATTTTAGTAGAACTTTAGATAGTCAAGAATTGAAAATATATATGAAATATTTCGTCGAAAAAGCAGCGTAAAAGGCGAACAGCTTTTTAACCAAATTGATGATAAGCGACAAAACAGGGATGCAGTCCAATAACGGATTGCATCCCTGTTTCACATGTAAAGCTGTTTCCCCATCTCTGCCGGCAGCCCAGCTATCTTTCTAGGCTACCTTACAAACATAACGGTAAGGGAAAACCAGTTGTTTTTGACGCTCAAGTTCATGGTGGCGTTGTAGCGCTTGGCGATCTGTTCAATACTGCGCAGGCCGTAGCCGTGGGGCCGGCCGGTATCTTGCTTGGTGCTTTTCGGCAGGGCACCATTTTCCAGTTTAGGCTGGGCTTCGGTATAGTTGCGGATATTATAGACAACCAGATTTCCCTTTTGCGTGATCCGCAGGTCAATTAGCCGCTTCTCCGGGTCAGGGATCTTGCTGACAGCTTCAATGGCGTTATCCAGACTGTTGCCCAGCAAGCTGCAGAGGTCCATGGTATCGATTTGGTCTAGCAAGCGGCCGTTGGCAATGCAGGTCAGGGTAATCCCGTGCTTGATGCAGTAGGCATTCTTTCTGGTTAAGACCACATCAACAATCGGATTGCCGGTCTTAACATCGGCCTTATATTGCTTGATTTCATCCTGCAGGCGCTTGATATACTCATCCCGTTTAGCTGAATTGCTTTCAAGGGCAATGATATCCAGCTGGTGCTTTAAGTCATGGAAGCGCTGGTTGACGATTTCATTGCTTTCCCGAAAAGCCTCATATTGCTCATATTGCGTGTTGAACATGTTGTTCATGTTGGTCAAATCCCGCTGCAAATAGTGTTCATAGCGCTGATTTTCCTGCAAGGAAAACAGGAGCAGGCCGCAGAGATCTACGAAGGTCCTGACAGTAAAAATCGTAAAGCCATTGCCCACGTAAAAGTGTCCCCGGGGGAAGAGGAAGCCGATATTGCTAACGGCGAAAACCATGGCCATGATCAAAAGACTGTTTAAAGCAGACTTATGGGAAATGTGCAAGAGGGAGTAGTTGTCCGGGGAGCTTTTGGGCAAATAATGTAAGACTGCGATGATCAAGGTGTAAATGATGATCATGGTCAGAATTTCAAGGCCCTTGCTAAAGGCCTGATCAACGAATTGGATGCTCAGGCAGTAAACTTGCCAGGCCAGGGCCGCCATAAATTCTGCTGTTATGAAGGCCCGGCTGAGGTGGTAGAACTTAACATCCGTGGATGTCTGTTCTAAGTAACCAATCATGAAGCCCATCCAAGCTAAATTGGCAAACATTCCTGGCAGCCAGAAAGCCAGCGTCAACTGTCCAGCCAAATACTGCAGGACCAGCTGGCCAAGGGCAAATGCAATGTAGCCAAGCCAGCGCCTATTCCGGATCTGCTGACGGGGCAGCTGCTCAATCATCATGATGCAGGCCAGGCTTTCCGCCAAAGCCGTGTAATAGCGGGGAATATCAGGCAAATTGATCTCCATCACTTGCCCCCCATTCCCATGTATTCAGTCAAGGCGTTCATGAAGGCTTTTTTCCTCGGGCGGCTGATCGGCAGCCGGGTGTCGGCGATCAAGACGTCACTCCCGCTGACGCCGGCAACGTGCTTTAAATTGACGATAAAACTGTTGTTGCAGCGGTAGAAATTATAGTCAGCCAGCTTTTGCTCAACATTCTTCATCGTGTCTGAAGTTTCCAGGACTTTTTCACTCCCATCGCTCAGCACATGGTAGAAGATGGTATGGGCATTGCTTTCAACATAATACAGCTCATCCAGCAAGACCTTGACGATCCCTTCTGAAGTAGTAATAGCAATCGCGTCTTCCTGGCGCTTGAAGCGGTCTTCAATCCGCTTGAAGTGCTCGCGGAAGTTGAAGTAATTGACCGGCTTAAGCAAGAAGTCGCTGGCATCAACCTTGTAGCCGTCGATGGCATATTGGACATAATTGGTGACAAAAATCAGCGGGATTGTCTTGTCGATTTTGCGGATCCTAGCCGCCAGCGTCATTCCGTCCATCAGCGGCATCTGCACGTCCAAGTAGATCACGTCGAAATTATGGTTGAAGCTTTCCAGGAACTTCAGGCCATTGTCAAACCAAACAATTTCAAAGTTCTGCTGGTACTCCTGCTGGTAGCGGGCGAAGTGGGCGCTGAGGCGCTCCATTTCTGACTGATTGTCTTCAACGATCGCAATTCGCATAATTTAAACGCTCCTTTACTAGCGGCATGGTATTGCTTACAAACAGCATTTATTATAGCGGGCTTTTGCCTGGTAAGCTAGCCAGCTGACAAATTATGTGGGAAAAAAGGCAAAAAATGCGGTAGAAAAATAAACCGCTTTCTATAAGCGTATGATTAGTCTTGTTAAGATCGATGGAGGTTAGTCTATATGTTAAAGAATCAAAAATTGCTCGACCAATTGACCCTTAAAGAGAAAGCCCTGCTCATGGCTGGTCAGGGCGAATGGCAGACCCGGGCAATCAAAGGCAAGCTGAAGAGCATCTTTTTGTCAGACGGACCATTCGGTCTGCGGAAACAATCTGGGGCCGGGGACCACTTGGGCTTAAATGGCAGTGAACCAGCTACCTGCTTCCCATCTTCAGCCACCCTGGCTAACAGCTGGGATCCAGCCGTTGGCCGGGAAGTCGGACGCGCCTTAGGCCGGGAAGCCCGCCGCCTTGAAGTTGACCAGGTCTTAGGACCCGCCCTCAATGTCAAGCGCAACCCCCGCGGGGGCCGGAGCTTTGAATACTTCAGTGAAGACCCTTATTTGGCCGGTAAAATGGCCGCCGGGATGATCCAGGGCCTGCAGGAAAATGGCACGATCGCTACGCCAAAGCACCTGGCCGTCAACAGCCAGGAAACCCGCCGTATGGCCTCCAACTCGGTTGTGGACCAGCGGGCTCTGCACGAGCTCTACCTGACCAATTTTGAAATTGCCGTCAAAGAAGGCAAGCCAAAGTCTATCATGTCTTCTTACAATGAAATCAATGGCAGCTATGCCAATGAATCCAAGTGGCTCTTGACTGATACCCTTCGTAAAGACTGGGGCTTTGACGGCTACGTGGTAACTGACTGGGGCGGGGACAATGACCATGTCTCCGGTATCAAGGCCGGCAGCAACCTGGCCATGCCCGGCTTGGGGGTCAACGCGGCCGAAGAAGTGGTTCAAGCTGTTGAAAATGGTCAGCTGAGCGAAGCAATCCTGGACCAGCGGGTCGATGAACTGCTCACGGTTATCTTGGAAGCTCAAAAGAAGCCCGCGGCCGGTGCTTTTTCTTGGGAAGAGCAGCATGCCGTGGCCCGTGATGCCGCTAAGAAGAGCCTGGTTCTTTTGAAAAATAAAGATCAAATCCTACCTTTAGCTAAGGGAACCAAGGTGGCCCTGGTCGGCGACTTTGCCAAGAACCCGCGCTATCAAGGGGCTGGCTCATCCTTGATCAACTCCCATGATCTGGAAAGTCTGCTGGACACGGCCAAGGACTACCCTATCGACCTGGTGGGCTATGCCCAAGGCTGCCCGCGCCAGGGGGAGGCTAAGGCGGAACTGGTTGAAGAAGCCAAGGCCCTGGCTGACAAGTGTGAGGTCTACGTGGTTAACGTTGGCCTTGATGAAAGCGCGGAGTCAGAAGGGCTTGACCGGACCAGCCTAGCTATTCCGCCTTGTCAGGTCAACTTGCTGGAAGAACTGGTTAAGACGGGCAAGCCGATTATTGTTGTCCTCTCAGGTGGGGCGGCAGTCGCGCTGCCCTGGGAAGACAAGGTCAGCGCGATCCTGCACGAATACCTGGGCGGGGAGGCTGGCCCAAGCGCGGTTTGGGAAGTTTTGACCGGGAAATACAACCCGTCCGGCCGCCTGGCTGAAAGCTATCCTTTGACGGAAACTGATATTCCCTTTGACAATGAATTCCCAGAAGAAAAGCACAATGCCTACTACAAGGAAAGCATCTTTGTTGGCTACCGCTATTATGAAACGGCTGGCGTCAAGGTCAAGTATCCTTTTGGCTATGGCTTGAGCTACACCACTTTTGCCTTGAGCAACTTAGAGATCACTGACCAAGGGGTCAGCCTGGACGTGACCAACACCGGCAAAGTGGCCGGCAAGGAAACAGTCCAGCTCTACATTGGCAAGGAAGATTCACCTTTGCTGCGCCCTAAGCGGGAACTAAAGGGCTGGACCCAGGTGGACCTGGAGCCGGGCGAGAGCAAGCGGGTCTCAATCCCCTTTGATGAATACTCCTTCCGCTACTTTGACCAGAGCTTGGGAACTTGGCAGGAAGAAAAGGGCCGCTACCAGATCATGCTTGGCCGCAACGTTGCTGATATTGTTTTGACCGGCGAATATGACTTAAAGCGGGGCATTGTCCCGGAAGTGGCGGCAAGTAGCAGCTATGACAAGTATAAGGAAGGCAAGCTCTTGCTGGTGACTGACCATGATTTCGCGGACCTCTATGGGGCAAAATTGCCGGAAAATCTGCCAGCTGGCCGGCGGGAACTGGAGTGGAATGACCCATTGCGGGAAATGACCAATGCCAAGTCCTGGCTGGGCCGGGCGACTGCCAAGTGGCTGGCCAAGAAGATCCAGGAGAGCCTGGAAAATAGCAAGCCAGACCTGAACTTCCTCTTTAACTACAATATGCCTTTTAGAGCGATGACGAAGATGATGGGGGACACGATTAGCCGGCCGATGGTCGAAGACATTCTCTTCATCGTCAATGGTCATTTCTGGCGGGGGAGCGGCCGCTTGATCAGAGATTATTTCCAAAACAACCGTAAAGTTAAGAATGATAAGGATGTGCAAGAATGAGTGAGAAAGCAGTAATGACGGCCGCTGAGCTCGAAAGTGCCATTGACCGTTTAGCAGACAACAATGACAGCTTGACCAAGTGGATGCTCAAGCACCGGAAGAATGGGCTGGTCCATGGACTGCTTAAGTTCCAGGCTAAAAACCCAACCCTCTACCAGTTTCTGGTCTTCAATATTTTGAGCAATTGCGCCACGGTGACCAACTTCGTCGTGCTCTGGCTGAGCACTCTGCTCTTTTTTAAGCATATTACCCAGCCTTTCAAATGGTTTATTTTCGACTACAGCAAGCCATCAACTGGTGGCTTGGGCGGCTTCTATTCCTTTATTCTTGCCTATGTCTGCGCGCAAGTAGTCAACTATTTTGTGCAAAGAGATGTTGTTTTTGGCGCGGAATTTGGGAAGGCCAAGCTTTTTTGGTACGTGGTAACGGTGGTCTTCGCCGGGATCGTCTCGGTTTGGATGCCGCCTCATATCATCGCTGTTTTAAGCTCGAAGATCGGCGATTTCTCAGCTACGGTAGCCAACATCTGCAACATCATTGCCCAGGTCGTGATCAACTGGCCAATGATGAAGTTCGTCATCATGAAGTAAGCGAAAAGTCCTTGCAGATTAATCGCCTTGTAAGGGCTTTTTAATTTGATGTTCAGCAGATGAAAGGGAATACAGAATTTGTGGAGAAATTGACAGAAAATGTTCAAACAGATAAAACCGCTTTCTTAAAGAGTATGATTAAAGCTGTTAAGAAGTAATGAAAGTGTTTAGGAGAAAAGACATACGATGAAGAAAAAGCTTCGCAGTTTATGGATCTCACTCGGCGTAATTCTAGCTTTTGTATTAGCCGTTGCTGGGATCGGATATGCAGTGATCAACTCTTTGAAAGCTGCAGGTGTCGTTAGTGATAGAGACATTACTAGCACGATTCAGGTTGGCGGCAAGAACCTGTTGCCAATTCCAATCGTATTAGTATTGATTGTCATTTTGCTTATTGTTTTCTGGAAGAAGAGCAGCAAGTTCAACTTTTTGCTTAAGTGGGAATCCTGCGTTGCCTTCTTATTGACGGTGGTTATCAGTTTGGCAACCATGGTCTTTGGCCCGATGCAAGGGCTGATGAACGCCAACAACGCTGGCTCTTCTATCAAAAAGGTCAGCGCGTCAACGGTCAATCAGAGTAATGAGCTTTCCAAGAAAATTACCAATGAAGGGACCGTCTTGCTGAAGAACGATAATGACTTCTTGCCGATGAGCGCGCGCAAGATCAACGTCTTCGGATGGGCTTCAAGCAACCCGATCTATGGTGGCTCAGGCTCAGGTTCAACTACTACCAATGGGGCAGTTGACATCTACCAAGGCTTGCAGATGGCGGGATTCAAGACCAATAAGCAGCTCTTGAATTTCTACACTAAGTATCAAAAGAACCGTCCAGTCGTTAGCATGTGGGGAGCTGACTGGACTTTGCCAGAGCCAAAGACTAAGCAGTATTCAGCCAGCTTGCTTGGCCACGCCAAGAAGTTCTCTGACACGGCCTTGGTGGTAATTGCCCGGCCAGGCGGTGAAGGCGCCGATGTTCCAAAAAACATGTCCAAGATGGGCATGGGCCAAACTTACAAGAACAAGGGCGACTGGGACAAGGGCCAAAGCTACCTTGAGCTGAACAAGCGGGAAAAGGCCATGGTCAGCCTGGTTAACAAGAACTTCAAGAATGTCGTTGTCTTGATCAACGCGGCCAACACGATGGAACTTGGCTGGCTGAAGGACTACAGCCACATCAAGGCAGCTGTCTGGATGGGCGGCCCGGGGATGAAGGGCTTCTCAAGCCTGGGCAAGATCTTGAAGGGTGAAATTAACCCATCCGGCCGGACAGCTGATACTTATGCCTATGATTTGAAGAAGAACCCGTCCTACAACAACTTCGGCAGCTTCATGTACAGCAACGCTAAGGCTGCTTATGTCCGTTACACGGAAAATATCTACGTTGGCTACAAGTGGTATGAAACCCGCTACCTCAACAACGAAAAGGCATATAAGAAGGCCGTGCAATACGCCTTTGGCTATGGCTTGAGCTACACCAGCTTCAGCCAGAAGATGAGTGCCTTGCGGACTGACTCAACGACTGGCAAGATCAGCTTTGACGTAACTGTCAAGAACACTGGCAAGCGGGCCGGCAAGGATGTGGTGCAGATTTACTACACCGCGCCTTACTACAACGGCGGGATTGAAAAGGCAGCCACCAACTTGCTTGATTTTGCCAAAACCAAGTCATTGAAGCCAGGCGAAAGCCAGAAGCTGCACTTCACTTTCAACCGTGAAGCCATGGCTTCATACGATGAAGCAAATGGCGGTGCCTACGTCCTTGACAAGGGGACTTACAAGATTCAAGTGAAGAACAACTCACACGATGTGCTTGCTTCAAGAGACTACAAGCTGGCTGACAAGATTGTTTACGACAAGAACAATAAGCGGTCAAGCGACCAAAGCGCAGCAGTCAACCAATTCCAAAATGCTGAACAAGATGGCACTGGGATTACTTACCTGAGCCGGAAGAATAATTTTGCCAACTACAAGCAGGCTACGGCAGCTCCAAGTCAAAAGGCTGTTCTTAAGGCAAGCTTGCTCAAAAGCGCGACTCTTGCCCAAAACTACAAGAATACTCTGCCAAAGGCCGGCGCAATGCCGACGACTGGCAAAGGCGGCAGCTTGACTTTGGCAGACGTCCGCGGCTTGAAATATGACAACAAGAAGTGGGATCAGCTGCTGGACCAGATGTCCGTTAAGGATATGGTTAAGCTGGTTGCCTTTGGTGGCTACCAAACCATGCCAATCAAGTCCGTGGGCAAGATTGGGACACACGACTTTGACGGTCCTGCCGGCTTCTCAAGCTTCTTTATCAAAGGCTTGAATACTACTTCCTTCCCGGCCGCTGTCATGCTTGCTTCAACTTGGAACAAGGACTTGGCTGACCAGCGCGGTGAAGCAGTTGGGAAGCAAGGTAAGGAAGCCAATATCTATGGTTGGTATGGCCCAGCTATGAACCTGCACCGCTCAGCCTTTGGCGGCCGTAACTTTGAATACTACTCAGAAGACGGCACTTTGGCCGGTAAGCTGGCGGCCAAAGAAGTTGCCGGCGCGGCTAAGTACGGCGTCTACGCCTACATCAAGCA
The DNA here is from genome assembly GCA_027681045.1 of Lactobacillaceae bacterium AF64-9pH9TA. Classification (GTDB taxonomy): domain Bacteria; phylum Bacillota; class Bacilli; order Lactobacillales; family Lactobacillaceae; genus Lactobacillus. The sequence continues at coordinate 101,104 of JAQDCK010000004.1, read as the reverse complement.
CTTTGCAATGAACAACCAGGAAACCAACCGGATGATGGGCTTGATGACTTGGTCAACTGAACAGGCCATTCGGGAAACTTACCTGAAGGCTTTTGAAGACGCGACTAAGAGCGGCAATGCTCATGCGGTGATGAGTGCCTTCAACTTCATCGGCAACCGCTGGTGCGGGGCTAATAACGCCTTGCTCAACAAGGTTCTGCGTGGTGAATGGGGCTTCAGAGGCTTCGTTGAAACTGACTACTACAGCGGCGGTTTCATGAACGCGACTGAAGCAATTGCCAACGGCAATGATTTGATGTTGTCCACGAATGGGTCAGACAACGCTAAGGTAACTGACACCAAGAACCCTGCAACTGTAAAGGCTTTGCGGACCGCGAGCCACAACATTCTTTACACGGTTGCCAACTCAGGCGCTTATGCTAAGGGCAACTACAAGAAGGGGCAGAGCGTTCTTTGGGACTACCAAAAGACCTACAAGAACTACATCATTTCTGCCGCGGTTGTCATCGCTTTGATTCAACTTCTTGGCCTGGTTATCTTCAAGAAGAAGTATCTGGCTAAGAACTAAGCGCTGGGATTGACGATAAATCATGACATGAAAAGATGCCTCCAGAAAATGGAGGCATCTTTTTGCTTAAAGCATGGAGGCTTTTATTATGGGAAAAGTATTGAGCATTATTGTTCCTTGCTACAATTCGGCGGAATATCTGGAGCGCTGTGTGGATTCTTTGATTGCTGGCGGCAAGCGGGTAGAGATCATTTTAGTTGATGATGGCTCAACTGATGCGACTGGAGCAATGCTGGACGCATACGCCCATGACTACCAGAATGTCCGGGTGATTCACCAGGAAAACCGCGGGCATGGCGGGGCGATCAACCATGCCTTGGAAATCGCTGGCGGGCAATACGTGAAGGTTGTCGACAGTGACGACTGGCTGGATCCCAATGCTTACCAAGTGGTGCTGGATTTTTTGACGGAGCATGGGCCAGTGGATATGCTGGTTTGCAACTACCTGTACGACAAGCCAGCAAAGCAGCAGAAGAAGCGGGTGAAGTTTAATTTGCCGGTTAAGCGGCCGTTTTCCTGGGACCAGGTCAGACTGCATCCCGGTCAATATTTGATGCTGCATTCACTTATCTACCGCCGACAGGTGTTGGTCAAATCGGAAATCATATTGCCGGAAAAGGTGTCATATGACGACAACTTGTTTGTTTTTGAACCGATGAAATACGTGCACTCGATTTATTACCTGCCGGTGGATCTCTACCATTACTGTATCGGCCGGGAGGACCAGTCGGTTAATGAGCAGGTGATGTTGAGAAAGATCAACCAGCAGATCTTGATTAACAAGATGATGATCGCTTTTTACGCTTCCCAGATTGACAAGAACGATCCCTGCAAAAAGTATCTGAAATATTATCTGGAGATCATTACCACGATTTCGTCAGTGATTCTGATTCTGGCGGGGGACAAGAAGAGCCTGAAATTGAAGCGGGATTTGTGGAACTTCCTTAAGACTTATGATTACCAGACTTATAAGTCCTTTAGAAAGCGGCCGCTTGGGCTGGGCGTCAACTTGCCTGGCCGCGGCGGCCGGCGTGTGGTTACCCGCTTGTATCAAGTGGCTAAGAAGATATATGCATTTAACTAGAGGGGATGCTCATCATCCACCTTCGTCGCAATTTTCATCGCTTTTAGACAAACACTTACGAATTGTCCGTTGATTTAATCTGATTTCGAGGCATATTACAGTGTTGCTGCGAAAGATCATCAAAGAAGAAGGCATGACCGACAACCTCTTCAGCCATCACCCGCTTGACTACGATGTAATCGCTGACCGGGTTAATAGTGCCTTGCATTTTACACTCTCTAATCACACTAGTGAGGAATAAATGTTCTTTCCGTGCCCTCTTGAAACGTGCTCTTTTTGTTTCAAGAGGGTTCTTTGCGTGTGCTATAATGTAGACATCACGATTATGAACCAGGTTCATCGGGGATTCCCCCTAATTGCATATCTTATTATTGAGTTTGCAAGAGATGGTACCAGCTGATTACTTGTACCGAACCGGTAAGGGCGCTTAATAGGCGCTCTTTTTTTATGCCCAAAAACCCCGTACCCAATTTAGGGATGCGGGGATTTCTGTCTTTACTGCTTGTCTTGGTAATTCTGCAGGTTTCAGCCGGTATTTGGACGCTTTCTGCAGGTTTTCTGCAGGTCAATGTCTAGAAATGGCGTCAAATCAACGTTTTTTCTGCAGGTATTCGAACCGTTTCTGCAGGTTTTCTGCAGGTTGCTGGTCAAAAATGTGTCAGATTAGCATCGTTTTGGCATCAAATCGGTATCTTTCTGCAGGTTTCAGCCGGTATTCGGACGTTTTCTGCAGGTTTTCTGCAGGTCAATGTCTAGAAACGGCGTCAAATCAACGTTTTTTCTACAGGTATTCGAATCGTTTCTGCAGGTTTTCTACAGGTTGCTGGTCAGAAATGCGTCGGATTAGCATCTTTTCTATTGATTTCTATTTCAGACATCTTTGCAGAGCTTTGATTTCAGTGTTATTTTGTGCTTGTATAATTTTGAAAAACAGTGACTGCTGATGCCGGTGCAGTTCGATGAACTAATGAATTAACGTACCGCTAAATACCTTGGTGGCAAATATTCTATGCTAAAATATTCAAAGAAATAGTTAAAAAGCGAGGTGAAGAGCATGAACTCAAAGAAACAATTGCCGGACGAAGATGAGAAGTTAGAATACAAAGCCTGCTTTAACAAGTTATCTAATGATGTTTGGGAGACGGTATCCGCATTTGAAAACACTTCTGGAGGGAAAATTATCTTAGGTGTTGATGAAGTCAATAATTCGGGAAATATCTCTTACGTTGCCAAAGGCATCAAAAATCCCCACAAAATTGTGGAGCAGTTTTGTTCTAATATTGCAAACAAAATTAGCTCTAGCACCATTACTAACGGAAGTATGACGTTGCAAGATGCTGGAGATGGAAGGCAAATTATTGTAATAAATGTTCCAGAAGCTAGGGATAACAAGAAACCTGTTATGGCTGATGGCAAGCCGTATGTTCGCAAAGGCAGCGTAGATGTTGAAGCAAAAGGCGAAGACTTAGTGGCTTTAATAACTAATGCGTCAGATGACTTGGATACTGAAATTTTAAAAAATTATGATCTCAATGACTTGAACTTGACTGACGTTGCTGAATATCAAAAGATGATCAGCAGTCGCGACAAGTACCGCTTTTATGATGGGATGGAACTTGAAACATTTTTGGAGCAAATTGGCGTAATTTCGAAGGATTATTTTGGTGATGGTGAAAAAGGAATAACAGTTGGCGGACTGCTCTTTTTTGGGAAGAATAATGCTATTGTTCATAAGTTTCCAGGTTTTCAGTTAGAATACATTGATCAAAGTTCAGTCACAGACCGTTGGAAAGAGCGCATATCTACTGTAATAGATGATTTGAATATCTTCTCTTTCTTTAGAGAAACTTTGAGTGTATTGAATACCACTATAGAAGATCGTTTTGCATTGAACGCTGACATGTCACGTACTGATACCTCTGGGACAATGGCAGTTGCATTGCGTGAGGCATTGGTCAATATGTTAATGCATGCTAATTATTTTGAAAATCAGCCTTTAGCTGTTCATAATAAGATGAATTTCTATGAATTTATTAATCCTGGGAAGATGAAGATCCCAGTTGAGGCCTTCTTTACTTCAAATATGACGGCTACTAGAAATCCAGTAATTTCCAAACTATTCGTTCAACTTGGTTTTGGTGAAAGAGCTGGTACTGGTGGTGAAACGATTTTTCATTCATCGGTTGTTAATCACTGTCGTGCGCCTGAAATTACAACTAATGAGCAAGAAACCAAATTAGTTATCTGGAAAGTCGATTACGCAGATTCATTTAGTGGCGAGGAAATTAACGAACGTGGACGGATGGTACTGAAGGTAGTCATGTCATCACCTAAGAGATTTCTTAGCAAGCGGGAGATTGAAGAAAAAACTGGGTTGACGCGTTCGCAAGCAACTGAAGTGCTAAAGGATTTAATGGGTAAGCAGATCATCACTAAGCAAGGAAATAGTCGTTCAACTAAATACGGAGTGAAGGCAACTGCCACGCAGTTAATCGCTCAAGTTGAAAGCAAGGCAGCCGCCTTAAGGAGTATGTTCAAATCAGGTAAGTTCGATTGATCTATAACATAATCAGTGTCATAAAGAGTCAATTTTAGCTCATAACTCGGAAGAGAAAAGTAAAATACCCGTACTTGTATCGCTACAGGTACGGGTGTTTTTTGGTACGGATATTAACCTTGCAGTTCAAAGCAGTAGATGTAGCAAATTTTAATTTCTTGATCCGTGTAGTCGCCAGCGGAGTAAGTTTTTATCTCTTCCTCGTAGTTTGACCAACTGGGGTCGTTACGGGTTAACTCAATCAACTTCCATGTGGGGATGCTGAGCAATTTGGTCAATTCAGATTTAAGATTCGCAAACCTATCACTGCCAATATCATCTGCTGAAATAGGAGGAATAGGTATAATTTTAAAAGTTTCGGTTGAAAAGTCAAAAGCTTCATCATGAATCGGTAAAGATCCGTATGACCTAAAATACTCATAAGAATCTCTTTCTATCGGTCCGAAATGCCACTTGGCAAAGTTTCCATCTATCAAGCGGGCCTTATACTTGTAGAGGTAAAAGCCTTGCAAAACGAACAAGATCTTCTGAAGTTTTAGACTGGTCAGTTCAATGTTACTTTCCTTGGCCGTATCAATTACTAAATTAGAAACGCGGAGCACGTCGAAGCCATTAGCCATTACATTTCCTTCCCGTATTCGAGTACATCCATGTTATTACCTAGAGGTTAAAAGCGCAAGAGAACACCAAGTTACTTGGGCAGGGGATGGTTTACTTGTTGTGCTATAATGTAGACACCACGATTATGAACCAGGTTCATCGGGGATTCCCCCTAATTGCATATCTTATTATTGAGTTTGCAAGAGATGGTACCAGCTGATTACTTGTACCGAACCGGTAAGGGCGCTTAATAGGCGCTCTTTTTTTATGCCCCAAAACCCCGTACCCAATTTAGGGATGCGGGCATTTCTGTCTTTACTGCTGGTCTTGGTAAGTCTGCAGGTGTTTTTTCTTGCCCTATCAATTACTAAATTCGAGCTGCTGAGCACATCTCTGCTTTTAGCTAGAGTAAAGCATTTTTTGGAGGAAATTAAAAATTTTTACCTTTTTTCTTGTATTAGTAAGTGGAGGGGAAAATTGCCCTCCTAGTTAAGGAGGAACCATGTCAAAAAGAAATTTACACCAGCCTCATGGCACTAATGACCTGGTTGAAAAAATTCTGCTAGACAAGAACGAAGTGTTCGCTGACGTATTGAACGGCTTCATCTTCAATGGCCAGCAAGTCATCAAGCCTAAGATGCTGGCAAATACCAACACGCTTAGCTACTACAAGGCTAACGGGAAGATTCATGGCCAGAACCGGGACGTAGCCAAGCTGCTGACAATTGGCAAGAAGAAAGTAGTCATTTCGCTAGTCGGCATTGAGAACCAGACCCGGCCGGACAAGAATATGCCGGCTCGAGTGATGAACTACGATGCCGCTGCCTATCGCTACCAGCTCACTAGGAGCAAAAATCTCTACCCCGTGCTCACGCTGGTGGTATACTACGGGAAAGAAGCTTGGAACTACAGCCGGCATTTGCTGGGGAGCGTCAATATGAAGAAACTGCCCGAGGAAATGCGTCCACTGATCAGCGATTACGAGATCAAGGCTTTTTACCGGATCAGCGACTTGTCGGCAAAAGAGCTGGATCAGCGCTTCAAGAGCGCCTTCTTCTGCTTAGCGGAATACTTCATCCAGACCAATGCCGGGGAGGAATACCACCCAAGCGCCAAAGAGCTGTCAGTAGAAGATATCATGCTTCTTTTGGACATGATGAATGCCCTGTCGGGCACGCATGCTTTTGACGAGCTAATCAAGGAATTGGAAAAAAGAGATAAGAACGAGGTGACTACCATGACTGAAGTAATGCCACAATTTATCCAGGTCAAACTTGACCGGGCCAAGAAGGAAACCACTGAGGAAGTGACTGAGAAGGTGACTAAAGATTACCTGCTCAACATTCTGAAGACCACCAACTTAACTCCAGACGGAGCCATGGACCTCTTGGGCATCCCCGAAGCAGACCGGCCTATGTACAAGGAATTGCTCAAGAAAAAGTAAGTAGCAGAAAGCGGACAAGTTTGGCTTGCCCGCTGTGCCGCCTTTAACGTCCAGCCCGGCGTTGTTTTGAACTACAGCGATGGTACCAGCCAGGTACAGAATTAAATAGCATTAAAAAAGTTCTCTGAAGCTGTTAGACTTCACTTCTAACAGAGCAGAGAACTTTTTTCTTTTATGGGCTTTAATACATTACGTTAAGTGAAGTGTATTGAGTAGCACAATTCCTACGGTGAAAAATATAATGGAAACTATCGAAAACAATATACAAAATTTGAAATCAATCTGATATTCCCCATCAGCAAACAATTTCTTAATGCCGATAAACAGCATCAAAATTATCAAGTAGATGACGATTAGGTACACGCCACCAACTATGAAAGCATAAAGCGCTAGACAGATTCTTTAAGTCGCTAAACAGATTCCCAAGAATCTCGACGGAGCCCGTCATGGCAAAGGACATTGCTGTAAAGATTCCTAAGATCCAGACAAACTCAGAGTAGATGCTCTTTATTTTCTTTTGTGTCTTCTTGGAGTTCTTGACAGCCTTCTCAGCCGCCTCGTTTGCGCTTTGGGCAGTGCTATTGGCCTACTTGGGTCTGGCGGCCTGTCTGCTTTTTTCCAGCAAGATATGGACCACTGATTTGGACGCTTAGTTCCAGCATTATTTTTACGACCTTGGGCTGCGAGTGGCTTTACGCGATCCATGAGGAATATGGCTACCTGGCTCTGCGGAACATTTGCTTTCAAATTTTGTCTCTGCTCCTGCTCTTGACATATGTCAAGGATGAAAGCGATCTATTATTGTATGCTTGAAGTACGGTAGCCAGCAAGGTTACGGCCCTGCTTAAGCAATTGTTAGCTGCTTTGATCGTTGTGACCATGCCGCGTCTGGCCAGCTTATATGGGCAAAAAGTCGGCCTGCCTCTTGCCCAGCGGGAAAAAGCTGGCCAGCGGTTTGCTGGGCTGTCTTTATGTTTACTTGGTTTGCCAAGCTGCTTTGGCTAAGGGCATAGGGCCTGGAGCGACGGTCTTTTGGGCAGCCCTCTGGGCCATCCCCGGCTACTTTGTGATTTTGTATCTGCTTGGCAACCGGGTCTTGCTGGAATTTAAGCGTGAAAGTAGACGGGAGTAGGAAAGGAAAGATTTTTGTACAAAACAGACAAAAAGCCTTGTGAATCGGTAGCGCTTACAATATAATGTGGATATTAGACTGAACTAGAAAAGGAAAAGTACAATGAATGGATTTTTAGGAGAGTTCTTAGGAACGATGATTTTGATCGTGCTGGGTGTCGGCTGCGGGGCCGGGATCAGCTTGAATAAGGCTTATGCCAAGGGGCAGGGCTGGCTGTTTGTCACCCTGGCCTGGGGGATGGCGGTAACCTTCGGCGTTTACGTGGCTGGCCAATTCGGCGCACAAGGCCACCTCAACCCAGCGGTAACTATTGGTTTCGCGGCCTTCGGCTTCTTCCCATGGAGCCAGGTAATGCCGTACTTGCTGGGGCAATTCCTGGGCGCCTTTGTTGGGGCAGCTCTGGTAATCCTGCACTACTACCCGCACTTCAAGGCGACCAAGGCTGACGAAGGCAACAGCGTGGGGATTTTCGCGACTGGCCCAGCCATCAACAATCCTGTTTTCAACTTCTTGAGTGAAACGATCGCGACTTTTGTCTTCATCTTCACCTTGCTCAACCTGGGCAACTTCACCCAAGGCTTGAAGCCATTAATTGTTGGTTTCTTGATCATGGTGGTTGGTCAAGCTTTGGGTTCAACGACTGGCTTTGCCTTGAACCCGGCCCGGGACTTCTCACCTCGTCTGGCTTACGCGATTTTGCCAGTGCCAAACAAGGGCGGGGCTAACTGGGCTTATGCCTGGGTGCCTGTCTTAGGGCCAATTGCCGGCGGTCTTTTAGCTAGCGGCTTGCAGGCATTGTTAAAGTAGAATTTTTAAGCTAAAAAATTTACCCTTGAACTCCGGCTCGAGCTCAAGGGTATTTTTGCCTAGAAAAAATCGGTTATAATCTAAGGCAGAAAGGAGCTCCCATGACCGACTACTACACATCCGGCGAATTTGCTAAGCGGGCCCACGTGTCCGTCAGAACGATCCGCTACTATGACCAGCAGAACCTCCTCAAGCCTTCAGCCAGAAGTAAGGGCGGAGCCAGACGCTACAGCGACGCTGACTTCGCCAAGCTCCAGCAGATCCTCCTGTTAAAGTACCTGGGCTTTTCCTTAGGGGAAATCCGCGGCCTGACCCTGGGGGCCAGCGACCGGCGCCGCCTCCTGGATTCCCTCCAAATCCAGCGGCGCCTAGTGGAAGAGCGGATTGAAGAAATGATCGCCGTTGAAGCCGCCATCGACTCAACCACCCAAACCTTGGAAGCCGGCAAGCCCGTTGACTGGAGCCGGATGTTGGAACTGCTCCACCGCTCAACCATGACCCAGAGCCTCAAGACCCAGTACCAGAACGCCACCAATATCTCCGCCCGGATCCGCCTGCACCGGGACTACTCCATGAATAAAGAGGGCTGGTTCCCCTGGCTTTTCCGCCAGCTCGACTTGGTCCCTGCTTTAAAAATCTTAGAGATTGGCTGCGGCAACGGCGAGATCTGGGCCAGCAGCCACGACCACCTGCCGGAGGACTGCCAGGTCATCTTGACCGACATTTCAGAGGGGATGCTGGCCGATGCCAAAAAGGAAATCGGAGAAGACAGCCGCTTTTCCTACGACCGTTGCGACGCGGCTCGCTTGCCTTTTCCCGACGAAGAGTTTGACCTGGTCGTCGCCAACCACATGCTTTTTTACTGCGACGATATCCCCCGGGTCCTTAAAGAAGTCCGCCGGGTTTTGAAAAAAGGTGGTCGCTTCTGCGCGTCAACTTACAGCAAGCGCCACATGCACGAAATCACTGACCTGGTCCAGGAGTTCAACTCCCAAATCGTTTTATCCTCAGTTAACCTCTATGACCGCTTCGGCTTAGACAACGGGGAAGAGATCCTCGCTCCATTTTTTGCCCAAGTGACCTGTCGGCGCTACGAGGACGCCATCGAATTAGACGAAGCAGAACCAGTTATTTCTTATATCTTGTCCTGCCACGGCAACCAGAACGCGCTTCTCTTGGACCATTACCAAGAATTCAAGCAATTCGTTGAAGATGAAGTCGCCGGGGGCTTCCACATCACTAAAGACGCCGGGACCTTTATCTGCCGAAAATAGCAGGTAGCTGTGCAACTGATGAATTTAGCGTGGCTGCGTAAATTATGGGTCTGAATTTTGCGAATATCGTCTTGGCTACGTAAATTATGGGTCTGAACTTTACGAATATCGTCTTGGCTGCGTAAATTATGGGTCTGAACTTTACGAATATCGCCATGACTACGTAATTTTTCCATCTCAAGTCTTTAAAGCTTTTAAAAAAACGGCAGTTATTTTATTTTACCTATTGAAGCTTACGTAACGTCATGTTTTATACTTTGAGTCAGTTAAGAAAAAATTGCTTAGTTTGAACTTGGAGGTTCATTACATGAAAATTATCGTTACCGGTGGTGCCGGCTTTATCGGCTCCAACTTTGTCTTCTACATGATGAAGAAGCACCCAGACTACAAGATCATCTGCCTGGACAAGCTGACTTACGCGGGCAACCTGTCAACCTTGAAGGATGTCATGGACAAGCCAAACTTCCGCTTCGTCAAGCTGGACATCTGCGACCGCGAAGGCGTCTACAAGCTTTTTGAAGAAGAGCACCCAGACGTTGTTGTCAACTTCGCTGCAGAAAGCCACGTTGACCGGTCAATCGAAAACCCGGAAATCTTCCTGCAAACCAACATCATCGGTACCTCAGTTTTGATGGACGCCTGCCGCAAGTACGGTATCAAGCGTTACCACCAAGTATCAACTGACGAAGTTTACGGCGACCTGCCACTGGACCGGCCAGACCTCTTCTTCCACGAAGACACGCCGCTGCACACTTCCAGCCCATACTCATCATCAAAGGCCAGCGCTGACCTTTTGGTTGGGGCTTACGGCAGAACTTACGGCCTGCCTGTAACTATTTCCCGTTGCTCAAACAACTACGGCCCTTACCAATTCCCAGAAAAGCTGATCCCATTGATGATCCAAAGAGCCTTGGACGACAAGCCTTTGCCAGTTTACGGTGAAGGCCAAAACGTCCGCGACTGGCTTTACGTTGAAGACCACTGCAAGGCCATCGACTTGATCCTGGAAAAGGGGACGGTTGGTGAAGTCTACAACATCGGCGGCCACAACGAAATGCACAACATCGACATCGTTAAGCTGATCTGCGACTACTTGGGCAAGCCTTACTCCTTGATCGAACACGTTACTGACCGTAAAGGCCACGACCAACGCTACGCTATCGACCCAACCAAGATTCACGACGAACTTGGCTGGCTGCCGGAAACCATGTTCAAGGATGGTATCAAGAAGACCATCCAATGGTACCTGGACAACAAGGAATGGTGGGAAAACATCATCTCCGGTGACTACCAGAACTACTACCAGGAAATGTACGGCAAGAAGCAGGTTTTAGACGAAAAGTAAGAGGCAAGGAAGAGAAAAAATGAAGGGAATTATCTTAGCAGGTGGTTCAGGCACTCGCCTGTATCCATTAACCCTGGTCACCAGTAAGCAGCTTTTGCCTGTTTACGACAAGCCAATGATCTACTACCCGTTGTCAACCTTGATGCTGGCCGGGATCAAGGACATCTTGGTCATCTCCACACCAGCTGACACTCCGCGCTTTAAGGAACTTTTGGGCGATGGGTCACAATTTGGCGTCAAGCTCTCTTACAAGGTTCAGCCAAGTCCAGATGGCCTGGCTCAAGCCTTTACTTTGGGCGAGGATTTCATCAACGGTGAACCTTGCGCCATGGTTTTGGGCGACAACATCTTCTACGGCAACGGCTTTACTGATATGCTGGAAAACGCCGCCAAGGACGCGGAAGCTGGCCGGGCAACGGTTTTTGGCTACTACGTCAACGATCCGGAACGTTTCGGAGTTGTGGAATTTGACAAGGATGGCCACGCTATCTCCATCGAAGAAAAGCCGGCTCAGCCAAAGAGCAACTACGCCGTAACTGGCTTGTACTTCTATCCAGCTGGTGTGAGCGAAAGAGCTGCCCAGGTTAAGCCGAGTGCCCGCGGGGAAGTGGAAATCACTTCTTTGAACGAGATGTACTTAAACGACAACACTCTGGATGTTCAGCTTTTGGGCCGGGGCTACGCCTGGCTGGATACCGGGACGATGCAGAGCCTCGTTGACGCCTCAAACTTTGTTAAGATGGTAGAAGAACGGACTGGGGTAAGCATCTCAGCTCCAGAAGAAATTGCCTACGTGCACGGCTGGATCGATGAAGACAAGTTGATGGAAGCTGCCAAGCACTACGGTAAGAGCCCTTACGGTCAGCACCTCAAGGCGGTAGCCGAAGGCAAGCTGAAGTATTAGTTTTTTAGAAAGAAGCATCAGAAAAATGGGTCAAATCAAAGTTGAAAAGAATGTCGGCGGTATTGAAGGTCTGGCAGTGATTACGCCAGCTGTTCACGGGGACGACCGTGGCTACTTCATGGAAACCTACAACGAAAACGACATGAAGGAAGCTGGTTTTGACATCAACTTCGTTCAAGACAACCAATCAAGCTCAACCAAGGGCGTTTTGCGGGGCTTGCACTTCCAAAAGCACTTCCCGCAATGCAAGCTGGTCCGGGCCGTTCGCGGGGATGTCTTCGACGTTGCCGTTGACTTGAGAAGCGACTCCAAGACCTACGGCAAGTGGTATGGGGTGGAACTGACCGCTGAAAACAAGAAGCAATTCTTGATTCCAGAAGGTTTCGCCCACGGCTTCCTGGTTTTGAGCGATGTGGCTGAATTCTGCTACAAGGTTAACGACTTCTGGCACCCAAACGATGAAGGCGGCATGGCTTGGAACGACCCTGAAATCGGGATTGAATGGCCGCAATTGGTTGGCGAATACCCGGACTCAGCTGATGCTAGCGGCTACGCTTTGGAAGACGGCACTAAGCTGACTTTGTCCGACAAGGACCAAAAGTGGCTGGGCCTTAAGGACACTTTCAAGTTTTAATTGGGAGGAAAAAATGAAGGTTTTCGTAACTGGCGTCAACGGCCAACTGGGCCACGACGTGATGAACGAACTGGCTAAGCGCGGCTATGAAGGCGTAGGCAGCGACTTGGCTCCGGAATACAGCGGGATCGCTGACGGGTCAGCTGTTACTACTGCTCCTTATGTTTCTCTGGACATTACTAACGCGGAAGGCGTAAAGAAGGCCATCACTGAAGTCAACCCTGACGTGATCGTTCACTGCGCTGCCTGGACTGCGGTTGACCTGGCTGAAGACGACGACAAGGTTGCGGCTGTCCGCAAGGTTAACACCGATGGTACTCAAAACATCGCCAACGTAGCCAAGGAATTAGACGTGCCAATGGTTTACATCTCCACTGACTACGTTTTCGATGGCCAGGGCACTACTCCATGGGACCCGGACTTCAAGGGATACAAGCCAATGAACGTTTACGGGGAAACCAAGCTGGGCGGGGAACTTGCCGTATCTGAAACTTTGGACAAGTACTTCATCGTCCGGATCGCCTGGGTCTTCGGCTTGAACGGGAAGAACTTCATCAAGACCATGCTTAATGTGGGCAAGACTCATGATGAAGTCAAGGTGGTCAGTGACCAAATTGGTACGCCAACTTACACTTTGGACTTGGCCCGGCTTTTGGTCGACATGATCGAAACTGACAAGTACGGCTACTACCACGCAACTAACGCGGAATTGCCGGCAACTGCCAGCGGCTATGATGAAAACGGCACGAAGACCGGCTACATCAGCTGGTACGATTTCACCAAGGAAATCTACCGCCAGGCTGGCTACAAGACCAAGGTAACTCCGGTTACCACGGAAGAATACGGCCTCTCCAAGGCTGTACGGCCGTTCAACTCACGTTTGGACAAGAGCAAACTGGAAAAGAACGGCTTCAAGCCGTTGCCAACTTGGCCAGATGCCGTGCACCGCTACTTGGAAGCCTTGAAAGCTGACGGCTTTTTTGACTAAGCAATTTTTTGAAAGCACTGGATGTGAAATCCGGTGCTTTTTGCTTATTTTTAAGCCTATCCACCTATTCATGGAAGCTGTCCAAGCGGCAGTAAAATAAAGCATGCCATAGGACTAAACAAGCAAAATATGATATTATAGGTAATGAGGTAGATAGCGCCGAGCGCACCATGCGCTAAGCATGATGCTGCTAAAAGATATAAATGCCCTCTTGGAATATGCTCTCAATTTCCAAGGGGGTTTTTCGTTTGCCCAAAAGTCGGCCCAAAATTTTTATGGCAAGATCTTCTTCCGGAAAGGCGCTAGCGGTGGCCGGTTTACAAAAAGTTTCCTGTGTAAGAATGCTGCAGTAGCGGGGGTTCTCTACCGAATGCATGTTCCAAGAAAATCTGCTTTGGCAGGAATAGAATGGAGGCGGATGGTAAGAGGGATTAGGAGTGGAACTATGGATTACACAGATATTCAGAAACTAGAGCATAATGAATTCGTACAAGAACTATAGCCAGGAGCCGACTTTCTATTCTGACGAAAATATCTTCCTTGTTACTATGCCCAACAGAAGCTTTACAGGTGCTAAGAGAGTACAAAAAATTCCACCACAGCATACTGGAAAAGTCATGTTAGCGAACAAATCTAAGGGGCAAATTGCTGAGAAAGGTTCGCTAACGAAGGAAGTTGTCGGCCAAACCGATGAGAAAGTAGCGTTAGCGAACAAATCTAAGGGTCAAAAGGCTAAGAAAGGTTCGCTAACGAAGGAAGTTAGCGGCCAAACCTCCGAAAAGAGTGCGTTAACGAATAAAGTTAGCGGCCAAACCGCCGAGAAAAGTGCGTTAGCGAATAAAGTTAGCGGCCAAACCGCCGAGAAAAGTGCGTTAGCGAATAAACTTGACGGCCAAACCGCCAAGAAATGTTTGCTAGCAAACAAAGTTGGAGTACAAAATGTTGAAAAGAGCTTTTCGGAGTATGAGATAAAAGCAGAGGATTTACCGATCAGATTAGACTCGCCTGCAGTAGACAATATAATTGACGCAATTGTAAAAAAATGCAAGCGAAAGAATAGACAAGGTCCCTTTCAAGCTGGAACCTTAGAGAAATTAGCTAATTTTTATATGAAATATAAATCAGATTATTCATTCAATAGAGATGCATTGGCCGCCTTTTTCAATATTAGGCCTGATGCAGCAACACGGATTATACGAAAATGTTGTAACCTTGGAATTATGAGACAGGAAAAGAGAGGCGTATACTTCTTTATAAATTTAGATTAGGTAGTAAGAGCTAAAGCTTGCTGTTTTAAGAGAAGGAGGCAGGCAAATGAAGCAGTATCAGCCTTTGGAGATTACAAAATATCAGCATGAGTATGACACAGATTTTTCCATTGAGATGGAATATCAGTGGCGTTTAAACAATGTTTCAGCAGTTGTGACTCGGCTGCATCCCTTGCTTGACTACAAAAAGGACGGACGGCAGACTGCGCAGTATCCGCTCTTCTTCATTTACACAGCTGAGATGGTTAAGCTGTTCAACAAGTTTAACCGCAACTCCTGGAAACTTGTCCAAGCAAGTCAAGACTTGCCCGAGGAAGCTGTCAGCCACTTTTTGGATAACCTCCTTCTTGACGAAATCATTAACACCAACAGCATAGAAGGAGTCGAAACCGATGCAACCGAACTTAGCGCAATCATCAAAAGTATCGTTGATCATCCGGAAGAGCAGGGGAAGCGGCTTGGGTCAATGGTTCGCATGTACCAAGATAGCCTTCACAAAGTCAATTGTTTGCAGGATTTCCGTGATATTTACGACGAACTTCTTAGAGGTGAAATTCCAGCAGACAAGCAGCCAAACGGTCAGCTTTTCCGGGATGAACTGCCCTACGGCACCATCGTAATTGGCTCAGCTACCAAGATCGTCCATGTTCCGCCAGTATCTGAACTTGCTATCTCTGAAGCCTTGAGCAGCTTGATCACCTTTATGAACAAAGCCAATCTGCCAGCAATTTTTAAAGCTCTAATAACTCACTTTTTCTTTGAAAACACGCATCCCTTCTTGGACGGAAATGGCCGGATGGGCCGGTATCTTCTGTCGGCCTATTTGTCTAGTGAGTATGATCGCTTTACTGGCTTCTCTGTTTCTACGGCAATTCATACTCAGCTGCCTAGCTACTATCGCATCTTCCAAGAAGCTGATAGAGCAGAAAACAGGGCAGAGCTGACTTTCTTCGTTGAAGAAATGCTGCGGATCTTGACTGCTGGGCAGGAGAGAGTCCTAAAAAGTCTGTGCTGAAGTTGAGAGACCCTATACATAACTGCTTTTTTATAATAACTAAGTTGTCGGCAGTGTATCTGCTTGACATGTACACGTAAGGAAGGCATAATAAAGTAGATAAAGAGACTGAGAAAGTCTTCAATCAAATTTTTTCTAAGCGTATTCCGAAAGAAATTCAAAGAAAAGCTTTGATGAAATTGATTATGATCGATGCGGCACAATCATTAAATGACTTGCTGATGCCACCTGCAAACAGGTTGGAAAAGTTGCAAGGAAATAGAGAAGGACAATACAGCATCCGAATTAATTCGCAATACCGGATTTGCTTCAACTTCGAAGACGGAGATGCTGAAAATGTCGAAATAGTGGACTATCACTAGAGCTTAGAGGTGACCAAAATGACTGAACATATCAAGACGCCTACAGTTGGTGAAATTCTCAATGAAGAATTCATGCAGCCGTTAGACCTTAGTGCTTACAAGCTGGCACAGTACATTAATGTTCCAACGTCTAGAATCCAGGATATCTTGCATGACAGACGGAAAATCACTGCTGATACTTCACTCAGATTAGCCAAGTTCTTTGGCGTATCGGATTCTTACTTCCTTAATTTGCAAGATGACATTGATCTGCGGGATGCCAAGAAGCATCTTAGCCGTGACTTGTCAGCAATTAAGCCTTTTACAGAGGTACAGGCCAAAAATAAGGAATCTCTTAACTAATTTCTTGATCCAGATCAAGGCCTCGTGAATCTATCCAAGCTACAATATCCTTATCTAAATGGATGAGGTGATCAAGATGAACGAAAAAGCAGATTTGAAAGACCGGCTGACGCCAATGCAGTATGCCGTGACCCAAAATGCGGCGACTGAACCGCCTTACACCGGTGAGTACGACGATTTCTTTGAAAAAGGGATCTACGTCGACGTGGTCAGTGGGGAAGCCCTCTTTTCCTCTTTGGACAAGTACGATTCTGGCTGTGGTTGGCCAGCCTTTACCAAGCCCCTCACCAAGCTGACCCAGCGCCGGGACCAGTCCTTTGGCATGGAAAGAACCGAAGTCCGCAGCCGCCAGGCTGACTCCCATCTGGGCCATGTCTTCACCGACGGTCCCCTGGACAAGGGCGGCCTGCGCTACTGTATCAACTCTGCTGCCCTTAAGTTCATCCCTTACGACCAGCTGGAAGAAGCAGGTTACGGCGAATACCGGCAGCTTTTCGAATAAACAAAAAAACTGACGACTTCCTTGTTTTGGAAATCGCCAGTTTTCTTCTTTTCTAACCTAAAATTGCCTTGTCGCTGGCGAATTCCTCGCCGGACACGACCTCGAACTGGTGGAGCAATTTCTCCACTGTCAGTTTCTTCTTTTCTTCGCCCTTGATGTCCAAAACGACTTTGCCATCGTTCATCATAATCAAGCGGTTGCCGTGGGCAATGGCATCCCTCATGTTGTGAGTCACCATAATCGTGGTCAGCTTGCCTTCCTTGACGATCCGATCGGTCGCGTTTAAGACCTTCTCCGCCGTCTTCGGGTCAAGCGCCGCCGTGTGTTCATCTAAGAGAAGAACCTTTGGCTTGACCAGAGTTGCCATCAGCAAGGTCAAAGCTTGTCTCTGCCCACCGGACAGAAGGCCTACTTTAGCGGTCAACCGGTCTTCCAGACCCAGGTTGAGCACCTTCAGCTTTTCCTTGTATTCTTCCCGTTCTTTAGCGGTAACTTCCCACTTAAGCCCTC
This sequence comes from Lactobacillaceae bacterium AF64-9pH9TA, assembly GCA_027681045.1. GTDB lineage: Bacteria > Bacillota > Bacilli > Lactobacillales > Lactobacillaceae > Lactobacillus. Next base: position 83,768 of record JAQDCK010000004.1, on the reverse strand, counting down.
TGCGCTTGCCCCGCCGGGCAGCCAGGGCCAAGTTTTCGTCAATCTGCATGGTTGCCGCCGTCCCGGTCATTGGATCTTGGAAGACCCGGCCGATCAGAGGCGCCCGCTTAAAGTCCGGCAGACCAGTTACGTCTTGGCCATCGATAACTATGGAGCCCGTGTCAACCGGCCAAACGCCCGCGATGGCGTTCAAGGTGGTTGACTTGCCAGCCCCGTTGCCCCCGATGACCGTCACGAAGTCACCGTCTTCCAGCTTCAAGTTGACCCCGTTCAAGGCATGCTTTTCATTAATGGTCCCGGGGTTAAAAGTCTTGGTAATGTTGGTCAGTTCTAGCATTTTTAAGCCCCTTTTCTAGCATTCTTGCCCGCCTTGGCAAAGGAATTCTTGGCCCGGCTTCTCAGGTATGGCACCGCCAAGAAGAGAGCAACGATGATGGCCGTGAACAGCTTCATCATGTTCGGGTTCATCTTCAGCCACAGAACCAAAGTGTAGACTACGTAGTAGATAATTGCTCCGACTACGACGAAAATCAAGTGGCCGGCAAAGTTGAGCTTCTTGCCCAAAATTGCTTCGCCCAAAACTTCACCGATGATGACAGCGGCCAGGCCGATAACGATTGACCCACGGCCGGAGTTAACGTCGGCAAAACCAGAGTATTGGGAGGACAAGGCACCTGCCACGGCAACTAAGCCGTTGGAAATAGCCAGGCCTAAAACCTTCATCCGGTTAATGTTAATGCCTTGCGCCTTGCTCATTTCCGGGTTGCAGCCGGTCGCTCTAAGAGAAGACCCAAGTTCAGTCCCGAAGAACCAGTACATTAAGGCCACCAAGGCAATGACAATCAAGCCGCAGACCAAGATGGACTCGTTAACTGTCAAGCCTGAGATAACCAGGCCAGGGGTCATGGAACTGATGGCCGTGTTGGCCTTGAAGTCCATGATGGCTAAGTTGATAGAGTAGAGGGCATATTGGGTCAAAATCCCGGCCAGGATTGCCGGAATCCCAAACAGGGTGTGCAGCCAGCCCGTAACCGCGCCGGCCAAAAGGCCTGCTACGAGGGCTACCAGAACTGTCAGCCAGGGGTTGACCCCTTTCATGATCAAGACGGCTGAGACCGCCCCGCCTGTAGCGAAAGTCCCGTCAACCGTCAAGTCCGCGATGTCCAAGATCCGGAAAGTAATGTAAACGCCCAGGGCCATGATGCCCCAGAAGAGCCCTTGCGCGACTGATGCTGGCAAACGGCCAGCCAAGTCGAGGAAGCTCAATGATGATAAGTATCCTGCCATAATGTCCTCCAGTCTCAAGCAGCTTTTTACAAAAGAAAACTAAAACTAGTTCTTGTAAGCCTTGTAGCCGGCTGGAACCTTGATGCCCAGCTTCTTGCAGATGGTCGGGTTGTATTCCTTAACCGGGTTCTTGTAGTACTGAACTGGCATTTGGCTGACCTTCTTCTTGCCCTTGAGGATGTCGGCAGCCATCTTGCCAGTTTGCTTGCCCAGGCCGTAGTAGTCGATAGACAGGGTAGCAACACCGCACTTGCTCATGATCCCTTCTTCACCGGCGATGATCGGAACCTTGGCCTTCAGAGCCACGTTGTTGATGGTCTTGGCGCAGGATGCAGCCGTGTTGTCAGTTGGGATGTAGATGACGTCGCTGGCACTAGTGGCTTGCTGGGTGACAGAGTTGACGTCGTTAGTGTCAGAGAAAGTGTACTTGGTGACCTTCAAGCCGTCCTTCTTGGCGTACTTGGCCACTTCATCAGCCTGGTATTTGGAGTTTGGTTCAGCAGAGCAGTAGAGGATGCCCAGCTTCTTAGCCTTAGGAACGAAGTCCTTGATCATCTTTTCCTGCTTGTCCAAAGGAGCAAGGTCGGAAGTCCCGGAAATATTGCCGCCAACCGTGCCGTTGAACTTCTTCAGGTTCAAGGCCACCTGGTAGTTGGTAACCGCCGTCCCCAAGATTGGAATTGACTTAGTGGCCGCGCTGGCTGCCTGCAGAGAGGCCGTAGCGTTGGCCAAAATCAAGTCTTCATTTTCAGAAGCAAAGTTATTACAGATCGTAGTGGCTGTTGAAGAGTCACCTTGAGCGTTTTGCGTGTCGAATTTGACATGGCTCTTACCCAATTCCTTGGTAACTTCGTCCTTGAAGCCCTTAGTAGCCGCGTCCAAAGCTTCGTGCTGGACCAGCTGACAGATACCGATCTTGTAGACCTTGGAAGAAGACTTGCTGGATGATGATGACGATGATGAGCTGCAGCCAGCTGCCGTGAGCGCCATGACGGCAGCGGCAGTGGCGACCATAATTCGCTTGACTTCTTTCATGATGATTTCCTCCCATATCAGGCAAAAAGCGATTTAATATTTCTGTAATCTTTATTTCATAGTATTAATTTTAAAGGAACTTTGCTTGATGTCAATAGATTTTTCCTAATCAATTACAAAGATGATTCTATTGATTAGTCTGCTTGATTTTTGGGGAAGAAAAATGAACATTAAGTTGCCGGAATAGCAAAGCTGGTAAGGGACTTTAAAATCTGATTAAAAAAGCGCTAGCTTGAGCGCTTTAACTTTATTCTTCTGTCAAAAAATTATGCAATCTCTGCAAGGTATCTGCGATTTGCCTCTGAGGGTAGGCTAGGTTGAGCCGGATGAAGGAAGAACCATTGCCACCGTAGACGCTGCCAGGATTGACGATTAAGTCTGTCTTTTCCCGCAACTGCCAGGAAAATTCCGTGCTGTCGTTAGTGATGTTGCTCAAGTCTAGCCAGGTAGGTTGTTCCTTCAGAAGCCAGTTTGATCTGGGGGAGATTTTCCGCTAAGAAGGCGACCTGGTTAAGGGTGGGCAGACTTTGATTGGTAGAAATGTTTAGATGCAAAAAAGGCGTCATCCCTCGATTTGGGGATGGCGCCTTTTGCGTTTATTTAGCTTTCTTCTTCGCTGCAGATAGCGATGACCCGCATCTTGTAGCCAAAGGTGTGGTCTTCGGTAACCTTTTCGCCAGTGTGGTCGGTGATGACCGCGTCGATATGGCCGCCTTCAGCAACAAACTTGTCGATTTGCTCCTTGACTTGGGTAAAAGTGCCTTCAAATTGCTTGGTAAATTGCATACTCTTTCCTCCTCTCCCAAAGTTAATTTAATTTTAACTCTAAAAAAGCAGGAATAGTGTGATAATTGAAAATTAATCTGAAAAATCGTCGCTTGGCCAGTTTTTGCTTAAAAGGTCCAAAAGCGGGGCTACCGACTTTCTCTGGTCCTTCCGGTAGACAGCGTAGAAGTCGATCCGGTTCTTGGGGTCATCGATTCTGACCGGAACCCGGTTATCCTGTGCCGGATAGTCGGGACTAGACAGGTTGGACCGGAAAACTGGCAGTTGGGAGTACTTGGTTAGTTCAGCCAGCGAATGCATGTCGTCCTGGTAGATGAAGTTGGCGTTGGGGATGGCGTTTTCCTTGATCTGCTTCCAAGGGCCGATGTCCTGCAGGACGATAAAGCTGACTCCTGCCAGATCTTCGAAAGTGACTGCCTTCTTTTTGGCTAAAGGACTGTCCTTGTCGCACATGAGAAAAAGCTCTTCATAGCCAACATAGCGGGATTCACAAGTCTCAGTCTGGTATTCCTGGCTGCTGAAGGCGACTTGGTAATGGTAATTTCCGACAGCAGGGAGGAGATCCTTTTCCTCAAGTAGGTCCTTGTCGATTTCAACCTTGATCGGTAATTTGTGCTGCAAGCGTCCGCTGATTAATAGCGGGCCGGGCGCGTCTGAACCGACCAGGAACCGCTTCTGGCCTTTAGCGAAGTTCTGGACCTTTTCCAGCATGCTGCTTTCCATGGCGATAAGCCTGGCGGCTTCTTTAGCGGCCAGTTGCCCGGTGGTGTTCAAAGTAATTTTGTTGTTGCCGGATCGGTTGAAGAGGGCGACGCCCAGTTCTGATTCCAGCTTCTGCATCCCCCGCGTCACCGTCGGCTGGGTCAGGTGCAGCTTCTCCGCCGCCCCGCTGAGGGTCCCAGTTTCAGCGAAACTGACGAGTTCTTCAAGTAGTCTTGGATCGATCATTTTTTCCTCTTGTATCTGTTTTAGCTTACTATGCTTTAAACGTATACTAGCATAAACAAGCGGCAATTTTCAATTTTAACCCCTCGGCCTACACTTAGAGTAGACAAAAAGAGAAATTTAAGCAGCTTTTGCGGGAGGCAAAAAATGGCTAGAAACGAAAAAGAAGTCAAGGAGAATCTGTTTGGTTTTGGAGATTTGAACTCCGCTTACGCCAAGTATTTTGAAGGCGACAGCTTTTTAAAGGGCCTGGCCAGTGATGAAGAATGCGGGATTGGCGTGGGTCAGGTTTCCTTTGAGCCAGGCTGCCGCAACCACTGGCACCGGCATGTGGGCGGCTTCCAGATCTTGATCTGCACGGCCGGGGAAGGCTGGTACCAGGCAGAAGGCCAGCCGGCCCAGAAGATGACGCCAGGGGACGTAGTGATCGTGCCTGACGGCGTTAATCACTGGCACGGGGCCAGCCCGGACTCTTGGTTTAGCCACCTGGCAGTAACCAAGGGCAAGACCGAATGGCTGGAAGAAGTTGCTGACTACGACGAAATCACCAAAGAAAAATAATTGCTAAGCAGGAATGCGGCGCTAAGGCGTCGCATTCTTTTTTGTTCTAAAACGGAAGTTTAAATTTTGAAAAAATAGTAGAATACAGTACAGAAAGAATAGAAAGAGATTAGGAACATGACTAAAAAAATCACGGAAAAGCTGTGCAGTTTGTTCAGTGCCCTGGTTCTGCTCTGCGGATTGCTTGCTGCAATTCCAGGCAACACAAGTACCGCGCGCGGCCAGCTTCACCATCTCCGCAACTTTTGAAAACTAAAACTCAGCTGATGCTGCCTTATAGCACTTTGAGCGTTGACAACACCGCTTTGTCAGCCGACACTGCTTCAAGCGTCATCGAAACGACTGTGAACAACAAGTCCGACAGTGCCTTTGTTCTGCCAAGTACTGGTGGGATGGGCCGCTACATCTTCTTAGGCCTGGGCGCTCTTGTTGTCATCGCCGCGATCGCTGCTCCAAGCTTGAAGAAGAAGCGTGAAAACTAGGAAAAAGTCACTGATCATCCGGCTCTTGGTGATCCTTGCCGGCTTCATCATCCTTCTGTACCCGGTCATCAGCGACTATGTAAATACGCGAAACAGCGGCAACGCCGTCTACGCCATCCGTGCCAAATTCATCAGCATCCTCATCTGTCAGCTCGGGGAAGAAGGTGGGCATCAAGCCGCAGACGGGGCAGTTGAACTGGCCGATCCCGCTTCTGGCACTCTTAGGCATGACCCTTTTTATGTGGGGCTGGGGGCAAGAGAGAAAGCGGCAGTAAAATAGCAAGAATAAGGCTTTTAACAGTCCCGTTGCTGAGTGGCAGGGCTGTTTTTGTTTATACTTTTTCCTTTTTTCTTATACCTTTTGTTTATATTTTTTATTAAAAATATAACTTCTGTTTTTGTGTAGGCGTATAGAAATTGATCATATAATGTTTATAGGTGAAAAAAGATAGCCGAAAACTATTTCAACTTGAAAATAAACCGGATAATTTTACCTTCGGTAAGGATAAAAGTTTAATTCTAATTTTCTTCATTTTTTGGCTTAACATCCTTCAACAATTGAGTATAATTAATAGCAAGTAAAAAATTGTTTTGATACCGATATAGGGAAAGGAACCGTATTATGAAGAACAACCGTTTAATGAAGAACCTTGGTAAAGCTACTGTTGCTGCTGCATTGCTTGCTACTGGTGTAAGCCCAGTTCTGGCCGCAACTGAAAACAAGACTGAAGTTAAGAGCAACAAGACTGCTGCTGAATCTTCATCAAAGAAGACCAGCTCAGTAAGCTCAGCAACTTCATCAAAGAAGACTAGCTCATCAGAATCATCAAAGGTTTCAAGCTCATCAGAATCATCAAAGAAGACTAGCTCATCAGAATCATCAAAGGCTTCAAGCTCATCAGAATCATCAAAGAGCAGCTCATCAGAAGCTTCATCATCAAGCAAGAAGTCAGCTAAGAAGAGCACTAAGAAGGCTGCCAAGAAGTCAGCTAAGAAGAGCACCAAGAAGTCAACTAAGAAGGCTGCAAAGAAGTCAACTAAGAAGGCTGCCAAGAAGGTAGCTAAGAAGAGCACCAAGAAGGCAGCCAAGAAGTCAACTAAGAAGGCCGCAAAGAAGTCAACTAAGAAGGCTGCCAAGAAGGTAGCTAAGAAGACTACTAAGAAGGCAACCAAGAAGGCTGCTAAGGACACTAAGAAGGCAGTTAAGACTACCAAGAAGTCAACTAAGAAGGCTGCTAAGGACACCAAGAAGGCAGCTAAGACTACTAAGAAGTCAACCAAGAAGGCTAGCGCAAAGTCAACTTCAGCATCTTCAACTAGCTCAGCTAAGTAATTAATTTGAGCAAAAATAAAGGCTTTGTCATCAAGCATGATGGCAGAGCCTTTTTTTAGTCTTTATTTACTTCTGGGAAAACGTACTTTTCCATGTCAGCCAAGCAGTCCGCAATTGGCCGTTTAGTTGGCTTGAAGTTGATGATCACGTGGTTTAAGCCTTCCTCGCGCTGCTTGCGCCAGAATTGAGCCATGCTCTTGGCGCCCCCACGCAGGTAGATCTTGTTGAAGAGCTCGCAGGGGGCGTCCGGGTCATCCAACAGCTCAACGAAGTTTTGGTAGCCGAAGGGATGCCAGTTGCCGTCTTCATTCAAGTCATTCAGCTTCTTAACCGCCGGCGCCGTCTCATCTTCGCCGATCCCATGCCAGATCCAGGCGTCCGGCTCGTTAGCCAGCCAGGCGAGCTCTTGCCGGCAGCGGCCGATTGCCACCAGCGGCATTGAGTAGCCCTCTTCAAGCTGAGGCACGACGCTCAAAGATCCGGTCAGATTGCTGTAGTAGTTGCCGCTGAAGTGCAGGCGGTTGGGGTGTGTCAGAGACTTCTTGGTCAAGTCCCAGCCTTCCCTGAAGATCTCACTGCGCTCATTCCAGTCCCGGCCAAAAGCCTTAAACTCATTCTTCCGGTCCCCGCTGACCAGGCCTAGCAGGAAGCGGTGGTTGCTGAGCCGGTCGATTGATACGGCGGCCTGGGCCACGTGAATTGGGTTCCGCTCAGGTAAAATGAAGCCGGCAGATCCCAAAGCAATCTTGTCTGTGGTCATGGCCAAGGCGCCTAGGGTCGCGATCGATTCCAGTCCCTGGCCTACGTCCCCAAAGTATGGGTCATAAAAAGGCACGTCTCTGATCCACAAAGCGTCAAAGCCGGCAGCTTCTGCCGCCTTGGCGCAGTCAAAAAGGTCACTGACATCCGGAATCTGGCTGTCCGGGTAGCCCTTAAAAGGGGCCATCAAGCCGAAAGTCAACTTGCCTGGCTGAAAGACCCGCTTAAAGCCCGGGTGGTTGGCAAACTTCTTGGGATAGGTCACGCTTTTGCCCTCGCTGCCTGCCCCTTGAAAAAGGGGGCTGTCGTCCTGGCCCAGAATCTGCAGGTTAGGGATGTTCAACTTCTTTTCTTCTTCAGCCATTTTTTCTGCCTCCGTTAATTAAGGACAAAACTGATGTAAACCAAGTCGCCATAGCGTTGGTTGACAGAATACTTCATGTCGCAGAAGACGCGCAGGGTCCGGGCATCTGCCGTCAAAATCTGGCAGTCGCCCCTAAAGCGCTCTTCATCAACCGCTGACTCAACAAAGTCCGTAAACTCCTCCTTGACCCTGGCCTGGTCGTCCGGGGAAATCAGGTTGAGCAGGGACTGGCCGTAATAGTCGTAGAATTCTGACGACAATTCGCAGCCAAACAGCTCCAGCAGGCTCTTGTTAACGTAGATGGCTTCTTTAGTATCTATCTGCATGACCAAAAGGGGAGTCGGGTCGCCCGTCGCCAGGGCTCTTAACCCCAGGCCCAACTGGTTGTGTTGCTTCTCCTCTGACAAGCTGGACTTGTAGCTGGCAAAATTGTTCTTACCGGCAATTTTCACCTCATACAAGGCCGCGTCGGCGAACTTCAAGGCCTCTTCATAATCCTTGGCCTGGCCCGGAAACTCGCTGTAGCCGATGGAAACGGAGAAAGGAATTGCTTCTCCGTTGCTTTCCGCTTCCTGCTTTAAAACGGACAGGCCCTTGATAGCAGGCCGGTTGTTACTCATCCTGCCAGGAAGAGCAACGACGAATTCGTCCCCGCCGTTTCTGCCAATGATAGCGTTTGGCCCGAAGCATTGCTTCAAGTTCTTAGTCAGCTGGACTAAAACCGCGTCCCCGGTCTGGTGGCCAAAGACATCGTTGATCGATTTGAAGTCGTCGATGTCCAGCATGATTACCGTGGTCTCTTCTTTTTTCTTTTTTTCCAGACTCGCCAGCTTCCAGTCAAAGCCTTGCCGGTTGTAGGCTTGAGTCAAGGGGTCCAGGGTGGCTTCTCTTTCCAGAATCCGTCCGCTGATCCGCCGCTTGATCACCCAGAGCATGAGACCGGCGATGGCGAAGTCGACGAGTATGATATAGCCCATGAACCAGTTCCACTTGTTGTAGCGCCAGCCTTCCGCCGGAGCCAGCTTCAAGAGCCATTTGCTGTTATCAGCAGTCGTGAAGCTGTAGGTGATTGGCTCGTGGAGGCTGCCCTTTTCCATGACCAGCTTGTAGCTTGTATTTAAGGGAGAAACTTGCTTTTTTAATTCGTAGCTGTAGCCGGCTGATTTAAGATTAGCCGCGATTGAGGAGAAGGTATGGGGGATCTTCATCACGACGATGGCAAAGCCCCAGAATTGTTTCTTGCCCTTTCTCTTGATAAAAATCGGCGTCCGCATAATTATACCTTTTCCCCCTTGCTTTAGGGGAATCGGTCCCTGGGTCACGGTGACTTGGTGGGCAATCCCGTAGCGGCAAAGAGGGCCGCGGACCGGGTCGGTCAAAAGGTTGATCTTACCTGCTTCGTTTCCTTTTAAAGGATAGATTTCAGTGACTTTCCCTTTAGGCGCCAGCTGCAGGTTGCTGGCCGCGGTATTTTCTGATAAAAGCTCCTTGGTAATTGTGGAGAAATTGTCGACTTTGCCATCGCTGGCTAAAACTAGTTTCTTCAGAGTCGTCGACAGGGTCAGGACGCTCTTGATCTCACCCTTCCAGGCCCTGGAGAAGTCAGTTGCCAGGGACTGGGACTGGTCGAGCTCGGTTGCTTTCTGTTGTTCCTGGACGTAACTGAGCAAGCTGAGGTTGAAGACGACCAACAAAATCAAAGTAGCCGCGATAAGCAAGTAGTCTTTTTGGTTTGCTTTCCTAAGCTGTTTAAACATTGCTGAATTATACCTTAATTTTATGCTATAATATAATTTTATTTTAATTATAGTTCCCTCGTTTAGACATATGTCCAAATTGTTGAAGGATAATCCTATGTTCAGTATACTATAGCGGATAGCGTTATTACAAATTGATAGAATATTATGTCGCTGAGAAAGCAATTAGAAAAAAACGTTCGCCTTTTGAAAAAAGGTGCATAAAAAATGTTTAAATTCACGAAAAGCCTTGTCAAAGACTATTTTACATCATACAATATACTATGCAAGAGTAAGCGGTTGCTTTTTGATAAACTCTTGAGTTTTTCACTTGGAGATAAATGCATAGCTGTTTTTTGTTTACACTTTTTAATATGGCTATTCTCTAATGGACGTTTCAATTGGGAAACGTCTTTTTTGTGTGTAGGCAAAGGCTAATTTTTTAATAATTAGGCTAGGGTTAAAGAGAAAATTGCCGGCTGAGTGCTATAATAGGTTAGATCAGTGGCGGCCGTTTTGCCGCCGCGAATAGGAATCAACAAACTAAGTGAGGTAATAATATGGCAAAAATCGGTGTTTTGGGAGCAGGTACTTGGGGCATGGCACTGGCCCGGATGCTCAGCAACTCTGGTCATGAAGTGACCGTCTGGTCAGCCCTGCCGCAAGAAGTCGACGAACTCTCAAGAACTCGTCGCCAGAAGAACCTGCCAGGTATGGTTATTCCTGACGAAATTAAATTTACTAAGGAAATTGCAGAAGCCTGCCAAGGCAAGGACATCATCCTGTTCGCCGTACCATCAGTCTTTGTCCGCTCAACTGCCAAGACTGCCGCGCCGTTCATTCCAGACGGGCAGATCATCGTTGACGTGGCTAAGGGGATTGAGCCGGACACCCTTTTGACTTTGACTGAAGTCATCGCTGACGAATTGAACAAGGACGGAAAGCATGGCAATGTCCACTACGTTGCCCTGTCTGGCCCAACCCACGCTGAAGAAGTGGCCAAGGACCTGCCAACTACCATCGTTTCCGCCTGTGAAGACCAAGCTGTGGCTGAAAAGGTCCAGGATGTCTTCATGAACAAGAACATGCGGGTTTACACCAACTCTGACCGCTTGGGCGTTGAGCTCTGCGGGGCCTTGAAGAACGTAATTGCTTTGGCCAGCGGGATTTGCTCCGGCCTGGGCTATGGGGACAACATGCGGGCTGCCTTGATCATCCGCGGGATGGCAGAAATCAAGCGCCTGGGTCTTAAGATGGGCGGCAAGGAAGACTCCTTTGACGGCCTGGCCGGCATGGGGGACTTGATCGTTACCGCCACCAGTAAGGAAAGCCGGAACAACAATGCCGGTTACTTGATCGGCAAGGGCAAGAGCGCTGAAGAAGCCAAGAAGGAAGTCGGCATGGTCGTTGAAGGGATCAACGCCATTCCAGCCGCCTTGGAACTGGCTGACAAGTATGACGTGGAAATGCCAATCGTCTTCGCCGTTGATGCAGTGGTCAACCGCGGTGCTGACGCCCGGGAAACTGTTGATGCCTTGATGCTGCGGGAAAAGAAGTCAGAAATGACCAAGTAATAAAGTTAATTAAGAAGTCTGCGGAAGCAGGCTTCTTTTTTATCTAATATGTTCTTTTCTAAAAAAAAATATTCTCATAAACATTTCATTTTATTACAACTTATGTTATGCTTATGAGAGGTGGTGACTTTGGATGGAAAAGAACATGATTGGCAAGTATTTGCGAGACCTGCGCCGGCGGCGGGGGATGAGCCAGCAGGAGCTGGCCCTGGCCTTGGGAGTAAGCAAGCAGACCATCTCTAATTGGGAGGTTGGCCGCAAGGTGCCGCGGATGAAGGCTGTTGAGAAGATAGCGAATGTTTTTGGCGTATCCAGAAACAGCATTCTGGCTGGGCTGCCGGTAGAAATGCTGGAGCAGGAAGGGCAGGAAGACCGCAGGGTGGTCGACTTGACCGACCGCGATATCCGTTTGACCTATCTGGGCCAGCAGGTGCCGCGAGAGTATATTGACATCATTGAGAAGCTGATGCGATGCGATATTGCCGAGCGCGATGCTCAGTAAGGCGGGAAGTTCCCGCCTTTTTCTTTTATCCAAGTGAGCGGAAGCCCTTTCAAAGGAAGTAGTATAATGAAAGAGTGATGTTAAAAATATAAGGGGGATAAGACGATGAAGGAGAAGAATTGGCTGACCTGGCTGACGGTCTTGGCTCTGGTGGTGGGCTTTGCTGCCATGGGCGCCAGCGTCTGGCTGAGCGCGCAAGCTGCCAAGCAGACCCAGAGAAACAGCCAGCTGGCTGGACAGCTCTACCAAGCCAGCCGGACTAGTAGCAATGAAGCTTCCAGCGTTAAAAAACGCCTGGACAAATTGGCGAGCGATAATTCCAGTTTAAAGAAGAAAAATTCCCTCCTGGCCAAGGAGAACAAGGCACTTAAGCAGGCCAACCAAGAACTTCCAGCAGCCAGCGCGTCCGCGGGACTGAATGTTTGGAAGACAGAAGAAAAGAGCGGCAAGCTCCAGCTGGAGATCGACAACCAGACCGGGCAGGCAGTGAGTGATCTGCTGGTTTTGGCGGTAGCGGCCAGCGGCCGGGTTACTTTAAACAGCTTGCCTGGCTATTTCCCGGTTGGCGGGGCCAAGCCGCGCTATTTTTACCGGAAAAAAGTGGCGATTGGTGAGACGGAAGGAAGTTTGACCGGCCCTTATGCCGGTTCTGATCTGGTCTGCCTCTTTGCAGACGCTAGCGGCGTCTACTGGTTCAAGGGGAACCGGGGGCAAATAGAAAAAATCGGCAGCCAGGCCCACTTCAAGAAGCTGCTCCGGCAGATCAGTTTGAATAAGCTGGAAGAGAGCCCGCTGCCGGTGAAGAAGACGAAGACGGAAAATAAGAAAGCGAGCAAGAAGACGACTAAGAAAGCAGAAAATCAGTCCAGCAAGAAGGAAGCTGAATAGAGAAAAAAGGAGCCCCAACCCGCGGTTGGGACTCCTCTTTGATGTAGAAGGGGATGGCATATGGCTTTGATGCATTTTATGAATAGAAAGGAATCGGTAAAAAATGCGAAAGATGTTAGAAGTGTTTGAAATGAGTCGCCCGATATGCCAACATATTGTACCAAAACTGTACAAATAAGATAAAAGAGTATGTGTGTAAAAAATGCAATAAGAAAAGAGTATGATATAAAACCTTTACAGGAAAAGGTAGGTTCATCTCTCTTGCCTTTTCCTAATGCTAATATTACACAGGCCCTTGTAAAAATTCAAGAAATATGCCTTAGCGCAGGGCATCGGTTTCCCCGGCCCGGTTTAAAGAGTCCAGCTTGTCACGGAAATTCCTCTTCTTTACAAAATCACTTTAGTGTTAGAACAAACAACTTTGCCATTCTAACATGATTGGATAAAGAAGGTAGGTAAAAATTCAAACTGAACGGTCTAAGATAAACAAAGTTTAATTTCTTAAGCCAAAAGTGAGAAAAACGGTCGCGGTAAAGCGATTTACCTTTAAATAGATAAGTCGGAAGAAACATTACAAAAAATGTGAAAGAAATGTTGTAGAATAGGGTATTGCTCAGTGTGCTTGTTAGCTGGCTGAGTAAAATGTGCAAATATTCTATATTTTTAAGTAATAGATGGACTATATTTTAGAGGAAAAACTTAAGGTTATGAAAAAGGAAGTTAAGAAACGCGGCCTGTTCGGCAAGGACTATTTGATGCTCTCGGCAATGACCATCGGTTTGCTTGCTGGCGCGGGCAAGGCACAAACTGTTAAGGCTGATACTGTTGAAAAGGCAACGACTGAAGTCAAGACAGCAACTACTGCAACCACGACTGCCGCCAACACTACGGCTGCTACGACTAACACTACTGCAGCAACTACCACGACTGTAGCTAATAACAATACCGCAGCCGGCACTAACAACACCAATACCACGAATAACGGGACTGCCAACACTGCAACTGGCAATACCAACCAAGCCACTACTGGCACTCCGGACCCAACTAACCCAGGTTCAACCGGTACGACCGCTGGTACTCCGGACCCAACCAACCCAGGTTCAACTGGTACCAACACCGGCACTAAGACTGATACTAAGAGTACAGGGAACACGACTGATAACCCAGGCTCATCTAGCGACAACACCCAGACTCACCCAGGCTCATCTACTGGCGATACCTCCAGTGATGAAACTTCAGAACTTGGGAAGCAAAACGTCAGTGAAGATGTCTCAAACGAAAACATTGGCGAAGGCTCAGTTATCAACAGCTATTTGACCACGCAAACTGCCAAGGACAACTACGCCAAACTGAATGACACTGGCAAGAAGATCGTGGCTGCTGCTTTGAGAGAAGGCAGCACTTTGGAACTGGACAAGCTGACTGACACGCAGATCGCTGCCTTGAACAAGATGGTTCTGAACAAGACTGAAGACAGTCAGTATACTTTGAAGGACTACGACTCAATTACCAAGAAGATCGTTGAACGCGAAAGCAGCTCCCAAATCCCGCTCTTTAAGGGAGAAAAGATGGTCAACATGCCTGGTTTGGACAAGGTCAAGGATGCGGAAACCGGTGAAGAAGCAACCATGGACATCTGGGACTCCTGGCCAGTGCAAGACCCGGAAACTGGCTACGTGCAAAACTGGAATGGCTACCAGCTGGTTGTGGCCATGATGGGTATTCCGCACAAGAGCGACAGCCACTTGTACCTGCTTTACAACAAGTATGGTGACAACAACTTTGCTAACTGGAAGGTTGCTGGTTCAATCTTTGGCTACAACAATGACCCGAAAACTGGCCAATGGTCCGGTTCAGCTATGCTTAACGCTGACGGCTCAATCCAATTGTTCTATGCTAACGTCCTCGCCCAAGAAAGCAACAACCAAAGAGTTGCCACCATCACGGTCAACATTGGCGAGAACGCTGACGGTGTTTACATCAAGAACACTGAAAACGACCACATTCTCTTTATCGGTGACGGTACTGTTTACCAAAACTATGAACAGTGGAAGAACAGCGAAAACCGTGGTGCCAACAACCCGCAAATGCGTGACGGTCACGTCTTTAAGGACAGTGATGGTACTTACTACCTGGCCTTTGAAGCTGCTACTGGTGACCTCGGCGATGACCCAGAAGGCGCTGACAACTTGTATGACTGGGGCAGATACGGTGGTAACGCTGCTTACAACGTAAGTGAATTATTCAAGTTGCTTAACAGCACTGACATGAACACCAGAGCAGCCGTAAGTAACAGTGCTATCGGTTTGCTCAAACTCGACATGAGCGACCCGAAGAACCCTAAGGTAGCTACTGACGAAAATGGCAAGCAAGTCCTGTACAAGCCGCTTGTTAAGACTGTTCTGTCCGGTGATGAAATCGAACGGCCAGACTTAGTCAAGTTGAATGGTAAGTACTACCTCTTCGTTGATGCCCGGGTCAACCATGCCAGTGACACTGACTTGGCTGTTAAGACTAACATCGCGGTTGGGGACAACGTTACCATGCTGGGCTTCGTTTCGGACAAGGTAGACGGCGACTACATTCCGCTGAACGGTGACGGTTTGGTACTTGGCGCGTCTGTACCATCAACTTGGCGGACTGCTACCTACTCATATTACGTAGTCAAGATCAACCCTGCCAACTTGAAGGGTGACAAGATTACGGTTAACGGCGTAACTTACGACAAGGACTACTTCGTTAACCACGTTGTTTTGATTAACGCCTACATGGGTAACCGGGGTGAAATTGCCGGCAAGGGTCTAAACTCAACTCTTGGGCCAAGCTTCCTGGTTCTGATTGATGGCGACAAGACGACTGTCTTGGCTAACTCAGTTACTGACCAAGGCGTTTGGGACTGGAACGAAAACAGTCCTAAGCCAGAACTGGCAGCTGCATCTTTAAAGGAAGCAAAGCGGTCAACTGATAGCTTCAGCTTCCAAGTTAACAAGGACGGCAACTGGTACCTGTACAACGATTCAACCGATGACGGCTCAATCAAAATGCAGACCGGTTTCCAATACCTGGCTCACCAAAACAAGACGGTTTACTACGACCCAGCAACTGGCCACATGCTGTATGGCCTGCAAAAGATTGACGGCAAGACTTACTACTTTGCTCCAGGTTCAGGTGCCCGGTTCGGCGGTCAAATCAAGATCGACGGCAACTGGTACCTCTTCAGCAAGGAAGATGGCGTAATGCAAACTGGTTTCCAATATCTGGCTGGCCAAAAGAAGACGGTTTACTATGACCCAGCAACTGGCCACATGCTGTACGGCCTGCAAAAGATCGACGGCAAGACTTACTACTTTGCTCCAGGTTCAGGTGCCCGGTTCGGCGGTCAAATCAAGATCGACGGCAACTGGTACCTCTTCAACAAGAAGACCGGCGTAATGCAAACTGGCTTCCAATACATCGCCAGCCAAAAGAAGACTGTCTACTACGACCCAGCAACTGGCCACATGCTGTATGGCCTGCAAAAGATCAATGGCAAGACTTACTACTTCGCTCCAGGTTCAGGTGCAAGAGTTGTCGGCCAAATTAAGATCAATGGCAAGTGGTACATGTTCGACAAGAAGACCGGCGTAATGCAGACTGGCTTCCGGTACATTGCCAGCCAAAAGAAGACCGTCTACTACAGCCCTAAGACCGGCCACATGCTGTATGGCCTGCAAAAGATCAACGGTAAGTGGTACATGTTTGATAAGCGCTCAGGCGCCAAGATCAGCTACCAAACGGTTGGTACTTACATCCGCTTGAAGCACAACGCTGCACTTTACTCAGCTAAGGGCAAGAAGACTAAGGCTAAGAGTTATAAGAAGGGCCTGTACACCAAGTCTGTCGGTATCCGGATCATCAAGGGCAAGGTTTACTACAAGCTCAGAAACGGCAAATACATCAAGGCTGGCAACATTACTGTCGGCAAGAAGCGGACTCTTAAGAAGAATGCCTACATCTATGTCAAGAAGGGCAAGAAGGTCAAGGCACTTAAGGGCGTGCAAAAGAAGGGCAGAACGAAGTACACTTACGGCTCTGTCGTGATCTTCCAAGGTAAGAAGTTCTACGCAGTAGCTAGTGGTAAGTACATCAAGTCCGCAAACTTCTAAAATCAAGTAAGAACGGACTCGATTGACACGTCAACTAGCAGCTCGACTGGCTCAAGCAGTTCAAGCAACTCAAGCAGCTCTGTCGGAAATACCCCTGGCAGCAATGCTGGCGGGTCAACGACTGTTCCTGGCTCTGATGCTAATACCGGTTCCAATTCCAATTACGGGTCTAACTATAATTCTAATTCCACTTACAATTATGGTTACGGCACGCAGGAGAGCGGTCAAAATATGTACGGTCAAAACACTGGTACCGGATACTAATCGTATAAATTTACAGAGGAGTTAAAGGCCGATCTTTGACTCCTCTTTTTGTATACGTCTTTTTATCAACATAGTTTAAATGGCGGGGAGATCTGCTAGAATTGAAGTGTTAGCCAGGCATTTGTCTAAGTTTTTTTAAAAAAATAGAAGAAACTGGATTTGTCTGGTGCAGACCTGGCGTTTTTATATATAATGAAACTATTACATCTATTCTAAAGATTGGACATATGGTGAAGAGCTGTGAATGAGAAAAGGTTAAATACAAGAACTGAGAAGCGGAAGAAACGCAACAAGTTTTGGCGGATTGTCTGGACTGTCGTTGGGGTACTCGTGGTTGGCCTGGCTGGCTTTGCCTGGTATGAATACAGTTCAGTTAAGAACGCGGCCAACAATGCTTACCGTTCAGGCGGGATCAGCAGCGCGGAAAACGGGAGCAAGAATGATGTCATCAGTAATAAGAAGCCGCTGGCAGTCCTCTTGATGGGGACGGACACCGGGGCTTTGGGCAGAACCTACAAAGGCCGGACCGACTCCATCATGGTCGCGGTCTTGAACCCAAAGACCAAGAAGACCACCCTGGTCAGCTTCGAACGTGACATTCAAGTCAACCTGCCGGACTATCCGGAACACTCACCGTCTAAGTTGAACGCGGCTTACGCATACGGTAATGCTGGTGAACTTGCTAAAGTGCTGAAGAAGTACTTCAACATCCCGATCAATGCTTACGTGTTGGTTAACATGGGCGGGCTTAAGACCATCGTCGACAAGGTTGGCGGGGTTGACATCGCGCCGGTTCTGAGCTTCAGCTACGAAGGCTACACCTTCACCAAGGGCCAGAAGACCCACATGGACGGGGCTAAGGCTCTGGCTTACAGCCGGATGCGGTATGATGACCCAGAAGGTGACTACGGCCGGCAAAAGCGGCAGCGGCAAGTGCTGCAGGCCCTGGTCAAGAAGGCTGAATCAGCCCAGACGATGCTGAACACCAGCTTTGTTTCATCATTGTCCAAGCAGGTTCAAACCGACTTGACTTTCAGTGACTTGACTTCCCTGGCATCATCATACTTGCCAGCCACGAAGAATGTCGTAACTGACTACACCCACGGCACTGGCTTTATGCAAGATGGCGTATCTTACCAGCAAGTGTCTACGACGGAACGGCAAAGAATCAGTGACTTGATCAGAAAAGCCATGGGTTTGAAGACAAAGTCAGTTCAGTGATTGCAAATAATTTAGAGAATGCTGGATGCGATCATCCAGCATTTTTTGTTTACAGCTACAGCCTGCTATTGATAGTGCACAATACAAGTAAAAGATGTTATACTTGGTTATAATGCGGTTAGTAGTGTCTTTAGTAAATGCGTTGAAGAAAGCGCAATTTTGTGTAAAAGATAGCAAAAATTGTTTAGTTATTAAGTTGTACGGGTAATAAATGAGTAAAAAAGAGAAATCGCCTAATTACGAGAAAAAACTAGGCACCTACAAGTATATAAAGAGATTCTTGGACATTGTTGGCAGCTTGCTGGCTCTGATAGTTTTCTCGCCGATTTTCTTGATTCTGTCTCTGATCATTAAGAGCCAAGACGGCGGATCAGCCTTTTTTGCCCAAGAAAGAATCGGTAAGGGCGGCAAGCCTTTTATGATGTACAAATTCCGTTCGATGCGAATGGACGCGGAGAGAATTTTAAAAAGCGATCCTGATTTGTATGCCAAGTATGTAGCCAATGACTACAAATTGCTGGCTGATGAAGATCCAAGAATTACTCCGATTGGCCGCTGGATGCGGCGGACATCAGTTGATGAGCTACCGCAGTTTGTCAATATTCTCAAAGGCGACATGAGCATCATTGGCCCACGGCCAGTGGTGGAAAAAGAACTGGAAGAATACTGTGACCGCAAAGACAAGTTCCTCTCGGTCAGGCCAGGTGCCATGGGCCTTTGGCAGGCAACGGGCCGGAGCAACATCGGCTACCCGGAGCGCTGCGATGTTGAGCTGGAATACATCGACAACATCTCTTTCGGATATGACGTAAAAATTTTCTTCCAAACTATTTTTAGCATCTTCAAAAAAGAAGGAGCTTACTAAAACAGGGGGAAACTAGTGAAAATTAAAGTATTAGTCGCGGCACACAAGCAGTTCCCAATGCCGGTTGACTCTGTCTATTTGCCAGTCCTGGTTGGCGCGGTCAAGAACTACAAGCTGGGAATCGATTACCAGCGCGATGATGCTGGTGAAAACATTTCGGCCAAGAACCCTTATTATAATGAACTGACAGGGATTTACTGGGCTTGGAAGAACTTAAAGGACGTTGATGCGGTGGGCTTGGTCCATTATCGACGCTATTTTTATGTTAAGAAGCCTTTTACTTTGGACAATGTTGCCAAGGAGGCTGACTTTGCCAAATTGCTTGAAAAATATGACGTAATTGTTCCAACTAAGCGGAACTACTACATCGAAAGCAATTATGACCACTATGTTCATGCCCATCCGGCAGAGCCCCTGGACAAGACCCGTGAAATCATCGCGGCGGACTATCCAGACTATCTGCCGGCTTTTGACATGATGATGAAACGGCGCAGTGCCCACATGTTTAACATGTTCGTCATGAAGAAAGAGCAGTTTAACGATTACTGTGAATTCATCTTCAGCGTTCTTAGCAAGTTGGAAGGGCAAATCGACATTTCCAGCTACTCAGTCCAGGACCAGCGGGTCTATGGCTATATCTCAGAGCGGCTGATGGACGTCTGGCTTTACACGACCAAGCAGAACTACACTGAGATGACCTGGGGTCAGCTGGGCGGTGAAAAGAAGATAGTGAAGGGGATCAACCTGATCAAGCGCAAGCTTGGCATTGGCAAGAAGCAGACCCACTTTTAAATAAAAGGAGCAAAACAAGTATGAGCAAGTATTTAGTAGTTGGTGCAGGTCTTTTCGGTGCTGTCTTTGCGTGCGAAGCAGCCAAGCGGGGCCACGAAGTAACGGTAATTGAAAAACGTGATCACATCGCCGGCAATATCTACACCAAGGAAATCGACGGCATCCAGGTTCACCAGTATGGGGCCCACATTTTCCACACCTCAAACAAAGAAGTCTGGGAATATGTCCAACAATTCGCGGAATTTAACCGCTACACCAACAGCCCGGTAGCTAATTACAAGGGTAAGATGTACAACCTGCCTTTCAACATGAACACCTTTACCCAAATGTGGGGCGTCCGGACGCCGCAAGAAGCCATGGACAAGATCAACGAACAGCGCTCTGAAATGGCAGGCAAGACTCCGCAAAACTTGGAAGAACAGGCTATTTCTTTGATCGGCCGCGACATCTACGAGAAGCTGATCAAGGGCTACACGGAAAAGCAGTGGGGCAGAAAGGCAACTGAACTGCCGGCCTTCATCATCAAGCGCCTGCCGGTGCGCCTGATTTACGACAACAACTACTTCAACGACGACTATCAAGGGATTCCTAAGGGCGGCTACACCAAGCTGGTAGAAAACATGCTCAAGGATGACAAGATCACGGTTGAACTGGACACTGACTTTTTCGCCAAGAAGAACGAGTACCTGCAAAAGTTTGACAAGGTAGTCTACACTGGCCCGATCGACGAATTCTTTGACTACAAGTTGGGTGAACTGGAATACCGGTCTCTCCGTTTTGAAACAGAAGAAAAGAACGTGGGTAACTACCAAGGCAATGCGGTGATCAACTACACCGACGCAGAAACGCCATACACGCGTGTCATTGAACACAAGCACTTTGAATTTGGCAAGGGTGAC
This sequence comes from Lactobacillaceae bacterium AF64-9pH9TA, assembly GCA_027681045.1. Taxonomy (GTDB): domain Bacteria; phylum Bacillota; class Bacilli; order Lactobacillales; family Lactobacillaceae; genus Lactobacillus. The sequence goes on along the minus strand of JAQDCK010000004.1, from coordinate 63,330 downwards.
CCGGACAAGACCATCATTACCCGGGAATACCCAGCTGATTGGCACAAGGGCGATGAACCTTACTACCCGGTCAACAACGATAGAAACAACGACTTGTACGCTCAGTACAAGGAAATGGCTGACAAGGAAGATGCCAAGGTCATCTTCGGCGGCCGACTGGGCCAATACAAGTACTACAACATGGACCAGGTCATCGCGGCTGCTTTGGAAGCTGTTAAGGAAGAATTTTAGGAAGCAGCTGCATGAGTAAATTAGGAACCAAGGATGGCTTCGCGGCCCAGAAGAATGCTTTTGGGGACAGCGACCACGTAGTTTACGTTGAAGGCGAAGATTTAAAAAAGCTGAAGCAGACCCTGCTGGGGATGCTACAGGACTTCATGGCTGTTTGCGCCAAGTATGACCTCAACTACACCCTAAGCGGTGGATCAGTCTTGGGCACGATCAGACACCAGGGCTTTATTCCCTGGGATGACGACATCGATGTCAACATGCCTAGAAAAGACTTCGACAAGCTCAAGGAAGTTTTTGACAAAGAGTTGGGAACTGACTACAAACTCCTTGCCCCGGAACTTACTCCGGGCTATGGGGCAGCTGCCAGCCGCTTTATCAAAAAGGGGACGGCTTACCGGACCTTTAACGATGTCGCTGAGCCAAGAGAAAACTGCGGGATCTGCATTGACATTTTTGTCCTGGAAAACACCCCGGACAATGCCCTTGCCCGCAAGCTCAGAGGCTACTGGAGCCTGGCGGTTGGCTACTTGCTCAGCTGCCGGAAGGTTTATGACTACTTGCCAAAGCTCTTGGAAATCCAGGACACGCCAGAAGTCCGAGCTGCTTTTGCTAAAAAGTATAAGATTGGCCGTTTCTTTAAGTTTATTCCTTTGGATACAGCTGCTCACTGGACCTACAAGGTTTACTCCGGCTGCAGAAATGACAACTCCAAGTACGTGACAATTCCTAGCGGCCGCAAGCACTACTTTGGAGAAATGGACAGCCGGGAGAATATGTGCAAGACCACGGAAGGGACTTTCGAAGGTATCAAAGTCAAACTGCCAGCCGGGATTGAAAGTTACATGACCCGCCTTTACGGCCCGGACTACATGACTCCGCCGCCAGCAGCCAAGCGGGAAAAGCACCCGCTCTTTGAATTCAGCTTGGGAGAAGACAAGGATTAATGAAAAAATACCAGATTTTTGAAGTTTTCAGTTCAGACGACACTGCCTTGGGCAAGGCTCCATCGGATATCAATCAGATCGCGGAAAAGGCAGGTTTTGAAAGCCTGCGCTTAGTCCGGGTTTGTGCGGGAAAAAAGGATGCTCTTTCCCGGGTTCGCCGGCAGCTGCACTACCGCTTCAGCTGGCAGAAGCTCTACAAGCAGATTGAACCTGATTCTATCGTCCTCTTCCAAGCTCCATCCCGGGACCACCAGCTGCAGCGGGAAGAAACTCTGGCCAAGCTGAAGAAAGAAAAGAATGTCAAGTTCATCTACCTGGTCCACGATGTGGAAGAGCTGCGGCAATTCTTCTATAAGAAGTTTTTCGCGGAAGACTTTGAGCAGATGATGAAATATGCTGACTGCTTGATTGTTCATAACGATTCCATGAAGCAGTTCTTTATCAACCGGGGCGTTGCGCCAGAGAAGCTGGTTACCTTGGGGATTTTTGACTACTTGATCCCGGATGGCGAGATCAACCAGGCCAAGTTTGAACGGGCTGTTTCTGTCGCCGGTAACCTGGATGTCCGTAAGACCCAGTACTTGAACGATATCGGCAAAATCGACGCTAAGTTTAACCTTTACGGGCTGAATTTCACTTTGGATGCCTACAAGAATGTCGAATACCATGGGGCCTTTCCAGCCGATGAAATTCCCAAACAGCTGAATTCCGGCTTTGGCTTGATCTGGGACGGCAGCAGCATTGAAACTTGTGACGGGCCTTTTGGCAACTATCTTCGTTACAACAATCCCCACAAGCTCTCCTTGTATCTGGCTTCAGCCCTGCCAGTTATCATCTGGAGCCAGGCAGCTGAAGCCAGCTTTATCAAGAGCAGGAATTTGGGCTTGACCATTGACTCTCTGCGTGATCTGCCGGAAGTTTTAAAAAATGTGACAGAAGAAGAATATGCAACTTTCGCGGCTAATGCCAGAGAAGTGGCTAAGCAGCTGAGAGCAGGTAATTTTACCAAGACTGCCTTGGAAAAGGCCGTTAAGAGTTTAGAAAAGTAAGACGCGAGTAAAAGAACAGGTGATAGCGTGAGTGACAAGTTGAAGGTGCTTTTGATCCGGGGGATGCTCTACTACGATGGGGTGACCTCGGTTGAATACGAATGGATCAAGACCCTCCGCGACCGGGTGGACTATGATTATGTTCTGCTCGATCCAGATAAGAGCCTTCCGGAAAAAGAAGCAGCTGTAGAGGCCTTTGGCGTTCATGTCTACCCTCTGCGCTACTCGGGCAGGAACTCCCTTGAGAGTCACCGCAACCGGGTGGCTGTAGTTGACCATTTTTTGAAAAAGCACCACTATGACGTGGTTCATATCGATACTGACCTGCCCAGCCGCTATGATATGGCCAAGGTAGCCCGGGAAAATGGCGTTAAGCGCGTGATTGTTCATTCCCACAATGCTCTGCAGCATTTGCACGGTATCCAGAAGCTGCCCGCTTTCGTCACTTATGAACGCAAGCAGATCGCCCGCTATGCTACTGACCTGGCGGCCTGTTCCAAGGAAGCAGCTGCCTGGCTTTTTAATCCTAAAGACCAAGGCAGGGTCCGGATCATCCACAATGGGATCAGCCGGGACCGCTATGTTTTTGCTAAAGACAAGCGGCAGGCAGCTAGAGAAGAGCTCGGTTTAACTGCTGACCAGTTCTTGCTGGGCAATATCGGCCGTCTGGCTGACCAAAAGAACCAGCTTTTCTTAGTAGATATTTTTAATGAGCTGGTCAAGAGCAAGCCACAAGCTCACCTGCTTTTGATCGGGAGCGGGGAAAGGGAAGCAGACCTGCGGGCCAAGATCAAGGACCTGGGTCTGGAAGACAAGGTGACCATGATCTTGTCCACGGACAGGATTCCAGACTACTTATTTGCCATGGATGCCTTTGTCATGCCATCTCTTTACGAAGGCCTGCCAGTAACCCTGCTGGAAGCGCAGACGACCGGTTTGCCATGCGTGATTTCTGATGTCATCAGCTCAGAAATGGACTTTGAGGGCTTGATTTTCCGGGAATCCTTGCAGGCTGATCCGGCTGCCTGGGCTAAGTTGCTCATGCAAGTAACCAGCCAGGCCAGCGGCCAGGACCGCCGGCAATTTGCCAGTCAGCTGACCAAGCTGGGCTATGACAACCAGGAATCTGCCGAGCAGGTTTATCAGATGTACTTGGGCAAGTAATATCAGATCGGAAGCGTTAATGAAGAATCCTAGTATTAAAAAGAATATAGTTATCAGTACCTTGTACCAGATTCTGGCGATCATTACGCCGCTGATTACGGCGCCTTACGTTTCCAGAGTCATCGGGACTGACGGGATCGGGGCCTACAGCTGGACTTCTTCAATCCAGACCTACTTCTCCCTGGTCGCGGCTCTGGGGACAGCGTCATACGGGATGCGGGAAATTGCCCGCAACCGCAACGATGTCAAAAATCGGAGCCAGATTTTTTGGGAAATTGAGCTGCTGAGCGTATTTACCTCTCTGGCCATGCTGCTGTTATGGGGAATTTACCTGGGCTTTCAAAGCCACTACCGGGTCATGTTCCTTATCTTGACCTTGAACCTGTTTAACACCATGCTGGACATCTCCTGGTTCTTTGATGGCTTAGAGCAATTCCAGTACACGGTGACCAAGAACGCCTTGGTTAAGGTGGCAGGGGTTGTCTTGATCCTTCTCTTCGTCAAGAGTCCTAAGGATACCAACCTTTATGTCTTCATCATGACAGGGACGACCTTGCTGGGGACCATGTCTATGTGGCTGGAGCTGCATAAGTTCGTGGTAAAAGTTCCAATCAAACTGGCCAACTTGAAGCGGCACTTCCATGAAACTCTGATCTACTTTATTCCGACCATTGCCACCTCCATCTATACTTATATGGACAAGACCTTGATCGGCTTCATGACCCAGAATAATGCAGAAAATGCTTACTATGAGCAGGCAACCAAGATCATCAACTTGACTAAGGCAGTGACCTTTACCGCCGTCAACAGTGTTCTGGGGGCCAGAATTTCTTACTTGTTTGCCAAGAAAAAGGATAAGGAAATCAAGCAGCGGATCCAGGGTTCCATAAACTACATTCTCTTCATCGGGGTGGGGATTGGTTTTGGCCTGCTCGGAATTGCGGATACCTTTGTGCCGGTCTTCTTCGGTCATGGCTGGGATAAGGTGGCACTTTTGCTCCGCTTGTTCAGCCCGCAGATCGTGATTATCGGGATTTCCAACTGTCTGGGTTCGCAATACTATAACCCGGCTGGCCTGCGTAAGCAGAGCGCGGTTTACATTATCATCGGGGCAGTCGTCAACTTTGTCTTGAACCTGTTCTTGATCCCGCGCTTTGCCAGTGCCGGGGCAACTTTTGCCTCAATCATCGCGGAATTGACAATCAGTCTGCTTTACCTTTACCATGACAATGGCTACTTGGAGCCGGCTTATATTGGCAAGGTGATCTGGAAGAAGCTGCTTGCCGGAACTCTGATGATGCTGGTCATCCTGGCCTTGAACCCATTTGGCAATCCTGGCATCATCAAACTGGGCATTCAATTTGTTTTAGGCGCGGGCACTTACCTGGCGACCTTGTTTATCTTGAAGGATGATTCTGTTGGCCTGCTTAAGAAGATTTTAGGCAGGGGATAAGGGAGAATTTAGAAAAGACAATGGACAATATTAAGCTCAAGCTCTCAGACGATTTTTTCAAAGAAGAAGTCAGAAACGATTATACGATCAGCCCGGAGATGAAGAAGATCTGGGCCGTGGAACTGGATCTTTTGGATCAGCTGGACCGGGTTTGTCAGAAATATGATATTCCCTGGTACCTGTCTGGCGGTTCTCTTTTAGGGGCTGTACGCCACAAAGGCTACATTCCTTGGGATGACGACATTGACTTGATGATGTACCGGAAGGACTTTGACCGCCTGTGCGAAGTAGCTAAGGATGAGTTCGCTGAGCCTTATTTCTTCCAAACGGAAGAGACTGACCCCGGCGCCATGCGGGGGCACGCCCAGCTGCGCAATTCTATGACTACGGCCATCCTCAAGTCGGAACAGAATTTCCACTACCAGTTCAACCAAGGGATTTTTATCGATATCTTTCCATTGGACAATGTGCCAGATGATCCAGAAGAGCGGCAGGCTTTTGTTAAAAATGTCAATCAGCTCAAGCACCGGGCCCGGCAGTTCTACAACTACTGCAACGGTTACCCGAATAAGAATCTGTCCGGTCTGAAAAAGTTTCTCCTTTACAGCAAGTTCTTTTTTGAAAAGAAAAAGAGCGGTGGCCGCAACATTTATTATGACCGCTTTGCCAAGGAAATCACCAAATATGATGACCAGGACACCCAAGAAGTCATGATGGTCATGTTGGAAACGGAAAAATGCTGCTGGAAGCGCGAGTATGTGGCCAATCCAGTCAGAGTGCCGTTTGAAATGCTCAGCCTGCCGATTCCAAAGGACTATGATCCTTTGCTGACCAAGCAGTACGGCAAGTGGAATGTCTTTGTCAGAGGCGGGTCTATCCATGGCTCAGTCATTTTTGACCCAGACAAGTCTTACAAGGAATACCTGAAATAGGGGACAAGGAGCAATTATGAAACGCGTAATTACTTATGGAACATTTGACCTGCTGCACTACGGCCATATCAACCTGCTGAGAAGGGCCAAGGCCCAGGGCGACTATTTGATCGTCGCCTTGTCTACTGATGAGTTCAACTGGAATTCCAAGCACAAGAAGACCTACTTCTCATATGAGCAGCGCAAGCAGCTTCTGGAGGCCATCCGCTACGTTGACTTGGTTATCCCAGAAAAAGACTGGGACCAAAAGCGCAGCGACATGCACGAATACCACATTGACACTTTTGTCATGGGGGACGATTGGAAGGGCAAGTTCGACTTTTTGAAAGAAGAGGGCGTCAACGTCGTTTATCTGCCAAGAACCCCGGAGATTAGCTCATCCAAGATCAAGCATGACCTGTATGACGCTAACGAGGTAACTGAAGAAAGCAAGTTATCTCACGATGATTTGGACACCGATCCGGACCATGCTAAAAAGTAAATCAGCAAAGTAAAAGAGCATTCCTAGCGGAATGCTCTTTTAATATCTAAAAATACTCTTTCAGCCTTAAGAGTAAAGGCCGGTATAGTTAGTCCCGGCGAAAACTCTCTGCTCTCTAAGGTCGTTTAAAATAGCATACCAGAGAAGAGCTATGGCCATTAAGTAGACCGGGTTGGTGGAGATGTTGGAAATAATGATTTCCAACAATAATAAAATGCTGATCGGTAGAAGGTAGCGGCGGCTTGGGGCAAAGAGGGTGGTAAAGAACGGTACCAGGAAGTAAAGAGCCAGGTAGAGTCCGCCGGTAGCCATCAAGGTGGTTAGCCCCATGCTCAGACCGTTGTTAGCCCGGTGGAAGGCAAACATCTTGATCAAGGCTCCTTCGTTGCCAAAGCCCACCCCGAAGACGGGGTTTTGGCTCCAGAGAGTCAAGCCGATCCGCAGGTCATCAACTCTGACCGAGTAAGAGGAACCGCCGGATTTTCTGATCCGGATAACGATAACCCCTAAGACCAGCAAGAGCAAGAAGACTGGGATGACGATCTTCAAGTTGAGCTTTCCTTGCGTTTGCAAGTATTGGAGGAAGGAAAGCAAGACTGCCAAAGCACCGAGCAGGATTGCGGTTGCTGACAGAGTTGTCAGCAGGGTGACCAGGATAAGACCAATCCGCCAGAAGCTTTTGGACTTTTTGACGAAAAGCTCGATGATCAAACCGTTCAAAAGGAAGAGGGTGTAGCCTGGAGCTTCAGTAAAGATCCCCGTGTTTCTGATCACGTGGTGGCCCAGGTACATTTGATCCTGTAAGGGCTGGTGGAAATAAAGGTAGCAGTAGCTGGTTGTAAAGTGGGGGTTGTTGGCCCAGTAGTAGTTGGTGTCAACGGCACCGATCCGCAGGCCCAGAATGCTGGCAAAGAAGTAAAAGAAGAGCGATACGCCAGCCACGATCAAGACGATGTTGGCATAGCTGTTCCAAATGAGCTGCCCCATATTATGCCGGTAGTAGACAAAGGCAATCAAAAGAGCCGCTGTCAAAGGCAGGCAAAGGTTGGAAAAGTACTTAAAAGGGTTGGCCTGCGAGAAAAAGATAAAGACAAGCAGGTAGCAGACTGTCAAAACGATGAAGGACAAGTCCTTAAAGTTATAGGAATTAGTCAGCAAAACCAAGAGAAGCCCAATCCCTAAAAGCAGGTAGCGGTAGGTCCCGATTGGGATAAAGGCTCCCTTTAAGTAGTTCCACATGACTGTCGTCGACATGACCGACAGGATGACGATGATATAGGCCATGACCGCGAAGAAGCGGTCACTGGCTGATTTGATAGACTTCACGCTAACCTCCTTATCGGTAACTTCTGCGCAGGCGCCAGTAAATTGATCCCCAAGTTGTCAGCAAGAAGCCGGTTGCTGTGCCGATTGCCGCTGCAAACTTGACATTAGGGTAGCTCTTGACAACGTTGGTTTTGTCTTTGAATTTGATGGACTTGACCAGGACGGTTGGCAGGATTGGCTTTAAGTACTTACGCCTCTTCTTCTTGGTCGGCATGGCCTTGCGGCCCCGCTTGTATTCAAGTTTGAATTCTTTCTTGAAGTTTTTGGCCACAACCTTAAGCACCTTTTTGGCCTTTTCAGGCGAAGAACTAGTGACAGTCAAGGTATAAGTGTTGGACCGGGGAGTGGAGCGGACGGTAATGTTCTCGCGCAGAGCCGTTGGCGAAACGTTGCCGATTTCATCGGTAGTGTGGTCGATGACACCAGGGCTGATAGCAATATTTTGAAAGCCGTTAGCAGCCTGCTCATTTTGGCTTCTGGCTTGCCGCTTGGTAAAGCCGCCTTGCGTGATTTTACCCTTGGCCACGAAGTCCATGCTGGCGGTATATTTGGCTGGAAGCAGGTAGTTGGCGGTCACGTAAGCCAGGCCGCCAAACAAGGCTGTGCCGATAATGATCAGCAGCAGATTCTTCCAGATCAGCTTGGCCAGCTCTTTTAAAGTGAGCGTGGTGTCAGCCTTACTGTAAAAATTGTTCACCTAGATTTCCTCACATTCTTATGCAGATGCATTGGTTAAAAAAAGCATGCTTGTTTGCACAATACTAACTCACAAGTATACCACAATAATTTTATTCTTCTTTTTAAAGAAATTTAAAAAATACGGAGAAAGAAGGAAATATCTAAATAGGCGGATTGTTAATTCGGTTCAAATGCTGGATAGATCTGTTAAAATGAAAGTAATGGCTAGATTTTTGCCGATAATTTAACTTTGAATAAAAAGCTGCAGTCAATGGTAACCCCTTACTGAAGTAAGGGGCTTGAAGCGCAAGCTTCAGGTCTCTTATCTTTAGCAGGGAGGCTGGAGGAATCCAGCTTTCATTGTCTAGACTAAGCTATCCAGTCTGGTTCGGCTGACTGGATAGAGGAACTACGTTATCCATGTCATCACACCCACTGATGATGCTCAAGTCTTTGGCTCTGTGGCAGCTCTGTAAACAGTCATGAGATTAACATGGCAGTCAACTGCATCGTCGCGGCTCTCCGGAGTTATGGCAAGCATGGATAACATTGTCGATGGGCAACAACGCGAATCCGGATTAGGTCTCCTGATTCGGACAAGCGGCAGGAATCACTGTTTCCTGCATTAAGGAAAAGGAGAACAACATGAAGCATGAAAATGCCAACCGGGTATTTCTGCTCAATAAGGACGGCAAGCCGCTTATGCCGTGCCGCCCAAGAAAGGCCAGACTGCTGTTGAAAAGCGACAAGGCCTTCGTGGTCAAGAAATATCCGTTTACCATCCAGCTGAAATATGGCTCGTATGGCTATAAGCAGAAGGTAAGCCTTGGCGTAGACACCGGGCAGAGGCATATTGGCTTTGCCGTAGTCAGTCAAGACAAGGTGCTGCACCAAAGCGAGGTAGAGCTTCGCCAGGACGTACACACGAATCTGTACACCCGCAAGATCTACCGCCGAGGCAGAAGAAACCGCAAGACCCGCTATCGCCAGGCCCGCTTTTTAAACAGAGTGCATGGCAAGCGAGACGGCTTGTGGCTTCCGCCGTCAGTAAAAAGCAAGGTAGGCCACAACATTGCTTGGATCAAGCGCTATCTGGCTGTATTGCCAAATCCCGATCTTCACATCGAAGTAGGCAAGTTTGACATGGCCAAAATGGTCAACCCGGACATTTCGGGCAAGCAGTATCAAGAAGGAAGCCTAAAAGACTGGAAGAATTATGAGTACTACGTGCTGGCACGTGACGAGTACACCTGCCAGCTCTGCCATAAGCATGGCGAAGGCGTAAAGCTCGTTGTCCATCACATCGTCTACCGCTCACAGGGCGGGACAGATCAGGTGGACAATCTGATAACGCTTTGCACGAATTGTCATACTACGAAGAACCACCAGCCAGGCGGCAAGCTCTACAAGTGGATGAAGGCGAAAAAGAAAGTGACGAAGCAGCTGAAGGGAGCAACATTCATGAACATTCTGCGCAAGCGGATCATGACGACTTTTCCAGAAGCAAGCTTCCAGTACGGTTCGCAAACCTACGTAGATCGCAAGAATCTTCTTTTGCCAAAAGGTCACTTCATGGACGCGATCGCAATCAGTGGGATCAAGTCAGTTGGTCAAATGCCGGAGACGGTGACGATGATCAGCCAGTTCCGCAAGAAGAAGCGGTCGCTTCACGAAGCAACTGCAAGAAAAGGCAGAAAGCAGCCAAATACGTCATCCAAGCGCAATGAGAAGAATACGAAGCATGCACGTGGCTTGTGGCTAAATGACTACGTTCGTGTGATAGGAAATCATGCCAAGGGTTATGTAAAAGGCTTTAAGTCGAACGGATATTACGTTTATCTGACAGACGGCTTAGGCAATTACCTGCTGAATAATGGCAAGAATTACATCAATGGACAGCAGTGCCTGTTGATCATGCATAACGGCAACTGGCAAAAAGCAGAGCAAAAGCTTTCTCTGTACGAATTTAAGTAAAAAGAGGCTGGCAAGCCCTATCCCTCCACCCATTGAAATAGGTGGAATCCTGGGCTTGCCAGCCATTGACAATCATTGAAAGCTTAACAGTAAAGCTGGAAAACGGCTGAAGGAGTAAAAAATGGTAGTAGCATTATTGACGGCAGCTGGCGTTGGTTCACGGATGAAGCAAGATATTCCTAAACAATTCATGCACGTGAACAACAAGCCGATTATCATTCATACGATGGAGGCTTTCCAGAAGCATCCCTTGGTTGATGCAATCATGGTAGTTACCCTGCCGGCCTGGATGGATGTTTTGAAAGTTTATGCCAAGCAGTTTAACATCAGCAAGCTCAAGTGGGTCGTGCCAGGCGGGGCAACCGGCCAGGAATCAATTCACAACGGCCTGGAAGTCCTGTCCAAGGAATTAGGAGATGATGAAGTCGTCTTAATCCATGACGGGAACCGTTGCAATGTTTCCCAGGAAATTATCTCAGACAGTCTGGCTACCTTTAAGGAGCACGGCAGCGCGATTACCGCCATTCCGTGTGTGGAAGCAGTTTTCCGTAGCGGTGACGGCGGTATGTCTTCAACTGATTCAATTCCGCGTGAACAGCTTTACAGAACGCAGACGCCGCACGTCTATACCTTGGGCAAGCTGCTCTGGGCTCATGAAGAAGCTGGTAAGCGCGGCATTACCAACACGGCCGCGACCTGCACTTTGATGCAGGCTTTAGGGGAAAGAGTCTACTTCTCCAAGGGGTCAGAAACCAACTTAAAGATTACGACGGTTGACGACTTGATGATTTTTGAAGCCCTGCTTTCTACCAAGAAAGACGAGTGGCTTAAGTAACGAGGTAACGATGAAGTATACTGAACAATATTGGGATGACGTAGACCGCGTGCAAAAGGCAGTTCCGAATCTGGAACTGCTTTTTGGTAAGAACTTATTTATTACTGGGGCAACAGGGATGATCTGTTCAGCCTTAGTTGACGTCTTGCTCTGGCTGAACAAAAACAGGGATGCTGAAATCAAGCTGATCCTGGCTGGTCGCAGCCGTGAACGGATGGCAGCCCGCTTTGCCGGTTTTGAAGAAGGAAAAGACTATGTCTTTTTCCAGTACGATGCTACTAAAGAAGCAGATCTGAACGTAAAAGCGGACTACATCATCCACGGAGCAAGCAATGCCAATCCTTCTTACTACGTCAGCCAGCCAGTTGAAACGATGCTGGCCAACTTCAATGGCCTTTACTCCCTGCTAAAGATGGGTAAAGAGCAAGGCGCTAAGCGCCTCTTGTATCTGTCTTCCAGTGAAGTCTACGGGAACAAAGATAATAATGATCCTTTTAAAGAAGAAGACTATGGCTTTTTGGATATTTTAAATCCCCGGGCCTGCTATCCAAGCGCCAAGCGGGCGGCGGAAACTCTGTGCGCATCCTTTAGCCAGGAATATGGCCTGGAAACAGTGATTGCCCGGCCGGGCCACATTTACGGACCCACCATTACCAAGTCTGACAGCCGGGCCTCAGCCCAGTTTACCCGCAACGCAGTCAACCATGAAGACATTGTTATGAAGAGCGCGGGCCAGCAGCTGCGGTCGTACTGCTATACTTTAGACTGCGCGTCGGCGCTTTTGACCATCCTGCTTAATGGCGAGAATGCCAATGCCTACAACATTTCCAACCGGAATTCCGTTGTTACCATCCGCCAGCTGGCTGAAGCCCTGGCCAAGGCGGCAGGAACTCAAGTAGTTTTTGAGAACCCGACGGATGCGGAGAAAAAAGGCTACAACTTGATGACTAATTCCTCTTTAGATGCTGAAAAGCTGGAAGCCTTGGGCTGGCAGGCTGAATTTTCTTTAGAAGAAGGGACCCGGCGAACGATTGCTGGCCTCAAAGCTGAGCGATCACTTCAGTTTTAGAAAAATCGAATAAAGTAATTGGTATATCGCGATTTTGCTGATGCTGCTGCACCACATCAGCGTTATTGCCTGGGTTCCAGTTTCAACCGTTGCTAGAGAATCAACTGGTGCTTCAAACAACGGTACAATCATGATGAACTAATCGGCTATATTCAAAAAGAGTACGTGATTTTCCACGTACTCTTTTTGTGTTTTTCTATTATGCATATTTGGCCTTGAACTTGACCAAGTAGATAAGCAGGACGAGCCAGCTGAGGATGCTGATGACTATGCTCAAGTAGAAGACCGGACTGGCCTTGTAGCCTGCCGTGATGGTGTTTTGCCCGCGCTTGATGCTGACCACGACCGTCCCGCGGCTTCCGCGGCGGAAGGCCTGCTTTTGCCCATTGACGCTGACAGTGGTGTGCTTGTAGGCAATTACTGGCAAGTCAACATCAGCTGCTTTTTCGCTCTTGACCTGGTAAGTAATTTGATTGGCTTTGATTAAAGGACTCAAGGTTAAAGTCTTACCATTCAAGTAGGCTTGGTGCATCAAAAGAGAATTTTGCTTTTGCAGGCTGGTCAGTGAGCTTTTTGGCATATAGTCAAAGGCACCGAAGAGAATCTTGTAGTTGAACTGGTTGTGATAGTTATAGTCGCGCAGGCGCTTGAATGGTGCTGGCTGAGTGCTGTTAGCACTGGTTTTCGGCATGTCTTGAACATGTTTCAAGATATCCCGGTAAACTGACAGGGAACTAAGGGAGAAGAGGGCCATGAAGACTGCTAAACTACAGCCGAGGGCCAGCTTTTTCCGGCCGGCTACATGCTCTTCAAGTATATCGTTGCTGCCTAAAGCAAAAAGAATAGTCAAGAAAAGTGAAGCGTAGGAAAGATAGCGGGCAGTCAGCTGGACCATTTCAAAAGGCGTGCCAGCGGTAAGCTTCCATGGGAAATAGCGGGTGGTTAGGAAGCAGGCAAAGAGACCGAGACCATAGATGATCCAGTTCCGCTGGCTCTTAATAAAGGCCCAGGCAGTAAAGATTGTTAACATCAGCATGAAGCTCAGCTTCCAGCCTTTTTGGGCAGAGAAGGAGTTGAGGAGCAGGTAGAGTGGCTCCATGGTGTAGCTGATGCCTGGCTTGGCACTGGAGAGCCCCTGGCCGATAAAGTCAGTGAAAAATGGTACGATTACCGGCAAAACCAAGAGGACGCAGGTGCCGGCAGCTAAAAGCAAGGATTTAATCCGGTCTTTGCTGATGCCGCGGCTGGTAATCAGTTTGATAACAAAAAGGATTGCGGCAAATTCCAGACTCAAAAAGACAGAGAGGATGTGGGCGTAAGCGACCAGCGCCCCGCCGATAGCCAGGAGGTACCATTTTTTCTTGTCGCCCCACAGGACTTCATAGATGCCCAGGAAAAGCAGGGGCAGGAAGGTTACGGCCAGGTATTCGCCAAAGACTGCCCCGCCCAGGTAGAGCCGGTATGGGGCAAAAGTATAGACCAGGGAGAAGATAAAACTGGCTAGGGACTTCTGGGAGTATGCCTTCATGGAGAAGAAGCTGATCGCGGCTGTGGCAAAGGTTACCAAGGCGTACCAGGCGTAAAAGGCGTTGATCGGAGAAAGAATAAAACGCAGGAAGGCCCATGGATAAAAGAAAATATATGGGTAAAAGAGGAAAGAAGCAGCCCCGGTGTTGTGGAAAGTTCTGGCTGCGATAAAAGTGAAGAAGGAGCCGGACTTAAGGTTCAAGTAGATTTCTTCTACCCGGGCAGCGTGGAAGGTCCAGTCTGAGAAAGCAAATATTGCCTTGCTGCTAGCCAAATAAAGGGTTGTCAGCAAAGTGACGAAGAGCAAAAGGCCCAGGTAAAGCAAGTTCAATTTACGCGGGTTGTTCTCACTGTTAGTGTGGAGATTATTTTTTACATCCAATTTAGAAATGCCTTTCTATTCTTTTAATCTATTTCTTTCGATACCGTCTTTTGACGAGAGGGAAAATATGGTTGAATGCGGAAGAGTTAGTATTTTTTACTTTCTTCTGAATGTAAATTTCAAACACTACATATTATATAATTTTTAGCTGTTTATGATAATTCGAATTTAGTAATGGTTAATCAAGGAAATGCTGAAGATGAAAAAAGAGTGCCGGGCAAGCACTCTTTTTAGCAATTAGTAAAATGTATTAGCGGTTTAGTTGACGGCCCGCTTGGCCCACGGCCGCTGGAGCAAGAGGATTAAGCCAATCCCGAGCAGGTAGCCGGCGATATCGAAAGGAAAGTCAGTTGGGTCGAATTCCCGGCCGGGAACCAGTAGCTTGCTGGTCTGGTCAAAGAGAGAGAAGGCTGCTGACAGGGCCAGGGCTGACCAGGCATAGCGCTTTTGCCAGCGGCTGAAGAAGTAGCAGGCACTAGCGCCGAGCAGGAAGTACTCAGCTGTGTGGGCCAGCTTCCGCATCATGTGGTAAATCGGGTACTCAGCCATCATAGTGCCGGTCAGGTGAAAATGAACCTTCTCAAACAAGTTGACGAACTTCAAGGTCAGCTGGGCTGACTGGCCGGAATTCTGGAAAGTCAAGCCGCTGATCAGCAGGACCGAGCCCAAGCATCCCAAAAAGGCTAAAATTATGTTTCTTTTCCGCATTTTCACCCTTCCTCTCTGGTTAAACTGACTACAAGATTAACACGAAAATGCATTAGGTGAAACTTTTAACCGGAATAATTACCATTTCTTAGCAATTAATTCAGATAGATTATTCTGAATCCTTGGATTTAAAGATCCAGAACTTGCTGGCCACATAGTTGACAATAACGACAACCACATTAGCCAGTATCTTGATGACCATGCTGTTTAAGTGCATTTGTTTAGCGAAGATGAACATGATGACCATGTCTAAAAAGGCAGTCCCGATTCTGGCCGCGAAGAAGCTGGTGATTTCACTGGCGTATTCCTCAAAGGTGGATGCCTGGCTGTGGAAAACCCACTTGCGGTTGGTCAAGTAGGCGAAAACGATTGACAAGAACTGAGCCATGATCGTCGCTGGCATGATGTCCCACTTGAAGACGCGGTTGCAGAGCCAGTAGGAGAAGATGTTGACCAGGGTGGTCATGACGCCCCAGAAGACATAGGGGATGATATCCTTGTACTTGCCCCATAATTCATTGATTTTTTCTTTGTCCATGTTTGTTTTTCTTTCTGTTGCTGATAACAATTTTTTCAAAAATACCGTAGAAAATGATAACACAAATTGTACGGGGATGCAGAGTAAAGAAAAAGCCCGCCAGCATTGCTGACGGACTTTACAGGTTAGCCTATGGAATTATTTCTTCTTGGAAGTTTTCTTAGTGCTCTTCTTGCTTGACTTCTTAGCAGTCTTTTTCTTAGTTGACTTCTTCTTAGAAGACTTCTTGGTAGTCTTCTTTGCAGTTTTCTTCTTTGAACTTACTTTCTTACTACTAGCCTTCTTAGCCGCAGCTTTCTTGGTAGACTTCTTGGCAGTGGCCTTTTTAGCCGCTTTCTTCTTAGTAGCTTTCTTAGCCGCTTTCTTCTTAGTAGTCTTCTTAACTGCAGCCTTCTTAGTGGCTTTCTTAGCTACTTTCTTCTTAGTAGACTTCTTAGCTGCAGCCTTCTTAGTAGCTTTCTTAGCTACTTTCTTCTTAGTAGACTTCTTAGCTGCAGCCTTCTTAGTAGCTTCCTTAGCTACTTTCTTCTTGGCAGTCTTCTTAACTGCAGCCTTCTTAGTAGCTTTCTTAGCTACTTTCTTCTTAGTAGTCTTCTTAGCGGTGGTTTTCTTGACAGAACTTGCCAATACCGCCTTGGTGTACTTGCTACCGTGTGAATTCAACTTCGCGAAGTTGTTTGAAACGGTTGCCAGGTATACTGGCGCGTTCCGGAACCATGCCTTGTGCAGGCCAAGGTCCAGCTTGTAGACTGGCCGATTTTGTCCGCTCAAAGTGTCTGGAATACCGCTGTCCCCACGGTCGAGAACATTGATGTAAGTGTTGTTGCTTGCCGTCAAAGAGTTAACCTGGGCTGCAGTGTCAAGCGGTGAGTAGCGGTAGTGAACAGGCGCCATGTGCTTGTAGTAAGTTGGTGTCGTGTTGGTAGCTACTGCCGTGTTTTCAAAGGTAGTCCCAGTAACGCTGATATTCTTGTAGTGGGACTTCTTGCTGGTATCGTCGATGCTGTGGTTGCCGACACTTGACCCATAAGGGAAGGTGGCCCGCTTGTCTAAGCCGTTAATCATGGCCCCGCCAGTCAAGCCATTCTTTTCTGGCCCGAAGTAGCAGTTCTTGATCGTGGCGTTTTGGGTGCCTGCCCCATCATACATGTTCTTGCCAAAAATTGACTCGTTGACGTTAGGGTCACCGCCCGCGTCTGCCTTGGTAGCAACGCCAAGTTCGATAGCTTCTGAGTAGACGCCGTGAGGATCCTTATTTTTGGTGTAGATGGCGTTCCAGCCAGCCTGGTTGAAGCCAGAACCAGCGTAGCCGTAGAAGCGGCAGCCGTCCCAGGTGATGTTGTTGCAGCCCATGACGTCAAAGACATGGCGGTTGTAGTAGTGAACCTGGTGGAAGTTCATATTCTTGAAGGTCACGTTCTTGGTGTGGAGCATGGAAACCTGCAACCCACCGTTGTAGTCAGAGCTTACGACACCTTGGGAGTTGACTGAGCCTTGAACAGAGCCGTAAACGTTCAAGTTGGAAATAACTTGGTTCTTGTGGTCACCTTCCACCGTCCAGCTTGTTCTGACCGTTTCCGGCCAGTTAGCGTTCCAGTCAATCTTCTTTTTGGTGCCGTAACGGCGGTTGATCATCATTTTGGTCCCGTTGAAGTCGATGTTGCCAGTTGACTTGCCGGTGAAGTCGAATTTGACCCCTCGCATCAGCTTTAACTCAGCGTCCTTTGGGAACTTGATCGGAGTGGAGTTTTCAAATTTGAATTCTAGCAGGGAGTCTCTGACGAAGACATTTTGACTGAAGAACTTGTCAATATCTGCTTGGCTCTTGATGACGTACCGGCATTCAGCATCAGTTGGCACGTAAAAGGCCTTGGCTTCGCCATTGCCTGGCAGCAAAGCCTTGAATTGGCTGGTTTGGGCAGCACCGGCCGTTAAAGTCAAAGCTAGAGCCCCGGCAGCCAGCATTTTCTTCCCAAAAAAGAAGTGCATTCTGTTCATAACTTTTTCCTTTCCAAAGAAAAACGTTAAAATCTTACAATATACTAGTTAATAACATTTGCTAAGAATATTATAAAACACTAAAAGTCAGAATGGAGAAGAAAAATCATATTTATTTTAATATGAAGACTATTAATTTTTTGTGGTCGCTAAACGATTGGTATAAAATATGTAGAAAGAAATTTGTAAGGGGAAGTGAAAAAGAATGTATCATGAACTGGCTTTGCTGATCCGATTTGTGGTCATTGGCGCCTGTGTTTTGGCAGGCTACTGGGCCATCCGCACGGGCAACTCATTTTTGCGGCTGGTAGTGACGGTTGTTTATGGCTGTGCCTTGATCTACTATGTGTTTGCCTCAAGAATGCTGACGGCTGCCGTCTACTACTGGCAGCATCCGGCCCAAATGGCCGCTAGCTCAGAGGTCTTGGAAGATCCTGCCTTTTGGAAGTGGGGGCTGAAAAAAGTCTTTGCCAGCTCAAATTATGGCGGCCGCTACGGCTTTTTAATGAATGTTCTGCTTTTTGTGCCCTTGGGCTACATCATTCCGTCCTGGTCCAAGTGGCTGCACAGCATTATGATCACTACATTTATGGCCTTCTGCCTGTCTTGGTTTATTGAACATTTCCAGAGGATGACCGGGCTGGGGATTTATGATGTTAACGACATGATCGCCAACACCATGGGTGCCTTCTTAGGAGCCGTAGCAATCATGCCGACCTTGTGGATGCGGGATATCCAGGCCAGAAAACTCCGCAAGGCCCGGGAACACGCGGAAGCAGAAGCCAAGGGGGAAGCAGAAGCTGCCCGTTTGGACCGGGTCAGCCGGCAACTGGCCAACCCAACTGAAAAGGTACCGAAGGTTAAGATGAGCCGGAAGGACTACCGGCAAAGACACGGCGACCAAGCCGATTAAGGAGCAAATCATGTTGCTGCGCGCGGTTGAGCAGCGGGCGGTCAAGTCCCGCTGCGTTCTATTGGTCGAAGGGCAGGAAGACGTCCGTTTCGTGACCAAGATCAACCAGTAGATGTATGAAGAAGAGCTAGTGGACGCGACTTTTAAGCGGGAGATTGAGAACTACCTGGTCTTTAAAGAGGGCAAGAAGACACATGTCTTTGCGCCATACGAAGACGTTCAGCAGCACATGTATGACTTGATGCAGCAGCGCCACCAAAGCTGGAGCAAGGATAAGACAGCATCTAAGCTGATGGAGCAGATGGATTTGGCTGATCTGCAGGACTACTATGAAAAAGACGGGCAGAAGCACCGGGAATTAGTAGAATACTTCTTGCAGATTGATCATTTTATCGATAGCTTGGCATAAGCCACTAAAAACAAGTTAAGAGCTATTTTTGCCAATGGACAAAGAACAATTTGTTCATTGGTTTTTGTTTTATTTAGGCAAAATAGGCTAGAATAGAGATGTCAATCTAATATACAGGGAAAGAAAATGGAGTGAAGTTTTTTGAAGAAACGGAAAGATATCAAAAAGTTGCTACTGGTCTCAGCAGTCCTGCTGACTTTTGGGATTGGGCAGCAGCTGGAGCCGTTGCAACCAGTGCAAGCCGCCCGGCAGGTTAAGAAGAGTAAGAAGAGAAAGACGGCCAAGGCCCGGCAGGTTAAGAAGAGTAAGAAGAAAAAGACGGCCAAGAAAGTAAAAAAGACCAAAGTTTCTTTAAATAAGAAAAAGTTGAGCCTGCTGCAAGGAAAAACTGCCCGCTTGTATCTGAAAAACAGCAAGAAGAAGACGACTTGGAGAAGTTCCAACAAGAAGATAGCAACGGTCTCTTCTAAGGGCAGGGTCAAGGCAGTCAAGGCCGGGACAGCCAAGATTACTGCTAAAAACGGTAAGAAGAGCTACGCCTGCATGGTTAAAGTTACTGCAGCTAAGGGAACGCTGACTTTTGCCTCCAATGACGGGTCTGGCCGCCGGCAAAAGAAGATTTTTATCTTAGGCAAGAAAGTTACTCTGCCAAAGACTGGCTTTGACCGGGAAAGCTACAAGTTCTTAAACTATACCGTTGCCACAAACGGAGAGGGGAAGAAGTATCGGCTCGGCAAGGCCTACACTTTTAAGAAGAGCACGACTTTGTGGGCCCAGTACCGCAAGCTGGAAAATTACACTATTCAAATTGACGCCAACCAGGGCTTTGGAAAAAATATCACTCTGCATGAGCAGGAAGGTGACAAAATTACCTTGCCAGAGACAGGATTTAGTAAACCTGGCTACGTTTTCGATTCCTTTAATACTCAAGCGGATGGGAGCGGCGAAAAGTATGATCAGGGGGCTAGCTATGACTTAAAGAATGTTACTTTGTACGCCCAGTACCGTAAGCTGCCGGCAAGTGAGAAACCGGAAAGGGACGTGGGCTTGTGGGGTCTGGATAGCGCGGGGAATTTTTACCAAAGCAAGAATGAGCTGACGACGGTTGACTATATCAAGGCTGACCAGACTAAGTATCTGGCTTTGGATAATTACTTTGACTACCAGATCAAGGCCCTTAAATACACGGATGATGAAAAGCCAAGTTATGTCGGCGTGCAGGCCAACTGGTCAAAGCAGGGGATTATCCTGGACCCGGGCTACAAGTACCTAATCATGGTGAGAAAGAGCAACCAGGCATCAATTGAAGAAAGCGAGATTGCTGATATTGCTAAGCTGATCCGGATGGAAAATGTTGATGTAAAGACGCAGAGTACATCTGGCCTGGCTAAGGCGGAGGTCAAGTTTATCGCCCACCGGGGCTATAGCACCAAGTATCCGGAAAACACGACCCTGGCTTTTGAAAAGGCTGGCGAGGAAGCCGGGATTTGGGGGATTGAAACCGACGTGGTTAATACGTCAGACAACAAGCTGGTTATCATGCACGATAATACTTTGGCGCGGACAACCAATATCAGCGCGGATGATCCAAACTATGGTAAGAAAATCAACGATATTCCTTTTGACCAGGTGGAAAACTACAAGATCAAGGGTGTGCTGGATGGCGTCGATAAGGATAAGATTTATGACGATCTCCGCGTACCAACTTTGCGTCAATACTTAGACATCTGCAAGAAGTGTGGCAAGGAAGCTTTTTTAGAGTTGAAGAACATCAACAATATGGAGGCCTTGAAAGAGGTGGTTAAGGAAATTAGCGAAGCAGGGATGCAGAAGCAGACGACCTTGATTTCCTTTAATATTGGTGAATTGGAAGAAGTCAGAAACGTGATTCCGGGAGGCGAAGAAATTGCCATGATGGGGATTTACAACCGCCATTTGACGGGCAACGACTATATTTTCCTGTCCCACTTAAAGGCCGGTGCTGACCGCAATAAGGATACGACAACGCTTGATGATATTCTCGCGGCTCGTAAGTATGGCGTGGACTATGGAATCTGGACGGTTTATCAGAATGATGACGCTGTTGCGGATATGATTAAAAATGGTGTAGACAAGGTTACCTTGAATGACGCGGACTTGATTGAGTCGATGAGTGCTATCGTTAATAACTAGAAAAACAGGGATAAACTAGAGGAGAAGCTATGAAACTGATAAAGAAGACGGTCAGCAACATTCCGTTTGACTTGCATGACAGCCGGATTGTAAAAATGGAAGTTAACGATGGCGATCTCACTTTGCATTTAGATCAAGTGTATGAATACCACAAAGATTCAGAGAAGTTTTACCCGGCAAAGTTAACGTTCACTGATATCGACTTGGAAGAATGCCATGCCTTAGTTTTTGACAAGGGGATGGAAAATGAGGCTTTTTCGGGCGTAAGATACGACTTGCAAGAGTATTTGGAAAAGTACCCGGATGCTGAATTTGAGATTATCACGGACACTTACAATATGACCACAACAGTCATGGAAGGTTACATCTACAGAGATGGACAAGAAGCCGTGGGTGGAATTATCTCACTTTGGACATTGGGCGAGGTCATCGCTGAATTTTAACCAGCTGCATAATGAAGCAAAAAACTATCCCGCATGGGATAGTTTTTGTTTGGAGAAAGAATAGAATTTATAAAAATGACCGCGCAAAAAAGAGCTGCCCGCTAAGGCAACTCTCCTCATATATTCGCGTTAGTAATTTGCCACCCGCTTGCGCAGGTCCATCATATCTTCGAACTTGTTGGTGAAAAAGCCGGCCGCGCCGTACTCAATAATCTTCTTGGCCCGCAGGGGACTGTCTACCGTCCAGATCCGCTCCGGCGTGTCCGTGTCGAGCAAGCGCTTGGGGTGGATCCCCTTAAAGCCGTGCTCCTTGACAAAAGCTGCCGGGTCCTTGATCCGCTTGTCGGTCAGGAAATTGTAGTTTTCCTCCGGCCGGATCTTCTGCGCGTGGATCAAAGTCTGCAAATTGAAGGAGGAGTAAATGATCTCCTGCTTGAACTTGAACTGGTCCGCCAGGGCAAAAATCTTCTCCGGTAAGCCTGGATAATCGAACTTATTGGTCTTCATCTCCAGATTCAGCTGGCCCTCATAGCCAGATTCTTCAGTCAGCTGGAAGAGGTCCTTTAAACGGGGGATCCGCTCGCCATTGGCCAGGTGGAACTGGTCCAATTCCGCCAAGCTGAGATCCTTGATCAAGCCCTTGCCATTAGTGGTCCGCTTGATGTTCTCATCATGCATGATCACTGGCACCCCGTCCCGGGTCAAGTGGACATCGAATTCGATCCCCTCAGCTCCGTGATGCATGCAGTAGTCAAAGCCCTCCAGGGAATTCTCCGGGAACTTGGCTGGATAACCGCGGTGACCAAAAATCTTCGTTCTCATATATTTAATTACGCTCCATCCTTAAACTGGAATCTTGCTTTTTTTCTTGCCGGCTCATATTAATTGTAGCTCTATGCTAACTTGCAAGTCTTTTGCTGGTAAAAATTACAGCTGCAATTTGTTGTAACTGGTCATCTGCAAATTGCCAGCTTCATCCATCACTAAAGTCGAAATTGATGAGTTTCTCGGGTGGACAGTCGTGTCGATCCCGTCCACCGCGAATCTCTGGGCCAGGGACTTAATAGCAAAACCGTGGCTGACCAGCAGGATATTTTCTGCTCCGTCTAATTGCTGGATCAGGTCAAAACCTTTCTGCCAGCGGGCCCAAAATTCCTTGCTGTCTTCAGCATCATGGTAGGGGTCAGCCTCCTTGATCCAGTCAGCGATCTGGTCGCAAGTCGCGTGTTCAGCCAAATCAGCGGCGCTAACAAAGCCGTGGGCCGCGCCGACCATCCGCCAGGCCACGTCATTGTCCATCCCCTCAAAGTAGCCGTAGAAGTGTTCTCTGAAGTAAGGGTAGGCCAGGTGCTGGAGCAGGTCCCTGTTACAGTTCTTCTTCATGATGATTTCGCAGGTCTCGCTGGCCCGCAAAGTGTTGCTGGACAGTGCAATGTCCAAAGGCAGCTCCTGCAAGGCCTCAGCGGCCTTTTCTGCGCCTTCCCGGCCTTCGTCAGTCAAGGGTGTGTCGCACCAGCCCTGCATTTTGTTGTACTTGTTGATAAAAGTTTTCCCGTGTCTAACCAGATAAATCCGTTTCATTTTTCTAACTTGCCTTATGACTTGCTCTTGTAAATTTTCTTAACCAGCTTGATGTCCTTTGGCTGGATTGTGTAGATGGATCCAGTCGGGTACATGAGGGTAACCCCGGTTCGGTGGTCTAAGCCGATCGCGTGGCCTAATTCGTGTTCAACCGTGTTGACGATTCTGGCCTGCGTGTAGTTGTAATAGTCGCTTTCCAGATAGTAAGTGTTCAGAGCCACCTTGGCTGAGTAGAGCCGGTTGGTGTGGCTGAGATACTTGTAGGTAGTCAGGCCCGCTGCCCCGTTGTTCTTGGAGTTGGCCACGACTACGATCTGGGCCTTCTTCTTGTTTTTAGTCTGCTTAAAGGTAAAAGCTCCCGTCTGGTTCCAGGCTGCTATGGCATTGACCGTGGCGTTGTAGAGGTCGGTTTGCTTGACCCCGATGTAGACCTTGGCCGTCGCCTTTGGCCAGCGGTAGCCGGTCGTGTTCTTGGTGACCTTCTTATTGCTTTCAGCAACGACGCCGCCGCTTAAGTCCAGAGTCTTGCTCTTTAAGCCTTTCTGCTCCAGATAAGTGCTGGCCGTGCCCGCTGCTTCCAGCAGGAAAGTCTGCATTTGCTCATGGTAGTTGACCACGGCCGCGGCCATGATCGCTAAGATGAGCAGGTTCTTGATGAAATTAAAAAATCGTAGCATCAATTTTCTCCTTTGCGCTAATTATTATAAGATTTGCCAGCTCTTTTTCCTAGCAAAAAGGCCGCTGAAACTGCTTAAGCTTTTCCTAAGGAGGTTTGGCTTTAGTTTTAAGCTGAAAAATGGTAGAATATTAAGCAAATTTTTTCAAAGAAAAGCTGTTGGAGTTTATTTTTTAGAAAAGGTGTTTTATTACATGGTAGAAAACTCAGACCGCAAAGCAGAACAAGCCCACCTGGACCAGGTCCTGCAAAAGATTGATCAAAAGGGGGACCAGCTCAAGCAGGCTATCGCTAAAGACAAGGGCGAAGCCCGCAACATCAGCGCCCACTTCTATGATGATATTCGCCTGGACTTTGACGACTACTCAACCTCAATGGACACGGCCCTGTCGATTCAGCAGCAGCAGCAAATGCTCAAAGAACGCGACAATGCCTGGCAGGTCAACGCCCGCGAACTAGCCACTTTAAAGCGGCTGCATGTCCATCCTTACTTCGCCCGGGTCGACTTTGAGGAGGCTGGCGAAGAGCCGGAAAGCATCTACATCGGCCTGGCCTCCTTCATGGACGAGAACAATGAGCTTTTGATCTATGACTGGCGGGCCCCGATCTCCTCAATCTACTACGATGGCAAGATCGGCAAGGTAACCTACTACTCACCTGAAGGCCCGATTGAAGTCGACATGAGCAAAAAGCGGCAGTTCATGATCGAAGACGGGACCATCATCAACATGTTCGACACTGACGAAACCATCGGCGACCAGATGTTGATGGAAGTTTTGTCAGAAAAGTCCTCCATTCAGATGAAGTCCATCGTCAAGACCATCCAAAAGGAGCAAAACAAGATCATTCGGGATACGGCCAGCGACCTGCTCTTTGTCCAAGGGGCGGCCGGATCCGGCAAGACAAGTGCCATCCTGCAGCGGATCGCCTTCCTCTTGTACCGCTACCGGGGCAACCTCAAGAGTGGGAACGTGATCATGTTCAGTCCCAACCAGCTCTTTAACGACTACATCGAAAATGTCCTGCCGGAAATGGGCGAGCAGAACATGGTACAGATGACCTACTGGCAGTTTATTGCCCGCCGCTTGCCGAAGATGAAGGTGCAGAACCTCTTTGACCAGTTCGAAGACCGGCAGGCTGACACGGCCATCGGCCGCTTCAAGGATTCTCTGGCCTTCTACAAGCTGGCTACCCGCTACGGCCAGCACTTGAACCAGTCCGGCATGATTTTCCGCAATATCTATTTCCGGACCAAAAAGAAGCCGTTTTTCAGCAAGGAAGAAATCAAGGAGCTCTACTACTCCTTCAATGAAAATTACAAGCTGGGCAACCGGATCGACGCTACCCGCGAGGAACTGATTCGCCGCTTGAACAAGCGGGTGGCCAGTGAAGCCCGCAAGGTCTGGGTCAGCCGGGAAATCGAAGGACTCAGCCATGAGCAGATGCTGGACATGTATGACCGGCCGGACCAGGAATTCCCTTCCGAAAAAGCTGAACGGGCCTTCCTGGGCAAAAAGATCGTCATCAAGCACTTGTCTAAAGTTGCCCGCCGGATCAACCACAATGGCTTCTTGAACCTGCGGGGCCAGTATCTGTCCTTTTTGCGGGCCGTGCCGAAGATGACGGACCTGACCAAGTACGGGATCAGCGAAGAAGAGTGGCTGGCTCATGTTGAAGAAGTCAAGGCTAAGTTCAAGGAACAAGAAATTGACCTCCGGGATGCTTCAGCCTACCTGTATCTGTACGACCAGATCATTGCCCGGCAGACCAACCTGGAGATGCGCTACTGCTTTATCGACGAAATTCAGGACTACTCAGCCTTCCAGCTGGCTTATCTGCGCTACAACTTCCCAAGGGCCAAGTTCACCATGCTGGGCGACTTGAACCAGGCGATTTTTACCAAGGACGAGAGCAGCAGCCTCTTAAAGCAGATCTCCGGCCTCTTTGACCCGGAAAAGACTAAGGTGGTTCAGTTGACCAAGTCCTACCGGTCAACCAAGCAGCTGACTGACTACACCAAGCAGATCCTCCGCCATGGTGAAAAAATCGAAAGCTTCAACCGGCAGGGGCCTTTGCCGCAAGTCTGGGGCAGAAGTGATGAAGCTGGCGCTTTATCGGCTTTGAAAGCAGCCTTAGCGGAAAACGATGCCCAAAAGCTGACGACTGCCATCATCACTAAGGACCTGGAGGCGGCTAAAAAGCTGGTTGACCAGCTTGAGGGGGTCCACCTTATCTCCAGCGCCAACCAGCGCTTGGTGGAAGGGAACCTGGTCTTGCCGTCCTACCTGGCCAAGGGGCTGGAATTTGACTCCGTAATCATGTGGGATGCCTCAAAAGCGACCTACCACGAAGAAGATGAGACCCAGCTGGTCTACACGATCGCTTCCCGGGCCATGTACAAGCTGGACCTGGTCTATGCTGGTGAAAAGAGTCCGCTTTTGCCAACTAACGCAGCAACTTTTGCAGAAAAATAAAAGAAAAGCTTGACGGCTTTTTAATATTAGCTTAATATTACTAAAAACAGACTTAGAGTCGGTTATATTTCACGCGATGAACAGAAGAAGTAAGCCTGCCTGGACAGATAGAGACTTCCCGCCGGTGGAAAGGGAAGCGAGGGCTAGCTGAACACACGTCTGTGAGCAGGAGGGGTGAAGGCTTAGTAGCTCCTTCCGGGTCAGCCCGTTACCGCTGCAGCTTGAAGGCTTTTTCAAGCTGGTGAGGCCGGTTGCCGCGAGGGACCGGTGAACACGAGGTGGAATCACGCTGACGCGTCCTCTTGGCCCTTTGGGGCCGGGAGGACTTTTTTATTTTCTTTTTTCTAGGAAGCGGGTAAAACGAATGAAATACGTTATGGAAATACTTCCCTCCCTTTTCAGCGGGGCGGGAATGACCTTGCAAATCTTTTTTGAAACTTTGATCTTCTCCCTGCCTTTGGGGATCTTGGTCTCCTTCGGCTTAAGCAGCCGTTTTGCCCCCTTGAAGTGGCTGCTCAACTTCTACGTTTGGCTGATGCGGGGGACCCCGCTTTTGCTGCAGCTGATCTTTGTTTTCTACGGCCTGCCAATCGTCGGCTTGACCTTCCCCCGCTATATTGCGGCTTTGGTGGCCTTTGTCTTAAACTACACGGCCTACTTTGCTGAAATCTTCCGGGGCGGCAACCAGGCCATCGACCGGGGACAGTTTGAGGCAGCCAAGGTCTTGCAATTGACTTACGGGCAGACCCTTAGAAAGATCGTTATTCCCCAGGTAATAAAAATCGTCCTGCCCTCAATTGGCAATGAAGTGATCAACTTGGTCAAGGACTCCTCCCTGGTCTACGTGATCGGTTTGGGCGACTTGCTCAGAGCCGGCAACCTGGCTACGGCCCGGGACGTGACTTTAGTGCCGCTGGTTTTGGTAGCCTTGATCTACCTGCTTTTGATCGGCCTGTGCACTTTGCTTTTGCGGCAGCTGGAAAAGCACTACTCATACTACAGATAGGAGGACGAAACATGCTTGAAGTAAAAAACTTAGCCAAGTCTTTTGGCAACCGGCAGATTTTGCAAAATATGAACTTCAGCCTGAAGGACGGGGAGATCCTCACGGTGGTTGGTCCTTCCGGGGCCGGGAAGACGACCCTGCTGCGGATTGTGGCTGGCCTTGAGAGAGCTGACGCGGGCAGCATGAACCTGGACGGGGAAGAATACGAGCTTAGCCAGGAAGAGCGGGGTGCCGTGGGCGTGGTCTTCCAGGACTTCAACCTTTTTCCCAACATGTCAGTTTTGGAAAACATCACCCTGGCTCCCCAGCTGGCGCTAAAAGAAGACAAGGCAACAGCGGAAGCCAAGGCTAAGGAGCTTTTGGACAAACTGCAGATGGCGGACAAGGGCGGCCTTTACCCTTACCAGCTCTCCGGCGGGCAAAAGCAGCGGGTAGCCATCGCCCGGGCTTTGGCCATGCAGCCGAAGATGCTCTGCTACGATGAACCGACCAGTGCCCTGGACCCGGCCTTGAGGGACCAGGTGGCCGACCTCATCTTGAGCTTGAAGGAGTCAGGCCTGACCCAATTGATCATCACCCACGACATGGACTTTGCCAAAAAGGTGGCCGATCAGGTCCTGGAAGTTAAGCCGCTGAAAGGATAGTGACGGGCAGATGAAATGGTTTAAGAGAATCATGCTGCTGGGCCTGGTCTTGTCCTGCTTTTTGACGACAGCTTGCAGCAATTTAACTAAAGAAGCCAACCAAAAAGACACTTGGGCCAAGATTAAAAAGCGGGGCAGCCTGGTGATCGGCTTAGACGACACCTTCGTGCCCATGGACTTCCGGCAAAAAGACGGGCAGCTGGTCGGCTACGATGTCGACTTAGCCAAGGCCGTGTGCAGGAAGCTGGGCCTTAAGGCTGACTTTCAGACCATCGACTGGTCCATGAAGGAAACGGAGCTGAGAAACGGGACGATTGACGTTCTGTGGAACGGCTACAGCGTGACTAGCCAGCGGAAGAAAAAAGTTGCCTTCAGCCGCAGCTACTTGCGAAACCGGCAGGTTTTGGTCGTGAAGAAGTCCAGCGGGATCAAGTCTTTTGCCCAGATGAAGGGGCAGGCGATCGGGGCCCAGAGCGGGTCAACTGCCCAGATCTGGCTGGATGGCAGTCAAAAGGTCATTAAGCCCAAGAGCAAGGTCCTTTACGATACGATTCCAGCAGCCTTCCTGGACCTCAACGCTGGCAGAATCAAGGGGATCCTCCTGGATGAAACCTATGCGGAATACTATATTCAGCACGAGGCAGACTCGAATTCTTACCAGGTCATCTTGAACAAGGAAGTGCCAGAGGACTTGTTCGCCGTAGGGATGCGGAAGGGCGACCGGACCTTGAAGAAGAAGATCGACCAGGCCCTGGCGGAGCTAAAGGCTGACGGGACCTTGACCAAGATCAACCAGAAGTGGTTCGGACAAAAGTCAAATTACTTGGGTAAAGTTGATTAGCAGCAAAATAGAGAATAAACGAAAAAACTGTTCAGCCTTATTGAATAAGGAACTGAACAGTTTTTTAGATCCGGTGGATGTTAACCTGGCTGAAGACCAGGTCAGCGTCGATCTTTAAAAGTGGGGCATCAAGAGCCAGGTCACCGGAGTTGAGGGCGGAAAAGTGGGAGAAGACCGGACTGGCGTCGGCTTGGACCCGCCAGTCGCTTGGAATGTAGATGTCGACCTTGGAGAAAGCCGCATCCAAATCCAGCTTGGCCTGGCCGTCTTTGAGCTTGGCCTGGTCCAAGTAAAGACTGGTCGTCCCCATGACGGTGGAGACGTCCAGCTTGTGCAGCTCCTGGCTGTGGATGTAGCGGACGGATTTGGAGAAGACTGAGTCAATCGCGACTTTTTCCCCATTTTTGCCGGCAGATTCACTGTAGCTGAAATTACTGTCATCGTCATCGTCGCCCCACTTGCCAACTTTCACATTGACCTGCATTTTTTCACCGGCTAAGAGCTGGCCGCCCAGAGCAATCAGGAAGAGGGCCAGGTACATGTAGCCGGTCCAGTTAAAGAGCTGGTAGGCCTGGCTGATGGTTTTGACGATCAAGCCGCTGGTAAAAATCCCGATGAATATGTTCCGGTGCTTGAAGCTGCCCCAGGCGGTCCAGGCTAAAAGCAGGATCCAGAAGACCTGCCCCCAGCTGAGATTGAAGATGTTAAAAACAGCAAAGGCCTGGGGAAAAATCTGGCTCAGCATCAATAGGAGGGCCAGGGCGATTAAGCTCAAGCCCCACTTGACCGTGGATTTTCTGTTCTTGTTCATTATGCTTACCTCATTTCGTGTAAATGGCTGATTAATGTTTGATAGTAGCGGCGGGAGACGAAAATCTTCTTGTAAGAGGCGGTAAAGCCGAGTTCGCAGCCGGTAATTGACCGCTTGACGGCATTGACCTGCCGGCAGTTGACCAGGGCACTCTTGGAGGCCCGGTCAAAGTCGCTGGGCAGGCTGGCTTCCAGCTGCTTCAGGGTCTGCTTGACCAGGTAGCTGCCTTCTCTGTCATGGGCCCAGACGTGCCGGTCGCTGGTCTCAAAAAAGAGAATGCTGGCCAGGGGCAGGATGATTTCATCGCTACCTTGATAGACCGTGATCTTCTGGGCCAGCTTCTCTTCCAAAAAAGCTAAGGCCGCCTTGATTTCCGGCGTCAGTTCTTTAGCCTTGATAATGAGCTGATTTTCCTTTAGCTGGTCGTCTCGTTTAAAATCTACCTGCATCTTTCCTCCCCCTTTTTCAGATATTATTATGAAGAAGATGAAGTAAAAATGAAAGATCAGATGCGCAAGTGGTCATTTTTTCGGTTTAAGCGGCACGCAAAAAGCGCCCGAGCAATCGAGCGCTTTTCATTTACTGTTTTTCGGCCTTAAGCCCGGCCCTTGTAAGTCCCTTCCAGGGTGTTGATGACCAGTTCGTCGCCTTCGTTGATGAAGTCCGGTACAGTGACAACCAGGCCAGTTTCCATAGTAGCTGGCTTGCCGCCGGAAGCAGCGGTTGCCCCCTTGATGCCTGGCTGGGTTTCTACAACCTTCATGTTAACAGTTGATGGCAATTGTACTGCCAAAAGTTCCCCGTCTTCAGTGAATTCCAGGATAACTTCGATGTTTGGCATCAGGTACTTGACGTCGTCACCCAGCTGGTCGCCGGAAATAGCGTATTGTTCGTAGGTTTCTGTGTCCATGAAGTTGTAGCTGTCGCCTTCAGCGTACAGGTATTGGGCGTTCTTCTTGACGACTTCGACCAGCTCGATCTTTTCACTTGGCCGCATGGTCTTGTGGATCACGCTGCCGGCCCGGACGTCACGCAGGTCCATCTGCATAACGGTGTTGCCCTTGCCTGGCTTGTGGTGGTTAGCCGCCATAACCAGCATCAGCTTGCCACCATCGTCAAAAATCATGCCTTTTTTCAATTCAATTGCTTGCATAAAAAAATCTCCCTAATAAATTTTTTATCACCGTTCTTCATTATACCATTGACTTAAAAGCCGCGAAGATAAATTTTGTCAATCAAGTGCCCTTCAACCTTATGCAGGATTAAGTTAGCCCGCTCCTTGGTCGGGGCGATGTACTGGCGGAGGTTGACCAGGTTGACCATCTGCCAGGTTTCTTCCGCCAGGCGCAGGGCCTCGTCTTCCGGCCCGTTGGCCAACTTGTAGTAGAAGTTGCTTGGGTCATTCTTCTTCATTTTCATGATCTTCTTGAAGCGCTGCATATACCACTTTTCAATCAAGTCTTCTTCCGCATCGATATAAATTGAAAAATCAAAAAAGTCACTGGTTACCAGCTGGCCGCTTTCCGGCAGCTGCAGGGTGTTGATCCCTTCGATGATCAAGATGTCGGGCTTTTCCACATGGCCATAGCGGCCCGGGACGATGTCACTTAATTCCTGGGAATACAGGGGATAAACAACGTCATTTTTCCCGCTGACCACGTCCTGGAGGAAGTCTCTGAGCATCTGCATGTTGTAGCTTTCCGGGAAACCCTTCCTGGGCATCAACTTTCGCTTTTCCAGCTCCTGGTTGGGGTAGATGAAACCATCAGTAGTCATCATCTGGGTCTTTAAGTCCGGGTAATACCGGGTCAAGAGCAGCTGCAAAAGGCGGGCAGTCGTGGACTTGCCCACGGCAACTGAGCCGGAAATACCGATAATATAAGGCACCTTGCTTTCCGGCAGCTGCAAAAATTCTACCTTCTTAGTCGCCGTTTGCCGCTTGGCTTGGTAGGCCAGGTGGATATAGTTCAGCAGGGTCTGGTAGATTTCATCGACGTCCTTGACGTCCAGCTGGTCACCCAAAGACTTGACCTTGGCCAGCTCTTCATTGGTCACCGCCAGCTTGGTCTTGGAGGTTAAAGCCGCCCATGCTTGCCGGCTGAATTCAGTATAGTTTCGCATTCTTTTTACTTGTCCTTTTCTCATTCTTTATCTATTATAGTAGAAAAAGCAGGAGAAACTGGTAAATGCCAGCTTCATTTTTCAAAGAAATGGGTGAAACAGATGAAGAAAGTCGTGCTTTTTGGCGATTCAATTTTTAACGCGTATGACGGGCAAAAGGATACCGACCGTTTGACCAAGGCCTTGGCCAAGCGGCTGGGAGACGCTTACGAGGTCGTGAACATCTCGGTCAGCGGTGCCTGCGCCCAGGACGTCCTGCCCAGAGTCGGCAGTCTGCCTGCCTGCGACATTTTGGTCGTAGAGTACGGGACCAACGACGCCGCCAGCTGGGGCTGCAGTGCCTATGACTACCAGGAAGGGCTGGAAAGCTTGATCAAGCAGGCCCAGAAGGTAACCAGGGCCAGCGATACCCTGGTTCTCGCTCCGTCCATGCCGGATTTGACGAACCCGGAAATGGCCGCGGCCTACGACTTGGAGAAGCTGGACGAGTACGTCGAAATCGCGCAAAGAGACGCCGGCAAGACCAATTCCTTCTTCTTCGACCTGACCCACAAGATGGAAAAGCTGAAGAACCTGCCTTCCTTCATGATTGCAGACGGCCTCCACTACAGCGAAAAAGGGATCTCCTGGCTGGCCGATGTCCTGGCTGACCAGATTAATAAGATGGCATAGGAAAAGCGTCCGGTTACCCGGGCGCTTTTTGCATGCACTTTATTTGTTTGTATCAGTCGTCGTGTCAGTGCTTGACTGGCTGCTAGAGGAAGCTTCCTGGCTGCTTTTTTCCTGGCTAGAAGAGCTGGCCGCGGAACTAGAAGAGCTGGCAGAACTTGCAGAGCTTGCTTGGCTCTGCTCTTGGCTGGAAGAACTTGCCTGCTTCTCTTCACTTTGGCTGTGGCTCTGCTGGTCATCATGGCTTGGCTTGCTTTCATCAGGCTTAGCGGAATCATCTTGCTCCGGCTTAGATGATGAAGAAGATGATGAGGAGGAGCTGGATGAGCGGGAAATGCTGGTGGCTTTAGAAGCCAGGGCACCGAAGCCGCCGGCTACGGACCCGACCACGGCCAGGCCCAAGATGACCCAGATCCCGATCTTCAAGAGCTTGTCCAAATTGATGGCGTCAAAGAATTTAAAAATTGCCTTGAAGCCATGTGGAACCTTGCTCTTGTTCAAAATTTCCTTGGCCTTGCCGGCCGGGCTGGCCTCCTTAACCGGAGCCGGATTAGCGGCCCGGACTTCAGTTACCTTCTCTTTAACTGGACTAGCTGGCTTAGCGGCTTGGGCATTAGCAAGCGGAATGTCCTTGCCGGCGGCGGCCGGCTCAGTAAACTGGTCGAGCAGCTTTGCCCCGTCTAAACCCAGCAGGCTGGCGTATTGCCGGATGCAACTTCTGACCAGGACTGGGTTTAAGCCTTGGAAATCATCGGCTTCAATCTTTTGCAGAGTCGCCTGGTCGACCTGCAGGGTTTGACTAACGGCTTCCAGGCTGAGCTGCTTGGCGCGGCGCTGTTTCTGTAGTTCTTTACCGATTGTCAAATTTTTGCCTCCTAAATGCTTCTGATTAGTATTAGCCTATTTTACTTGAAAAAGAGCAAAAGCTAAAGGCAGAAGTCTTTTCCAACTTGCATCTTTTACCAAAGGTTAAGATTTCTTTTACAAAAAAAGCCCTCAAAAATGAGGACTTCATAATCTTATTCGCCTTGGAAAGTGCCAGCTTCAACTTCCTTGATGAAATCAGCCAGGTGCTTGTAGTAGACATCCGGGTTGTCGACCATGTGGTGGTGGCCGCCATTAGGAGTAGTCACCAGGCGGGAGTTAGGAATCAGCTTCTGCATGGTTCTGGCCGTTTCCAGGGGCATGGTTTCCACTTCGCCAAAAGTCAGCAGGGTTGGCACCTTGATCTTTGGTAGTTCGCTTCTGAAGTGCCAGTCCTTCAATTTGCCCGTGATGACGAATTCGTTGTCGCCCTGGAAGGCGTTGTAAACAGCCGTGCCGCCCAGGTTGCCCAGGTGGTAGAGCTTGGAAGGCTGCTTGCGGTCAACGAAGTTGATGTTCAAAATCTGCACGTCATCTTGGTAGCGCTGGTTGGCGTAATCGTTCTTTGCTTCGCATTCGTGCATGAAGTCGATTTCGGTCTGCGGCAGGACTTCTTGCCGGCGGCGGTTGACCGCGGCCACGTATTCGTCGATGTCGTCAACCATGGAGGAGATGATGGCCCCCTTCAAGTGGTCACCGTACTTAACTGCGTATTCCTGGACCAAAAGGCCGCCCCAGCTTTGCCCGATCAAGTAGAAGTTATCGATACCCAGCTTCTGCCGGACTTCTTCAACTTCGTCCAGGAAGTATTCGTAAGTCAGGTACTTGTCCGCGATCTTCGGGTCGCTGTAGTCCGGCTGGTCAGAATAAAGGGAGCCCAGCTGGTCGTACATGTGGACCTGGACGTTCAAGCCCTGCTTCTTTAATTGTTCAGCCGTGTCTTCCCAGTATTCGTGGTTGCCGCCCGGGCCCCCGTGCAGGCAGAGCAGGTGGATGTCACCCGTCCCTTGGGTATTGGTCCAAAGATGGTAGCCATTGTCCAAAGTCAAAATCGTCGTTCCTTGTTTCATTGGAAAATCTCCTAACTATAACTATCTAGTTCAGTAAATGCCTTAATATATTATATGCCTTATTTTCCTACTGGTTTTGGGCCGCCAGGAATTCCCGCATTTTTTCCAGCTCGGTGCTGGCTAAGTCCAAGGCACAGACGTTTTCAAAAAGGTGGCTGACTTCCTGCCCGCTTTCCGGGTCCTCAATGGTGAAGCCTGCTTCGTCTACCGCGGTCACGTAGCCCAGGTTTTCCCCGGCTAATTCATAGTCGTCAACGCTGACCAGTTGCTTGCCGGCTTTTTCAATCACTTCCCGGACAGTTGGGACATGGTCTAAGGACTGGGCTAATTTGCCCAAGTGGCCCGGATCAAAAATTTCATTTTTCTGGTTGTAGGCCACCAGGAAGCTGGAGAAGTCGATAGCCGCGGAATTTACTGATTCATGAACCACGTCTTCTCTGTTGACCAGGCAGATGGATTCTAATTGGCCATAGTCATTCAAGCTTTCAAAAAGCAAGAACTGGTCACTTTGGTCCAGGACCCGGCCCAAAAGGCAGCTGCCAAAGCGGGCGTCATCCAGCCAGTCCAGGTAAAGTTCAACTAAGCCGTAGGGATTCTGGCCGGCAAACTGCTCTTTGACTGCCTGGTACTTTTTCCAGAGCTTGTTTAAAGGAGCGTTTAATTCCAGGCTGGAGATGGCAGACAGGGGGATGACCAGGCAGAGAGGGTCCAGCTCGTAGTCATCCCCGATCTGCTTCAACTGGATTTCAGCAGGACCGGCTAAGGCGATAATGCCGGTGTAAACGATCCCGCTGGTTAAGGTGATATTGACAACCAGGTCCTTCTCCAATGCGGCTTGGCTGGCCGCGCTAAGGCTGGTCAAAGGCGTTTTCAAGAGCTCCTGGTTGAGGGGCATGAGGGCGAAGGGGTCGGTCGACTTGCCTTCATCGATCAGGCGCTGGCAGTAGGCCAGGCTGGGGGATTCGTCGACGCTGGCCAGGATGTCCTGCTTATTGATGACCAAGACCCCGCCAGCATTGGCGTCGTCGTCCAGGCTGATGAGGGTGGTCGCGTCCGCGCTTTGGTAGACCAGGTAGCCCAGATAGTAGCTACCGGATAATTGGTCGGCTTTGGTATGCAGTTCAACTAATTTCATTTTTTCTCTTTTCTTTTTAAAAACGATAAATGACTTTATGGAAAAGCCCTTTAGCAAGATTTTACTTTCTTAGGATTATCTTAATTATATCAATGCTGGCGGCAAAAATAGGAAAGATTGCTATAATGTTTATGAAAGAGAGGGATTATCCAATGAGTCTCAAATACGCACGGAAAAGCCAGGTCGCCCTATTCACCTTCCTGGCCGCCATCAAGGCCTGTAATGTTTTATTCGTGGCCTACATGCTCAAGGTCATGTTGAACATTGCCTCTTCCGGCAAGGCTGATTACGGCCGCCTGGTCGGCTTCGCGGCCTTGACGGCCGGGGGCCAGCTTTTGTTCATGGCCAGCAATTTCTTTTATGAAACGACCAAAATGAACATTATCAGAAGCGTGAACATGACCTTGAAAGAGGCCAACCTCCGCTACCTGATCGACCAAAACAGCCTGGACACTAAGGACGGGCTGAGTTTCATGACCAACGACTTAAAGCAGATCGAAACCAACCGGGTCACGGCCCAGTTGGACATCATCTACCAAAGTTTGACTTTCGTGGGCTCTTTGGCCTTTGCTTTATATAACTCCTGGGAAATGACCCTGGTCTTTATCGTGGCGACTCTGGCTCCGGCCGGCGTGCAGATGATTACCAGCAAGATCATCACCAAGAAGTCCCGGATCTGGACCCAGAAGAACGCCGTCTACACCCAGTACGTGTCAGACAGCTTGAACGGGGCCCAGTCAGCCCGGCTCTACAACGTCCGCACCAATATCGTCAAGCGGGCGGTGGGGGCTGCCGGGGACATGGAAACTGCCCTTCGGAACATGACCTTGACCCAGGCCTGGGCCCTGGAATTGATCTACTCAGCGGCTGAACTTTTCTGCTTCATCATTCCCTGTACGATCGGCGGGATCATGATGATGCAGGGGCGGCTGGCGGTCGGAACCCTGGTCATGATGGTCGACTTGGCCATCAATTTCATCAGCCCGGTGGTCACCTTGTTTAACGAATTCAACCAGGTCAAGTCAACCGTGCCGATGTGGCAGAGAACCCAGCGGGCCCTCAACTACGTGCAAAAAGACGACAATTACCCGGTCGACCACTTTGACGGCATGGAAATCCAGGACGTGGCCTACGTGACCAAGCACAGCAAGCGGCAGATTTTTGAACACGTGAACATCAAGGTCAAGCCGGGGGAAAAGATCCTCTTGATGGCCCCGTCCGGCTGGGGGAAGACCACCCTCTTGCGCCTCATGTTGGGTATCTACACGCCAAGCCATGGTGAAATCCTGATCAACGGTGAAGAAGTGACAGGGGACTGGTATAAGGCCCACAACTTCTACTCCTACGTCAACCAGAAGCCTTTCATGTTTGACGATACCCTCCGCTTTAACGTGACTATGGGCCGGCAGGTGGATGAAGAACAGCTGCTCATGGCCTGCCATGAAGCGGGCCTGGATGACTTGATCCAGGAAAACGGCTTGGATTACCCGGTTGGGGAGAACGGCAACAACCTCTCCGGCGGGCAGATCCAGCGGGTGGAAATTGCCCGGGCCCTCTTGTCCGGCCGGCCAATCCTGCTGGCTGACGAAGCCACCAGTGCCCTGGATCCCCGCCTGTCTTTGGAGATCCATGAGACCTTATTGGGCAACCCGAAGGTAGCGGTGATCGAAGTCGCCCACAAGATTTCGGACGTGGAAAAGGCCATGTTCGACCAGATTATTGTTTTAAACAAAGTTAAGCCAGCCTAAGCTGGCTTTTTGTTTGCACTTATACAGTAAAATATATGTTAAAAATCTTTTCGATTTAGTAAAAGCGGAATATTTATTTTTGCGCATATAGTAAATATGATATATTGCTCTTGCGAAGTAAGTGCTTACAGGATACAATAGAGAGTGTAAGTAAGAAAACAAAGAAAATAGTTTGTTGCAAGAACTTAAGGAGACTGAATTATGGCAGAACCAAAATGGCTGCAGGACATGAACCCTGAAGAATACTTGAAGGAAGACTTTGAAGCAACTGGCCACAGCCGCTACACTGTTGACGGCTTGGAAAAGAACGACCCTGAATGGCTGGACAAGGCAGCTGCCAAGGTTGGCGCCGCTGAAGGCGATGACTACGTTAAGCTGGACTCAGGTCTTTTGACTGTTAACCAAATTAACTGGATGCTCCGCAACACTTTCGGTGAACTGACTTTCGTGGACGACAACAACCAATTCCTGTGGTACAACCGTCCGCAAGACCCTAACTACAAGATGAAGGCCGGCCGTGTACCAGCTCAAGTTGGTGACACTATGGGGACTATTCACCCAGACATCCGCGACGTTATCCCTAATGCCAAGAAGGTCGTTCATGCCCTGCGGACCAAGGAAGGCGGCCATGATGCAGTTTGGATGCCAGTACCAACTGGTAACTTGACTGAACTCGTTTTGCACTACTACAAGAGAGTGGAAGACGAAGAAGGCAACTACATGGGTATCTACGAATGGGTTCAAGACATCTACCCATTCGTGAAGTACTTCTGCGAATCAACTGGCCAGAAGCTGGTTGTTGACCCAGACGCTTCAACTGGTGCAACTTACCGCCGCAACTCTGACCCAGACGCTAAGACTGGTCCTTCAACCAAGGCAGCTGCTGCCAAGGAAGAAGAGAAGCCAGCTGAACCAGAAGCAACTAGCGGTGCTTCCCACCACTAATCAAAGCATTTTTTGCGCTCATACTACTATTAAAGACCAGCTCAAGGCTGGCCTTTTTTTGGTCAATTTTTGGCATAGAAGCAGCTGTTGCAAGCGCTTATAATAAAGCTTGTGGATGTTTTTTCTGATGTGAGGGTAAAAAATGACGCAATACTTAGTTTTTGACATTGGCGGAACCAACTTAAAGTACGCCTTGATGGATAATGAAGGGCATCTTTTGGAAAAGGGAAAGCGGCCAAGCGCGGATAACTTGGATGACTTTGTTGCCGCCCTGTATGAAGTCGGCGACCAGTACAAGGGCAAGTTTGCCGGGATCGCGGTCTGCGCGCCGGGGAAGATCGACAGGGAGAAAATGATTATCCACTATGGCGGGGCTTTGACTTTTTTGGACGGCTTAAACCTGGAAGAGACGCTGGGCGCCAGATACGGGGTAGCAGTCAGCGCGGAAAACGACGCAAAGGCGGCCGCCTTGTGCGAACAGTGGTTAGGTGAACTCAAGGGAGTTGATACCGGGGCGGTGTTGACCTTGGGCACTGGCGTTGGCGGCGGGATTGTCGCTAGCGGCAAGCTCCTGCACGGAAGTAGCTTCCAGTCTGGGGAACTCAGCTGGATGATCACGAATCAAGGAGCTGGGCTTAAGGAAAGGGCTGCCTATACTGGTGTCCGCTGCTCAGCTGTCAGAATGGTGGAAAAGGTCAACCAGGAGCTGGGCAATGAAGACCTTGATGATGGCTTGGCAGCTTTTGCAGCCATCAAGTCCGGCAATGAAGAGGCAGGCAAGATCTTCCGCCAGTACTGCTTGGATGTAGCCGTGATGATTTTGAACCTGCAGACCGTGATTAACGGGGAAAAGGTGGTCATTGGCGGCGGGATCAGCGCCCAGGAGATTTTGATCGAGGAGATCCGCCGGCAGTTCGAGGAAATCCTGCAGGACAACCCGATTTTGGGCCAGCAGGTAATTCCGCCGGAAATCGTGGCGGCTAAGTTCAGAAATGATACCAACCTCTACGGTGCTCTCTTTGGCTTATTGCAGGGGATGCAAAAAAAGCGGGAAAATTTTTAGCTAAATATAGAAAAAAACTGAGCTCATATTGCTGTGAGCTCAGTTTTGTTATTGTCGGATGATTAGATTTTTTACTTCGTAAACCAGTAATTAACGTACCAGTCGTAAGGAACAGTTGAAAGATAAATGTAGGCTAAGTTGAGAATGACAATTAAAAGCGGTCCTACGTATGGCTTGGCGAATCTGCCATAGCGCATGATGGCGAGAATTGCTGCAGGTCCGAGTATGTCAAAAGCCGTACCAGTATTCATTGTTCGTAAAGAAGTCAAGGCAATGAATCCGGCAACCAGGACAATTTCAGTGATCCAGAAGAGGATTGAGAACTTGCTTGTCCAAATAAGTACAGCTGCCAATACAAGTGCGAGTGAAATCAAGATGAATGACCAGCCGATCTCAAGCTCTTTTAGATTAGTTTGAAATGTGACCTGCTCTGCTCCCATGAGCCAGCTTAAAACGGCTTCGACTAGGAAGATCAAGCAGTTGACCGCTTTAATAATTGTTGAAAGAACTTTTTCTGTTTTTGTCATGGTAGATCACTTCCAACTGATAATCTGATGTAGATAACTTGAAGTAGAGTGTCCTTTTAAGTTGCCTAAAGTTCGACCTCCACTTTTCAGTAAACGAATTTTGACAAATCGATTCATCAACCATATGATAACGCTTTCTCAACAGAAAGAGTACATAAATAACGAAGATTAGTTATTTGCCATAAATGTGCGTAGATATAATAAAGTGTCCGCGCAAGGTGGGGGATTGCCTGAGTCACATATAGGCACTCGGTCATAACTTTTCAGCGGCGAAGCTATACTATGTGTGGCAGGGTTATTTTATAAGGTCTGAAAAGGCGGAAAATTAATTATCTTAAAATTCAGAGCGCAAATTTTGCTTATCAAAGCAGGGAAAAGTCAGATGGCATCAAATTTTTACAGATGTTTAAAAGAAAAAAAGCAGTTGACCAGTGCAACTGCTTATTTCCACTGCTTAAAATTCCTGGTGCTGGTTAGGGTCGCGGTCGGGCCGGCGGCCATCTGCCTTGTCCAAGTCCGTCAAGGCAGTCACTTCCTCTTCAGTTAAACTGAAGTCAAAAATGTCCAGGTTGCTCAACTGGTGCTGGCTGGAGGAAGCCTTTGGAATTGGCACTATTCCCAGTTGGACTTCCCAGCGCAAAATTACTTGAGCCGGGCTCTTGCCGTACTTGGCAGCCAGCTTTTGAATCAAATCTTCCTGGAAAACTTCCCCGGCCCGCATGAGCGGACTCCAGGCTTCCGTAACGATCCCATGCTCATTGTCATAAGCCCGGACGGCGCGGCTGGTCCAGTAGGGATGCAGCTCTACCTGGTTGACGGCTGGCGTAACCCCGGTTTCCTTAATCAAGCGGTCGATATGCCCTGGTTCAAAATTCGACACCCCAATCGACCGGACCAAGCCAAATCTTTGCGCGTCGATCAAGGCCTGCCAGGCTTCTACATAATGGTCTTCCAAAGGATTTGGCCAGTGGATCAGGTAGAGGTCAAAGTAGTCCAAGCCGCTTCTTAAAAGGCCTTCTTCCAGTTCGTTGATCGCGGCCCTGTATTCGTGGTGGGCTCCCGGCAACTTTGAGGTCACAAAGAGCTGGCTTCTGGCCACTGAGCTATTTCTGATTGCCTTGCCCAGGGCCCCTTCGTTTTCATAGCGGGCGGCTGAGTCCAGTAGCCGGTAGCCGTTTTCAATCGCCTGGCTGATGGCCTGGACCCCTTGGTAGCCCTTGATCTTGTATGTGCCAAAGCCGATCTTTGGGATCTGGTTTCCGTCATTAAGCTTAAATTCTTCCATTTCTTCTTTTGCCTTTCTAGAGATAAGTATTACCTGCTTTTTCTCTCAATTATAGGTTAAATCTTTTGGTTTCCGGGAAAAATCCTCTAAAATAGTTTTAGTTTAAAAAGCGAGGAAAAGAAATGGCAAAAAAACGCGGGCGCAAGAAGCGCCAAAATACCAGCCTGCTGTCAGTCGCTATCGCCGCGGCAGCAATCATTTGGGGCGTCTACACCAAGGGCGGCCAGGAAAATTTAACTAGTTCCAGTTCCAGCAGCACTTCATCAAGTGCGGTCAGCTCGGCCCAAACGGCTAAAACAGTCTACGGGGGATTAGCCAAGAGCGACTACCAGAAATTAGCCCAGGAAACTTTTAAATCCGGGGGCAAGGGCTGGCGCTATGTTAACAACAACCACTCCACCCTGGTGAAAAGCGCCTGGAAGGTCAACCGGGTTATCTACTCCAACCTGGACAGCCAGAACCGGACTTCCAGCTCCAACACCGCCTTTTTGGAGAAGAGGAACGTGGCTAACGACTCCTTAAGAGTCAGGCAGTACGTTCAGCCAACCGGCTGGCACTCCAACCGGCAAAACGGGACCCAGATCTACAACCGGGGCCACCTGATTGCCTATTCAGTTTCCGCCGGCATCGACCAGGACGGCAACTACAACCCCAAGAACCAGTCCGGTGACCAGAACAACCCCAAGAACCTTTTCACCCAGTCAGCCTTTTCTAACCAGAAGATTCAGACGATTTTTGAAAGTAAGGTCCGGTCTGCTTTAAGAAGCGGGAAAAAGGTCATCTACCAGGCAACGCCAATTTTTAAAGGCCGGGAACTCATGGCCCGGGGGATCAACCTCCAGGCAGTTTCCACCGATGGCAGCCTGGATT
Organism: Lactobacillaceae bacterium AF64-9pH9TA; assembly: GCA_027681045.1. Classification (GTDB taxonomy): domain Bacteria; phylum Bacillota; class Bacilli; order Lactobacillales; family Lactobacillaceae; genus Lactobacillus. The sequence goes on along the minus strand of JAQDCK010000004.1, from coordinate 21,774 downwards.
TCAACGTTTATATCTACAATGTGCAGCCGGGCTACCAGTTTGACTATGAAACCGGCCGGGCCAAGATTGACCGCGGCATGAAGGTTAGCGAATAGAAAGAAGAAAGAAACATGCGCGATAACTGTACAACCATGCTGGTGGGCAAGAAGGCCAGCCTTGACGGGTCCACGATCGTAGCCAGAGATGAAGACTACGACCAGGGCTTTAATGAAAAGCGCTTTGTCTACTATCCAGCTAAAAATTATGATGAGCTCTTTGTCTCCAAAGGAACTGGCGTTGAAATCCCCTTAAAGGGAGAAGGCTGCGGCTTCACCGCTGTCCGCGACGCCGTAGAAGACTACGGCCGCTTTGACGAGCAGGGGATCAACAGCTACAACGTGGCCATGAGCGCAACGGAAAGCGAGGCCAGCAACCGCCGGGTCTTGGGCCATGATCCTTTTGTCAAAAACGGGATCGGGGAAGACTCCATGCTTTATTTGGTCCTGCCTTTCATCAAGACGGCCAGAGAAGGGGTTGAGCGCCTGGGCCGCCTGGTGGAAGAATACGGGTCCAGTGAAAGCAACGGGATTGCTTTTGGCGATGAAAATGAAATCTGGTACATGGAAACCGGGGCCGGTCATCAGTGGGTTGCCCGCCGGGTGCCAGATGACAGCTATGTCGTGGCCCCGAACATGATGATCATCGGGGAAATCGACTTTGACGACCAGGCCAACTACATGTATTCCACTAACCTCCGCCAGTTCGTCAAGGACTACCACTTGAATCCTTCTAAGACTGGCAGCTTCAACTTCCGGGAAATTTTTGCTCCAAGAGACCAGGACGACCTCCGCTATAACACTCCCCGGATGTGGTATGGGCAAAAGCTCTTTAATCCGGAAGTGGGTCAATCCATCGATGACTTGGACATGCCATTCTGCCGGGTGCCGGCCAAGAAGATCGCCATCGAAGACGTGCAATTTTACTTGAGCAGTCACTACGAAAATACGGAATACGACTACTTAACTAAGGGAGAAAGTCCGGTCAAGAATGCCTACCGGCCAATTTCCGTGACGGTCTCCCAGGAATGCTCAATCATGCAGATCAGAAGCGACCGGCCAGAAGGCTACAAGGCCATCCAGTGGCTCTGCTTCGGCCTTTACGCGGCTGCGCCATGGGTGCCTTTCTACACCAATATCAAGGACACCCCGGCCAATTACCAGATCAAGACCGGCCAGGCTGACCCAACTAATAGCGCCTACTGGCTCTACAAGTGCATCCAGGCCTTGCTGGAAGGCAAGCAGCAGGACTGGCAGAGAAAGCTCCGGGCCTTCCAGGCTGACTGCCAGAGCCTGGCTATCCAGCACGTCGACGAAACTGACCGGGCAGCTGAAAAGTTGAGCCAAACAGAATTAGCAGGCTTTTTGACGGAAGCCAATGATCAAATTGCCACGGCGATTACGGCCAAGGGCAAGGAAATTTTTGACCAGCTGGTCAAGGACAATCTCAACAACTCGATTTACAAGTACCGGCCCTAATTTCCGGCAAAAAATAGTACAATAGGAATGCTGTAAGTTTTTAATGTAAAGTAAGAAATCGTAAGGAGTTTTTTATGGAAAAAGAGATGACCTTAATCAGCCCCAAGGGCAAGTTAAAAGGAATTTGGGGCGAAGCAGTCAACCCGATCGAAGGGATGACCCCTTTGGTAATTTTGGCTAAGATTGGCGACAAGGACCAAGCCTATTGGCTGAGCCGCTACTTAAACGATGCCGGCATTTTGACCTTCTCATTTGAAGCAGAAGATGCAGCCAGTGCCATCAGCGGCTACCACCTGGCCTTTGATGAACTTAGAAACGACGACCAGGTAGCCAGCGAATACATCGTCTTTGCCGGTTACGGGGAAGCGGGCAACGCTGCTGCAGTCGCGGCTAGTGAAATCGGCCTGTCAGTCCGGGGGATCTTTTTAATGTCACCAGTTATCAAGGACTGGGACAAGATCAAGGGCTACCAGGGCCGCAGCTACATTGTTGCCGGCAGCGATGACGACCAGGCGCCTTTGGCCAGCCTGGAAATGATGTCCAAGCAGCTGAAGCAGGGCGAACTTTTGCAAATGCGGGGCGCTGGTCACGACTACCGGGAAGAAGACTGGGAAAGAGCAGGGATGCTGCTCAGAACCTGGGTCTTGACCGGTCTTAATTAAAGAGCTGTAAAGCAGAAAAAAGAAGAAGGCAAAGAAATGACAGAAGTAAAGATTGAGCAAGTCGGCGAGCAGGACTTGCCAGATTTAATCGCTATTAGTCGGGAAACTTTCGCGGACACTTTTGGCAAAGACAACAGCCCGGAAGACATGGCCAAGTTTTTGGACGAAAGCTACAATGAAGAGAAGCTTGGGGCAGAAATGGCAAACCCAGGCAGCTTCTTTTACTTCTTGAAGGCAGACGGGGAAGTTGCCGGCTACTTGAAGCTGAACGTTGACGATGCCCAAAGTGAAGAGGTCGATCCAAACGGCCTGGAAATCGAGCGGATCTACCTGCGGAAAAGTTTCCAGCACCGGGGATTAGGCAAGCAGCTCTTTGAGTTCGCGGAAGAAAAGGGCCAGGAATGGGGCAAGTCTGTCCTCTGGCTGGGCGTTTGGGAGCACAACGAAAACGCCAAGAACTTCTATGCCAGCCGCGGTTTGACCCGGTTCAGCGAGCATGTCTTCGTTCTTGGCGATGACCGTCAGACTGATTTTTTGTTAAAGAAGGCTCTGGTTTAGTCCTGGCTGATTAACCAGTCAGACAAGAGCTTTTGGTACTTGGCATTTTCCTGGACAAAAGGCATGTGGCCGCAGCCGGCAAAGAGCTCCCAGCGGGCCTTTGGCAAGTGGTCGTACATGCTTTTGGCCACTAGGGGAGTGCACAAGTCGTCAGTGCCGCTGGTAATCAAGGCTGGCAAGTCCAGGTCCTTTAAGCGGTCAGTGTACTCATAGCCGTGCAGGTTGCCAATCGGCGTATATTCATTAGGGCCCCAGCCGGTCAAGTAGGCCAGGCTGCCGCCCTTTTTTTTGCGCAAAACTGGCTCCGGCATGTCCGGTGTAAGCTTGATAGCGTGCTGGTCCATGAAGTGGGCGTTGGCTGCCTGGTAGGCTGGGGAGTCGTAGTTGCCAGTTGTTTCAGCTTCCTTGATAGCTGCCTGCTCGTCCTTGGGCAGGTACTTGATCAAGCGGTGCAATTCCTGGCTCCAGAGCTTGGCGGAAGCTAAAGTGGAGGAGAGAATCAGGCTCTTGACTCCTTTTGGCTGGTAGTCGCACAGATAGATCAAAGCCAGCATCCCGCCCCAGCTTTGCCCCAGGAGGTGGATCTGGTCCAGGCCCAGCTGCTCTCTGACATTTTCCAGCTCCTTGACCCAGGTCCGGGCCGTGTAGGCGGTCTCTGCCTGGTCGTCGGGGATGCTGGAATTGCCGCAGCCCAGTTGGTCATACATGATGACCTGGCGGCCGCTTTTTTCAGCGACTTGGTCGAGGACTTCAAAATAGTTGTGACTGCTGCCGGGCCCGCCGTGCAGAAGCAGGAGCGGGGCGCGGTCAGTAGCCTCGCCAACGATCCGGCAGTAGGTTTGCCAATTTCCGAACGGAAGATATTTTTTTGTGATTTGCATCATTATTTTACCTACTTTAAACAACTTCATTTTAAAAAAATGGTAACATGAATAATAAGTAAAATGAAGGTGGGACAGCCATGATTAAGCAACAAATTTTTCCAATTGAAACTGACTTTAACTGGTACGACGTCAATGGCTTGAACGAAGCTGACAGCCGGCGCCTGCAGACGGAGTTTTACAAATCATTTCCTACGTTTCTGACCGGCATGAACGGCCCCACTACGACTACGATCAATATACCGACACCCACCTGCTGGTCTATGACGTGCCAGTCTGGCCGACGACGACCAGCAAGCACTTCACTTCCCGGCCAATCACTTTTTTGCTGCAGGACAAGAACCTCTTTTCTTTTCACACGATCGAGACCAGCTATGTCTTTGACGAGTTCAACGATCCCCAGGTTTTGCGCCGGCTCTCCCACGCCCAGGACGTGACGGAGCTGCTGGCGACTTTTTTGATGTGCGCTTCCCAGTACTTCCAGCGGGCCATCACCCAGCTGGATGCTGAGCGCAACGACTTGGATGTCAAGTTAAGCGATGACATCGACAACAAGGACCTGGTGGAGTTGTCCAATATTGAAAAGAGTCTGGTCTACCTGTCCAGTTCAATTCAGACTGACCAGATGATGCTGCACAGCCTGCAGCACTCCCGGCTAACTTTTTCCAAAGCAGCCAAGGAAAGGCTGGACGACGTTTTGATTGAATCCAGCCAGTCTTCAGAAATGGTACAGATTTCCCGGCAGGTTACCAAGACTTTGTCATCGACTTCCAACAACATGATGAACAACAACCTGAACGACACCATGCAGTTTTTGACGGTCTGGTCGATCGTTTTGACCATCCCGACCATTCTGACTGGTTTTTACGGGATGAACGTGAAGCTGCCGGTTTTCGGGGCCAGCTATGACTGGGTGATCATCATCTTGATCACCGTCCTTTTGATGGTCTGGCTGATCTTCCTCATGCGCAAGCACCATCTTTTCTAAAGGGAAGGCTTAAAAGCAAGGAGCAAGGAGTTTTATGAAGAACAATATTGTAGTCGGGGCTTTGATTGCCTCCCTGCTGGCTTTTGTCGTGTACACCAGCACCAATAAGGATGCTGAAATGCGGAAAGTCACGGTGGTGCAGGTAAAGAAGTCCGGCAGCGTCAAAAAGACGGTTTCTTCCACTGACAAGGAACCGAATGTCAATTCTATTGAATATGACAACCAGGTCAAGAGCAGCAAGGGCAGCGACAAGCAGCTGGTCAAGGCAATCAAGAAGGCTATGGGCCAGGACGTCAGCTACCAGGTGGCGGCTTATGACTTGAATAAGAGCAGCCATTTCGCGGAAGTGGCCAATACCAAGAGCAGCCAGGATGCCCAGAAGATTTTTTACATCTATCTTTTGATCGCCCTTTACGCCCAGGAAAAATCCGGCAAGATCGGGGCCAGCACGACCATCAAGGTTACCAAGGCTGACAAGGCCGGGAAGAGCCAGGCGATCGCGGTCGGGATCAGCTACGGGCCAAGCTACTTGCGCGAGCAGATGCTGAAGGGCAATAAGACCGCGGCTAACGCGCTTTTGCGGACGATCGGGACTAAGCAGGTCAACAAGATCCTTAAGCAGCTGGGGGCCAGCCAGACCAAAGTTACGGGGACCTTCTCTAAATCCGTGGTCGGCAAGACGACAGCCAGTGACCTGGCCAAGATTATGGTTTCCATCTACCAAGGCAAGCAGGTCGGCAGCTACAACCAGCAGGTTTTGACTGCTATGACAGGGAAGACCGAGCTGGCCAGCAAGGCCAAGGGGACCATCTATCAGTATGCTGATGGCAATTTAGAGGTCGCCTTGATCAGCAATAACGGCCATAATTACTTGGTCAGCGCCTGGTCTAGCAAGACTGATGACTTTGCTTCCTTGGGGCAAGCTGTCAAGCAAGTCATGGAAAAGTAAAGACAGGCCAAATTGAACAAAAGCAATGAAAAACGACTCTACAGGCAGACAGTAGAGTCGTTTTGTGTTTTCTTGCGTTTACGTGGTTTATAAGTTTTCTTAGCCAGCCACATATACCAGGCAAATTGGAATTCCCCGACCATAATGCAGATAGCCAGCAGCAGGAAGGTCACCACGAAAGGATTGATGCTGCTGCCGTCAGCGTAATGAAAATTGAACATGAAAACATTTAGATAAATCAGTAAAAGTTTGCGAACCACCAGATTTTCATTTTTAGTTTTCATCTCCTATCTGAATATATGATAGCGATTTTAGGAACCGCTTTCAACAAAAAGTAGAATTAATTTACAGAGTGTAGATTGAAATCTTCAGTTAGTAGTTATATAATTGCTACAGTTGAAAGGAAAATGGTAGTAATTATGACTCAAAAAAGAACTTTGGACTTGGACAAGGTCATCGCCAAAGCCACGGAAATGATTGAAAGCCGGGGCTTAAGCGAGACGACCATGCCAAATCTTGCCAAGGCTCTGGGCGTTCGCAGCCAGTCACTCTATCATTACGTGAAGAACCGTTCGCAACTTCTGTCGCTGGTCGCGGCCAGCCAGATCCGCCTGCTCTACCAGGACCTGCTCAAGCAGCTGGTCGGTTTGTCAGGCCACGAAGCATTGTTTAAGTTTGCTGACGTGGTCCGCGACCGTCTTCTGGAAGACAAGGCCCTGGCGACCCTCCTTTACCACATGGATGAATTTTCTGATGATTCAGAAGTGGTTAAAGAGGTGATCAAGATCCTGGACTTGGGGGACCAGTTGCAAGTGGACACTGAACACGCGGTTTCCCAGCACGCCTTGGTTGGCGCGGTCCTGGGCTATGTCTTTCTAGACAGATTCGCTAAGGACCAGGGAGGCCGGGAATACTCGGAAAGTCCGCGAGAAGCAGAGGAGAACTATCACGAAATGGTCTGGCGGCTGGTTTCGCCCAGCGTCCAGCAGTCAAATGCCTAGCTTAGTAGACTGATTGTAAAAGACAAAGAAAGGAGAAAGGACGTTGAAAAAATTACTGAAGAACCACCTCGGCGCTTTGATCGCCTGGGTGCTCATTCTGGTGATTTCTTTGGTTGCCCTGCCAAACGTTGACTCACTGACGAGAGCGCACAGCGAAATCTCCCTGCCAAGCAACGTGGAAAGCGAAGCAGCCAAACTAATCAAGAACGAATGGGGCAGTAAGAAAAAGAATACTTACGAAGTCGCGGTTGTTTTCAACAAGAAATCCGGCAAGCTGACCGAGACCGATCAGGGCAATATCGAAGCCTCAATCGACCGCTTGACCAGCAACCAGAAGAAATACGGCATCAAGGACTACCTGGCGCCGCAAGACAACATCGCGACCAAGAAGCTGCTCAAGTCTAAAGACGGAACGACTTGGGTCATGCAGATGAACATCGCCAAGAGCCACGGGACCATCTCCCAGGTTTACGACGAGATCAACAAGGCCGTCAAGACCAGTGGGGTAAGAACCTACGTCACTGGAGCAGACGTCCTCAACAATGACTTTACCAGCTCGATCCAAGAAGGGATCAAGAAGACGGAACTGATCACGGTGGTCTTCATCTTCATCGTGTTGATCATCGTCTTCCGGTCACCGATTGTCCCGCTTGTGTCACTTTTGACGGTTGGGGTTTCCTTCCTGGTTTCCTTCTCAATCGTGACCAACCTGGTCAACCAGGTGAACTTCCCGTTCTCCAACTTCACCCAGGTCTTCATGGTGATTGTTTTGTTCGGGATCGGGACCGACTACAACATTCTGCTATATAACCACTTTAAGGAGGACCTGGGCAATGGCCTGGGGGTGGCTGAGGCCACAAAGGACTCGATCAAGAAGTCCGGCCGGACTATTCTTTACTCCGGCTCCTCAATCCTGATCGGTTTCTCCGCTTTGGGCTTAGCCAACTTCTCCGTTTACCGGTCTGCTTCCGGCGTTGCTGTCGGCGTTCTGGTCCTCTTGATCGTCCTCTTGACTTTGAACCCCTTCTTCATGGCCACTTTGGGCAAGAAGATGTTCTGGCCAAGCAAGGAATTCGCCGGGGAAAACCCAAGCAAGATGTGGCATGGGATTTCCAGCGCTACTTTGAAGCGGCCAGTTGTCTTCTTGGCAGCAGTAGCGGTTGTCGTTGCTCCGTTCTTCGTTACTTACTCTAACGTTTTGAATTACGACGACACGGCGGAAATTTCAGATTCAGTACCTTCCAAGCAAGGGCTGAACCTGGTGCAAAAGCACTTCTCTAAAGGGATGGCCATGCCGTCATACCTTTACATCAAGAGTGACCATAAGCTCGACAATGAGAAGGACTTGAAGCTGATCGACGAATTGACGCGGAAGTTGCGCAATTCTGAAGGCGTGGACAAGGTTATGTCCGCGACTGAGCCATACAACGAAAAGATCAAGCTGCTCTACGTTAAGAAGCAGCTGAAGTCAGTTACCGACGGGACCGCCAAGTTGGAAAAGGGTGTCGGCAAATTGACTAAGGGCAGCGAGCAGGTGACCAGCGGGGCCAAGAAACTGGCTAACGGGGCTGACCAGCTCGACGAAGGCACTGGCACTTTGAGTGACGGGGCCAAGGACCTATACACGGGGACGGTTAAGCTTTACAACGGTTCAATCGCTCTCTACGACGGGGCAGGTACCCTCTTTAACGGGACCAAGACCCTGTCAGTTGGGGCAGACGCCCTTTACTCCGGCACTAGAAAATTGTCCAGCGGGGCCAACACCCTGTCTGCTGGTACCCAGAAGCTGAAGAATGGTACACAAGCCTTGGCCAGTGGTACTGGCTCCTTGGCAACTGGCGCCCAGACTTTGAGAAATGGTGCCGGCAGTTTGAAGAACGGTACTGCTAGTCTGTACACCGGGGCAGGTACTTTGAAGAATGGCGTTGCCAGTCTTTATACTGGCGCTGGTACGCTTAAGAATGGTATCAATACCGCCTACACTGGCGCAGGTACTTTGAAGAATGGCATCAGCACCCTCTACACTGGTGCTGGCAGTTTGAAAGACGGTATCGGCAGCCTGTACACTGGTGCTGGCAGCTTAAAGGATGGTACCTCTCAACTGGTAACTGGCAGCTCAAGTCTTAAGGACGGTGCCAGCTCTTTGGCAACTGGCGCAAGCAGCCTGTACACTGGCACTCAGACCTTGACCAATGGCGCCAAGGACCTGACGGCCAACATGAACACCTTGGTTGCCGGCCTTGACCAGCTGAAGAGCCAGCTGTCAGAAAACGCCAGCTCCTTGAACGCCGATCAGCTTGACCAATTGTCACAAGGATTGACTGATCTGAACAATGGCTTGCAAAGCTTGAACAGCAAGGTTAGCCAAATTCAAGTGCCAAACATCGACACTTCTAAGATCTCCAGCCTGGTCAGCGGCCTGCAAAGCTTGCAAGGACAAGTTGGCTCTCTGCAAACTGGTTTAACCAATGCCAAGACTGGTTTGACCACTGCAGGTACTGGTCTGGGGACTGCAAGTGGTGCGGCTGGCAGCCTTGCGGCATCAATCAGCAAGGTTTCAGACCCAACTTTGAAGGCAGAACTGCAAAAGGAATTAGAAACCCTAAACAGCGGCCTGTCTTCTACTAAGAGCGGTTTGGGTACTGCAGGCAGCGGCTTGACTACTGCCGGTACTGCCGCAACCAACATGAAGAGTGCAGCTTCCGGCATTCAAAGTGCAGCTGGCAGCTTTGGCAACGTATCTTCCACGGCCGACTTGAGCACGCAAGTACAGCAACTGCAGGCAGCTGTTTCCCAGCTTGCTTCTGGCTCAAGCACTTTGAGCACCCAGGCAGCCAGCGGGATTAGTGACTTGAAGTCCGGCTTAGGCAAGATCAGCCAGATGCAGTCAGCAGTTGATGCCCTTGCAACCGGTGCCCACAAGCTTTACACTGGTTCAAACTCAATTTACAGTGGTTTAAGTAAGGGGATGGCAGGTGCCTTGGCCCTTTCACAAGGCGCAAACCGGCTGAACAGTGGTGCTGCATCCCTTTACGACGGCATCAGCCAGGTTAATACCGGTGCAAACAGCCTTTATAACGGTGCCGACCAAGCAAATACTGGTGTGATCAGCCTTTACAATGGGGCAGGCCAGTTGAACACTGGCGCAAACAGCCTTTACAACGGTGCCAGCCAGCTGAACGCCGGTGCAAACAGCCTTTACGCGGGTGCTGGCAAGCTGAATGCTGGTGCAATCAGCCTCTACGCTGGTGCCGGCAAGCTGAACACTGGTGCATCCAGCCTTTACTCCGGCACAGGCACTTTGGTCAGCGGGGCTAAGAAGGTCAACTCCGGCGCCAGCCAAGTCAACTCTGGTGCTGGTCAGGTTAACTCCGGTGCCGGCCAGCTGGCTAACGGTTTGGCCAGCGGTGTTAGCGGCGCGGCTCAACTGGCTAACGGCGCCAGCCGCTTGACCAGCGGTGCCGGGCAACTCCACTCCGGTGCTGGCCAATTGCAAAACGGCCTGGCGCAAGGCGTCAACGGCTCCAGCCAACTGGCTGAAGGGGCTAACAAGCTGCAGTCCGGTACCAGTCAGCTTTCCAGCGGCGCAAGCAAGCTCGCTGAAAAGACGCCAGCCATCACCAGCGGCTTGACTGCCGTTAACAACGGTCTGGTTTCCGCCGGCTCATACTTGAACGGCCTGCGCAAGTCCAAGGCCTCAGACACCTTCTACGTGCCAAGCTACGTCTTGAAGCACAACGCCGACCTGCAGAAGTCCCTCAAGGTCTTCCTCAGCCCGGACAAGAAGAGTGCCATGATCATCATCATCCTGGACAGCAACCCAAGTTCTGAAAGTGCCGCAGAGCACTCCCAGGCCTTGAGCGCTATGGCCCGCAAGTCCCTCAAGGGGACCGACCTGGGCAAGGCTGAAGTCGAAATGGGCGGGCAAAGCTCAATCATCGAAGACACCAAGAACACGGCCAGCGGTGACTTTACCAGAACTATGGCAATCATGCTGATCGGTATCGGCATTGCCTTGATCTTCGTCACCCGGAGTCTGCTTCAGCCGATCTACATCCTGGGGACTCTGCTTTTGGCCTACATCAGTTCTCTGTCGATCACCCGCTGGGTTGTCAGCGGCGTGATGGGCCGGAGCACCCTGGCTTGGAACGTGCCGTTCTTCACCTTCATCATGTTGATCGCCCTCGGGGTCGACTACAGCATCTTCGTCATGATGCGCTACCGCGACAGCGACCAACATGCCTTGCCTAGCGCAAGAATCCTGGAGGCATGTACGGTTATCGGGACGGTTGTTATCTCAGCCGCTGTCATCCTGGGTGGTACTTTCGCGGCCTTGATCCCATCAGGCGTGCCAACCTTGATCGAAGTGGCCATCGGTGTCATCATCGGTCTGGCAATTCTGGTCTTCCTGATGCCGATCAACCTGTCTGCTTCAACCAAGCTGACTTATGAAGGCTTCCCATGGCCTAAGTGGGCAGGCCGCAAGAAGGGCCTCAGCTTCGGCAAGAAGTCTTAAATAAAAGCTAAATAATGCATTAAGAACCCGTCATCTTTGGCGGGTTCTTTTTTGCCTCCGGAAGGAAAATGCTATAATGTGGAAAAAGAAACACTAGCAAAGGACGATTACTATGAAAAAGTGTCCCAACTGTGGACAGGCCCTGACTGGCCAGGAACAGACCTGCCCGAACTGTGGATTCAATGTGGAAAAATACCGCCGCGACTACTTTACGGAAGAAGCAGTGGAAGAAAATGTGGAAAGAAGTGAAGTCAACCGGGAAGAAGCCGACCGGTCTTTGGGAAAAGAACCAGCTGACAAGCTCAGCCGGTCTGCCTACCGGCAAAAGCAGGAACAGAATGCCTTTACCGGCAACCCAATCGTGGAAAAAATGATCCAGTGGATGAGAGACAACACCACAATCGCCTTCCTGGTCGGCGTGGGTCTCTTGATCATCATGAGCTTCTCCCGGCCCCTGGGCTGGACGGCTTTTGCTGTCTCCATGGCTCTCCTTATCTGGACCGGCCACCGGGACTCCCAGGGCGAATACACGGCTGACCGGAACTTGACTGAATATATCCGGAACTGGGCTTCTAAAGTCTTCAATGCCTTTGAGGACAAGGAAAGCGAAATTGAAGAGAAGAATGAAGACTTCACCCAGGCCCACCCGAAATTTGAAGCCAAGCTGGAAAAGGTGAAAAAGAAGACCAAGAAGCCCCGGAACTTCGGCATCATCCAGCTCTCCATCCTCTTGACCAGCTTAATCACCTTGGTCCTGCTTTTCCTAGGGACCGGCTTCGTGACCTCCAGCAGCAAGCTGACCGTGGCCAGCGTCTTCTTTGAAGTTGCCAACCGGCAGATCGCGGCGGGCAAGATCGTTCCCGCCTTGATTCTCTACCTCTTCCTGGCCATCTTCCTGCTCTTGCCAGTCTTCATCATGCTGGCCGTCAGCCAGAATACCAGGGTCTCCCGGGTCCGGGCCTTTGCCTTGTCCTTGGTCGAAAGCCTGGTCTTGATCTACCTCTTTTACCAATTGGCCCAGACGACTAGCACGACCAGCTACTTAAGCCAGGCTGTTTCCAGCTTGAAGAGCTATGCCGTGGCTATCGGCATTTCCGGCTACCTCTTGATCCTGGTCAGCTGCCTGACCACGGTTTTAGCCGGTATTAACATGTTCCAGCCGATGATCAAGCCCGAGCAAAATAGTGAAGAATAGTTTTTACAGATAAAAAGGCTGCTGGTCTGAATAACCAGCGGCCTTTTCTTGTATTTTTCTACTTGGAGATTCGTAAAAAATTAAAAGTTGAGAATTAAGGTGCAGAAACTAGTATAAAAGAAACAATAAAAAGTATGTAATGTAATAAAGATTAAAGAAAGATAAGAGTAGTTGAAAGAATTTGAGTTAGATCTGCTTATTGCTTGTTTTGGTCAGTAAAGTCGATTACCAGGTGCTCATTGACGAAGGCGTCCAGGCCCAAAGGGCTGAGCTCGCGGCCGTAGCCGGACTTCTTGACCCCGCCGAATGGCAGACTGCCGTCAGTAATCCAGCGGCCGTTGATGACCGTCATCCCGGTTTCAATCTGGCTGGCGACTTCTTCAGCGTGCTTGATGTCACTGGAGATGACGGAAGAACCCAGCCCGTAGCTGGAATCGTTGGCCAAGGCAATGGCTTCGGCTTCGTCTTTAACCTTGTAGACCACGCAGACTGGCCCGAACATTTCCTGGTCAAACATTGGGTTGTCCTTAGTCATGTCGGTCAGAATAATTGGCCGGCTGAAGGCGCCCGGAGCGTCAATTTCCGGATACTCGTAGTAAACCTTGGCTCCGCCGGCAATTGCCGCTTCTACTTGCTTGGCCAGCTTTTCCTTGGCGGCTTGGGAATTCATCGGCGGCAGGGTGGTGGAGTCTTCCAGCGGGTCGCCCCACTTGAGGCCGGAGTAGATTTCCTTCATGTCTGCCAGGACTTCTTCATAGCGGTCGGCCAAAACGATCATCCGCTTGGATGAGGTGCAGACTTGGCCGTTGTTGTAACTGCGGGCGTCGCTCAAGGCTGCCTTCAAAACGGCCGGGTCAGCGTCGCTCAAGACGATAAAGGCATCGTTGCCGCCAAGTTCCATGGTGGACTTCTTCAAGTTCTTGCCGGCATTTTCGGCTACGGAAGCCCCGCCTCTTTCAGACCCGGTCAAGGCAACCCCTTGTACCCGCGGATCAGCGATGACCTGGTCCAGCTGGCTGTAGCTGAGGTAGAGGTTGAGCAAGCTGCCTTCCGGCGCCCCGCCATCTTTCACAATCTTGGCTGCCAGGGCAGCAGAGGTCGGTACATTGTGGGCGTGCTTGAGCAGCATCGGGTTGCCGACGACAAAGTTCGGGGCAAAGACCCGGATGATTTGGTAAAGAGGGAAATTCCATGGTTCGCAGGCCATGATTACCCCGGTAGCCTGCTTTAAGTAGTAGGCGCGCCCGTATGGGTTAGGCAGGTTGACCGGCTTTAAAAGCTCCGGGCCGTGGTCGGCGTAGTAGTTGAGGATGCCGATGCAGATCTCAACTTCTTCCTTGGCTTCACTGAGCTTCTTGCCCATTTCTAGGGTCATGGTCTTGGCCATTTCTTCTTCCTTTTCCTGGAACTTGGCCGCGATGTCCTTCAAAATGGCGGCCCGGCTACTCGGTTCTTCATGCCGCCACTTCTTGTAGAGGGCGTGGGCTAAGGCCAGAGATTCTTCAATCTGTTGGTCAGTCGGGTTTTCGTAGCTAGCGAAGACTTCATTGGTATATGGATTCACTGATTCGTATTTTGCCATAGCTATTTTTTCATCCTTTCGAATTAAAAGCTGATCAGACCGGCTTTTCTCGCCAATCTAGTGTAAGATTCACAAATATCCCTTTCTCTAGTATAAACCGCTTTCTGATTTTTGGTATAGCTAAAGGGCAAAATAATTTTATTATTTGAAGGAATATTTTAACGGCAATTTTTTCAAAGCTTTTGGTAAAAATCTCCTGTTTAATGAAAAAATCCGGCGAGCATGGTAAAATATTTAAAATATTGAAAGGACGAGATTATGCGGATCAACGTTTTGCAGCACACCCCGAATGAGGGGCCAGGGGCTATCAAGGCCTGGGCCGAAGACCGGGGCAATAAAGTCTATGTATACCATCCGGAAACTTTCGGCATCTTCCCGAAAGCTGATGAAACTGACATGCTGGTCGTTTTGGGCGGGCCGATGAGCCCGGGCGATGACCTGCCCTGGCTGGAAGAAGAGCGGCAACTGATCAAGGACTGCCTCAAGCAGCACCTGCCAATTCTGGGCATCTGCTTGGGCGCCCAGCAAATTGCCATCTGCTTAGGCAGCAGCGTGCACCCAGCGGCCCACAAGGAAGTCGGCTGGGCCCCGGTCTACAAGCAAAATGACGCTATTGCCGGTTTACCAGACAGGCTCCTGGCCCTGCACTGGCACCAGGATATGTTTGAAATGCCGGCTGAAAGCCACCTGCTTTATTCCAGCGACCTCTTGGCCAACCAGGGCTTCTTGGTCAATGGCAACGTAATCGGCCTGCAGTTTCACTTAGAGCCTTTGGCTGACAATGTCCGCGAAATCGTCATCAATGACGGCGCCTACGCTGAAAGCGGCAATGACTTACACCAGACTCCGGCTGAAATTCTGGCCCAGCCTTTGCCAAGCGCTAACAAGCGCGCCATTTACACCATGTTAGATTATTTAAGCGTCCACTAGGAGGATTCATGACGGCAACAGCACGTATTTATTTAGGTTCATCTTTTCACCGTGACCACCATCAAGCCCGGGCCAAGCAGGTTCGCGAATATCTGGCGGCCAACCCGACGGTTGAACATGTCCACTTTCCCTTTGACCAGCAGGTAACCGACCCAGCGGAAGATCCGAATGTCGGCTTTGGTGACGAACGCAGCCTGCTTTGGAAGCAGCAGACCTACCAAAACGATATCAACGGCCTGTCCATGGCCAACTGCGGGGTCTTCCTCTACGACATGGATGAACTGGATGACGGCTGTGCCTTTGAAATCGGCTTTTTGCGGGCGCAGAACAAGCCAGTCATCATCGTGCCTTTCACTAACCAGCCGGAAAAGAAGCCAATCATGAACTTGATGCTGTCTGAAGGGGCAACTGCTTTTATCAAGGGTGACCAGGAACTGGAACTCTTAAAGACTTACGACTTTAACAACTGCCCATGCCGGCCGCTGACTGGCTACGGTACCATTTAAGGCAAAAATAAACGGTCAATTTAAGGCAAAAATAAACGGTCAATCTCGCGATTGACCGTTTTCTTATGCTTTCTCTTCAAGTTCTTTAAGGAGCTTGCCGCCTTCTTTGAGGATGACCTCGTTTTTGTTTAAGCGGGCGAAGGCCAGGGAGTCATGCAAGTGCTCCAGGGCGGTATTGAGGGACCGCTTCTGGGCCAAGTCGTCTAAAGCCAGCTGGTAAAGGACCCGGGCTATAAAGTAGACCACGTGGTGGCTCGATGCCAGTTCGTAGGCGTAGTTGAGCAGGTCGTCAGCGTGCTTGTACTGGCCGTTTTGCCCATAGAATTCACCGGCTGCCGTCAAAACCGACAAAACCTGGAGTTCTCTTAGGCTGTCCTTAATTTCGACATTCTTGATCTGGCCCAGGATCTGGTCAAAGTAGTGAGAGGCCTTGTCCATGTCCTGGCTGGCGTAAACCTGGCTGCAGCCCTTAAGGGCCAAGAGGCGGTAGATGTTGCCGGCCTTGAGGTTGTCTGTTGTCAAGATATTGTTGAAATAGAAGAGGGCTGAAACATCGTTGTGGTCCCCGTCCAGGGCCAGCTGCCCGCAGAGGTAGTTGTAGTGCAGAAGATCCTGCTTGTCGTGGATCTTTTTCTCATTGACCTGCTTGAGGATCTTGCGGACCTGGTCATAGTCATAGGTGATAAAGCAGAAGTCCGCGGAAAAAAGCTTCTGGGCAATTTCACTTTCCGTGCTGGTCAGCATGATGTCGGATAAAGAGATGTTCATCCGCTCGCAGAGCTGCTTGAGTATCTTGAAAGAGGGGATTTGCCCGTTGTTTTCGAACTTGCTCAGGGTTGACTGGGTGCAGATCCCGTTGCAGAGCTCATTTTGGGAGAGTTTGAGTGACTTGCGGATTTTGATGAATTTTTCAATGTTTATCATGGTTATTCGCTTCCTGTTTTCAGACTGAGGGCATAGTTGAGATAGGTTATGCTTTCCCGGAGATAGTCCCGGCCGTAGTCCATGGCATGGCCGTGGCCGGGGATGATTTCCAGATCAACCTGGTGGCCGCGGCCGGCCAGGCGGCCGGCAAAGTCAGTAACGCCGGTCAGGTCGGTTAATTCAGCCGCGGAGTTGATCATGAGCAGGCGGCTCAACTTGGTGTAGTCGTAGCTCTGGGCATCCAGCTTGGCAAAAAGGTCGGAGTCTTTACTGCCGGCATAGGTCAAGACGAAGTACTTGTAAAAGGCTTCGTTGATGGCCTGCTGCTTGGTCAAGCCCAGTTCTTCTTTAGCATTGACTGAGGGCTTGACCTCCTGGTGGTTGGCCAGCCAGCTGCTGAAGTCGACCGGGGCTGACCAGGTGACGGTTGGAAAGCCGTACATGCCGGCTACCTTCAAAGCCAGGGTACCGCCGCTGCTGGCCCCGATCTGGACAATATTGTTTTCATCGCCTTCATCGGTGTAGTTTGAAGCTAAAAGCCAGGCCGCGAAGTTGAGGGCATCCTCGTGGGCAGCCGGAAAGTGGTCTGCTGGAGCCAGCCGGTAGTCGGGCACAAAGGTCATGAAGCCGGCGTTGGCCAGGTCGATGGCTACGTCTCTGATGTTTTCCTTGCTCCCCCGGAACCAGCCGCCGCCGTGCCAGAAGATGAGGATTTTTGTCTGTGAATCGGTATCGTTGGGATAGTAGATGTCGGTCTTGAGACCATGCTTAAAGTCATAGGCGATATTGTTAACAGTCACAACCATAATCTCATTTTTCCTTTCTGATCTGAATTCTGATCTTTGCTTCTAACTTAATTATATACTCAAAGCAATAATTTATGCTTGTCTTTTGGCTTTTTTTGCAAGGAACTTGGATAAGTTTGGGTAAAGCTTGAAGCAAACTGGTGGGGCGGCCGGGGGCTTTTTGCTAAAATTATCCTGGAATTGTTTTTAGGGGGGAAAGACCATGAGTTACGAACAAAGCCGCAAGCTGATCAACCGGCTGACCATTATTTCAACCATCGTGATCATTGGACTCTGCATCTACTGGTACCAGCTGGGGATTTTTACCAGCCAGGCCAAGATGAGCGCCTATCTGGCTGACAAAAAGATCCTCGGCCCCTTCATCTTTGTCTTGATCCAGATCATCCAGGTCGTGATCCCGATTATCCCCGGCGGGGTCTCCCTTTTGGCCGGGGTCGTCTTCTTCGGCGCCGGGCCCGGTTTTATCTACAACTATATCGGGATCGTCATCGGCTCCTTGATCAACTTCTTCCTGGCCCGCTACTACGGCAAGTCCTTCATCTTGCACATCGTGTCAGAAGAGAGCCTGGAGAAGTATACCAAGTGGACTAAGAACCAAAAGAAGTTCAACTGGTTCTTCGCCATCTGCATCCTAGCCCCGGTTGCTCCGGATGACCTGCTCTGCCTTTTAGCGGGTCTAACAGAGATGAAGCCCTGGACCTATTTCTGGATTATCATCCTCTGCAAGCCTTGGACTATCGCGGCCTACAGCCTGGGCCTGGTCTACGGGGCCCGCTGGATCATGAGGCTGATGTGATGGAGAGTGAGCGGATATATTTGCGGTCGGTCGGGCCAGAAGATGCTGAGCTGCTTTTGTCTTGGGGGCAGGATCCTTATTACCAGGAGACGGCAGGCTTTGCCCATTACCGGAATCTGGCGGAAGCTGAAGAAGGAGCCTTGGCCTACCAGCAGCGGCCGGCCAGCTACATGATTTGCTTGAAAAAAGGCCAGGCGATCGGCCTGCTGGAGCTGTACCCCCGGGATGGCCAGTCTCGGGAGCTGGGCTTTTTACTGGATAAAAAGTACCAGGGGCAGGGCTACATGACTGAAAGCATCAACTACCTCTTAGGGGAGGTTTTTAAAGATCCGGAGATCAAGGAAATCTGGGCCGGCTGCCGGGCAAACAATTTGCGGCCCCAGCATTTATTGCAAAAGCTGGGCTTTCGGCAGATGTATGAAGTCGATTACCGGCAAATTCCGCCTTTTTTGGATTTTTCAGCCAAGTATTATTTGCTAAAACGGAAAGAATAGCATAGAATAGAGACAAACACGAAATCCCTAGACTGCCGACAGAGAGTCCGCGTATGCTGAGAGCGGACGGCGGTCGCTTCCAGATTTCATTAGTGTGGGCAATTAATCATTGCACGGCCGGGCACCGTTAACGCCCAACTGAGTGCGGCTCTTTGAGCCGAAACTGGGTGGTACCGCGAACCGTGCGCCGATTCGTCCCAAGACTGGGACGGATCGGCTTTTTTATTTTTTCGGAGGTTATATATGCTGGATATTAAGGTCATTCGCGAGAATCTTGACTGGGCCAAGGAAAAGTTGGCAACTCGGGGCATCAAGCCTGAGCAATTGGATGAACTGGTAGCTATCGACGCCAAGCGCCGGGAAGCTATGGTCGAAGCTGAAAACTTGAAGGCAGAAAGAAACGAAGTTTCAAAGAAGATTGCTGCCGCCAAGCGGGAAAAGGCAGACGCCAGCGAAGCCATCGCCAACATGCGTGAAGTCGGTGCCAAGATCAAGAAATTGGACAAGGAAGTTGACGAACTGCAGGAAAAGCAAGAATACATCCTGCTCCGTTTGCCAAACTTCCCAGCTGACTCAGACCCAATCGGCCCTGACGAAAGCTACAATGAAGAAGTCCGTCGCTGGAGCGAACCAACCAAGTTTGACTACCAGCCAAAGGCTCACTGGGACCTGGGCACTGACCTGAACATCCTGGACTGGGATGCGGCAAGCAAGGTTTCCGCAGCCCGCTTCGTTTACTACAAGGGTGCCGGCGCTTTGCTGGAACGGGCAGTTTACAACTTCTTCCTGGATGAAAACACCAGCGAAGGCTACACTGAAGTCATCACCCCATCCTTGGTCAACAATGACTCAATGCAAGGGACTGGCCAATTCCCGAAGTTTACGGAAGACGTCTACACTATTGTTGACAACGACGACCCGGAAGTAGCCCGGAACCTGACTTTGATTCCAACTGCTGAAGTTCCTTTGGTCAACTACTTCAGAGGAGACATCATTGATGGCAAGAACCTGCCAATCAACGTGACTGCTTTGTCACCAGCCTTCAGAAGTGAAGCTGGTTCAGCTGGCCGTGACACCCGGGGCCTGATCCGGATGCACGAATTCCGCAAGGTGGAAATGGTCAAGGTGGTTAAGCCGGAAGACTCCTGGAAGGAATTGGAAAACCTGACCCACAACGCTGAACACCTGCTGCAAAAGCTGGGTCTGCCATACCGGGTCGTAGCCTTGTCAACCGGGGATGCATCCTTCACCAGTGCCAAGACTTACGACTTAGAAGTCTGGATGCCAGCCCAAGACACTTACCGGGAAATCTCATCCTGCTCCAACTGTACTGACTTCCAGGCCCGCCGGGCACAAATCCGTTACCGTGATGAAGACGGCAAGGTTAAGCTGACCCACACTTTGAACGGGTCAGGCCTGGCTGTCGGCCGGACGGTTGCTGCTATTTTGGAAAACTACCAAAACGAAGACGGCACGGTTACCGTACCAGAAGCTTTGCGTCCATACATGCACGGCATGACCAAGATCACGCAAGAAGTTAAGTGGCACTAGTCTTAAAGGAACTCCGCGGAGGGGTTCCTTTTTGCGTGGAAATTTTTTCTAAAAAACTTTTTGCAAAAGTGTAACCTTTCAGCTCCCTTAGGTGTCTATTAGGGTAGAGGAGATGAGGGCCTCGAAAGACAAAAAGTAAAAGGACGGAAAAAGACAGTGAGAGAAACTGAAATCATCGGGCAGTTCTTCGCCAGAGACGAAGCTGCGCTCACTTCAGTCCAGAGTGAATATGGGGCATACTGCTCAACGATTGCCCGCAACATCTTGCGGGATAAGGAGGACGTTGAGGAGTGCCTGAACGATACATGGCTGAAAGCCTGGAACACGATTCCGCCGAAGCGGCCGCAGAGCCTCTTGGCCTACCTGGGGCGCGTCACGCGCAACGGAGCCTTGAACATGGTCCGCGACCAAAACCGGCAGAAACGGGCTGGGGATCAATATACCACCTCGCTGGATGAAATTGGAGAGTTATCCGGCGCGGTCCAGGGGCAGGCAGAGCTGGAAGGGATTGAGAGCAGCGCTTTGACGGAGATCATCAATGATTTTCTGGCAGGCCTGCCAAAAGAAAAAAGAATTATTTTTGTTCAGCGGTATTTTTACATGGATGCTGTCAGAAATATTGCGGCAGCTAACGGGATGACCGTGTCGGCTGTCAAGGTATCATTGCTGCGGATGCGCCGCAAGCTGGGCAAAAAGCTGCAGGAAGAAAAGTATATTTAAAGGGGATACTATTATGAAAAACACTGACTTAATGGATGCAATGGGCGGAATCAAGACCGAGTACATCGTGGAGGCAGCAGCCAGCCGGGGGCAGGAGAAGGTTATTCCTTTGTCCGCCAAGCGCAAGCCGTGGGTCCGCCTGGTGGCAGGGATCGCGGCCGCGGCTGCTTTCAGCGTGGCTTTGCCAAACACGAGTCCGCAGGTGGCTAATGCCATGCAGAACTTGCCAGTTGTGGGGAACTACTTCAAGCTGTTGACCTTCCGTGATTACCATTATGAAAGCCGCAAGCATTCAGCCGATATTTCCGTTGATAAAGTTGCCGTCAGCGGGGTAACCGGGCCGGCAACCAAGGAGGCCAAGAAGAGCAGCCAGGCAGTCAACCGGGAAATTGCCCAGGAAACTGACCACTTGACCAAGGAATTCAAGGCGTCTCTGAAGAAGGGCGGCTATGGTTCTTTGACGGTCAAGACCAAGCAGGTGACTAACAACCGCTACTGGTACGTGGTCAAGCTGACGGCCGTGCAAACCCAAGCTGACAGCGGTGAAAGCAGCCGCTACTACGTCTTCAGCAAGGCCAGCGGCAAGCGGGTCAAGCTGGGGGACTTGTTCAAGAGCAGCAGCAACTACCAAAAGGCCATCAGCCAGAACATCATTAAGCAGATGAAGCAGGAAATGAAGGCTGACAAGAACAAGAGCTACTTCCTCAAGGAAAATGGCGATCCAGACGGCTTCAGTCAGATCAAGAAGGAGCAGCAGTTCTACATCAACAAGAAGAACCAGGTGGTTATCGTCTTCAACCAAGGCGAAGTTGGCCCAATGTCTATGGGCAGCCAGAGCTTCGTTTTGCCAAACAAGCTGGTTGCCAAACTGCAGAGATAAAAATATAGAGATTAGAAGAGTGTAGAGAGAAAAGAACAAGCTAGGAAAAAAGGGAATAATGGAGTAAAGAAAAATGGTGACTTAGGTCGCCATTTTTCTTTTGCCCAGCTTCTTTTGCCGATTTTTAGAAAAAATCGCAGAAATTTTCTCTGCTTTTTTGGGGAAAAGCAAGCGAAATAAGAACAATCCTTTGTTAAAAGAAGGAGAAATGCTGTTAATCTGATTTATTGCCGCTGAAAGAGAAAGCTGAGCAACAACAACTCAGCCGGGTGCGCCAATCATAAAACGAATGAAAAAGCAAATTTGACGAATCAGAAAAAG